>JAPDJV010000034.1 GCA_029258925.1 Thermoproteota archaeon | reverse complement strand
CTTAAGTTGAGAAACTCCAGCTAAATTATAGGGGAATCTCCGAACTTTACCCTTCTCTTCGTCCTCTTTATTTATTTCTCCCCCTTTTTCCTCTCTCCCGGCACTTTTTCCTTCCATATCTTCCAAAAATTAAAGAGTATTTATAACTTCTATGCTATTTCACTACCGAAATGCTTATATATCAATAGTAACTACTCCAAGATGGTGATAATATGGCTGAGAAACCATCCCTACTGGAACAAATTGTATCAAGCACTCTAACCCTCGAATCACTGGGCAGAGTTGACTGGAGCGCGGTTGGGGGGATATGGAATTCGCTCCTAGAAAAGTATCCAGACAACCCACTAGCACCCTATCTCGGAAGTTTCGTTAATCAAAGCCTCGAAAATGCCAGCAATCTTACAAAACTTACAGGAAGCGCATATAGGGATTGGTTATCTGTGATTAACATAGATAAAGCTAAATCCCAGCTCTTGAAGGAGATTAGCGCAAATTACAGTAAAGTGGAAGATCCAGTGCAGAGGGCTCAATTATTGACTAAACTCTATTCTGCGTTGAGGGCAGGGTAGGCATTAACTTTTCATTGAGTTCTCAACGAACTCAATGAATTTCCTTACTTTTTCTTTATATTTTTCAAGTTCTTGGGCAGTAGCTGTTGTCTTCTCTCTCCTAGCTATGGATTTCATTACCTTAACCATCTCATCGAGAGTTTGGATATATTCGTCTTTTACCTCGATCTTCTTCGGCAATTCATTCCTAAATACTTCTACTATATCCTTTGGAGAAGGTACTGGAATATCTAAGTGCATTAGCAATGCGTCTGCAGCATCTATACAAGCCCAATACAAATCATCTAATGCGGCGAGCATGTGAATATTAGTTGCATTCAATAGGGCTTTAGCTCTATTCAGGTGAGCATCTATCGCTTCCTTACTTGGTCTAATCCTGCCAAGCATTAACAACCTCTTAAGTGG
>JAPDJV010000023.1 GCA_029258925.1 Thermoproteota archaeon | reverse complement strand
CCTAATAGGGGCATTGGCAGGGATAGGAATGATGTGGACGGCGAACGTCACCTCGACCCTGACGACTCTCACCCTACAAGCGATACTCCAACTGCTTTACGGACCCTTCTACGGGATAGTATCCCTATTACTTGCAGAGGAGGTAATCTCCCGGATAAACGCACCGTTCTCAGCGGCAAACCCGGCCCAACTCGCAATACTCCTCCTCTCAGTCACATTACTGGTGGCGCCATGCGAAGAAGTATCAACAAGAGGATTCCTACAGCAAGGATTAGAAAGCAGTTGGGGGAAATGGAAGGGGCTACTGGCAGCAGCACTAATCTTCTCCCTCCTCCACGTCATATTCTACCCGCAAAGCGCCTCAACAATAGGATACCCAAACATAGGAATAATAAGCATACTGCTAGCTTTACCTTCATACATAATTCTCTCCATCACACTAGGAGCACTACTCCAAATACGAGAATACAGAATCATAACAACCATAGCAGCACACGCAACATACATGACACTACTAGTAATACTATTATCATCACTATGATAATAAATAAAACAGCATAACAACAACATTGAGACCGGTTAGAAGCATAAAGGAAAATCCAGCCAGAGAGATAATACACTAGAAAGAAGCAACAAAAAGTAATTGTGGTAAAATTCATATATAAAGAAAAAGACATTAAATTAGAGGTAAAAGCTGAAAGGTAAATGTTTAAGTAAAAAATTAACGTAATAATAGATTGAGGGGACGACTTTGTCAAAAAAAGAAGAGAAAGTCCTCAAAGCGGTATTAAACGTATGTAAATCACTTATAAAAACATCAGAAAAATACTTCCACAATTTCCAGAAAATACATAACTCGTACATCGACTCGATCAAAAAACTCCAAAAAGAAATAGAGAAAATAGCCAAAGAATATAGAGAAAAAGTTAGAAGAGCTGCAACAAAATACCTAGAAAGCTTCGAAGTAATTTTAGGAGGATCTGTTGCCAAAGACACGTGGTTAAGTGGAGAAGCTGATGTTGATATCTTCATTTTGATGCCGCCATCGATTAGCAGAAGAGGATTAGAAGAAATTGGTTTGAAAATCGCAGAAGAAGCTTTGAGTGGATTAGATGTCATAAAAAGATTCGCAGAACATCCTTATCTAGAAGCTGAGGTTTTTGGCATCAAGATCAGTGTCGTACCGGCCTATAAAACTATTCCTGGTCAATGGTTAAGTGCAGTAGACAGAACTCCGTTTCATGTAGAGTATGTGAAAAAGAAGCTAGATATGAATAAGAAACAAGAAGTTAGATTGTTGAAGAAATTCACAAAA
>JAPDJV010000054.1 GCA_029258925.1 Thermoproteota archaeon | reverse complement strand
GCAAACACCCTTTGTTAATACATAACCATAACCAACGAGACTAAAGATAAGTGGTTAAGGGCAAAATACCTAATTCTAAATATCTATTAATTTAGAACAAATAAAAAGAATCAGCTCGAAGATACTAGTTTGGCCTAGAAAAGGAGTATAGCGTTAAAACTTCTTTAAAATAAATTTAGAAATGATTTAGGGTTATTTGAGAAAATTACAAGGTATTCTAAACGCTTCCTGACGAAATCCTTAATAAAAGATGCTTAAACTGCCTTAAGGGGAAGGTATTACATTTATGCCCTCAACAAGTCTGAAGTCATCGTCGAACGTTGCTATCGTGTTTATGTTGAGCCTCTCCATAACTGCAAGGTGTATAGAGTCTGCAGGAAGGGTCCCATACTTGATAACGTAATTAAGGCCATTATACCAGTCCGTGGGATGGATATCAACAACCCTCAGTCCTCCCTTCTTCAGCGCATCAATGTGGCTTTTGACTTTTTTAAGCACGTTGGAAATCTCTCTGCGTAAAGAGGGATTCCTTTTCAGGACGTTTCTTATTTTCCAGATATTTCTTGTATTGAGTATTCTACTTGCTTCAGCAAATATTACTTTGAACGTCACTTCCTCCAAAACGAGAGGTGTGATTATTCCTTCGACATTGTTCGTCTCAACGTTTTCGAGGATTTCCTTGGCACTATCTGCGCCGGGCTCGTCTAGGTATAAGATAAGGAATACGGACGAATCGATAAATATCATCTGATCACCATATACATCTCTTCCAGATCCCTTGAGGAGAGCTTGCTGCCCTTGAGAATGCCCCTCATCTCCTCCGTGAAGGTTTTTTCATTTCTACGATACTTCTCTATGAAGAGCTCCATAGCCCTACGTATCGCTTCGCTCCTAGATAATCCTAAGGACGTTGCAACGCGTGTGAACTCTTCTAAGAGCTTCTTGTTGACGCGAAAGTATATTCCGGTGGAAGGTGATTTCATATACATCACCATATATTGTATATCATAGCTTGTATATAATATATTTCTTATAATTGTCGATAATCAATACCCTACGAGAAGCAGGAGAGTATTTTCCAGTATGCTTTTGTGCTTTCATACTATTTAGTTTTTCTTAAAGGTTATATTCCACAACCACGTGCTTTTTTCTACTAAAGTTTCCATACTATTTGGTTTTTCTTAAAAATGGGGGAAGGGAATGTTTGTTTGGAATTCAGATTATGTCTTCAATACTGTCCGTGCTTATTTCTATAAGGCGGTAAGGGGAGACTTCGGGTATTGGATAAAGGCTGGAGACAGAATTATAACGAATTCTGGCAATATAGAGGGCTTTGTCAAGAAATCATCGAAAGGCGAGACCTTCATTTTTAAACTTCACCAGGTACCATCATGTCGTATAACAGAGATTATACGACATCGTACATTGGGTCGAGATCTACTCTTTTTTGAGTATAATGGAAACGCATAAGAGGGGTAAAAAGGGAGAACGCAGA
>JAPDJV010000025.1 GCA_029258925.1 Thermoproteota archaeon | reverse complement strand
CATATAGGATCACGACAATTACACCAACCATACCACCGTATTTCAACCACTTTGGCAATTTCGCTTGTTCACCAGCAATTAAGGTATTCAGCATAAGGAAACAGACAATTACGATTGAGGCAACCCCCGTAAATTCTGAGAATACTCTAATAGCATGGGTTACCCAAGCTGCAGCCACAGCTATGAAGGCCATGGAAAGGGCTACTACGGCATTTATATCCTTTCTTTCCTTTCCAAATACTTCAGTCCTCTCTAGGATGCCGAAGATGATAGCAAAGATTAGGAGGAAGGGTAGAAAAACGTCAAAGACCCCAAGCTTATCTAAAATCTGGAAAACACTCCTGAAGCCTACGGCAGTTGCATTGGCTGTTGCCATTAGAGGAGAGTAGAAAACCACCATTAATAAATATTTTGTTGACTTTATTTCAATTCTCTTTCCCTAACTTGTGACAACAGATCAAATAACCCCCATACTATAATAGCTATTGGTAAGAGGAAAGTTATCCATGAGGTGTAAGGACCGAGGATTAGCATAAAAATATCACTAAACATGGGAAGGACGATTAAGAGGATAACCCCTACAATTATCTTAGTTATCCAATTAAATCTCCCACGCATATACCAAATTATTATAAACATTAGCAGTAAGATGATCCAAGGGAGGAAGTCTTCGACTACCCTGTAAATTGAGTAACCGCCGTAGATTTTTATTTCTCCGAACTGGGGATTTGCTAAGAGATAGAAGAAGACGAATAAGCCAATAAAGAAGCTAACTGGTGCAGCTAGTCTTGGTTGACTTCTTTTTAAAGCGAAGTTAATTATTACCATGACAAGGGCAGCCAAGATAGCAGGGAAAATTATATCTTGATTTTCCCTAACAACTTCTCTCAAATCGAAGTCAAGAATACCAAAGGAGAGGGAAGGAGTAATTAAAAGCGCCAAGATCAGGAAGAACGAAATGAGATTTCTCATAAACGTTAGGAAGAGAAAGAATTTTATAAACCTTTTCTTCTCTTAACTCCTATGACACTCCCACTAGTAGGAGCAATTCTAGCACTTTCCTCTATCTTCGCTTCCCTCTTCTCATTAAGCAACTTCCTGAAGAAGAAGGAAAATTTCTTCCTCCTTTCATACTTTCTTTTCCTATTCCTCCACTTCCTCTCAATCGAATGGACTTTCTGGACCTCAGGCTACAATTTATTTGTTATCCTCAGTTCTCTAAATTTTCCTGTTTGCAGCTACTTCGCTGGTTGGCTCCTCTTCACAATTTTTCTGTGTGAGAAATTTAAGAGGAGGAAGTACTGGGTAGCATTCCTCCTTATTTTAGTCGTAGGGTGGATTATTGGAGTAAATTGCATGAATTGCCTCGTTCTTTGAAAAACTTCGATTCAGTCGTTATGTTTTAAAGGAGAGAAATTCTTAAATAAAATTCACTGGTCTCTCTACTTGTGGGGGAGAAGATTTTAATAAGGAGTAGTGGGGAGAGGATAGGGTTTCTCAGTTCTGAAT
>JAPDJV010000019.1 GCA_029258925.1 Thermoproteota archaeon | reverse complement strand
CATATAGGATCACGACAATTACACCAACCATACCACCGTATTTCAACCACTTTGGCAATTTCGCTTGTTCACCAGCAATTAAGGTATTCAGCATAAGGAAACAGACAATTACGATTGAGGCAACCCCAGTAAATTCTGAGAATACTCTAATAGCATGGGTTACCCAAGCTGCAGCCACAGCTATGAAGGCCATGGAAAGAGCTACTACAGCATTTATATCCTTCCTCTCCTTTCCAAATACCTCAGTCCTCTCCAGGATGCCGAAGATGATAGCGAAGATTAGAAGGAAGGGTAGGAAAACATCAAAGACCCCAAGCTTATCCAAAATCTGGAAAACACTCCTGAAGCCTACAGCAGCTGTATTTGCTGTTGCCATTAGAGGAGAGTAGAAAACCACCATTAATAAATATTTTGTTGACTTTATCTCAATTCTCTTTCCCTAACTTGTGACAACAGATCAAATAATCCCCAGACTATGATGGCTATTGGTAAGAGGAAAGTTATCCACGAGGTGTAAGGACCGAGGATTAGCGTGAAAATATCACTAAACATGGGGAGGACGATTAAGAGGATAACCCCTATAATTGTCTTAGTTATCCAATTGAACCTCCCACGCATATACCAGATTATTACGAACATTAACAATAAGATGATCCAAGGGAGGAAATCTCCAATTACCCCATAAATTGAGTAACCACCATAGATTTCCACTCTTCCAAATTGAGGGTTTGCTAGGAGATAGAAGAAGACGAATAAGCCAATAAAGAAGCTAACTGGTGCAGCTAGTCTTGGTTGACTTCTTTTTAAAGCGAAGTTAACTATTACCATGACAAGGGCAGCTAGGATAGCAGGGAAAATTATGTCTTGATTCTCCCTAACAACTTCTCTCAAATCGAAGTCAAGAATACCAAAGGAGAGGGAAGGAATAATTAAAAGCGCCAAGATTAGGAAGAACGAAATGAGATTTCTCATAAACGTTAGGAAGAGAAAGAATTTTATAAACCTTTTCTTCTCTTAACTCCTATGACACTCCCACTAGTAGGAGCAATTCTAGCATTTTCTTCTATCCTCGCTTCTCTCTTCTCGTTAAGCAACTTCCTGAAGAAGAAGGAAAATTTCTTCCTCCTTTCATACTTTCTTTTCCTATTCCTTCACTTCCTCTCAATCGAATGGACTTTCTGGACCTCAGGCTACAATTTATTTGTTATTCTCAGTTCTCTAAATTTTCCTGTTTGTAGTTACTTCGCTGGTTGGCTCCTCTTCACAATTTTTCTGTGTGAGAAATTTAGGAGGAGAAAGTACTGGATAGCATTCCTCCTTATTTTAGTCATAGGGTGGATTATTGGAGTAAATTGCATGAATTGCCTCGTTCTTTGAAAAATTTCGATTCAGTCGTTATGTTTTAAAGGAGAGAAATTCTTAAATAAAATTCACTGGTCTCTCTACTTGTGGGGGAGAAGATTTTAATAAGGAGTAGTGGGGAGAGGATAGGGTTTCTCAGTTCTGAAT
>JAPDJV010000039.1 GCA_029258925.1 Thermoproteota archaeon | reverse complement strand
CTTCGACTTTTTCTCTCCCCGTTGGAGTCTTCTTTAACTTCTCTAAAATTATCATCGAGATAACTAAAAATAGGAAAAGATATAAAATTGATGGAAACTAAAAATAACTGAAAGAAGAGGGCCCGTAGCTTAGCCTGGTGGAGCGTTCGGCTGATAACCGAAAGGTCCTGGGTTCAAATCCCAGCGGGCCCATTTTTACCACTCTCCAAGAAGAAATCTTTATAAATCCGAATCCATTCTTGAATAGGGTGAGAAGGGAGACGAGATTCAAAGTCCTTAAAGGAGGGGTAGGGACTTATAAGATCAGTATCTCCGATTCAGATGGTTCTATAGGTATAAATGTAAATCTCAAGGAAGGGAAGATTGATATAGCTTACAGGAGGAGAAATGAGGAAGGGAGTGAGATATTCCAAAATGTTGGTCTAGATTTACGCGGAGGTTTTACTTTAGAATCTTTTGAATATATGCCTTCTTTAGAAAATGAGATTCGTCGAGACGAAGTAATTCCAGAAAAAGGAGCCTCGAGAAATCTCGAAACCCAAGTTTTGACCTCACTAGAAAAGGAACAAAAAGAGTTCAAGTTAACTCCTTCGAAGAGGGCTTACTTGGAAATCATAGAAGATTTGGTTAAGGAAAGCAATATCTTGAGATGGGAGGATATTTGGAAGAAATTTAGGGGAAACGAACATAAAGGTACAAGGATATGGGTGATACGCACACTTAATGAATTAGCAACTTCTGGAATAGTGGAGAGAATCGAGAATGAGAGTGAAGTTATCTACAAAGTTAGAGTTGAGAAGTTGAGATCGTTGTTAAGCAAGCCCGGGTACGAGTCCCCGAAAGTAGAGAATTCAATTAATTTTGGACAAAAGTTGAGGCAATTGAGGATACAGAAAGGTTTGACTCAGCGGCAATTGGCTAAGGAGCTTGGTTATAAAACGAATAGTTATATCTCTGACATAGAGAGGGGTCGTATCATTCCTCCAAGAGGGAAACTTAAAAAGATCGCAGAGATCTTAGGAATCCCATTCGAGGTTTTAGACGATATGGCTTTTCAGGCTAGAGTAAGAAGGATAAGGCAGACATAATTGGTAATCGTAAGTTGGTATTAACCAAATGAGCCTTGAATGTACTTTAAAGGAAGAGGGTAATAGGCTAATCATCAATTTGAGTTATCCTCAAGATTCCAAGATAGACTTTCTATTCCTCTCGAAAGCAGATTTTGAGGAGTTAGACATTCGAGACACGACGCTCATAGCAAAATTGAAGAAAGATGAGAAACTCGAAGAGATCTTGAGGGAGGGCGTTGTAATTAATTCTAGACATATCCCTTTAGAGATTGAATATGAGTTGAAGTCAGAGGAGATAAAGCCGCTTCAAGAGGAAATTCTAGAGATAGAAAAAAGATTGAGGGCGAAGGGGATCTTACCTCCTCCAAAGGAAATTGAGAAACCACTACCATCTTATGAACCAACCTACGCCCAATGTCCGGAATGTGGAAGTAAGGAGTTAATAGAGGATCCAAACACTGCAGAGATCATTTGCTCAAGTTGCGGTCTAGTAATAGACTATAAATTAGTTAGTAGGGAGCCTGAATGGAGGGCATTTGATGAAGAGCAGAGGAAGAGGAGGATAAGAGTTGGCCCACCAGTACTCTCGAGCGTTCACGATAAGGGATTGACTACTACAATTTCTTCCCTAGATAGAGATGCTTATGGAAAAGAATTATCA
>JAPDJV010000031.1 GCA_029258925.1 Thermoproteota archaeon | reverse complement strand
CAAATTCCAAATGAATAGGAGGTCTAGGAGCACCTGTCAAAATCGCATGGAAAATTACATCCTTCCTTATCCTTCCTGAGAGGAAAAGAGCAGAAATTAAGCAATGAACCACAACATCTAATCTTCCGGCTTTTCTCAGATCTCTAAAATCTCCCTTAGTTCTCCCTGTCCTTGAAAAAACTAGAAAATGTCTCATTCTTCCTCAACCCAACTGAAAATTCTAGATATCTCCTCATGATTCAATTTCTCATATTTAGCTAAGTTCCCTATGTCATTCCAGTAACAATTCGTCACATAAGCAGCAATCTCCTCCCCTTTTCTCAAGACATAAGGGAAGACGTCCTTAGCAAAATCTACTTTATTCTTCCTCCCCTTAAGTTCCCTAATGTACTCAATTATCTTCTCTTTGACAACATAAATAGCTATATTAGTATAGAGTTTTATCTTCGGCTTTTCGATAAACGATACAACTTTACTATCTCTCACTTTGACTACTCCAACCTCAACTGGTACATTTGAGGAAACTGCTATCGTAGCTATGCATTTTCTCTTCTTATGGAATTTCATCATATTCTTCAAGTTTATATTGCTCAAGATATCTCCGTAATAAACAATGAAATCCTTATCAACTAAGTGACAAGCTCTCAAAATACAGCCAGCCGTTCCCTCTTGCTTATCCTCAACATAACTTATCTTAACTCCAAATCTAGAGCCATCTCCAAAATAATTCTTAATCTGATAGATTTTATAACTTCCAATTATAATCAAATCCTTCACATCGTTTCTCCTGAATAATTTTATTATGTACTCGAGCAATGGTTTCTCCTTCTTCCCTATAGGAATCATCGGTTTCGGTATATAATTGCTCAATGGTCTAAGTCTCGTTCCCAAACCTCCGGCCAAAATTACTCCTTTCATGCTAAATAATCCTCATCTTTTCTTTATAAACTTAAAGCCTACTCAACTCCTCAAGAACTGGATTCCTTGAGAATTGAATTTATCCTCTTCAGAAATTTCATTTTGACTTCCTTTAACTTGCTCTTATCAAAAGACTCCACGCTTACTCTTATAGCCGGTTCTGTATTGCTCCCCCTTATCAAAACCCAACATTCATCATATTTGAACTTAAATCCATCTATCTTAATCATTTCTAGGCCATTCTCTTCCAACTCTTCCTTCAAAACTTCTAGAACTTTTTCCTTCCTCTCATGTGTACCGCAATCTACCCTTTCCTTTTCATAAAAAGGTAAATTTAATGAATCCACAAGTCTGGAAAGTCTCTCAGCACTCTGGGTCAACATTTCCACAAGATATAAAGTCGCTAGCATTCCATCCGAGAAGGGATAGAAATCATGGAAGTAAAAATGAGAGCTTTGCTCCCCTCCAAACAAAGCCTTATTCTTAACTAGCTCTTGTTCGACATTCGTCCTCCCAACTTTACTCCAAATCAATTCACCACCAAACTCCGATATTATATCCTCAAGGACGCTTAAGCAATCTATTGTAGCAATTATCTTTCCC
Organism: Thermoproteota archaeon; assembly: GCA_029258925.1. Taxonomy (GTDB): domain Archaea; phylum Thermoproteota; class Thermoprotei_A; order EX4484-217-1; family JAPDJV01; genus JAPDJV01. Next base: position 305 of record JAPDJV010000031.1, on the reverse strand, counting down.
TTCCTCCGCATTAGTAAATATTTTGAGAAAATCGCTATCATTGCAGAACCATCAATTACCCTCCCTTGATCATCTACAAAAACGCATCTATCAGCATCTCCATCATAAGCAACTCCGAAAAGGGCTTTATTCTTGACAACTTCTTCTTGAAGTAGGGATAAATTATCAGGCAATGGCTCTGGCCTTATCTTATTAAAGTCTCCTAACGCCTTAGCTCTCAATGCTACCACTTTACAACCTACCTTCTCCAACAATCGAGGTGCCAGATTGCTAGAGGCTCCGTACATACAATCTACAACTACTAC
>JAPDJV010000012.1 GCA_029258925.1 Thermoproteota archaeon | reverse complement strand
GGAGAAGGTATATGAATTAAAGATGACTGTCAAGATGCCGACTGGAATGAGGGAGAGGGATTTAACTAGGCCGGTAGTTGAAATTCGAGATTTCTTAAGTGGAAAGTTGGAATATGAACTCTACACGTTTGGAGAAGAAACCGTCGTTGTTCCGGTCGAGAAGATCCTGAAGAAGAGGAGAAGTAGGTTAGTATCTAAAATAAAGAAGGAACTTGGTCAGATCGGTGAGAAAGCTGAGATAGAAGTTGAGGATGATGTCGTTTTAATAAGGATAAGCAAGAAAGAGATACCTTACCTCATTGGAAAGAGAGGAAAGAGGATTAAGAAAATTGAGAAAAAGATTGGAAAGAAAGTTAAAGTTGAAGCGTTGTAGAAAGGGAGTAAGGAAAAATGAAACTCTTTGCCTTTTCAGACGTACACTGTGATTTCCAAGCTGTTGAGAGGTTGATCGAAAGGGCTAGGGAGTGTGAAATAGTAGTTTGTTGTGGAGATCTCTCCAGGTTTGGTGAATGTCTGGATGAAATTGCTGAGAAGCTAGCAAAGGGGATCAAGAAAAAATTCCTTATAGTTCCAGGAAACAATGAAACACCAGAAGATATCGAGAGGGTCTGTGAGAAATTTGGGTGGATTAACCTACATTGCAAGAAAGTTAAAATAAATTCTTTTTGGTTCGCTGGGTGTGGCGGAGGTCTTGAGGGAGGTTTTGCCACACCATTTGAGGTGGATGAGAATTACTTTAAGAAATGTCTAGAAGGATTTAGAGGGGTTGAAAATCTCATCTTAATTACTCACACTCCACCAATAAATACTGTGGATAAGACTCTCCTTGGCAGTAGGATAGGTTCTAAGGCAATAAGGAAATTCGTGGAGGAAGAGCAACCGTTGCTTTGCCTTTGTGGTCATGTCCATGAAAGAGCTGGGGATGAAGAAAGGATAGGCAAAACTAGGATAATAAACGTTGGTAAAGAAGGGAAACTCATTTTTCTTTAAATCAAAATTTGAAAAGTATCGGAAGGTTTCTAGTTGAATAACCTCAATGGGAGATTCCTTCCGGAATAGTTTAAGAAAGGATAATAATGAAAATCTAAAAATTTGCTCCTATGCTCCCCTTACTCTTAAGTATCTCAGTTGGTATCGCTTCCATATTCCTCCCTGTCCTCCATCCAAATCTACTAACAGTCATCTTCTCAAATTTCCTTACCCCAGAAGATTTAGTCTTCTTCACTATCCCTTTCTTTATCTTCTATAAGTACTTCGACAGCTTGAGATTAATGTTGTTTAGATATGTTGACCCTAACTCTGAGTTCTCATACTTCCCACTCTGTAGGTTGTTGAGGAAACATGAAGGATATGCTCCTCTAGTTTTATTTGGCTCTCTCCTCTGCATCATTTTCTCTATTCTCCTTGCACCAACTTATGTGCTCATCCTAAGATTTGCCTGGCCATTCTTCAGAAGTTTCTTACCTCTAATCTTATTGATCTTCCTCTCAATCATCTTTCTGAGAGAGAATAATAGAATTGGTGCGTTCCTAATCTTTTTGCTCTCTGGAGTAGCTGGCATTCTCGTCCTCAAGATATCCCCTCCCTTACTAACTCCTTTATTTACTGGTTTCTTTAGCTTACCTTACCTATTGATGGATTTAGAAATTAGAAAGAGGAAGAGTAGTTTTAGCTTGAACCTCTTCCGATTAAAGTTTAAGACTATGCTTAAAACTTCTCTCCTCGCAACTATTGCATCGATCCCATTTTCCCTCATTCCTACAATTACATCAACTCAACTAAGCATAATCTTAAATAGGAAGAGAGATGAGGAAAAAGTCATTTTAAATTCCGGTATAGATGCCGCCACTCCCATCTTCTCATTAATTTCCCTCATAGCGATTGGAAAATCTAGGAGTGGATGTGTAGAACTGATCAGAGAATTCCTCTATGGGTTTGATCAAATTTTCCTCCTGTCTTTGGGTTGTGCGATCCTCTCTTTTCTCCTCTCCTTGCTCATCTATAAGATTTCCTTAAGAATTCATTTAAGGCATTATAGGAAGTTACTCAAGTGCTTCGCATTTATAC
>JAPDJV010000026.1 GCA_029258925.1 Thermoproteota archaeon | reverse complement strand
TTGGATACGATTCATTATCCAAGACTTCCACGAGATAATATACATCTTTGCCTCTAGCGAAAGAATTTACTTCAGTTTTTAATTCATCATCAGAGAATGTAAAGATTTTTATAAATTCAGGTTTTCCGATGACCTCAAATTCCTTCGTTTCGAAGTAATTTTTCTCAGGTATAATAGCCATGAAATTCCACTTTCCAGAAGGGGAGGCATTTCTAAGGAATATTGAGTCATTTACTTTTCCCAAAGAATCAAATCTCTCTAGTTTTGCATGTAGGGTTTCTCCCGAGGGATTTAGAATCCTTATTTCTACTTCCCCTTCTCCAGGATTTCCAAAAGTGTCGGTAGCTTTTACCTTATAAAAGAGAGTTGAGTTTTTCCAAAATCTAGTAGTTTCAATGGAGAGATCGGAAGAGTTTGAGAGGAAAATTTGCATAGATTGGATAGGTAGGGACAACACATTTAATAAAATATCGAGAGAGGAAGAACTATTTTCAAATTCTGCTATTAGGGTTGCTCCGTGTCTTCCTGCAGGGATTAAAGGTACGGAAATATTTAAAAAGAGTTCGAAAGAGAACTCGTCCCCCCTTCTTCGAATTCCAATTCTTTCCATTTTTAGGTAGGAGAAGTTAGTACCAATATCAAAAATCTTGAAAGATCCTCCAAAGATATGAAGAGTTTGGTTGATAGAAGAATGATTAGCATTCGTGCTATCCGTTTCGTCAGGAGGGAGAATGTAAATTTCGTCGTATTCGACTCTCCCGTCATCTTTAGAATCTATCAGGCAAATCTTTAATACGGAACCTCTTAACTGCAGAAACCCAAATTTCGGTGTCGAGTACGAATCGGGTAAATTTTGAAAGAGGAGATTAGAATCATTATAACAGGCATCGCTTACCATTGTACAATTATTCAATTCACTTAATATTTCATCTACATAAACATAATTTGCGAGCTCTCCAGCCTTAATAAAAGATATGTTTCCCGAGTGATCAGAGTAACAGTAGAGTGTAAAATTTAGACTTCTTGAGGAGTTTTTAGTAACATCAAGGTAAATGAAATGGGGTTCGAATTCAAGTAACTCTTGTAATTCTCGGATTTCTATCGAGCCGTTCTCTAAAGTTACTACTATTTTTCTCTCCCCAGGGGCAGGCATGCTAGGAATCATTAGCTTAATTGGTAAACTGGAAAAAACGAAAAACTGTTCTTGTCTCCCATCAATATTTACTTTTATAGACAAAAGGTTTGGTTGAGGAGTAGCAACCTCTAGACCTCTGGAGAGGTCAACTTTAATCACTTTTCTAGATGCCCCTCTTTGAGAAGAGACAATTGAAATAGCATCCCTCAATTTATCTGAAAACATCCTAGCCTTTGCTATTTGGATGGATAATTCACTTTCCCTTAGTTTTAAGTTAACCAAATAAAGGGTGAAATTGAAGAGAAGAAAAACTAAGAAAATTATTAGTACAATCTCCAAAGAGGCCTGAATTTTCATATTTATACAATATTAAAAGTCCTTGAGTTTTTTACCTTAACTATCGAGATTCCAGCTCCAGGGATTGCATGTTGAGTTATTATTACATGAAGCACATAACTTTTCCCAGCAGTTCCCTGAGAACAAGGGAAATCATACTTATAATACCCTCCACCGAGATCATCAGCTATACCACAATCAACTATCACATTACCATCTTCGTCCATTATCCTTATGCAAGCATCTGTTGAACCAACCTGGAATACCCCTTCAACCCCCTTACCGTCTTGGTCGACGATTTTTAGCGTGGCTCTTAAGATACTATCATACGGACAATTTAAGCTAGGGAGAAAGACAGATTTGTATTTAACAGAGAAAGGGTACAACAAAGTGTCCCAGTAAATACTACCGGAAGTAGTTGTAGACTCAGACACCCTAATTGTAACGTTCTTAGAAACAAATTTGTAGGAAACACGTAGAATCCAATCACCCTCCTCAGCGTTCTCTGGCAACTTAAAACTGCCATAATATGGTGTTGATATAAATTGATTTTCGAAACTACCATTCTCTTCGTCCAGGGAAGGGTCCAGCACGGAGAAGTTAACAACTCTGCTCAAATAAGCTCCATATTGGTTCTTTATTTCTATCACATAATACACTGTATCGTTGGGTTGGAAAATATCGCATAAGAGAGTATAATTTTCATCTTTGTAAGAGTAGATATTTACTGTGTCAAGCAGCGCATCGAGATAAAAGCTTGATTGATTCATAAACCCGCTCCCAACATCTATAACTTGGATTTTCCAGTACCCATCTTCGTGAACCATAGGGATTTCAAAACTTCCATTGTAAGAACCATTAGAAGTAACCACGCCTCTGGTAGAATTAACGACGATTGAATCGCCATCGAGGAGAAAGATGTCGATTACAGAAGGTAGTGGTTTATTGTCACCAAGGACCTGCACTTTAAAATAGATTTTATCTAGTGGGTTAAACACAGAACATGGAATTGTAAAATCCTCATCACAGAAAGTCGAAATCTCTATACTCATTTTTGGTTGGGGCACTATGAAACTGAGTAAGGATTTTGATGAGAGGTTTTCATAGTGAGCAGAGAGAGTACCTATATAATTGTTGAACTCTATTGATGGTGGAACATGTAGGAAGAGAGAAAAATTGAATTCAGAAGAGGAAGAGACTAGTGTTTTACTAAGACAAAATCTTAGGTACTCTCCGGTTGCTTCAATTTCGGATAGATAATAAGTATTATTCACAGTAATTTCATCCCCTTGAGATAGGGAGT
>JAPDJV010000011.1 GCA_029258925.1 Thermoproteota archaeon | reverse complement strand
CTATTAGAGAAGAGAGTCAAAGCCAATGAGCTAAAATTATCCCTTGAGAATTCCGACAAGGAGATAAGGAGGATAGAAGAAAGGAGGGAACAAATATTAACCTCCATAAAAGAAATACAGGCTAGGATAGAAAAATTGAATAAAGAGAAGGAAGAAATCGAGGGGAGAATTTCTAAACTCAGGGATGAGATATCTAAGCTAGAGAGTATTTCTAAGGTAGAGATTAAAGAAGATCTCTCAAAGCTTAGGGAGGAGTTGAATCAAGTTTATGAGGACTCCTTTAAGTTTAAGGAGAAGTTGAGCAAGTTGGAGGAAAATAGGAGGAAAATTGAAGAGATAGAGAGAGTTAGCAAAGAACTGAAGGAGCTTAAAGAGAAGTTGAAGAAAATTACTGAGAGGGAAAACATCTTAGTTGAAGAGGTTGAATCCCTATCTAACAAATTAAGAGAGAGTCTTGCTAAGAAGAATAGACTTGAGGCAAAACTCTTCTCTCTTCGAGAATTAAAGAAGGGAAAGTTACCTAGGAGTGTTCAGGAAATTTTGAAATTGAGGGATTCTGGGAAAATCGATGGGATCATAGGAACTATTTCAGAACTCATAAAAATAAAGGAGGGTTTCGAACGTCCAATAGCTGCACTCCTCAGGGGGAAGGAAAGTATAGTAATCGTCGAGGATGAGGATACTGCTAAGCAATGTATCGAGTTCTTAAGGAGGAATAAGATAGGGGTAGCCTCTTTTCTTCCTATTAACAGGATTAAAGGCATCTACATGGAGAAGGACAGAAACCTCGGGGAGGATGTGATGGATCTTGCAATTAACTTAGTAGAATATGATGAAAAATTTAGAGATGTGGTATATTGGTTTTTAGGAAATTGTGTGGTTGTGAGAGAACTGCCAAGGGGGAAAATAAGTTGGAAAGTCGCCACCTTGGATGGGAAGGTCTTGGAAAGATCCCAATTGATAACCGGTGGTTTCCTTGGGGAAGAACTAGCTCCAAAAATCAGGGAAATCGAGGAGGAGTTAAAGAAAATTGAGGAGGAAGTGATTAAGTACTCACAATCTCTATCTGAGAAAACCTCCCAAAGAGAATCAATTCTCAAAGAAAGGGTTGAAATTGAAGGAGAGATTTCAAGAAGGGAAAGATTGCTGAGAGAAGCTAAACCTCAGGAATTCGATCCTAAGGAGATAGAGAGGGTAAGGAAAAAAATAAAAGAGCTGGAAGAAAAGAGGAAGTTGTTAGTTGAGAAGATGAATAAATATGTAGAAGTTGTGAGTAAGCCGGAGCTTCTAGAAAAGCTTGAAAAACTTAGGAAAGAATTAGCTAAATTAGAAGGTGAGAAGTCTAAAGTTGAAGGAGAGATAAAAAATGTGCTACTTAGGGATCTGAAAAATTTGAAGAGGCTTCTAAAAAGTTTAGAAAAGGAGAAGAAGAATTTCAATTTAAATTTGAGAAAGATTGCAAGGGAGAAGAATTCCCTTCTGAAGAAAATTGAGGAAATAAAGAAGGAGTTAGAGAAAGTGAAGGGAAGGCTGAAGAGAAGAGAAGTTGAGAGAGAATCCACTCTAGAGAGAATATCTAAACTTAAAGAAGTTAGGGGAAAGAATGAATTTAGGGTGGTGGAATTGGAAAAGAAGATCGAGGAAGTTAAAAAGAAAATAAGTGCTCTTGATGCGAGTATAAAAGAGAAGAGGGCGAAGTTTTTAGAATATGGTTTAGAGGTTGAAGCTCCATCTCTCCCTTTGGACAGGATAAAGGAAAGGATTAGTAAGCTTGGAAAAAAGTTGGAGAGCTATGGTTATGTCAATTTAAAAGCCTTAGAGATCTATGAGAGCGTGGAAGAAGAGTATTTGGAGTTGGAGGAAAAAGTTAGGAAGATAAATGAAGAGAGAGATAAAATTCTGAGGTTAATAGAGGAAGTTGAAAGCGAGAAGAGGGATGCATTCTTCAGAACTTTTAGGGAGGTTGAGGATAAGGTCCAAAAACTATTCTCAATCTTAGCTCCTGAAGGGGAAATCAAGCTTGAGCTTGAGAATCCAGAAGATCCTTTCTCAGGTGGTTTAGAAATAAAGGCGAGGTTTCCAGGTAAAAAGTTCCTAAACATGCTTAACTTGAGTGGGGGTGAAAAAGTTATCGTCGCCCTATCTTTCTTATTCGCAATCCAAGAAGTACAACCAACTCCCTTTTATATCCTAGATGAGATAGATGCAGCACTAGATAGGTTAAATTCCGAAAGACTCGTAGAAATTTTGAAGGCATATTCCCAGAAGTCGCAACTCATACTCATAACTCACAACGATACAGTAATAAGCAATTCAGATTACATCTATGGTGTTAGCATGCAAAAAAATGGGGAAAGTAAAATCTTAAGCATTAAGCTTCCTTGATCCTCCCGTATCTTTTGTGGAAGCTTATCAAATCTTCTATCTTCTTCCTTTCAAATCCTATCTTCTCCAGTTCATTTAAGATCTCTTCCTCAGAAAGACTTCTCTTCCTAAATTTCTCGTAGAGAGCCAGTAAGCTTTCAGAAACTTCCCAAGGGAAAATTATCCAAAAATCGGTCTCATAGACAAAGTAATCTGGTTTTATTAAAGACCAAGGCTTTTTGTAAAGGACTGCTAACCTAAAAGCATATGCGCCTCTCTTCTTCAAGTGCTCATAAGCTGCTTTCATACTCCTACCGCTGTCGACAACGTCGTCAACTATCAAGATATTTTTCTCCCTAACACTTGTTGATATATCTTGGGTTATTATTGGCCTAGGAATTGCCTCCTTCATTCCCTTGTAAAATTGAATTTCCATGGACGTAAGTTCAGGTACCCCTAAGTGGTCTGCTATCAACCTAGCTGGTACTAAACCACCTCTAGAAATCGCAACTATTATCTCAGGCTTGTACTCGCTTAACTCTATTTTCCTACTCAGATTAAAGCACGCTTCCTCAACTTTCTCCCATGAAA
>JAPDJV010000037.1 GCA_029258925.1 Thermoproteota archaeon | reverse complement strand
TACTTAGAAGACTAAGTTTTAAAAACGTTTAATTTCTTAGAAAGTTGATGGATTTTTGGCACGATCTTAAAACTGGTAAGAGAGTACCGAATGTAGTTAACGTTATCGTTGAGATTCCAAAGGGTTCTCAGAATAAGTATGAGTACGATAAGGAAAACAAAGTTCTGAAACTCGATAGAGTACTATTCTCTCCTTTCTATTACCCAGGAGACTACGGGATAATACCAAGAACTCTCTGCAGAGATGGTGACCCACTAGATGCGATAGTCTTGGTTACTAATCCATCTTTCCCAGGGATTTTGATAGAGGTTAGGCCGATTGGAGTTCTAAAGATGTTAGACTCTGGAAAAGAGGATGATAAAATTTTAGCTGTGCCGATCCATGACCCCAGATTTAGGAATTACAAAGACATAAATAATGTGGATCAGCACGTTCTCGCGGAGATAGCTCACTTCTTCGAGGTTTACAAGGAGCTCGAGGGGAAGAGGACAAAAATAATTGGGTGGGGTCATGCTAGAGAAGCGAAGAAGGTAATAGTCGAGGCTGTGGAGCTCTACAAGAAGAAGTTTGGAAAAATTTTAAAAAAGAGAAAGTAGGTATTAATTCTTCGGTGACCTGCCATTGACGCGGTGACAAGTGAAGTCGCTTTAATAGCACCGATAAGCGGGGTAATAGCATTACTCGTAGTTTGCTACTTCATTTACTTTGTCCTCAAGCAAAGTGTTGGAACTAAGAGGATGAGGGAAGTTTCTAGTTATATTATTGAAGGGGCTAATGCTTTCCTCAAGAGACAGTACTCTACGATTATAGTCATAGCGATTATCTTAGCAATCTTAATTTACTATGTTCTAGGTTGGCATACCGCAATTTCCTTTATTTTTGGTGCAGCCCTCTCCTTGCTTGCTGCTTACATAGGGATGAACGTAGCTGTCAGAGCAAACGTTAGGAGTGCTAATGCTGCTAGGAGATCAGCGAGGAAGGCTTTCTTGATTGCTTTTAGGGGAGGGGCTGTGATGGGTCTTTGTATAGTTAGCTTGAGCTTACTTGGGATCTCAATCCTCTATTACTTCTTTGAAGATCCTGAGCTAATCGTTGGCTTCGGTTTTGGTGCAAGCCTCGCAGCACTATTTGCTCAACTTGGCGGTGGGATATATACAAAGGCTGCTGACATAGGAGCAGATCTAGTCGGTAAGGTTGAGAAGAAAATCCCTGAGGATGATCCTAGGAATCCCGCTGTAATCGCTGATCAGGTTGGGGATAACGTTGGGGACTGTGCTGGTAGGGGAGCGGATCTATTCGAGAGCTTCAGCGACAATATAATTTGTGCTATGATCTTAGGAATTCTCTTCGCTAATCTGGGGAAGAATGCCATCATATTTCCTCTAGTTGCCCAAGCAATTGGGTTAATAGCTACGATCATTGGAGTGCTTACAATCGGAAAATTCAAACTCTCTCCAAACAAATCCTTCAATTTAGCCTTAGCAATTACTGGTTTCCTCTGTGCCTTAGGATTTTACCTCTCAACCATCTTCCTCTTGGGGAACATCAACATTTTCTATGCAGCCCTCTCCGGATTAATAGCAAGTTTGATCATAGGATTAGTTGCTCAGTATTATACTGGGCTCGGTAAGAAGCCTGTTAGGAAGATTGCTGAGGCATCTCAGAGGGGTTCAGCAATTAACATAATAATTGGTTTATCCTACGGTTTAGAAAGCCCATTTATCCCAACTCTTGTGATAGCTGGAGTCATCATGTTTTCCTATTTGATTTGTGGAGGAGGGATTATAGGATTTTATGGAGTTGCTGCAGCAACTCTAGGGATATTGTCAACTACTGGAATAATAATGGCTTCAGACGCATTCGGACCAATTGTCGATAATGCTGATGGAATTGCTGAGATGTCCGGAATTAAAGATAAGGTTGGAACATCTTTGGAAAAGTTAGATGCTTTGGGGAACACGACAAAGGCTATAACTAAAGCTTATGCTATGGCATGCGCAGGCTTGTCTGCTGTAGTTATATTCCTCACTTACTTGAGGATTGTTGGCCTGCTTGACGTAACTAAAGGAGTCTTTCCAGTAATAAACGTCGTTAAGCCTGAAGTCCTCATCGGATTGTTAATTGGTGGTGTATTGCCTTACTTGTTCTCAGCCCTAGCAATTGGAGCTACTGGAAGGACTGCATTCCAAGTTGTAGATGAGGTTAGACGTCAATTCAGGGAGATAAGAGGTTTGCTTTCAGGAAAGGCTAAGCCAGACTATGGGAAATGTGTTGACATAACAACTAAGAACGCTTTGAAGGGTATGATAATCCCTTCCTTGCTCGCTATAGTCTCGCCTATCCTAATCGGATTCCTCCTTGGGATAGAAGCTCTAGCAGGCCTACTATTAGGGCAAACCCTCTCCGTGCTAATGCTAGCTCCATTTTTCATAAACGTTGGTGGAGCATGGGACAATGCTAAGAAATACATAGAGATTGGAAACCTTGGAGGGAAAGGAACTAAGACTCATGCGGCTGCAGTAGTTGGCGATACTGTTGGGGATCCTTTGAAGGACGTTGCTGGACCATCCTTACACATCTTTACGAAGCTAGTAAATATGACAGCCCTAGTATTCGCCCCTCTATTCCTATCTTCGATCATTTAAACCTTTTTCAGATGGATTGAAGTACAGAAAAAGATAAAAATTTCTAGGGGGATAAGATAAGGAATGAAGGTTATTAGCTTGAGGTTCTCCGATATTAATGGTACTTTAAAGGAGGTTCTCGTCTCTGAACGAAAATTTAGGGATTCTAAGCAGAGGGGTGTTTGGTTTGATGGCTCATCAATTCTAGGCTTCGTTAGGAGATTTGAGAGTGATATGAGATTGAAGCCGGATGAAAGCTCGAGATACAAGCTAAATGATATGGACGTTTACTTTTGCGATGTCTATCAAGGCAATAAGCCCTACGAAGGGGATCCGAGGTTCATCTTGAGGAAAGTTCTCAAGGATGCTGAATCCCTTGGCTATAGAGCTTTCATTGGAGGGGAGCTTGAGTTTTACTTGTTGAAGAATGGAGAAGAGTTGGATAAAGGTAGCTACTTTGATGTTCCGCCGAAGGACAAAGCTCATGAGATGAAGTTGAAGATTGTTGAGATGCTTAGCAAAGCTGGAATAGAGTGGGACACAGGTCATCATGAAGTAGGGTTTGGTCAGAACGAGATAGATGTGAAGTACGATAATGCTTTGAAATTTGCCGACAAAGTACTCTTTGCTAAGAATGTAATTAAGCTAGTTGCAGAATCCTTAGGAATTAAAGCTACTTTCATGCCAAAGCCATTCTTCGGAGCCCCAGGAAATGGTATGCATTTACACTTAAGTTTGTGGGAAGTAAGTGAGGATATTAACTTATTCTACGATGAGAAAGATGAGTACAAGCTCTCGA
>JAPDJV010000040.1 GCA_029258925.1 Thermoproteota archaeon | reverse complement strand
CTCTCCACACAGTCTCCTTGCCTCATCTTTAGCGGAGTAAGTATATGGCTTAAGCAACAGGAAGGAGAAAATTAGTACGAAAAGCACAATAGAGAATCCTATGAGCAGATCTAAGCTGACTTGTGCTCTGCTAAAAATCATTTTTATTAGAAATCAATCTCATAATTTAAGAATTTTTGGGAATGCAAATTTTAAATATGAAGAAATCCTTCATTTTTTGATGCGTACCCAAGTAGCCATAGAGTATTTATTTATAATTGCAATAATTTTCCTATTTCTCGCAATTTTTTTAACAACCAGTTTGCCAAGCATCCCGACTCAATTTAAAAAAGAGTGGGGAGATTTCTATAACTTTGAACCAGTAGATTGGATCCTCTATGATAACGGGACTTTCATACTAATCTTAAAATCAAAATTACCTTACGAAGTAGTTGTTCTACAAATTAATTCCACTATAGACACGGAAGAAGTATCCTTATCTCCCCAAGTGGAGATGGATTTTAATGAAACTAAAAATTTTACTTTTCAATTCAATCCCAAAAACGGGAATTATGAAGTATGGATAAGGGTTCTATACAACAATACCCTAACAAATGAAACGAAAATTGAGGAAGGATTTGTGAGGTGGCATACAGTAGCAGCAACTGAAACCACAACCTCTGCACCTCCAGCCGTCTCGCCTGCAGCTTAAATTTTAGTTCAAAGATGAACGGGAGGTCTGCATAACTCTCTGTTAATATAAATTTTACTTTCTGTTCTGAGGGCTATAGCAATCGCATCGCTTGGCCTAGAATCTATTTTCAAGAAGTTAGAATTATCTATTAAGTAAACAGTCCCATAATAAGTGTTATTTACAAGCTTATCTATCGTGACATACACAACTTGAAGGGATGTGGAGTTTATTATGTTGGAAACGAGATCGTGGGTATTTGGTCTAAGGGAAGTAACATTATTTAATGCGTTTAGGATGGAAATTGCTTGGGAAACGTCTACAATCATCCTCAAATTGCCCGTTTCACAGCTCAATTCTAAGATACCGAATCTATCAGTCAAATTTACACTTTTGACTTCACTTTCTATGTAATTGATGGGGGGTCTAGGAGTAGGCATGGGCTTTTTTGTGACATTCGGAGTGAGATTTGGTACACATGAGATGTTTGATACAGGCACTGTAAGAAGACCTTGTAGTATCCGAAGGAAGATAGAAAAGCAGAGTAGATTAATAATTACTAGCACGATCAAAAAGATTTCAAATAAGTTGGTTTTATTCGTCTTCATACCCTCCTCACTTCTATCCCAACCTTTCCTTCAACTAATCCAATGTTCTTTATCTTGAATTTATATAGGCCAGGAGGCAATTTAAGTTCCTCACTAGTTAGATTCAACCCATATTCCTTTAGATCATAGACCAGCTTAACATTTACATAATCCTTAATCCTAAAGCCAAATGATGGATTTACTAAGCTAAAGAACCTATCCTCCTTCAGTAAATCATATCTACTTATAGCCAGGTATTTACTACCTCTAGTAAAAACTAAAAGAAAGCTATTTCCCTTATAATCAGAGCTAATAGATAAGTTATACCCAGCTACAGAAGGAGAATCGAATCTTACATAGCTTAAATCTCCTCTATAGCTTGGGTCAAAGAATAGGCCAAGCAAGAAGCTTGGCTTATAAACAAATATATAATAGTCCTCATCTCTCAACTGATTTTTAGTTATAGTATAGTTACTAGTCATTGGACTAATCTCAACATCTATCGTTGTTTTATTAGGAATATACAAATTCGTTCCATTCAATCCAACTAGCTTAATAGTAACTTTATGAACAACTATGCTTATATCTACGTAACTTTCTCCAACCACATTGCTTTGAGGATCTCTAACCCTTACATAGATTCTATAGCCTCCCTTATTTTCTATTCCTATAGAGAAGCTATAATTCCCATTTCCAAGATCCTTAAAATCAATTAAGCTATAACTATTTGTATAATTATCATAGACATAGAAATCACTAGCTGAAGCTCCAGTGAGGTTCTCAACTTCTCCAGTTGTTAGATTGACTGTAGTTACATGAACTAGGAAATCTATAGTCTCTTCTGGATAAGCGAAGAAACTACTCTTATCCTCAGGAGCTATTATATCTACAGCCACATTCCCAACTATAAACTCCTTTGATTGAGAAACAACATCGGTAAGGAATGTACCTCCAAGCTTATAGCTAAAGTTGTAAGATGCAACTAGTGTGTTCTTCCCGGTGTATGATTTTGAGGGGTCGAGATAAAAGGAGTGAGATACTAGCTCAGATTCTCCGGGTTGAATGGGAGAAACTATTTGAGTAAATCTATCAACTTCCTGATCCTTGGAGTTAATTATTCTTATTTCTAATACTCCTGTGTTCTCACTTTCATCTCTAAAGACAACAATGTTACCTAGATTGCTTAAATTTATATGCACGTCTAGAGATTCACCTATCGCATAAGAGTCTCTAGGAATTAATAGATCTAACGTAACATTCTTTGTCTCAAGAATCTCGAAACTATAATCTACTTCAGGGCTACAAGACCAGTTTACGCTTTCTTCGACACCTAAACTACTATTCTTAACTTCCATTACTATGACATACTTTCCAGGTTCCTTGAAATCTGTATTCCAAGTAAAGTCGCAAGATTTTTCACTACTTGGAAGGATTAAATTACCTCCAGAACACCCACTTACCTCATCGATGATTTCCGATCCTTTTAGGAAGAAGTACTTTGTGTTTACTAAAATCTCGAAGTTTGAGCAACTGCTTATTAATGAGCTGATGTTCACTGCTTCTCTAGCTTCATAAGTTGGGGGACATTCGGAACTTTCTATCGAAACATTAGGTGTGATATCTATGTAAGGCTCTACGTAGATATGAGTAGAATTAGTAGATTCCTTACCACTATAAGAAGCCTTTATGAGGATCTGATGGTCGAAAGCGTAGAGATTGTAGGTACAATACTTTTCTGTGATAGGCCAGCTTTTTCCATAGTAAGATTCCTCCCCAACTCCGAGAGTTAGTGTAGTTTGATTCTGGAGCATCAACTGGTTGTCCTTATCAAAGACAAGGATGCTCAAATTTACTTCTTCGTCAAAAACACCCGTATTTTTTAGGCTGACGTTTACTAGGAGGGTATCGCTTATCGAGAAAGATTGATTGTAAGAAGGAGAAATAATTGTGATGTTTATCCTGTGAAGTGGGGTAATATGAAGAGTAAGTGAAGAGGTAGCATTAACTAATCGCCCTTCCTCATCCTCATAAGTAAAGTTTGCGACAATCGTATAGTCTTTCTCTTCCCTAATCTTACTTATGTCCCACGTGTAGATCCCAGAGAACGGTGTGACATTCGCTTCTTCGTAAAGCTTAGTAACAATACTTCCATTAACTAAGAAAATTCTTAAGATCCCCTCGATGTTTTTAACTAGGCTAATTGGAGCAGGAGTGATGTTATAGAATAATTTAACTTCTAGATCGTCTGGAATTTGATAACTTAGTTTATCTGAAGTAAGATTCGCTACAGCTCTTGTAGGAGCAACTTTCCAACTTCTAGTCGTAGAATTACAGTAATACTTTCCAATCAGTTCATCCGCACTTGCCACCCCTCCAGTTGCTCCTTCTACGCTATCTATACAACTTCTATATCTTCCATCAACACAAATTAACTCGTACTCCCCATCATTATCATAGTCACAGATAGCCTCTTGGGGAACCATCTTCCCGTCCTTCAATAAAGTAGCATTCGGGAGCATTCTTCCACCACAACAACATTTATTGTCGGGACTCTCCCAAGTATCTAATTTCGTAAAACTTTCAGTGAACCCCTTATCATCTCCACAACAATTTCCACCATACCCTCCGCTTACATAGCTAATTACACCAGAGGTCCAATTTCCTCCAATCAAAGAGCAGAACCATTCGGAATCGTCGATATCATGCCAGAAGCTACCACTCTCATTCACAAAACAAATAGCATCGCTACTGCCATACCTGCTTGTATTTTGGAAACAATCTCCAGAAAAGGTACAGTACTCAGTACCTTCACAACATCCATAGAGATCAGAGGGACTTCCTGAGAAAGTTTCGAATGAGCTCTTATTCCCTAAGCTTGTGTAAATGAAATCCATTCCACAATTTTGAGTACATTCTGAAGGAATTTCTTTAGCATCTTTCGAAGACTTTAGATACCAACCATTAGTACAATTGTAATAGAAGGTTCTCAAGTAAGTAGAGGAGGTCTTATCTCTATCACAAATTATTATGCTCCTCACTGAAGGGTCATACTTATACCTACAGTAAGTTCCTGGACAGTTAGTAGAGAGATCAAAACTGTCGAAGTAACATGCAGAGGCATTACAACTTTCAAATCCTCCAGTAGAGGTGGAGGAGTAGCAATACACATTTGCAGCGTCGATATCGGGTATGTCCACTAGATTTTCATACCATCCAACACTTGGCTCATATATCCACAGATCTTGAGTTTCATAATATATCGAGTTATTCCTCGGACAAAAGCTATCTAGAGCTATAGCTTCCCAACCATCCGAGCTACAGCTAACTTGATAATAACAATAATATGAACTTAGATTATAGTAAAATCCACTCGAGCAGTTATACATTAGACTATTGTAATCACATCTCCCAACTAAGCTCCCTT
>JAPDJV010000016.1 GCA_029258925.1 Thermoproteota archaeon | reverse complement strand
CCACTGCCTATACCTGTCTATTATCCATCCTAGTACTGGTGTTTGTACTCTTCCGGCTGAGAGCCAGTGTTTGTTGAAAGCTCTCCAAAGCCTCTTACTCAACTCGAACCCAATCCACCTATCCTCAACCCTCCTAACAATCTGAGCTTCAACAAGGTTCGTATTGAAGTTCCGAGGAGACCTCAAAGCCTCGGTTATAGCTCTTTTCGTTACCTCGTGGAACTCTATTCTAGTCACATTTGGATTGTAGGGGGCAAGTAGTGCCGCTATATCCCAACCTATCTTCTCTCCCTCGGTATCGGGGTCTGTTCCTATGAGCACCATGTCTGCTTCAATCGCCAACTTCCTCAGAAACTCTATTGTATCAAGGCTACTCTTTAACTCCTTACTTCCGCACCTAGGGCAAGACGTCAAATCGTCGCTAAATTGGTACCCACATTTAGCGCATCTTCTAATTGCAGTGTACACTGGGAGGAATCTCTTCATTTTTCCAATTTCAAGAATTCTCACACCATGATATCCCTCATCGGTGACTAAATCATATACGTGACCTCCACTAGCAGTTATCATTAGTATGAGGTTTCCTAGAGAGGTCTCGTATACTGAAAATCCGTCATACCTTCTTACACTGGGTTTCCCGAAGAAATTAGAAATTGTTCGAGCCTTACTGGGAGACTCTACTATGAGTAGAGCTGTTTTAACGAGGTCTACAGTCTCCCCCTTCAATTCTCCTTTCAAAATTTTCTTAACTTTCTCCCTTTCCTCATTTATTTTATTCAACGTTTCCTGCATGTTCAGTTCCTTAAAGTTCTTCCACTCAGCGTCCTCAACCATCCAGCTCATTCTCCTCTTTAATCCTTCGAAGAGCCTCTTGTCATCCACTATTACCACTGATAAACCTAAGGTTATTCCGCCAGCATACATTCTCGAAGTTCTTCCACTTGCCTGAATATACGTCATTACATCTGGGATGTAAATGAACGTTCCATCTTTCTCCTCTCTGATTATAACGTCGGGTAGTTCGGCCATTCTCCGCCTAAGCTCGGGGTCTCTGAGCTTCTCCTTAACAATGTTTAAGGCGTCATAGAATAGCTTTTCAACAGCTGTTAAGGGCTCTTCTCCTGCTCTCAGTTTCTCAGCTAGCTTGGATATAGCGGAGATGGCCATTATTTTTAGTGCTCTCCTGATTCTCCTCTCAATGAGTTCGATCCTCCTTCGCTCCTCTCCTTCAAGAGCTGATCTAATTATCGATAATGCCCTCAATATGTTGGCTGGATGAGGGTTCTCGAAGCGGGTACTAAACTTGAATCTTGGTACTCCAGTGAACACAGCGTATCTAACTACCTCAGGTAAATCGATGCCCCTAACCATTACGCCATAATACGTTGCTACTCCCAATAGAACTTCGATATCTCCCTTTATGAACTCATTTAATACTTTTACATTCTTGGAAGAGAATACTTCAGCTTTTACACCATTATTCCTCAAGTATTCGACAAGTTTTGTTGCATATTCTAATCCTCTATCGACGGGGACAAATACTAGTCCTCCTCCACCTAAGAGAGATACTAAATTGTATACTGTGTTCTCGATGCTTTCCACAGGTTCAATAAATGTGTCGATGATGTTTCTGAGAATTTCCGACCTAGAACCTATTTCGAATCCTAAGAGTTCTCTGAAAAGTTTTACTCTCAGTCCTCTAGGTCTACCCGTGGCGCTCGAAACTACTAGCACCGACCCCCTCCTACGTGCACTCCTTGATACCTCTGCTTTCAGTTTCCTGAATTCCTCGAGTTCTTCGGAGAGCTTTGGACTTTTAATTGAAGCTAAGCGGGCAAGCCTTATTTTGGTTTTAATGAATTCGTAAGCTCTGGTTATCTCGTCCTCTGTGAATCCCATCAACATAAGTACTCTATCTATATTCTTTGAGCTCTTCAATATTGAATCCACGTCGTCAACGAATATAAAGTCAAACTTCTTCCCTCTTAAAATGTCAAATCTCAAAGCTAGAAACTTACTAGTTGTTACTAGTATGTCGAATTCTCCCTCTTCAATGGCTTTAATTGCTTTTTGGCGCTCCGATTTACTAAGCTTAGAGTGGTAATTGATTATCTTTACGTCATCTAGTTTTGCTCTAGTAGTGTAATTGAGAAGTTTCTCAGTGACTTGGATTACTAAGGGAGTTGTTGGGAGTATGATATACGATTTCCTACCCTTACTAGCATTATATAGGCTCATAATTATGCCAAATACTGTTTTACCTACTCCAGTCGGAGCTATTATCGCAAAACTCTTTCCAAGAAGTACTCTCCTAGCCCACGCTTTTTGCGCAGACCAAAGCCTATATCCAGACGCCTTGTGCAAGATGTTGTTTACTTTACTTAGTTCTCTTTCAAGTTTTACTATATTTTTTAAGCCCTTGGCCTCGGATCCAAGCCTCAGTACTATATTGTACATGTGTGAGTAATCCTTCACTTTATCTCTGATTTTATGTAAATCCTCCACATGTATTGGCATACACTTTTCGCACGGAACTGATAATAGTAGTCTTGTATCGCTTTCTTCGCTTGCACAGTTTATACATGCATGCCTATAGATGCCGTGCTCTAATGTATTCGTTATGTTTCATCCCCCTTTATATTAAGCCAGAGAGCTAGTGGAATATAATATAACGTTTGTGTTAAAATGTTTTATGATCCACTACAAGGACACTCCTTACAGAACACTTATTCCAATTCTCCTGCTACTATACTTAACTACCTTGTCTGAATAGATGATTATTCCACGATCAGTTATTTCAAACGGGTGTCTGCGCATTGAATGCGACGTCCCTCTCATTTTCCAAACTATTAGCGATCTTACAAGCTCTCCTTCTACCTCATCTAAGTCAAGTCTTATTATACCGTCTGCTGCATGCTCTACTCCTGGCCCGCCGAATCCTCTCTCTGTGACTGATACTTGGGATACGAGGATCGATGTACATCCCAGCCCCGATAAAACTCTTTTAAGTAGCATTACAACGCTCCTAGCTATAGCTGGCTTAGTTAAATACAGTGTTGAAACACTGTCTATTACGACTCTTTTCGCATCTACATCCTTTATAGCCTCCTTGAGGACGTCTATGAGGAGGTGTACGTCTGTTGGATCTTTTACGACATACTTCTCCCTCCTAGCCGCCTCCCCTATTCCCCCAGTAAAACAATCTACCATAGCGAATATTCCTTTCTCCTCAAACGGCCTCACATTCCACTTAAACTGAGCCATGTTTAACCTTATCTGAACTGGGTGCTCTTCTAAGGCTACTAATACGCCGCCCTCCCCATTTACTAAACCATTGTACAAGTACTGTTGGCCAAAAATACTTTTACCGGTTCCAGGGCCGCCTGCTAACAAAACGATGTTCCTCCTAGGCACTCCTCCATGCAATATTTCATCTAATCCGGGAATACCTGTTTTCACTCTATCTATTGGCATTATCGTCTCACCAAACGAAGATTTTTATATAAACTTTGTGCTCCCCTATTTATTATTAAAACAACTAACTAATTATTGTTGCTATGTTCCCGCCCTAAATCTCGGGAAGGCCTCTCGACTATAATGTATGCGAGTCATGTTGAAAATATTAATATGTGATGGGCCGATAGATGTATTTGCAGACTAATGCAGCTTTAGGTGAATTACATGGTTAATGAAATCAGACTGAGAGTTGTTGAGGCAAAACCTAGGGATAAGGGTAGGAAAATAGCAAGGCTCGACAGAAAGGTTATGATTAAACTAGGCGTTGAAACAGGCGACTATGTAGAAGTTGTAGGCCCTAAGGGAGCCGCTATCTGCCAAGTGTGGCCGGCTTACCCGGGAGACGAGGGAGAGGAAATCGTTAGAATAGACGACTTAGTTAGGGAAAGCATTGGTGTCGGAGTTAACGATATGGTTATTGTTAGGAAGGCTAAGGAAGTGCATCCAGCTGAAAGAATAGTTCTCGCACCAACGGAACCCGTGAGGTTCGGCCCGGACTTCGTAGAATACGTAAAGCGTTATCTTCTATCGAAACCTGTGGCTAAGGGCGAGATCATAGTGGTACCAATATTTGGTATGGGGTTAAGGTTTGTAGTAACGTCCACTCAGCCATCGCTCAACGTGTACGTGACGGAGAGAACCGACATTATGATAAGAGAGGAACCCGTAAAGGAGGCAGTTCTCAAGGGAGTTCCAAGAGTAACGTGGGAAGACATAGGAGACTTAGAGGAAGCTAAGGAGAAAATTAGGGAAATCGTAGAGCTTCCCATGAAGCATCCGGAATTGTTCAGACATCTTGGAATAGAGCCTCCTAAGGGAGTACTCTTATATGGGCCTCCAGGCACCGGGAAGACCCTTCTAGCTAAAGCACTTGCAAACGAGATAGGAGCATACTTCATTACAGTAAACGGACCTGAAATAATGAGCAAGTTTTACGGGGAATCCGAGGCGAGACTCAGAGAAATATTTAAGGAAGCTGAAGATAATGCTCCGGCCATTATATTCATAGACGAGATCGATGCAATAGCTCCAAGGAGAGAAGAGGTTACGGGAGAGGTTGAGAAGAGAGTTGTTGCACAACTCCTTGCATTAATGGATGGCATGAAGGAGAGAGGCAAGGTAGTGGTCATAGCGGCAACTAATAGGCCGGAAGCAGTGGATCCTGCTTTAAGGAGACCTGGAAGATTCGATCGTGAAATAGAGATAAGGCCCCCCGATAAGAGGGGGAGAAAGGAAATATTAATGGTGCACACTAGGAATATGCCTTTATCTGAGGACGTCGACTTTGACGAGCTAGCTGAAGTAACCCATGGATACACTGGTGCGGATCTCGCTGCACTATGTAAAGAGGCTGCTATGAGCGCTTTGAGGAGGTTTATGAGAGAAGGTAAAGTGGATTTATCGAAACCCGTTCCAGCTAGTATACTGAGGGAACTCAGGGTAACAAGACAGGATTTCCTCGAGGCAATGAAGTACATCCAGCCGTCTCTCCTTAGGGAGATCTACGTTGAGATCCCGGAGGTTAGATGGGATGACATAGGAGGATTACACGAGATCAAACAGCAGCTGAGAGAAGCAGTTGAATGGCCGTTAAGACACCCTGAAATATTTGAGAAAATGGGGATAAGGCCTCCCAAAGGAGTACTTCTCTTCGGCCCCCCCGGTACCGGGAAGACTCTTCTAGCTAAAGCTGTTGCTACGGAGAGTGAGGCGAATTTTGTTTCTATTCGTGGACCCGAGGTTTTGAGTAAGTGGGTTGGGGAGAGTGAGAGGGCTATTAGGGAAATATTTAGGAAAGCAAGACAAGCAGCACCATGCGTAGTATTCTTCGACGAAATAGACGCAATAGCACCAATAAGAGG
>JAPDJV010000035.1 GCA_029258925.1 Thermoproteota archaeon | reverse complement strand
TTGGTTTGAGTACGCTTCCCTTAGATATCAAATTTAACACTATCCTATGCCTAAAGTTTGGATCTTCCCAATCTGGCTGGGAAGAAAAATCTTCCAAACCTTCTTTCACAGAAAAATTGGTGAAGATTGAATAACCCTTCTCTTTGAGAGAGAGGAAAATTTCATCAGCAATTTCATTGATTACATCATTTAAATCTTCGACTCTTCCAAAAAGGAAGGTTGGCTTACGGGAATAAAGATCACTAAATTTCTTCGTTTCAGAGAAGTTGCCTAAATGAGGATAAATTATAAATCGTTTCTCATATTCTCCCCTAAGGAGCCCGAAATCCTCTAATCTAATTTCTTCATAACTAGCTGTACTCCTCCCCTTGACGTTCATGGGAGATGAGAGGAGCTTAACACCTACCCCGAAGTTAACATTGTAAAAATCGAACCAGTCTATTTCACCTAAATCTTGAAGCGAATTGGTTAAAGAGTTACCAGAAGAATCGTTATAACTCTGGAAAATTGTGGAATTTAGGAAGAAAGAGAAGGTGTAGTTTCCACTTATTTGATTCCCAAAATTCGTCTTTTCTTCTATGAGAATGTAAGTGGGGTAATAGTATTGATACTGGATGAAACTTTCTCCTGCTATGGTCGAGCCAGTTTGGTCTTTATGCGAGCAGGAAACTTTCAAGACTCCTAGATAAGGGCCATTTTCCAAGACCTCGAAATTAGCATTTTCACAATACTCTTGCGCGAATACATCGCCTGCATACTCGACCTTGCTCTGAAAATAGAAACCATCTTCCTTATAAACTGAATTATTTAGATAATCTTTTACATACAAATCTGTGATGGTCCCTCCTTTTCCCTTAGGAACATGAACTATGTAGGAGAGAGCATCTATAATGAATTCATCCGCTTTCTCTGAGATGACTACTAATGGCCTATATCTAGGTTTTCCAATTCTCGGTTCTTCCTCCTCATACTTAAAGTAGATCTTATACTCCTTTTCTTCTAGAGGATCCAAACTATCTAAGAAGATCAACTTAGCTCTTCCTAGAGTTTCATTTTCCACGTAAACTTGAGATGGTATTTCAAAATTTTCCGAATCAACTAACCTTATCGAATTGAAATCCGTATCCTTTGGAAGGTACAACGATTTGGAGAAGATCCAGAGATTTCTTTGATATTCGTTATTTACTACCTTAAATTCCATTCGCTTAGTGAACCTAAAGTCGAACCACTCTTCCAAAATTTTCTTTTCTACCTCTGAAGCATCAATCTGTAGACTTGATATATCTCTAGAGATGGACTCCGCCTCTTGGAGAGAGCTTATCTTTATTTCCCTAGCTATAGTAGCATATCCCAAAATTAAAATCAGGGCTAAAGTAACTACTATCATTGTTACGATGAAGAACTGAGCTTTTTTACCTGCTCCAACCATACAACCTCACTTTTACAAACCCTTCATCAATACTTACGGTTGTTTCATAAACATAAGCCTTACCACTATAAGTCTTCGTTGCTATGTAACTACCACCATCTTTAATAGAGTTCTCCAGCAAGTTAACTATTAGGCTACTTGGGTTTTGAAGATTGAACTTCCCAAACACCCTTCGTTCCGAGGTTCCAACTTTGAAGCTTAAAGTTAAATCCTTCCTCTCGTATGCACCTATTTGAGGAACTTTTGCTAATATGTCGAAAGTGTGACTCTTCTCCGGAGCACCAACAAGAATAGTCAGGTTCGGAAATGTGGTTTCCTCTAAGCTAAAATAAGTCTCCGGAAAAAGAGTGGAAATGCTATCGTTAGTTGAATAGTAAAGATAACATTTATTTAAACCAGCCGCTAATTCTGGGATGTTGAAGGTTATATTAATTTTAGCCTTGCTCCCATCAGGACTTAACTCTACATAATTTCTCAACTCAACTTTCGCTTTCACACCATTAACAAAGAACTTAATAGACCGGTTATTTATTTTTCCCTCCCCAAATGTATCTAAGTAAAGGTCATCTATCGTTATGTTCCCATTTTCTATGGATGTAGGAGTTTCAATTCTTATGGGAATCCTAAACCACACTTTCCTTACCTCTATCTGATACTCTCCCTCCTCACTAGCAATCCTTATAGAATTTTCATCAATACCTGAGGGAAAGTTGTAGGTAAAAGCAATAATTTGATCACTTAAGGTTTGATTTGTCGGATTAAAAATTTCAATATTTTTTAAATTGTACTCAAGTTCTACTTTAATTGGTATTCTCTCAGCCAATTTAGAGAATAAGAAGTCTATTTGAGGGAAATCATAATTCTCCAAGACTTCCTTAGTTGAATCTAGCCTTGACATAGTGTTTAGATAGCTACTTAGGAGAGGAATTAGGGTAACGTCTTCGCTACTCTGTTGAGCCAATAAACTACTAGTTACTTGAAGAAATACAAACATAAGTATTATTAAGGATATTAATGCTTCTGTCATTCGCGTGAATCCCTTCATTTGTACCACAACTTCAGTCTCACTTCAATTGGAAAGTTTGATTTTTCTGTGTGGAGGAAGGAGTAATAAATTAAGCTATAGTAACGCTCGAATAGTCTTCCAGGAGAACCATAATGGTAACTATACTTAGCGTCGCCTATTAAGACATTTAAATGGGCTTCATCGGTGATAATATCACTAATCTTTACAAAGAATTTTCTTGGGGAGAAAGTTGCAATTCTGATGATTTTCTTCACACTCTTATTACTTCTTATTGAGAATTTTAAGATCTTACCCCCATAAACTCTCGTAACTTCTTGGATGGAGTCTACATTCTCCAAACCTTGGGGTAAGATCTGAAATTCTACATAACCGGGAATTTCTAGGGAGAAATTTACCCAAAATTCAGAAGAATCCGTTGCCACTTGTAGCTCAAAAGAGTCCCAATCCCTCCAGATGTAGAGATATTTACCACTTAACTCTACATACTTGTCTTTGAAAGGCATCTCGAACCCCAACATTTTATACTCAACCTCAATCCTTCTATCTTGAAAAGGTAGGTTAGCTAATTTACTCAAATCCTCAACACTCATATCGCTCTTCAGATACTGAGAACTGAAAATTAAGAGTTCCTTCTGTCTAGCTTCGCTCAGTAGAAAATTGGAGATCCTTGGGAGATAAGAGTTTATCATCTGAATTAAAGCGCTCAGAAAAATGAAGAATAGGAAAGCACTTATAACTAAGTCTACGTCAATTATCTGAGCTCTAACCAACTTCTATCCACACCTCCTTTTTTACTGGGATCTTTTCCCCAGTTCTGGAGACATAAATCCCTTCTACCTTCAAAGTGTAATTCCCAGGTATGGTTGGAGCTTTTACAATCTCTCGGATCTTCCCATCCTCATCAGTAACCACAACTTTAGTATAGTTAAATCCTTTACCCGTGAGAGTTAGATTCAAAAGTAGACCTCGCATGGGGGAAGCGTCCATAAGGAACTGGCATTTTAGATCTATATCTCCCCCTTTCGGAAAGAAAGTTTCTGGGAGCTCGCATTTTACCTCTATCGTCCTTGGGAGGATGAAGATCGTGTAGGCAACAAGTGATATTATAATTAAATAAATTGCATACTTAGTTCCCATTATCGCCTTCCCTTCCTTAGTTTTCCCAATTATTATACCATTAGTTACAGAGGAGAGTAGGAGTGTAATTAGGAACAGAGTCTTGAAATGATCAACTGCCTCAGCAGGATCTATTACAGTAATTGGTAATTGAGCACTTTTAAATGCGTAGAAAGAAGTTAGGAGAGGCATGAATAATTTGTAGACCATTATGAGGATTACTATGAAAACAGCTTGAACCATAAATATAGTAATTACTTGCTGAGAGAGTACAGACTGTTTTTCTTTCTCAATTTTCTTGATTTGCATCATGTTCTCTATAGTGGATTCTAAAACTGCTGCTACATCTCCCCCACTCCTAAAGCACTGGAGTAGAACAACCGCGCCTTTCTTAAGAAAAGAGCTTTCCCCAACTCTTTCCTCGAAATCCTTAATGACTTTAGGGAAAGGTATCGCCCAAGACAGCTGGATGGCCATCCTCCTCACTTCTGGAGTTAATTCTCCATAATCTATATTGGAACAGTGGATTATAGCTTTAGGCAGGGTCATCCCAGCCTTCACACCACTTAGTATATCTCTTAGAAAATCAGGAAATCTCTCCTCCATTTTCCTGAGCCTTCCCACCCTTCTATAAGTGTAGATAGTGTAAGGAATTATAACGATCATAAAGGCTCCTACCATTGCAAAGATAAGATTTGTAAGATTAAATGATGTTAACATTAGGTAAAAGATAAAGAAAATGAATCCTAGAACTCCTGAGATTGCCATTACTATTCTTTTGTTCATCCTCGGTCTAAGCTTGGGTTTGAGGGCTTTCATGTTTCAATTGGGGAAATGGCCTTTATTATTACAATGTACACTACGGTACCCAAAGGTAAGCCGAACAAGACGAGAGCGTACTGGATGAATTTGACAAATGCGAAACTACCTCCAATTAAGCCTAAAATCGTCGTTAGAACTATTGCAAAAATTATCCCAACAACAACCAGAGTTATGTACATTTGTAAGATCATTGACATAGTCTTATTGAATTCATCCAACTTCCTCCTATATTCTGACATAGAAGCCTTTGCCTTCTCGTTGAGATATATTTTCAAGTCTGCCCCAGCAGAGACTGTGGCTTGGATCCCAAATAGAATTTCCTGAAATGCTTCGGATGGAACTTCTGGAATTACTTTGTTTATCGCACTTACTATATCCAATCCAAAAGTTTTCACACCACTAACTATCTTAGCTGATATATCAGCTATTTCACCGAATTCTTTAATTTCCGAAAGTGCCTCGAAGATCGATATAGGATAAGCGCCACTTGCAGCAATAGTAGTCATGTAATTCAATGCAAATGGCAAAACATTCTCTATCTTCGCTCTCCTCCCATTCGAAACTAAGATTGGGTACATGTACATGCATGCACCTGAGAGGGACGCAGCTAAGAGAGGGAAAATTATTGAGAGGAACAGAGCTACAATTAAGGAACCAGTTATTAAGAAAGAGAAGGTGAATACAATTACAAAACAAATTACAAAGATCAAAATCACAGTAAGCAACATCGCTGAAAGATACTCCTCTAGAGTGTATCGCATCCCTGCCCTCTTGAGATGAGAACCCAATTCTTTAGCTGTGTAGCTATATTTCCTAGCTATATTCCTAAAAATCCTAAAAGCGAATTCGACATAGCTAACCATCAGCCTTCCTCCAACATCATCCTCTCGACTTCGTCAGGATTTATGTAGTACAAGCTAATTATTCTCGAGAATTCTCTATAGTCATTAATTCCCTTTTCCCTGATCCATTTAAGTACCTTTACTCTTCTCCTTATCTCCGCTTTAAGTGTAGGGATTGTGTAACCCATTTTTTGTCTAATCTTATCGAGAATTACACTCTTCAAGAAAACGAAGCTGTCTTTCTCAGCATCCCATTTAGCAACCACATTCCTTATCAATTCCTTCTTCCTAAAATCATAAGCTACAATTTCGTCTATCTCGCCTACCCTTCTTATATATCTACCTTCCCTCCTAACATTAGTTAGGAACACTATTACATCTAAGCTTTCGAGGATTGAGAGGGGGAGATCAATCGGTTTTGTAGTTAATCTTTCTATTACACTCTCCATCGAATCTGCGTGAATCGTACCTAAACAAGCGTGACCAGTAGCCATTGCTTGGAACATTACGTAAGCTTCCCTTCCCCTAACTTCACCAACAATCAAATAATCAGGCCTCTGCCTAATTGCCGCTCTCAACAGATCGAACATCGTAACTTCTCCATATTTTCCCATTTCTACTACAGTCCTAGCAACTTGAGGAACCCAGTTCGGGTGAGGCAATCTGAGCTCCGGTGTGTCCTCGATGGAGACTATCTTAGCTTCAGGCCTGATGAAGAGGGATAAACAATTCAAGAACGTTGTCTTTCCTGAGGCTGTTGGACCAGCTATCAAGATGCTCAAACCATTCTCTATGAGTAACCAAAGATATGCAAATATCTCAGCATTTGCGGTCCCGAAGTTCATTAAGTCAATTGGGATTAGAGGCCTCTCTGTGAACTTTCTAATCGTGAAATTACTTCCTTTTCTAGCTATATCACTACTTAAAGTAGCTTGAACCCTAGACCCATCTGGGAGGGAACCATCTAATAGGGGCTCGGCCACGGTCAAATTTTTCCCGCACTTCTGAGCTAATTTAAGCACGAAGTTATCTAACTCCTCCTTATCTCTGTAGACTATGTTTGTCCTTATTTCTCCAAATAGAGGATTCCTATGGTAAATGAAAACAGGGATATTAACGCCATTACATGAAATATCCTCGATATTTGGATCGTGCATTAGAGGTTCTATCCTCTCTAGTCCTATGAAATCTCGGTAAATGTAATATCTGAATTTTAGAAGCTGCGTTTCGTTCAACTTTAA
>JAPDJV010000050.1 GCA_029258925.1 Thermoproteota archaeon | reverse complement strand
CAAGCCTCCTCTAGCTGATTCTTCCAGCATGTACCTCGTAAACTTGGAGTTGAAGCGGTGTTGCCACTAAGTAGGGTTACCCCTTGTGCCGTGTAAGGGCTTGAAATAGTGAAGGACGGGAAGTGAGGAAGAGTGCGGAGCTTGCACTGAAGGATGAAGCTACCTCATTAGAGCCTTAAAGTTGGAGCCGTTAGAGGATTAAAGCCGTCTGGAACAGCGGAACCATCACAATTCTTGTAAAGGGCAAGCGTTAAATTAAGGCGGTTTAGACTGGGAATAAATTCCTTAAAAACCGGTGATGAAGAATTCAATATTAAAGAGAAGGAGAAAATGTGGAGCTCAAAAGAAAGGATGCTACAACTTTAAAGGTGGAGCTAACGTTTCTCTCTTTAGCCGCGACGTAACCCAGTACTTCCTGCTCCCTAACCTTTAGGTTTCGCTAAAGTTTAACGTGCCGACTGGGTAGACAATTAACGTAGCTCTCCTCATTTACCTGAAGCCATCCATCAATGCAACCTTATTAGGACATGAATTTTAAACGCCACCGACTTCTATTCAGTAAGTAAGATAGTATGCCATCTTATTCCTCCCGCCTAATGTTTGATAGGCTTAACTGTTGTCACCTGCCTCTCTCCTACACGAGCCTCTCTTCCAATTATTTCTTAAAGAAAGAGGAGGCTGGGAGTAAACTAGAGGGGCAAAAGAGATGAGAAAGATCGCAGCGTAGTACGTGGATAGGATCTTTAGTGCTGCGTGAGGGAGTTTACGGCGGAACTCTCTAACCTCGATGAGGCTGTCCGAAGCTATGAAGAGGCCGGTTCCAGCCGTCACAGCCTCTCCGAGGGGGGAAGAGGGGTGCCGCCCACAGGAAAATTGAGGCACAGAACATAAGGGAGATGGGAACCATGTATGCAGCTGCGGGGAGGCGAAGCTCGCCTAGCCCTCCAGCAATGTAGCTGAAGAAGAGGACGCAGTAGACGATGGTTAAACCAGCAGGTAGTGGCGCATTTTACTAACTTTTCCATCAAGCACGGGCCTTCCCATTTAAGAGAGTTCAATAAAAAAGGAAATAGGATTAATACCGTGCTTTTCCGTTGCTTCAACTTTCCTAAACCCTTTTGAAGTTTCAATAATGCAGGCTTTGAACGGCTCAGGTTTTCTACTGCATCTACGATGCGTATCGCTTCTCCTTCCGCTTCTCCTTCCATTTCTGCCTATTCTTCCATGGTTCCTCTTTTCTCTGGCGGAGATTAAACGTCAAGTTGGGGGAATTAGGTTGCTTTGGAGTTAAAAACTAAAGGGGTAACGATTGCGTAGCAGAGCAGTAGTATGCGAAAAGTTTTAAAAAACATAGTATTACTTTTCTATGTAAAAGTATTATTAAGAGCTTGGCGGTGTTAGGGTTTGAAGCTTACATCGTGGGAAATCGCTGTAATAGGCGTTTTCGCGGCTCTTCACTTCGTAGTAGCATCGCTTAACCTGTTCTTTGCAATGTTCGCCCATGCGCTCACCGACGCCATCCTCTGCACATGCATCCTTTTAGTTGCAATCCACATCACTCAAAGACCGGGTGTAGCGTCGCTGATAGGAGTAGTTACAGGGCTACTGTTCTTCGTCTTTGGAACACCGTTCGTAGCGATCCCAGCATGGCTCGTTAGGGGAGCAATCTTCGACTTGGTGATATTCGGCTTAATGCATCACAAGGCGTGCTGTATAAAGTGCTGTGGAGTGTCAGCTCCAGCCAGCTTCTTCGCATCAACCATGCTTGGCTTCACCCTTTCATCGATTTTCCTCGTAGGCTATAAGCCCTTCTTCTTCTCAATAACTCTCTTCATCGTGCTTACCATCATTGGCTCAGCTCTCTCTGTTTTCGGAGCATACCTCGCACTTAAAATCAACGCTAGAATAGCTCCTGTGATCAGAAGGATGATAACCGTTGAGGAAGTGAGGTGAGTACTTAATGGAACTCTTTCTTAAGCCTATAGGTATTGTTGTGGAGCGAGGTGAAAGGTCACGTATAGAAGTCTTCAAGGAGTACGCTGCCGGCCTTGACCATATCGAGAAATTCTCACACATAATGATACTATATTGGTTGCATAAGGTGCCCTCTGAACTACGCCGAACATTGAAGTTAAAACCTCGCTTTGACTATGTGCCCCTCTTAGGGGTTTTCGCCACTAGGTTTCCCGCCCGCCCAAACCCCATAGGAGTAACAACAGTTAAATTAGCGAAAAGAAAAGGGCGCATACTGATCGTTCAAGGATTTGACGCCGAGGAAGGAACTCCGATCATAGACTTAAAACCATACATTCCCATATATGATAATCCTCACGGAGAAGTAGTCCTCCCTGAATGGGTTAGACGCGGCTTAAAAGAACACCACCATGCACACGGTGACCATGTTCATGACGCCTTCGACACCTTCGAGAAAATAATGAAGATGGTTAAAGTTTACACTTTTTAGTGAAGTGGTCCCTTGGCTGCCGTAGAGTTCAGAGACGTGAGCTTTCGATACTTCAACTCTGACAGGTTTGCAATTAGCAAAATTAACTTGACGGTTGAGGAAGGCGAGCTCTTAGGAATTATGGGAAGAAGTGGAAGCGGGAAAACCACTCTCTGCATGTGCATCAACGGTTTAATACCAAGATTCTTTAGTGGAGAGCTACATGGAAGCGTGAAAGTTTTTGGGGTAGAAACGAAGACAGCTAAGGTAAGTGAACTCTCAACCATCGTGGGAACGGTGTTTCAGAACCCCGACTCGCAGCTTGTAGCATCCACAGTAGAAGGTGAAGTTGCGTTCGGACCTGAAAATCTGGCTCTTTCAAGAGGCGAGATACTAAAAAGAGTTAATGCTTCCCTGAAAGAAGTGGGTATAGAAAAGTTAAGGCGTAAACATCCTAGCAACTTGTCAGGTGGCGAGAAGCAGCTCGTAGCGATAGCATCCATCTTGGCAATGGAGCCGAAAATCCTCGTTCTTGACGAGCCAACCTCTCAGCTTGACCTCGCCAATAAAGAACTCGTTTTAAACGTCATCCGTCGACTTCATAGGAAAGGCATGACAGTCATACTTGTAGAGCATAACGTGGAAGCCCTCGCAGAGTTTACTGACCGAATAATCTTAATGGACAAAGGGCGAATAGTATGCGACGGTGAGCCTGAAAAGGTCTTAACAAACAGAAGAGTGCTTAGCGATGCTGGCTTGCATCCTCCCCCTGTAACCCAGCTAGCATATAGGCTAATAGATGATGGTTTCCCTCTGAAGAAAATTCCAGTCAGACTCGATGACGCATGCCGAATCATTCTAAACTCATTTAACGAGGGATGTGCCTCCCGGAAACCGTGCTTTACTGTCCATCAGCATGCCTTAGCTCTGCACGAATACGCTCATAATGGAACAATGGCACCCCACAATCAAAGAAACACCAAGCCATCCCTCTTTAATGATGAATCTGACGCTTTTATTAGACTTGAAAACGTGGTTTTCTTCTACGAAAAGGGGAAAACCGTTTTAGATGGCGTCTCACTTAACTTTTTCCCTGGAGAGCTCGTCGCGGTAATGGGCTGTAACGGATCCGGCAAGACAACGCTAGCCAAGCTGATTTGCGGGCTACTTAAACCGGTTAAGGGCCGTGTTCTCGTTAAGGGTTGTGATACGCGAAAAATGAGTGTTTCCAAGGTAAGCGAGTCGGTCAGCTTAGTTTTCCAGAACCCCATCCTTCAAATTTTCACTTCAAGTGTAGAAGACGAGTTAAAGCTGGCGCTGGTAACCCGTGGCTTCCCTGAAGAACTCATCCATGAAAGAGTCGAAGAAGTCATCCGCCTTCTCGACCTTGAAGAATGCAGGTTTAAAGACCCATACCGGCTGAGTAGGGGTGAGCAACAGCGTGTTATCACTGGAGCGGTGATGACGGTGAAACCAGAAGTAATAGTCCTAGACGAGCCTACCACCGGCCAGGACGTCCCAAGAAGGATAAAGATGATCAAATACCTTAAAGATCTAACATTACTCGGGATAACAGTGATTCTCGTCACACACGACGTAGAGCTAACTCCATACTGTAGCAGGCTCATTGTACTGGGCAACGGAGGGGTCTTAGCTGACGGAGAGCCAAGGGAGATTCTGTACAACATGGATCTTTTGGAAAACGCAGGTCTAAAACCTCCTCAACTAGTAAGGCTAGCTATACGAATGCAGGACGACACTAATCCAGTAACTCTCGATGAAATGGCTCAAAGCATTCTAAGCCGCTTACCGAAGGCGATGGTGGAAACATGATCGCATACACGGAAAAAGCGATGGCTCATAGATTTGACCCGAGAACCAAGCTCGTCTTAGCACTTTGCATAGTAATTCTCTCATTCGTCCTACAAGACCCAGCTTATCTACTCCTCCTATTACTTCTCACCATGACCGTGACAGGCAAAAAATTTAAAAAAGTCAAGAGAACGATGAAAAAGTTCTTACCATTCCTCTTCCTTTTACTAACAGTGCAAGTACTCTTTCATCAAAGTACTCTGCTTGCAATCTACATGTTACCCTTCAGCATCCTGCTGGCAGGAGGCATGTCTTTTCTAATTTTTAACGGAGTGATCGCAGCCCTCCAAGTCGTACTACGCTTCCTTACGGTCGCCGTCACATTAATATCATTCACCGCAACCACGGACCCTGACGGGCTTATCCTCAGCCTAATAAAACTTAAAGTTCCATTCGAATTAGCTCTTATGCTAAACATAGCGCTGCACTCCATCCCCCAAGTTCTCAGGGACTTAGAAACAATAAAGCTTTCATTAGAAGTTAGAGGAGTCAGGTTCAACATAAAAAACCCAATAAAAAAGTTCTCCCTTCTAGCCGGGCTTCTCCCCCCATTAATAATTTCAAGCATTTTAAAAGCACAGGAGTTTGCTCTAGCAATAGAGGTTAGAGCCTTCAGAGCAAATGAAAGACGTACCTACCTTGCAGAAGTCGTGATGAAGAAGAAAGACTACCTTACGGTCGTAGCATCGGTCACCCTGACGGTCATAGCAGCATATCTAACAATTACGAATCCTTTCCTCTCTTCCCCAACACTATTCATCATCAACCGCTTGGTCAATTAAGTCATCACTCAACAATTTATGGTAGCCTCGATGTTAAAGGGCGGGTAGCAATCAAACAACCGGCACTCAGAGAAGCACTAGAAGTCATGCATAGATAACAGCACCTATCAATTAAAAAGTTGAAGCTTACCTTCACGATTTATGTTTCGCAAAAAATGAAAGAAGAAGGTGGTGTTATGTTCCTTCCTAGTATTGTGACTGACGCCACACTTGCAGGTCCTCCAAGGTTGTGTGCCAGTCCGAGCTCGGGGTCCTCAACCTGCCTCCCATCCGCTCTGCCCTGAAGCTGCTTCGTGACCTCATACAGCATTCTGCAACCCGTCGCCTGTCGGGTGGCCGAAGCACTTAAGCCCGCCTGAAGGGTTAACGGACCTCACAGGCTTAAGGGTATAGGTTCTGGTGGAAGCGGAACCGCGAGGGCTGTTATGGTCATAGTGGAGGGGTCAAGGCTTACGGGGGTGCCGTGCGTTCAGGCCTCGGATGAAGCCGAGGCGCAGGCAGCCTACATGGCGAGGAAAGGGTTTGTAGATGCTGTTTACACCATGGGCTATGACGCCTTCCTTTTCGGATCCCCACTGGTCGTTAGGAGGGTTGGTGTTGATGCTGCGGCTGGGGCTTCCCTAGAAGACTTGCTTAATAGGATCGGCTTAACTCTCCCTCAGCTGGTTGACGCGGCTGTCTTGGCGGGAACAGATTTCAACAAGGGTGTTAGGGGAGTGGGCATGAGAGCCACCGTTTCCCCGGTGAGGAGGTATGGTTGCTTGGAAGCCGTGCTTGAAGCGTTAAACTTGCCGGAAAGAGTGTTCCTCGAGGCTAGGAGGGTGGTTCCTTCGCCCGGACGTTGCAGACGCGAAATTCTTCTTCACGGCTCCAAACAGGTAAGCCCTCAGAAGGTTCCTGAGGGAAAACCATGTTAAAGGAGCGGAGCGCTTCGTGAAGAGGCTTGCAGGATCCCAGCTTAAACAGGCAAGGTTGGAGTGGTGGAAGCTTTAACTGGCAGCTTCCCATCGTTCTAGCCATGTAAAGGGAGAATGTTAAAGGGCGAGACCGTAGCTGCGCTTAGCTGGGTGGACGTTAGAGCGACGACGTCTTCGAAATAAGCTGTGCAGCAGTTCTAGTAAACCGGTCATCGGCCTAAAAGCTGACCGCTGAGGGTTCTCCATTTTTTCGAAAACGTAGCTTGGTGGCAGCAACCATTACAGAATGCTCAGAAAGGTTTAACGGTAAGGGGTCTTCCAGTGCCTAAGGAGTTATGGAAAAAGCAAAAAGAAGAATGATGCCTGCATTAAAATTCATTCATATTAAAGGAGTGGTTTCGAGGATCGGAAAAACGCTAGGTTGGTGGAAAGAAAAACTAATAAGTGTATTTATTACTTATCGTTTTACTAAGTATTACTAGTGGCCCTGCTACGGGGGATTGTCCTAGTTGGGTGAAGATGTGATCGGCTTTAAAGACTACCAGCTTACCATCGACAAGATCTTCCGTCATGGGCTACATGTAGCACCCGACCAGAAGCTAGTTTATGCCCCTCCGAACCTTCCTAAGAGGGAATACACTTACAGGGATTTCGCTGAGCGCGTGGGTAGGCTTGGAACGGTTCTGGAGGACCTCGCTGTTAAGCGTGCTG
>JAPDJV010000028.1 GCA_029258925.1 Thermoproteota archaeon | reverse complement strand
TGAAGTCTCCAATGCTTCCGGAGACTTCCTCGACCTCCGAGTAAGTTAGCAAGACAATATTAGGACTCCTAGAAACCTCAACCATAAGAGGAGTAAGAATACAAGGAGAACAATCCAAAGTAGGAAACACTCTTCCAAGTTTAGCCATGTTCCCTCCTATCGAAGGCTCTTTCTCCACAAGTATTACCTGCATACCCGCGTTCGCTAGTGCTAGGGAAGCCGTCATTCCGGCTATTCCTCCCCCTATCACGAGAACCTTTTTCACTGCTGGCACTTTAAGGTCTTCAAGTTGCTTCAAGTATTGTGATTTGGCTATGGCCATTTTTATCAGGATTATTGCTTTCTCAGTAGCCCCTTCAGGATCTCCCTCGTGTGGCCATGAACACTGTTCTCTTATGTTAACTATTTCTAGCATGTACTTGCTTATGCCGGCTCTCTCCAAGACTCCCCTGAAAGTCTTCTCGTGCATCATTGGAGTGCATGCAGCAACTATTATCCTATTCAATTTGTGATTCTTAATGTCTTCAACAATAATGTTTTGACCCGGATCCGAACACATATAGATGTAGTCTCTAGCGACTACCACGTTTGGTATCTTAGATATCTCGTCTACTACTCTCTTAACGTTAATCGTTCCAGCAATATTTGTACCACAATGACAGACGTAGACTCCTATTCTGATATTACTGTCCATGGATTATTCACCTCTTTAATTCTTCTAAGAAAAACTCTATTGGACTCATGTTGAAGTTTAATCCCACCTCTTTCTCAGATAAGCCGAGGCATAATCCAAGTAATTGCTGGTAATACATTACCGGAACTCCTAACTCCTCCCCCATTATCGATTCGGAGGACTCTTGTCTAGAGTCCATCATTTCGAAACAGTATTGGCAAGTTGTTACAAGAAGTTCTGCACCAGACATTTTAGCGCTTCTTAATTTCAGCCAGTTCACCTTCAAACCTAGCTCGGGGTTAACTGCCATTAGCGGTGCACCGCAGCAATCAAGTCTCCTAGAATAATCTCTGATAGCTGTGAAACCTAATGCTTCAATGATGTTCTCGAATTTCTGTGGATTTCTCGGATTATCGAATCTAGGAATTTCTCCAGGCCTTATTGCATCGCATCCATACTGAGTGGTTATCTTCAATTTCCTCCTTTCAGAGTTGAAGACCTCTTCTTTCAGCGACTTCAAATCATAATAATCGTGGAAGTACTCTATAACGTGGACTACTCTCGTCTTACCTCTATAAACCAGGCCTTCCTCCCTTAAATAACCGTTTATTTCGTCTAGGAGCTTCTTATTCTCGCTAATATAGTGTTTAGCCTTTATTAGGGAATTATAGCATCCATTGCACACTGGTACTATGTAATCATATCCCTGGTCCTCTGCTAAAGCCATTATTCTGGCAGCTAGGAATGTCCAAAGCTTCGGCCTAACACCTCTATAAGGATAGCCGCAGCACGAGGAATCCTTCAACTCCATAATATCTACGCCAAGGGACTCGAGCACTCTTCTAGTAGATAGTTCGAGAGCATATTGTTTTGTTGAAGTAAAACAGCCCCAGTAAACAGCTAGTTTTCTACTCATTCCTTAATACCTCCAAGACTAAGTACTATTTTTCCAACAATATCTATTTTGGACGGAGGAGTTAGGGGAGGGAGTCCAAGACTCTTCCTATCGTAGATTTCCATTTCCCTATCAGCGACCTCCATTTCCTCGAACGAGAAACCTGTTCTAGAGATCCTCAATATCATGTTCCTATATTCATCTGGAAACCTTATACCTCTCTCAACACATAGTGCTTGGAGAGATAAGACAATGTCAGATGGAGCAACTCTTTGAGGACAATACTCAGTGCATTTATAACATCTTGTACAATCCCATATGAAGTCCGCTCTCAAAACTTCCTCAATAAATCCTAGGTTAACCATTGCAACTATTCTATGAGGTCTAAAATCTTTAACTAAATATGCTATGGGGCATCCACTAGTGCATCTCCTACACTGGTAGCAAACATCTGGATCCTGTAATCCTATAATCTCCTTTAGGATTGCAGACATTTCGAGAAGCCTCCATCAGAGAATTGTTTAGAACCGTGGATATAATTTTTTCTGCAATAGACCATAATTCGTTGAATTCCTTAAGCGCCGTTAATCCAATACAATAATAAAAGCTTCCAAGCCACTCTTAATCACTTGCTCAGCTATTTCAGGGAGATTGAACTCTTTTCTCAAAATTTTCTTTCTCAAATAACTCTTAGATAAGACTATGATTGCTGTGTCGAATTTCTCTAGGAATTCAGAATGAAATTCATCAACTAAAACCGTCTCTCCGTATTCAGCTAATTTCTCCGCTACACTCTTACTCCCAATAACATATATCTTGGAGTTCGATAATATTTTCCTAAGTGATCTAATAACTTCATCAACTTCATCGATTTCTCCAGTTAAAAACAGAATCCTTTTCATCCCCATATTCTTCACATCTCTCTCGGAGACTTCTTGATTTCCACTTCGACTTCTCGATCAAGCATCTTAATGATGTCAATAATTTTCGCTAAATGCTCCTTCGATGATGGATTCAGAGTGTAGTGTACAACTTGTACTTTCCTTATGAGGGGTAGGAGATGTATTGTGCAAACTATTTTCTCATCGAACATTACGAGATAGTCGTATGCGTGTTGATGCACATAGAAACCTTCATTTACCAGTAGTAATTTGAGTTTTTCTCTCACCTCGGGGCAAGAGTACCTGCTTCTACTTGAAATCCTCATTTCTAATACACTCCAATATGCTTTTAGCAGGTATAGCTCCTTCCCTAACTATATCCAGCTTACCTGATGACACATCTACTACTGTTGAAGGAATCTTCACGAAAGTTTCCCCTCCATCAATAATCGCATCTATTTTCCCCTTAAGCTGCTCTAGAACACCTTCTGCAGTAGTTGGAGGAGGCATACCGCTTATATTGGCACTAGTTCCAATAATGCACCCTCCGCAAACCTCTGCAAGTATTAGAGATATCTTGGATGAAGGCATTCTCAAAGCAACTCTCCTAGTCCAATTAGTTATGAAAGGTGGGAAACATCTTCTCTCTTCCACAACAATAGTCAATGCCCCAGGCCAGAATTTTCTTGCTAGCATTCTGGCAACATCATTGAAGTATCCTAGGGAGAATGCTTTCTCTATAGAAGACACTAGTATCGGAACAGGCTTGTTTAAAGGTCTTATCTTGGCTTCAAACAATCTTATAGTTGCCATGAGATTGAATGGATCAGCTGCTAGACCATATACTGTATCAGTGGGGTAAGCCACTAATCCCCCCCCTCTAATTATTAGGGAGGCTGCTCGAATTACTTGGATATCCGGGTTATCACTGTCAACCTTGATTATTACCGGCAACACTTCTAGATTCGCCTCTGTGGAAACCATTATATTAGATAGTAACGTTACACTAATTGGTGTTTTGCTCAATGAATAAAATTAGCGTTAATAAGTCTGGACTGGAAGTTCTCCTATTGGGAAACGAGGCTATTGCCAGAGGTGCTTTAGAGGCTGGTGTTAGAGTTGCAACAGGTTATCCTGGAACACCTTCAACAGAGATAATAGAGGCATTAGCTGAAGTCTCCGAGGAAATGGGGATATACGTCGAGTGGAGTACTAATGAGAAAATAGCACTAGAAGTTGCAATGGGGGCCTCAATGTGTGGTTTAAGATCGCTTGCGGCAATGAAGCATGTTGGATTAAATGTCGCGATGGATCCCTTCATGAGTTCTGCCTATACTGGTGCTATTGGAGGACTTATTATAGTCTCAGCGGACGACCCCTCATGCCACAGTAGCCAGAATGAACAAGATAATAGATTGGCGGGTTTACACGCACTAATACCCGTGATGGAACCGTACTCGCCTGGAGAGGCGAAGGAGATCGTGAAGGAGGCTTTCGATTTCTCCGAAAAACATGAGACACCTGTTATTCTTAGAACAACAACTAGAGTCAGCCACAGTAGAGGTAATGTTAGACTGGGGAACATTGAGGTGAGGGCAAGTAAGGGACATTTTGAAAAGAATGTGAAGAGATGGGTTCTAATACCCTCCAATGCAAGAGTTAGAAGGGGGCTTCTGCTCGAAAAATGGGATGATATTAAGAGAGATCTATCCCACTTCAAATACAATCGCTTCGAGGACCACGAGTCTGATGAAACCATTATTGCATCGGGGATAGCCTACGGCTACGTAAAGGAAGCTGTTAGAGCACTGGGGTTAGAGGAGAAAGTTAATATTTTGAAGATCTCGACTCCAGTGCCGTTGCCGGAGAAACTTGTAGGTGAATGCCTGGAATCGTCTAAGAGGGTTCTTGTAGTTGAAGAACTTGAGCCCGTTGTAGAGTTTCAGGTTAAGAAACTTGCTTTCGAACTTGGACTTAATTGTTCGATTTATGGTAAAAACATTGTTCCAAGACAGGGAGAACTCAACTCGGACATCGTAGTAGACGTGCTGAGAGCTTTCTTTAAATCCAACCTAAAAGCTACAGCAACACCAGTAGACCTCCCTAAGAAACCAATCATACCTCCCCGCCCCCCAGTTCTATGCCCAGGTTGTCCTCATAGAGCAACTTTTTACGCTCTTAAAAGGGCAGTTGGCATCTTAAAATTGAAACCCGTGTATACTGGAGACATAGGGTGCTATACTCTCGGAGTCCTACCTCCATACGAGATGACAGATACGACTATATGTATGGGTGCCAGTATTGGTTTAGCTAACGGTCTTTCAAAGTTTCAGGAGAATCCAGTGATCGCCTTTATCGGGGACTCAACGTTTTTCCATAGCGGAATCCCATCGCTTATAAACGCTGTTTACAACGATTCGCCAATGCTCGTGGTAATAATGGATAATCGGACGACTGCAATGACAGGGCATCAGCCACATCCAGGAACGGGGGTAAGAGCTGATGGAAGTACTACAGCTAGTATTAGAATAGAAGACTTAGCGAAGGCGTGTGGCGTAGACTACGTGTACACAATTGACCCATTCAACCTGGAAGACTCTACAAACACCTTCAGAAAAGCCCTTAAAACCCTAATAGATTACAAGAAGCCTATTGTAGTTGTTTCAAGAAGGGAATGTGTATTAATAACTGTTAGCAGGGCTAGGAGGGAGGGGAGGAGGCTTCCGAAGTTCAGAGTAGACGTTGATAAATGTACGGGGTGCTCTGTTTGCACTAGAATATTCGGTTGCCCAGCTATCAGCATTGTGGAGGAGAAGGCTGTGATAGACGATACGCTGTGTACCGGGTGTGGCGTGTGTCTACAGGTATGCCCATATAAAGCCATATACGAGGTGGAAGCTTAATGATATGCAATATTGTTATTGTTGGTGTGGGTGGGCAAGGAGTAATAACGCTAGCTAGGATACTGGGGGAGGCTGCAGTTAAGTCAGCATGTAGCGTGCTGGCTTCAGAAGTTCATGGAATGGCGCAGAGAGGAGGCTCGGTTGTAGTCCACGTGAGAATAGGATTTAAAGAGCAAGTTCATGCACCCCTGGTAGGCAAGGGGCAGGCTAACATAATGGTTTGTCTAGAAGCATTGGAGGCATTAAGAAACATATTCTACGCTAACGAGAAAACCATTCTAATCATCAACGAGAGGATAATAAGACCTGGAATACCCGTTAACAAAATCCCAAGTCTAGTAGAAGTGTTGGAAGCATTGAAATCCTGTAAACTAACATATCATACTTTGAAAGCGGAGGATATTGCAAAAGAAATTGGAATACCCTTTGCAGCGAACACTATAATGCTGGGAGCATTAATGGGACTAGAAACACTACCATTAAGTAAAGAAGCTGTGGAGGAGGCCATTGCAACAATATTACCTAAGAAATATGTCGAGAAAAACTTAGAGGCGTTCGAAAGGGGCTGGAAAATCATTAAGCAGATGAGTAGTCAGTAGGATAACCGCTCTATCATCTATTCTCCATCAATCTCCCCGAAAAATCATCATCCAGTAAAAGTGTTATGCGACATCCTTAATAGGATTTACTCCCCGCCTAATATCTCAAAGGGGTCGGTGTTGATAGAAGAGTTTTTCAAGGAAATCTGGAAGCAACTCTTAGTATATGGGCCTTTAGGAGTGTTCCTAGTCTCTATAGTGGGAAACGCTATACCATATGCAACTATCCCATACCTCATAATAATTGCTCAACTCGCGTCCGCCATACCCTCACCCATATACATAGTGTTCATATCTGTTCTAGGAGGAATAGGAGCGACTATAGGAAAAATGATAATATACTTGATGGGCAGAGCTGCAAGCGTTATAATTTCCGATGAAGCTAAAAGAAATCTGAACTTGTTCGCTAGAATAGCGGAGAGGGGAATGTTTATAGTAATAATACTATTTGCAGCACTCCCTCTCCCCGATGATGTGATATATGTTCCTCTAGCAATATCCGGATATGATCCCATCAAATACTTTATTGCGATTCTACTGGGTAAAATATTTATAACATTTGTTGTGGCAGGCCTTGGAGGAGCATTCGGCTTTCTGATGCAGGCAAGCAACGTCTCGTGGTGGATTTCATCAATAATCTTCTTCTTGATCTCGATGGTGTTCACATATGGAATCTACTTAATGGATTGGAGCAGAATAGTTGAGGATGCAGATAAGTGGGGGTGGACTAGGATCATCATATTGATGCTGAGAAATCCTAGAAAATATATTAGGAAGAAAACCTCAGCCGGTTGATCCATCTTCACTAATCTGATGCTGGGCTTACATCATCGGGCTCACATAGTTGATATCTTTAGTCCTATTAAAATAGATAGCGCTCATCGCTACGAACACTACAAGGCTCCATGGATTCGGCTCCTCGAAAACCCGTGGATCTTCCAGGAATACTGTGTGGCGACCTCCGTTTCCTCGAACCGTATCACTCTATGTGTTTTTGTTTCATTGTGACACGGCTTCATCGGTTCCTGCCTCGCCCATGGGGATTTAGATATCCCTATGGGGTCATGGGTGGCTGTCGAGCCCAACGGCACGGGGCCCCCATCTAAGGGGCTAGTCTCCACGGGGCTT
>JAPDJV010000052.1 GCA_029258925.1 Thermoproteota archaeon | reverse complement strand
TTAAGTCCGTGCTGCTCAAAGAACGATTTCCTATACCATAAACCTGGTTTAGCCCATGCAGTAAATGGTAAGCCATAAACTTTCCCATCAGCTTTAACAGGGTCAAATATTCCTGGAACATATTCGTTCTCATCTACAAGCCCTGTTAAGTCTATTAAGTGCCCTCTAGTAGCAACTATCGTAAGCATGTAGTCTTCCGTACCAACAATGTTGTCTCCCACAAGGACTTCGTACACTGTCACCCCGTTGATCTTCCTCTTGGAAGGTTTTCCGAAGAAGCTTGCTATGGTTCTAGCCTTAGTAGGGGACTCCACTATTAAGAGAGCGCTTTTAACAGGATCTCTTATTACGGGTGTTTTCCCCTCAATCCCGACTTTCACGATTATTCTGTCCTCGTCTATCTCTCTCAATATTTCCTCTACGTTGACTGCATCGAAGGGTTTAGGATCGAATCCGTCAATATAGTACTTCAAGTATTGGATCATTGAATTGTAAATGCGCCAATCGTCAACCAGAACTATTGCAAGACCCTTAGTCATCCCGTTAACAAATAGTCTCGAGGTTCTCCCGCTTGCCTGTATGTAGGTCATGTGATCCGGTGAGAGGATGGATAGTTTTCCTCCCTCACTCTCGACACATATTATGTTGTTGTTTGAGAGAAGCTTTGCCTTAACGTCCTCCCTAGATATGATGGAATTCACCAGTTCCGCTGCCTCCTTAAACTCCCTTCTCACTCTCTCGAGAAATCCTTGAAGTTCATAGTCCTTTTGTAAAGCTCTACCTAAAACCCTTAATTCTAGATAAGATAACTTCTCTATGATGTGCTTTAACTTGATAGCTCGTTTAAGCAATTCTTCTCTGCAATCCTCCGCACAATCGGAGAGTACTGTTAGAAAGCTTATTAATCTAAGCGGATTTAGAATTCCTTTCCTTAAGTCTATTCTGTATTTTGGAACGCCAACAAATATCGCGTACCTAATTATATGTGGAAGATCAAGACCTCTAACTATTACCCCATAGTAGGACGCTATCCCTACCAAAACATCGAGTTCTTCCCTTGAAAACTTTTCTAGAAACTTTCTACTATTTGATGATGCCAGTCCTGCTCTAATACCCTCCTTATTCAACGTTTCAACAATTCTTTTAGCATAATTTATGCCTAGATCCGAGGATACGAAAATAAGTCCTCCCTTCCCGAGCATTTTAACCAATCTTAATACTTCGAGTTCGTAGTCGCTACTTGGCATCTTATATAGGTCTACAATGTTTCTAAGATATTCAACAACGCTGCCAGCCTCGAATCCCAAGAGCTCCCTGAATATTTTCGACTTTATCCCCCTGCTTCTTCCAGTCGCACTTGCAACTATTAGTTGTCCTATTTTAGTCTTTGACAAGTACTCCTCTATTTCGCTTCTCAAGCCACTTATTTTTTCTCTTAAAACATTAATCTTGTCTTCGTTTTCTCCCAACAAGATTAATCTGTAGAAGTTTATTTTAGATACAACTAGTTCGTAGGTTTTTTTGATAACGTCTTCCGTGAATCCCAGTAACATTAAGACTCTATCCATGTTCTTAGATTTCCTTAGAAGAGCGTCGACGTCGTCGACTATTATTAAAGTGAACCTAGTGTCCGCTATTTTCCCAAAGTTTCTGCTTAAATAATTGTTTGTAGTCACAAGTATGTCGAAATCTTTTTCTTCAAGTCGTCTCTCTAAATCCTTCCTAACGTTTTTTCGAGCACTAGTGTCTATACACAGTATTCTAGGCTTCTCCACCATTTTGCTGGAGAAATCTTCTAATAGCTTTTCCATCTGCTTTAGAAGAACGTTTGTTGGGACAATAATGTAGACTCGTCCTCCGCGAGATGCATGGTATAGGGAGTACACTATGTTGAAAGTAGTTTTTCCAACACCAGTAGGAGCTATTATAGCAAAATTTTCTCCTCTTAAGAGTCTTCTTGCCCAAGTTCTCTGAATACTCCAAAGCTTTTTCCCTGAGACGCTGATAAAGAAACTTTCAAAGTCTTCTAGCCTTTCTTCAAGTCCCACGATTTCGGCATACTTTGCTAGTTTCCCCCTCTCTCTCAATATCTCGCCTACAATCCTAATTCTATCATGTTTGGGGATTCTAAGCAAGTTAATGAGATCCTCTGTGCTCAGCTGAAGACAGTCGTTGCATGGCAGACCGGCTTGAAGCCTACTATTTGTTATAGGGCCGCCGCAATTTGGGCAAACTCCCCAGACTATCGCTTTCACCAAAATACTGCACCATTGGAAGATTGGATCTAACATAATGTCTTTAAATATTGACGCCCAATAATACTCTATGATAACAGTTTGGACGTGAAGAAAAACATTGGACAATGCTCCTCGTTTTACTGGCGCTATAACGGGGGAAAACATTGAGAAATGTCCTAGAGGAAGTGCGGAGGATTAAATCTATCAAAATAGTTCACGTAGAAGCGGAGAAGCCTCTGCAAGCTGAAGTGGGTCCCCTACCCGAAGAATTGGGATTACACCCCTTGCTTGTATCGAAGCTTAGGGAAAGAGGTATTAATAGACTTTATAGGTTTCAGGGAGATGCTATTAGAAGTATTTTGGCTGGAAACCACACTATTATAGTCTCGGGTACAGGCACCGGGAAAACTGAGGCGTTCATGCTACCAATACTCCACAAGATCATTATGAGGCCCTCGAGAAGCGTTAAGGCCCTAATAATTTACCCGACTAAAGCTCTAGCAAGAGACCAGTTAGCGAAGCTCGAGGCATTCACTTCAGATGTTTTCGGGGTTTCAGCTCAGATCTATGATGGCGATACTCCGGATAGTTGTAGGAAGAAAATATATGCTATGCCTCCTCAAATCCTAATATCGAATCCAGATATGGTG
Organism: Thermoproteota archaeon; assembly: GCA_029258925.1. Classification (GTDB taxonomy): domain Archaea; phylum Thermoproteota; class Thermoprotei_A; order EX4484-217-1; family JAPDJV01; genus JAPDJV01. The sequence continues at coordinate 4,643 of JAPDJV010000052.1, read as the reverse complement.
CATGTTGCTCTTCAAGAGGTTCCAGCATTCAAACGCCTAATTTCGAAAATTAGATACGTTGTATTAGACGAGCTTCATACTTATAGTGGAGTATTTGGCACTCACGTAGCCTTCATAATGAGGAGGATTAAGAGGATTGCTGAAGAGAAGCCTGTTTTCATAGGCGTTTCAGCAACTATCGGGAACCCGGAGGAGCATGGAGAGAACATTTTCGGCGAGAAGCCTATAGTCATCTCATCATCTATGAATAGGAGAAGTCCAATAATACACGTTATGGTTAGACCTCTAGGTGTGTCGAGAATAACAGCTGCAATACAGCTAGTAGACCTCATGACAAAGTTATCACTTAAAACACTAGTATTTGCAGACAGCCATAGAATAGTAGAATTGCTTTCGAGAATTGGAAGAGATAAAGGAATTAATATACCTGTGCACAGAGCAGGGCTACCTCCACGTTATAGGAGGACGGTAGAAGAATCCTTTAGAAGGGGGAGAATACTAGCGCTCGCCGCTACACCCACACTAGAGCTTGGGATAGACATAGGAGACCTCGACGTCATAATACTGCTGGGAGTTCCACCAACATATTCAAGGTACTTGCAGAGAACTGGTAGGTGTGGTAGAAGGGGGGATACGGGCTTCGTTTTCATGATTTTAGGGGATGACCCGATCAGTGCATACTATGAGAGACATCCAAGAGAATACTATTCTATGAGACCGGATCCCGTAGTAATTAATTTGGAGAATGATATAGTAGTTAAAATACAGCTCCTAGCAATGGCGAGAGACAGATGGCTAATGGAGGACGAAGTTGAGGAATGTTTTAAAGATGTTTATAGAAGACTGATCAGTGAAGGATATCTGAAAATTAGAGGTAAATTTGCCATTCCAACGATTAGAGCCGTGAAACTGTTGAGAAGTAGGAGAAATCTCAGGGGTACAGGTCCGACGATCAAAATAGTGGATGAAAGGGGAGGGTTCGTAGGGACTAGGGAGATGCCTATGGCTATGAGAGAACTATATCCTGGAGCAATATATTATGTTGCTGGAAAGCCTTACGAAAGCGTGAGACTTGAATTAGATGCTAAGAGAGCTATTGTACGTTCTCTCCCATATTTCCCACCATACTACACTATTGCATTACATACAGGTAATCTGGTTGAATCGGAAGAGGTTGAAAGCAGAATAGTTGACGGCGTGTATTTGAGGCTGTCAAATATTGTTGTAGAAGAACAGGTCTACGCTTTCCTAGTTAAGGATACTATGAATAACATAACCATAAGCGAGGAACCCCTAGACAACATACTTACATATTCTTATAGAACTCAAGCTGTGGTAGCCGAGTATCCTGCACCCCCACATTACGATTTTAACGATAGAATAGAGGGCTTTCATGCTTTAGAACACGCACTAATAGCTTCTGCTCAAACAATTGTAGGGGGATCCCCATCGGATTTAGGGGGGTTAAGCTATCCTTCAGGTCACATAGTGATATATGATAGTGTTCCAGGGGGGAGTGGCCTTTCAAAGCTAATATTCAGAAACATGAATGCCGTACATAAGAGAGCCATGAGAATATTGTCGGAGTGCAATTGTGCAGATGGTTGTCCTAAATGCGTTTTCTCTCCTTACTGTGGCAACAACAATAGAATGCTCTCGAGACTTAAGGCGCTGAAAATATTGAATACTATTTTGGAATACAAGCATGTACGTGAACCCACGAAACCCGAGGGAGAACCCATAGCATGAAATATCCAAAGCAACGTAATCCTAGTTGGAGGAGTTAATGGAGAAGTCTATCAGCGTTTTGGAGATGAGATTCTACATAAATGATCTAGCAGGAGACTAGCATACATGGATCGCGGAGACGGCTTTACTGCATCAATAATGACTGACTACATTCCTAAAGCCATCATGGATCCCTGAACATGTACTTGAAGTCGAAGAGAACGTTAGATGGATTGTTTAAAAGGTAACGTGAGTCTCTTAGGTAAAATTTATATTCAAGGAAGGATATGGTTGAAACCGCTAACTGTCGAAAATTATGTAGAGGTTGAAGAAAAATGGCAGCTCCGGCTCCAAGTAATGTTGTTCTCGTAGGAAAGAAACCCGTAATGAACTACGTACTTGCAACACTAACGCTGTTAAACCAGGGAGTACAGGAAGTAATAGTGAAGGCTAGAGGAAGAGCAATTAGCAAGGCCGTCGACACTGTCGAAATTGTTAGAAATAGGTTCTTACCGGGACAAGTAGATGTTAAAGAAATTAAGATAGGAAGTCAGGAAATAACAAGCCAGGACGGTAGAACAAGCAGGGTTTCGACAATAGAAATAACACTAGCGAGAACGTAGAGATATACAGAGACTCTAATGCTAAAAATACGTCGATGTGCAATAATCAAAAGCTATAGCCCCCTAGTGGGGGAGTATTTTCTCTCTTTTAACAATCAACAAACTTTATACATGTATGAATAATTCAAAAGCCTAGGATACTGCTTTTTTAAAATCATGTCATTTATTAAATATTTTAGGTCGTGTGCATTATTTAACTCTACAACTAGGTTTTGAACGATTAGTATGCTTATGGTGAGGGATTTTTGGCATGGGGCTGTTGGATAAACAATATTTTGAGTAGTCTTATGCGATTATATGCGCTACTCTTTTATTCAATAAAGTATTGTAAAAATTGTGGGCTATGATGAGCCTTGTAAGAGGTAAATCAGTGAACGTTAACCAGGCTTCTGAGCCGCTCATTGATGGTGGGATCATGATGAATAGAAGAGACTTATATTCGTATTTCCTATTGCTTTGGACATTCGATGAAGAGATTGTTAACATAGGTGTTGTTCTCGATCTTTTAACAATGTTTATGTCCAAAAAAACAGCATTAAATATACTAAAGAGACTTGTAAAAACAGGTTTAGTCTCGAGAATAAGCAACACAGAGATTATCGTAAATCCTCCGGAGAAGGCTTTTAGGAAAAGGCTGGCCCAGTACTTCTATAATAGATTAGTTAAACACATTAAATGTAGAGGGGAGGATATTAGAGTAGAGCTAGATAATGAGACAATAATTTATTACGGCAGAGTAAAAGATGTTGTGAGAATGTGCCCTATTTTTCGAGTGATAGAAGCTCCCTCAAAACCAGACTAATTTTACTAGGTCTTGACTCACGATGTTCTTCGTCAACCTTTCCACATCTATTCGACTTCTTACCATTTATGAACTCCGTTAACTGCATATTATTTGAAGACTTGTTTGATATCCTTAACGCTGGTTTTTCACCAATTTTCCTCTTATAAAAATTGCACGAAAACCAGTGTTTTCTACATCTTTCTACATTGACCACGGCAAATGCTTCATCTGGAGATACTGCAGTACACTGGCCAAACCTGTAGAATGGGCAAATCCTCCTCTTCGACACTATGATTGCACCGTTTCTAAATAGGCTAGCCTCTCATATAAGTTAATCCTCATTATTCTAAAACAGTAATACCTCATAAACAGTATTACATCAAACCATATATATTCCTCGTAGCCGAGTTAGAGCTACTCATAGATTTCTATTAAAATCCTAGCTTTAACGTCCCTTTTCCCAAATGGAGGAGGTGTTTCCCCCAAATCTACTGCTATTACTACGGGGTTTTCAAGAGAGTCCTTAAACCTTACTTCAGCTACATACTTCTTCCTCGGCCCCTTTTCAATAGTCTTAAGTAATGCATCATATATTCTAGACAATGCCATTTGAAGCCTTACAGGACTCGAAAAATCCTCTGGCCTTAATTGGATTTGAGCTAGACTACCTATGATCTCACCTATCTTTGCTTCTCCATGGAATATTGCTATTTTCTTCTTTTCTTCCTCACTCATGTTCATACACCTTTTGGACTACCTGGTAATAACCAGATACCAACTACTTATAAGTAATGTGCTCTAATACTTAAGTAGTGGTCGATTTGACGGTGGAAATGTTAAATGAATTTGGTCTCGATAAGTAGATCGTCTATGGTCAGTATTATTATTGCATAAAGCTCTTCTTCCACTGTTTCCTCACTTAGAATACCGCTTTTCATAGAGGAGTGTAGAACTTTCATGACATAGTCCAATACAACTTTCTCTCCAAGTATTTTATTTGCACCTAGCATTGCCGAGGCTTTTCTAGTTAACTCCACCACCGTGTCTTTAGGATACTCTAAAGTCGACATATTAGCTGTCCCCTTTTCTAATATTGTCTAAAGTTTTATTTCTTCACTTAAATATTATAACTTTATTACGTGATTATGGAGTGTGGTGTACTTATGCTTCTCTCCATATTCGTGTAATTGGTTTTCCCAGATTTTTTGCCAAGATACCCCTAGCCATCCCCTGCGTATTAAAGAATGATCCAACCCTTCCCCTAACGTCTACTGTTATTATTCCAGCAGTGTTTTCTCCGAACAAAGAAGTTACCAAATTTATTACCGTCTTTGCAGCCACCTCGGCACTATGCCCATTGATCATTAGATCTACAGCTCTATAGCATAGGAGAGCCCTCATAATGTATTCTCCTATACCAGTAGCACTGGCTGCTCCCCCACGATTGTCTGCGTAGAATCCTGCTCCAGCTATTGGTGTATCACCTATTCTTCCAGGAAGCTTGAGCC
>JAPDJV010000030.1 GCA_029258925.1 Thermoproteota archaeon | reverse complement strand
TGTAGGTGGAATTGAGAGAGGTTTTACAGTCATCGTATGTAGAGCTTGCGAAGACCCTCCATGTGCAAGGGTATGTCCTACAGGTGCATTAATACCTAGAAAGGGTGGTGGAGTAATACTTAATAGTAGTAAATGTATTGGATGTCAATTATGTGTAGATGCATGTATAATTGGAGCAATATTTTGGGATGATGATACAAATAAACCAATAGTATGTACTCAATGCGGATATTGTGTAGATTTCTGCAAATATGGTGTATTAGAAATAGAGGAGAGGTGATTATATGGGTAAAGATCCCATCTCAAATATATTATATATAGATTTAAATAGAAAGAGATTCTGGGTTGAAGATAGAAGTGATATTTTTGAGGAGTACTTGGGAGGCGTAGGCGCAGCAACGAAGATTTTAGAAGAAGAATTACCAAGGAATGCTGACCCTCTTGGACCCGAGAACGTGATAGTGCTAGCCGTCGGTCCTGGAACCGGAATGTATCCTATGTCCTCTAAGACGGTAGCGGTGTTTAAGAGCCCTCTAACCGGGAACTGGGGCGAAAGTCATGTTGGTGGCAGAAGTGCCATTGCAATTAGGATGAGTGGATGCGGAGCTATAGTTATTAAAGGAGCCTCTAAGATACCCGTGTATCTCTCCATAATAAATGGAAAAGTTTACTTTAAAGACGCGTCAGCTCTATGGGGTATGAGGAGTACAGTGACTGTCGGGAGAGTGATAAGGGAGGCGGAGCCTGGTGCTGGTATTAGGACTATTATGAGGATAGGGATTGCAGGAGAGAGGCTTGTTAGGTATGCTTCTGTGGTTACAGAAACTTATAGGCACTTCGGCCGTCTAGGCCTTGGAGCAGTATTCGGATCTAAGAAGCTTAAAGCCATACTCATAATGGGTAAAAGAACTATTCCGGTTATTAATAAGAGAAAATACAGAGAGGTCTACGATGAGATATATAATCTAGTTGTTAAATCTGGGAAGACTAAAAAATACTATGAGCTTGGAACACCCGTAAACGTGCTTCCACTAAACAAGATAAAAGCTCTTCCAACGAGAAATCTTAGGCAATCGTGGTTCGAAGAAGCCGAGAAGTTGAGTGGCGAGTACATTGCGGAGACAAGGTTAGGTAGGAGAGTTGCATGTAGCCACTGTCCTGTCGCCTGCATACATTTAGCTACAATTAGAGAGAGGTATCCAACTGAAAAGTACTTTTACAAAACAATATTTGTCTCGTACGACTACGAGCCAATATATTCGCTTGGATCAATGCTTGGCATAAGTGATACTGATGGAGTGTTAAGGCTTATGGATGCTGTAGACGTTGTTGGACTGGATGCCATGAGCACTGGAGTGATATTGGCATGGGCCACGGAGGCTTTGCAGAAAGGCATTATAGGGCTTAATGATACTATTGTTAAATTATCGTTTGGAGACTGGAAGAACTATATTGAAGCAGTTAATCTAATAGTAGAGCAACCCAACGAATTCTACAAAGCTCTTGCAATGGGTGTAGACTACGCGAGCAGGACTTATGGGGGAGAAGATTTTGCCCTATCATTTGGCGGAAACGAGATGCCAGGCTACCATACAGGTCCAGGAGCCCATCTAACACACTTGACGGGTGCAAGACATAGCCACTTAGATTCTGCAGGATATTCTCTTGACCAGAAGCTCTTAGGTAAAGAACTTCCTCCGCCAGAGGAGTTAATGGACTCTCTCATGAAGGAAGAGGCTTGGAGACAAATATTGACGAGCTTCACGATATGCTTATTCGGTAGAGGAGTATATACTCCGGAAACAGTGTCTAAAGCCCTAGAGCCTCTTGGATTTGAGCTCTCTCCGGAGGACTTGAAGAATCTTGGATGGAAGATTTACGCTAAGAAGTTCAAGATTAAGATCAGAGAGGGATTTAATGTAAGCAAGCTTAGAATTCCTAGAAGAATTTTCGAGACCCCATCGCCACATGGCAAGCTAAGTGAGGAGTATATCGAGAGAGCTTTAAAATACTTTGAGAAGAGACTGATGGAGATTACAAGTAGTTTCTAACCTCCATTTTTAACACTTTCACATTAATGGCCCTTCCCAAGCGCCTAAAGAGATCGTATTCAATTTTGTAAGCATTGAAGCCAAGGGTCAAATAATTGCCATTTTCTTATGGCTCCTTTAAAGTATTTGATGAGGGTTTAGAAGTAATATGTAAAGCTTGAGAGAATACGGAGTGAAAGTCCCTGCAAACATAACCGTGGAACCTGAGAGCGTTTAAATTATCCTGATGTACGGAAACCGGTGATGTATCCTATGATGGAAGCGGGCTGAAGGCGTTAAAGCCTAGGGAATTGCAAGCTCTCATAAGTGACGTGATTTTTACCTATCGCCTATTAGCTCTGAACCCCAGTGTAGACCTCCTGTTTCCCTCGGCTCTTGACCCATTCCTCATATGGTATGGAAAACTTCTTCTCCACTTCCACTCTATGAATACTATTATAGCTGCAGAAAGGCCTTATTGTTCCGTCAGGGAGAGCATAGTGTATTACGCATCTTTCCATTCTCTTCAGATCAAAGTTCCATACGTCCATAAAGTGCATGCAACCTATCATAACTACTCTTCTCATGAACTTCCCGAGAGCCTCATAGCTACCGGTCTTCAATATTGGTATAATTAGATCCTTTAATAATCCCCACTTAACGTGTCTTAAGCCTCCAAGCGCTTTTATCAAAGCCCTGGTTTTGTGTCCTTTTTCAGCTTCTGAGGCCGCCTCCTCCATGCTATTAAAGAACTCATCTACATCAACTAATCTGGTAATGGGCTTCCACATGCCCCCCTTGTTTTTGATGAGAAATGTGGCTACTCCGCAGAATGGGCTTGTAGTGAACTCGACGTACTTTTTATCTTTCAACAGACCTACTGCTCTAGATACGGGAACCACTGAGGGAACAGGTCTGAAATCCCACCTAGTTATTAAACCATTAGTCTGCTCTTCAACTAATTTCATGAAGTCTGACGTATTAATTCTCAGCCTGCTTCTCTCAAGCTCCGTAGCTCTTCCAGCAAACGATATAGGCTGGACATTTACGCATCTTATTACATCAGAGTTTTTAAGTGCGAAATCTATTATTTTGCCAAGTTCATCATCATTTACACCCTTCACTAAGGTAACAACAAGTACTATGCTTTCATGCCCCAGCTTTCTAGCATTTTCAATAACCTTCATCTTTATATCGAGGAGAGGTACTCCCCTAGTAGCAATGTAGATGTCTTCTCTGAAACCATCAAATTGAAGATACACTGTGCTCATTCCTGCATCAAGCAGCTTCTTATAGTAGTTGATGTCTTTAGCAAGCCTAATTCCATTCGTATCGACTTCGACATGTCTGAAACCCTCCTCCTTTGCCAACTTTACTATTTCAGGTAGATCATCTCTTACTGTGGGTTCTCCCCCGCTGAACTGTATTGCAGGCGGTGGAACAGGCCTGTTTGCTCTAAGGTTTCTAAGCATTTCTCTGATTTGCTCTATAGATGGCTCATATACGTAGCCCATGGCCTCTGCATAGGCGAAGCAAACTGGGCATCTTAGATTACATCTATTTGTTACATCTATTATTGCAAGAACAGTGTGGCTTTTATGGTTTGGACATATGCCGCAATCAAACGGACATCCTCTAATTGTCTCAGTTCTAGGATTATCTATGCCCTTTCCCTCATGTTCGTATTTAAGTGCCCACTTGTAGAGTTCTGGATCGGAAAAAGTGTAGACTTCGCTTATAAACCCGTGTTCAGGGCATTTTCGCCCAATTTTCACTACTCCGTCGTCGTCCACGTAGATTTCAGCTGGTAGAACTCTGAGACAGTGAGGGCATAGACTGAAGGTCTTAGATAGAACCTCCTTAGGCATTTGATCACACCTTTTGAGGTGCTAGTATTAGATCAACTAGATTACTTATCACTACTTGCACGCTGTTTATATGTTTTTCTGGATATTCCTATTTAAGTGTCGTTAAATCATAATATTGGGGGGCACTCTTGAGAATATTATTGAAAAACATAACGGTAGCATTAACTATGAAGAGTCCTCGGGAAATCCTTTTCGACTGCGATATTCTCGTAGAAAATGGGGTTATTGTTAAAATAGATAGGGGAATATCCATAAACAAAGACGTTATCCATGTAGACTGTAGCGGGCTGGCGGCGCTGCCTGGACTAGTGGACGGACACTGTCATAGTCAGACAGCAAACCTCGTCGGATTACTTGAGGAAAAGGATTTGGAGGAGGCGTTTACAGCCTCGTGGGACTACATGAGGAATCTGAGTCGCTCAGAGGCATTAGCTGAGTCGTCTACGTCCTTTAAATGGGCTCTGAGTTGTGGAACTACGTGGATTATAGATGTGACTCCTAATTTCATGGAGGCGTTCGATGCAGCAGTTGACTTAAATATTGGCATAATGACCGGTCCAACTGTGCAGGAATTCGACGACCCCCACAAATGCTTGGTTCACCTCAAATTTCTGTTAACGAGAGCTAGGGAGAGAAAGGCGAGGTATCACCCAATAATAGCATCTTTAATATTTGAAGACGGTTTTTCTGGAGAACAGTTGGAGGTATTGAAGGAAGCATTGAGTAAGGGATATTCTACTCTATTTCATCTTCCCTTAACGAGGAAACAGGTATTCTCCTTTAAGCGTAAAACAGGTCATTTCCCAATAGAATTCTTGTGTAAAGAAGGCCTTCTATCGAGTAAAACGATACTTGTACATCCTGGCTGGATGACAAGCTGGGAAATCGAGGCAGTGAGAAACTATGGTGCAACTATCATAGATACTCCATCATCTTACATGAGACATGCCTCAGCTGCATCAACGCCTCTTCAAAGACTACTGAAACTTGATATACCAGTAGGTCTCGGAACAGATGGACCCGGAATTTCATCAAATATGTCGATCATATTCGAGGCAAGCACATGTTACCTCCACTATAGACACCTGTATTGGATGCTTAGACCAAGCATTCTTGACGTCCTCAAGATATCGTGTCTCTCAGGATGCGGGATTCTTGGGAGAAGGAAGGGGATAATAGGTGAAGGTGAGCCAGCTGAATTAATTCTGTTAAATGTTCGCCAGAAGCCGTCTACCAGTAAAGGTGTAATAGCTCTATTAATGAACCCGTCTAATATTGAATTGAAATATGTCTTGATTGGGGAAAATCTTCTGGAGGTACCATCATTTAAACATGTATTGGAAAAAGAATGATAGAATAAGTTAACTAGTTCTAGTAAACTTAAACTGTTTAAGGGTGGGAGAATGGGTGTATATGAAAGAATAGTAAACGTTGGTGAAAATAAGATTGTCATTAGAAGACCTAGGAATATAGAGGAATATTCCATGCTAGTTGAAGTTGAGAGAAAAGTGTGGGGGCTAAAAGACTATTATCTAGCCGTCCCCGCCCACATAATGAAGGCTGTTGATAGCCATGGAGGCTTAGCACTTGGCGCCTTCCTAGACGATAAGGAGGCTATTGGAATGCTTTTCGGCGTGCTCGGAGAATACGAGGGTAAGATAGTCCACTATAGTCATTTAGCTGGTGTAATAGGTGAGCACAGATTTAAGGGTATAGGATTCGAAATGAAGCTCGCACAACGGGATTACGTTATGAGTAAGGGGATAGATTTAGTAGTATGGACGTATGATCCCGCTCAAGGCCCTAATGCCAAGTTTAATATAAGTAAGCTTGGAGCCATTGTAAGGAAATTCCATGAAGACTATTATGGAAGACTCGACGACGAGATCAATAGAGGTATGCCCACTGACAGATTCGAAGCGGAGTGGTGGGTGTGCAGCAGAAGAGTTAAACTCAAATTAAGCGGGAAGCTACCCTCAAGGAGTTTAGAGTATTACCTCAACAAGAAACCCCACATCCCGATAACAACAACCATTTCCGGAGACTGCAGGATTCTCAAAGATTTAACTATCGAAGGAGACGATGAGAGCCCCCTAGTTCTCGTAGAAATACCTGGAGATATTAATACGTTAAGAGCTAAATGTCCAGAGGAGCTGATGAAGTGGAGGATGGCTCTTAGGAAAGTATTTCAAAAATATCTTAATGGAGACTACATAGTAGTAGACTTCGTTTCGGAGAAAATGCATGGGGAGAGAAGGAATTTTTACGTTCTCTGGAAACGTGATTTGAATAGTGTTCTAAGTGGGGAAATGCCGTGAAGCCTATAAAAGTAACATTACATCACTTAGCATTACCTCTGAAAAGGCCTTTCCAAACAAGCTTTGGAAAGTATGTTATCCGCAATACAATAATCGTTGAAGTAGAGGATTCTAGTGGAGAAGTGGGATGGGGGGAAGTAGCGGTCGATGAAGGCCCTTGGTATTCTTACGAGACCTTGAAGACAGCAATGCACATCATAGGAGACTTCATAGCGCCTGCAATAATTAGGAAAGAGCTCAATGATCCAACAGAGCTCCAGGAAAAAATCAGACATGTTAGAGGTCATAGAATAGCTAAGGCGGGGGTAGAGGACGCTCTCTGGGATTTGTACTCTAAGCTCTTAGGTAAGCCCTTGTATAAGATGTTAGGTGGGATCAGAGATTACGTTGAATGCGGTGTGAGTATTGGTATTATAGGAGACATGGACATGCTAATAGAATCTGTTGGCAAATATCTGAATGAGGGGTATAAGAGGATTAAAATAAAGATTAAACATGGATGGGATGTGGATCCGGTTAAGGAAATAAGAAAGACTTACGGGGAGATACCGTTACAAGTTGATGCAAATGCAGACTATGATCTAGAAGATATTGAAGTATTCAGAGAACTAGATAACTACAACTTAATCATGGTAGAACAACCGCTATCATACGACGACATATATGATCACTCAATTCTCCAATCAGAGATCAAAACCCCCGTATGTCTAGACGAAAGCATCAAGAGCATCTATGATGCCAAGGCTGCCATAAAGCTTGGAAGCTGTAGAATAATAAATGTAAAACCTCCGAGGGTAGGAGGACTGCTTGAAACAATAAAGATAAACAATTACGCGGAGAAACATGGAGTTGGAATCTGGATAGGAGGAATGCTCGAAACGGGAATAGGTAGAGCACGCTTAATAGCAGCTGGGACGCTAAGTAACGTTAAGTATCCATGTGACATATCATCTAGTAGCAGATACTACGAGGAGGATATAATAGAACCGGAGTGGGTAGTGAGAGACGGTATAATTAATCCTCTGAGTAAAGCGGGTATAGGAGTAGAAGTTGTTGAAGAGAGACTAAACAAATACTTAGTTGAAAGAAAAGTGTACCGTTAAAGGACTACTATGATAAAATCACGTATAGAATACTGAAATATGATTCAACGGGGCAGAAATATTAAACTGTAGCTTTTCGTATTCTTTTATATTGTTTTGCTCTGGGCGATATGCTTATAGTTTGTTGCGTCAACGATTTTCGTGGACGTGTGGGTGATGGGAGCTGTGCTCCAAGCCCCGTGGGGTCTAGCCCCTTAGATGGGAGCCCCGTGCCGTTGGGCTCGACAGCCACCCATGACCCCATAGGGATATCTAAATCCCCATGGGCGAGGCAGGAACCGATGAAGCCATGTCACAATAAAA
>JAPDJV010000049.1 GCA_029258925.1 Thermoproteota archaeon | reverse complement strand
GCCTATACTTCAAGAAAGGCGTGTGCAGAATATGCGAAAAATACTGTCCAACAAAAGCAATAAACTACAACCAAAAACCAGAAACAATAGAAGTAAACGTCGGAGCAATAATAGTCGCAACAGGCTATGACCTCGTTGATAGGGAGCGGCTCGTCGAATACGGTATAGGAAGATACGTCAACATAATTACAGGTCTACAGATGGAGGCCATGGCTAATCCCTCAGGGCCAACACACGGGCACATTGTAAGGCTGAGCGATGGGAAAGAGCCGAAAAGAGTTGTCATAATACTTTGTGCTGGCTCACGAGACGAAAACGTCCTTAAATATTGTTGTAAAGTTGGATGTATGAATGGTTTAAAACATGCATGGTACGTTAAAACTCACGTTCCGGACGCCGAGGTCTATGTACTTTACATTGATTTGAGAGCGGCAGGAAAGGGATATGAGGAGTTCTATAGGAAGATAAGGGACATGGGGGTACGCTTCATAAAGGGAAAACCCTCTATCATATATGAGTTGCCGGATAAGAGGATTCTCGTAAGGGTATATGATGGAGCGTTAGACGAAATAGTTGAGATCAAAGCCGACCTAGTTGTACTCGAAACAGGCGTTGTACCTGCAAAGGGCACTGAAGAGTTAAGGAAAAAACTGAAGATTCCAGCCGGACCCAACGGCTTCCTCATGGAATTACATCCGAAACTTAATCCTGTTGAAACACCGACGGATGGAATATATATTGCAGGATTTATTCACTCGCCTAAAGACATACCTGATAGTGTTGCACAGGCTAGTGGCGCTGCAGCGAAGGCAATAAGCCAGGTGTTATCGAGAGACTACCTTGTAAAGGAGCCTATAGTTGCATTAGTAGATCAAGACAGCTGCGTGGGATGCAGGATTTGCGCATCTGTGTGCCCCTACGGCGCTATCGATATCGTCAACGTCGATGGGAAAGATAAGGCTGAAATCAATGAGTTAAGGTGTAAGGGATGTGGAACTTGTGTTGCCTCGTGCCCTGTGGGAGCAATTGATATGAAGCATTATAGGGAGAAACAGATCGTTGCAATGGTTAGAGCACTATAGGGGTGTTTAATATGGCTAAAAAACATAAACCTATAAGACCCCTTATTCTAGCATACTGCTGCAATTATTGTGGTTATGCTGGTGCAGATCTTGCAGGTGTTTCAAGAATAGAATACGAGCCAAACGTAGTCATAGTAAGGGTTCCATGTAGTGGGAGAATAGGTCCGGAACACATTATAGAGGCTTTAAAAGAGGGATATGATGGAGTTCTCGTTGTGGGCTGCCACTACGGGGACTGCCATTTCATTTCAGGAAACTATGTTTCGAAGAGGAGGTTCACACTAATAAAATCAATACTGACCTCCCTCGGAGTGGAAGAAGAGAGAGTAAGATTTGAGCACATTTCAGCAGCCGAGGGAAGAAGGTTTGCGGAAGTCGTGAACGAAATGACGCGAAAACTTAGAGAACTTGGACCATCACCATTCGTGAGGTGAAGGCTTGATGGTTAAGAAGATTAGTTTAGTCATAGACGAGCTAACCGGGTGCGAAGGTTGCAAAATGTCTTTACTGGAACTAATCGAACCACTATTAGATTCCATAATGAGGGATGAAATAGAGATCGTTTATGCTCCAATACTTTTAGACGCCGAAAGCTTTGATCATGCTGACATCGCGTTGTTAGCGGGGAGCATCAGGAATTCTGAAGACCTAGAGAAGGCGAGGTGGATTAGGGAGAAAGTTGATATTCTTGTAGCAACAGGCGCGTGTGCCTACATAGGGGGGATTCACGGTCTAGGAAATCTCTTTACATGGAGAGACCTGGTGTCGGGAGTATTCGGAAATGTGAATCACGAGGTTGCCGACGAGATTCCATCACTCTTAGAATACACTAAGCCCTTATGGAGAGAGGTGAATGTAGATTATTTCATACCTGGTTGCCCCCCTAATCCAGACACCATAGCGAAGGTCTTAGATGGCATTAAGAGGGGATTAAAGCCTCATGAAATATTCGAGGCGCGAACAGTATGCGATGAATGCCCTCTTAAAAGAGAAGAGAAAAGCGCTTCTAAAGTATTGAGAGTAATAGATACCCCCGTCGAACAGAGTACTGACCGCTGTTTACTAGAGCAGGGATACCTCTGCCTAGGTCCTTCAACTCTAGCCGGGTGTGGAGCTCTATGTCCGAAAAAGGGTGTCCCATGTATAGGATGCTACGGTTTCGTAGTGAAGCCAGGAGAATCCTTTGATAATGCTATTGCTAGAACTATTGCCAGCATTGGTGCATCGTTTAAAATAGAGCCTCCTGAACGAATAGACGATGAAATACTAGATACTATAGGAACGTTCATGAAGTTCATACTGCCATCATTCTTCATTCCAAGGATTATTAAATGAGGTGTCTATAAATGAACGCCAAAATATCTAAGCATATTACAAGAGTTGGTGGACACGCAAGACTGACAATTATATTAGGAGAAAACGAAGCAAGAGCCCACTTCAACTTGGCCGAGTTTCGCAGTTTCGAAATGTTCTTAAAAGGCAGAAAAGCTGAGGAAGCCCAGTGGATATCCTCAAGGATTTGTGGCATATGCCACATGGCGCACGTTCTTGCATCGGTTAAGGCGGTAGAGGACATGTGGGATGTAGAGGTGCCTGAAACAGGGATCGCTTTGAGGAAAATAGCACAACAAGCCGAAATAATAGATAGCCACGTGTTACAGCTAATCTTCCTAGTGGGACCCGACATACTATATGGCGGGGGGAGAAGCAGCTTCATCGACTTGGCAAAGGTTAATCCACTAATAATAAAGAAGGCTATAAACATTAGATCGAAGGCTGAGGAAATAATAAGGATTATTGCTGGAAGAGAAGTACATCCGGTGGGAATCATACCCGGAGGGATATCTAAGCCCTTAAGCAAGGAGGAGGCAGAGGCCGTAGCAGAGAGGGCTGAGGCGCTTTACAAGGACGTAATGTGGTTCTCAGAAGAATTCCTATCAGCTGTGATCGAAGATGATGTTTTAAGAGAGATAGGAGTTAAGACATCATATGCAGCACTAACCGGCGAGGAAGGGTCTCTGGAATACTATGATGGAAAAGTTAGGGTTATTAACGGTGACGGCAGTATCATAGGAGAGTTCTCAAATTCTGATTACACAAATTACGTCGTAGAGAAGACTGTGCCCTACAATTACGCTAAGAACCCATTTATTAAACTTGGTGATAAATTAGTTCCATACAAAGTAGGTCCTTTAGCAAGGCAAAACGCTACCTCTCCTTCGGGGGATAAGGCGAGAGAATTAAAGTCAACATTGTGGAAAGACTTGCATCACACAACCAGGTGTTACAATATTGCAAGAATTATTGAAATAGTTGACTTAGCTGAGAGCATACTAAATATTGTTAGAAACCAGAATATTTCAAGTACTAACGTCAAGAGCAGTGACGTGAAAATTAAGGAGGGTGAGGGAGTAGGAATCGTTGAAGCTCCGAGAGGACTACTTGTCCATCATTATAAATGCGATGAGAGAGGCTTACTAACATTCGTCAACATAATAACTCCAACAGCCATGTTCACGCCTGCTCTCGAAGCTGATTTAACAGAATACCTTACTAGAAATCTCAGGGAGAAAGGTGAAATAGATAAAGTGTTGATCAAGAATGCGATTTCAGCCATAAGAGACTATGACCCATGTATACCCTGTGCTACTCATAATATAGTGGTGGAGGTTAGAAGAGTCCTTGAGAATCTCTGATATCACATAAGCAACCATAATTATTTCACCAAATTCTTTCCACTATTATTGGTGAAAAAGAATAAAATATTAGTCTTTAAATGAAGTCCATGGGCTATTAGATATACTTCTGATATGCTCCGTGGGGGTCGCCAAACCTGATTATGTTCTTAACCATTGTCCTATGTGGAGATGCTATCAGGTTTTTTCCTATAAGCACTCTGCGCAAGCTTATTATCATTTCTGGAATGTTTATTTCTAGAGGACATGCAAGTGTACATCTACCGCATAGTGTACATGTAAATGCCATTGCTGCAGCTCTACTTAGATCATTAGATGTAAATGCCGTCCATATGGCTCCAATGCCGCAAAAGTATTTGTGTCCAAACGTGCCGTCTATTACCTGATATATTGGGCACTCATTCATACAACTTCCACATCTAATACAGTACAGTGCTTCTTTAAACTGGGGATCAGACGCCATTTTCGTCCTGCCATTATCTAATAATATTACATGAAGCTCTTTGGGTCCATGTACGCCTACTACGGGTGTGAGCTCTATATCTGCCGTTTTGCTGGGGCCAGTAATTAGTGATACGTAGCTCGGCATAACAGTTCCAGTAGCGTAGGGAGCCAGTATTGTGGTTATGTCACATGCATCCCTCATTTCTGGAACTATTTTTTCGAACCCAGCTATACAAATGTGGACAGGTGGAGCATTAGTTACAAATCTGGCGTTACCCTCGTTTTCTACAATAAATATTGTACCGGTCTCAGCTACAATAGCGTTTGCTCCACTTATACCCACATCAGCTTCCATGAAGTATTTTCTTAACATTTCTCTTGCTACTTGGGTTAGTATGTAGATGTCA
This sequence comes from Thermoproteota archaeon, assembly GCA_029258925.1. Taxonomy (GTDB): domain Archaea; phylum Thermoproteota; class Thermoprotei_A; order EX4484-217-1; family JAPDJV01; genus JAPDJV01. Next base: position 3,415 of record JAPDJV010000049.1, on the reverse strand, counting down.
GGAGGCAATTTTCTACCAGTTATTCTTGAGAAAAGCTCTGCTACATCCTCCTTGGGAACATGTACTGCTGGTACGACTATATGTGATGGTTTTTCTCCTCTTAACTGTATTATCCTTTCCCCTAGATCTGTCTCAACAATAATGTTGTTCTTTTTAATTAAATGTTCATCGAGATCTATCTCACTGCACGTCATAGACTTGCTTTTAATGATAAGCTTACCTTCTCCAACAATTTTACAGGCTATTTTAATGGCTTCCTCGCTTGTTCTCGCAATATATGCATATCCCCCAGAATCCTCTATTGCATCCTTGGCTCTCTTTACCAATTCATCTAGATGATCAATAGACCATATCTTGACCTCTCTTATCCTTTTAGCTATAGTCTCTATATTAGGATGGCTCCGCAAGACGTTGTACTTGTTCTTCATAATGGTAGATGTAGCTCTCCATATTGCTATCCTCCGCCTCTGATCCTCTATTGCGCTCTCAATTTCCCTCAAGTACTCACTATACCAGGACATTCCACTCACCTATTTCAGGGCCATTGCCACGACTTCAGCTATATCGTAAACTTCTAGTGGTAAATCATGCATTGTAGCAGCATAACTCAAATTTATGTAACATACGGGGCAGCAGGTTACTAGTGCATCAACTTCCAGAGGTAATACTTCTTTCTCCAGCTTATCTTTCGCAACCTCTATTGAAAGGTTGGGATATAGAGCAAATACGCCGCCGCCAGCACCGCAACACCTACAAGATTCTCTAGCGTACTTCGATTCCACAAGCCTCACGCCTGGTATAGCCTTCAAGACGCTTCTTGGCTCCTCATAAATCCCACAACGCCTACCGAGCTCGCAGGGATCGTGGTATGTTACCTTCATTCTAATAGGATTAAATTCCATGGAGTTATCTTTCATTAAGACGTTCAATAGTTGGGACAAGTGCATTACAGCAAAGGGCATTTCTATCCCCAGCCTCTCCGGGTACTCTCTTGAAAAAGCCCTATAACAGCCAGCACAATTTGTTACAACAATGTCCACTTTAGAATTGATGATCTCAGACACTACTTCGACCGCGCATCTTTTAGCCTCATCAATCAATCCCAATAGCAGAAGAAAGTCTCCACAACATCCTTCTCTATCACCTAGAAGAGTGTAGTTGATTCCGAGTTTTTCAAACACATTAATGGTAGCCTCTATTACGTGATTTAAGCGATATCTTGAAACACAGCCTCTCCAATACAATATTCTACTATTTTTAATGCTCTCCCCATTTAGCATCATAACAAATCATCTCTTAGAAACATCAATAATAATTTATCTATATTTTAATTGCTTTAAGTTTAGCTGGAAATCCGTTATTATTGAATGTTCCATGCTTAATGTTTGGACTTGATACAATTTATTGGGTTTTTGATCACGTTGATTTTGATTATTTTTAAATACTTGTTTAGTATGTTAGATTCAAGGTGAAATTTTGCGCCAAACACTCCTGTGATTAAATGTATACTATGTGGATCCAAATTTGACGTTTATGAGAGGAGAGTTCTTTGTAAGTGTGGAGGACTACTTGAAGTTGAGCTTCAGTGCAATACAAGAGTTTCATGGAGCCTCTTTAAGAACAGATCCTTTAGGCTGTGGAGATATAGGGAATTAATACCATTGCCCTCCGACGTAAATATAGTATCTTTATGTGAGGGTGGAACTCCACTTATAAGGCTTACATCATCTAGTGAAGTACTTGGTGTGAAAAATGTTTTTCTGAAGTTTGAGGGCGCGAATCCTACTGGAAGCTTTAAGGATAGGGGGATGACTGTTGCGATATCTATTGCAAAACACCTCGGCGTTAAGACTGTAATGTGTGCTTCTACAGGTAATACATCAGCATCTATGACAGCCTATGCTGCAAGAGCTGGTTTAAAGCCGATCATTATTTTGCCTAAACGTGGTATTGCTAAAGGTAAAATTTCCCAGGCTATACTTCACGGTGCTGAAATAGTGTTTGTTAGAGGATATTTCGACGACGCTTTAAGGGTTGTCATGGAAGCTTCTCTAAAAGGAGTGGCATATCCACTAAACTCAATAAATCCGTGGAGAATAGAGGGGCAGAAGACTGTTGCATATGAAATAGTCGAAGAAATAGGTGTTCCAGACTGGATCATCCTACCTGTTGGCAATGCTGGAAACATATCAGCTGTGTGGAAGGGGCTTACAGAATTAAGGAGACTTGGCTTAATAGATAGACTTCCTAGGCTTGCAGGTGTCCAGGCATCGGGTGCTGCACCGCTTGTACAAGCATTTAAACGAGGTCTGGAGAAACCCGTGTTCATAGATGATCCTAAAACAATAGCGAGCGCTATTAGAATAGGTAAACCTGTTAACTGGCCTAGGGCTATGAAAGCTTTGAGAGAGAGTAGAGGAGTAATGGTTGATGTGAGCGACGAAGAAATTATCGAGGCCCAAAGACTGTTGGCGAGAAGAGAGGGGATAGGTGTTGAACCAGCTAGTGCTGCGGCCATTGCCGGACTAAAGAAGTTAAGAGAGGCTCACTATATAGATAAAGACGAGTTAATCGTGGTTATTGCCACAGGGCATGCCTTGAAAGATCCAGATCAGGCTTCAAGTCATCCAATAAGAGTACATAATGCAACATCGATCAACGATGCGGTTGAAATCATTGGAAAAATATCATCCATATATGAAAGCTCTAAAACATAATATTCATAGCTTATAAGTCAAATAAGCCAATCCCGTCATTTTTCCCGTCTACAATATGTTTTTTGACAGTTTTAAATGAATAGCTCAACTCTATGTGATACTTAGGTACATTTTTTAATTATTTTATTTAAAAACTAAGCCATATTTCTCTCCATATTCAGTGTTTAGATCGGAGTCCTTTTAATCTTACAAAATTTTAAAATATAGAAGTTTAAGCATGATAACTGTTCTTTCTTACCTTCAAATAGTTAAAGGAAATATGAGGGTTAGGTGATACATATGGCGTCAAGGGTGTATGTTAGAAGAACTTCTGGTCTTGTAAGAGAAACCTCTGCTTGGGATGCACTAGTGTACAACATACTTGTTATGGCACCCACTGCAGTATACGTTTATGGAATATGGGCTATGGGGCTTTTTCCCGGCGTCGACTTACCTCTCACAGTGTTCATAGCAGTGTTGGTGAGTATTGTCGTAGGCTTCTTTTACGCATATATGTCAGCTATAATGCCGAGGACAGGAGGCGACTACATATGGATAAGTAGAATAATACATCCTGCGATAGGTTTCATGATGAACTTTTTCCTCTTAAACGTGCTGTTGGCAGTAGCTGGATCTTACATTCCATGGTTTGTTGAGTGGGCAGAAACATTAAACTGTAGCTTTTCGTATTCTTTTATATTGTTTTGCTCTGGGCGATA
>JAPDJV010000029.1 GCA_029258925.1 Thermoproteota archaeon | reverse complement strand
CAAACTTGTGGCCGAGCGGTATGTCATCGTTAACCTTAATCTTCCTAACAGTTTCCCCTATGTGCACCTCTACTTCCTCCCCTTTACTCAAGTTCTTCAATGCGACTGCAACGTTATCCTTCGGGTTTAGGACTATGGCCTTCCTCATAGGTATCAACCTCTAGATGACCGGTCCCTTTATGTATATTTCTATGTCGTCTAATAAGCCTAGTTTCTCTGCTCTCGTAGGTTTCCCCGAAGCAACTTCAATAACCTCATTGAACACTTTCTCACCCTCCTCCTCTATAGTGCTCTCACCCTTGAACACCCCGCTCACATCAACATCTATGTGATCCCTAAGCCTGCTACATGTCTCCGGGTTACCGCATATCTTGATGACAGGGCATATTGGGAATCCCTGTGGCGCCCCCCTCCCCGTCGTGAAGAGTATTATTTGTGCTCCCGCTGCTGCAACCCCTGTGAGGAACTCTGGCTCTCTTCCAGGAGAATCCATGAAGTATAATCCTTTACCCCTAGGCTTCTCCCCGTACTCCAACACGTCCATTATAGGCCTAGAGCCAGATTTGACTATGGCCCCCAGACTCTTCTCTTCTATAGTTGTTAACCCTCCCCTAATGTTCCCCATCGTCGGCTGTCCTCCACGTATATCCACACCCACAGACCTGGCCCTCTCCTCCATTTCACGAACTTTCTGCAAAAGTTTTTCAGCCACATCCCTGCTAACACACCTCTTTGCAAGTATGTGCTCCGCGCCAATAACCTCAGTTGTCTCGCCGAAAACAGCTGTCCCCCCACAATCAATAATATGGTCTACTGCAACCCCGCAAGCTGGGTTAGCTGCTATACCGGATGTTGCATCAGATGCCCCACACTTCACCCCCACAACCAAGTCCTCAATATCCGCCTTCACCCTCCTAACATTACCAGCTAACTCCACAAGCTTCCTAGCCAACTCTACGCCTTTCTCAGCAGCCTTCTTAACACCTCCCAACTCCTGGATGGAGATCAACTCAACGGGCTTACCTGCATCGGCAACCCTGGAACATATCTTCTCCGAGTCAACGCTCTCACAGCCCAAGCTAACTAATAGTACTCCAGCCACGTTAGGGTTCAAGCAAAGATTTGTTAACACTCTCTCCTCCAACTCTATGTCTGGAGGTGTTACCGTGCAGCCCTCGTGGTGATACAATGGCTTCACTTTGTCCCCTAAAACGTGAGCTATCCTCCTAACAGTATCAATAGCACATACAACTGTGGGCAGAATCACAGTATAATTCCTCACACCAATACTTCCATCACTCCTCTCAAAACCCAGAAAGAAGGGTTCACGTCCCACAATAAACACCATAAACAATTTTCTCAATAAAATCTTGCAATTACTTCCTTAAAAACGCATCTAATTCTAAAACACTCCACTATAAATTAAGTTCTCTTAGACCATTACAGCCTCTAAAGCTATAAAAGCATTCAGATACCTGAATGAAAATTCCTCTGATAAACCTCTTATACTATTCTTCATGAAGGTCTCCTACTGAAGCTGTTCTTCTATGTCTGTGAACTTCATGTGAAAACTGTTAGCTCAGCACCTGCCTATATTTAGTACTGTAGCGAGGCCCTCTTTTACTCCTCCACCGTTGCCCATTGTAGTGTTGTCTCCGAGCTGCTTATCCCGACTCTTGTACTCCATATTCCTGATAATGTTTCTCACTCATTCCATGCACTCTTCTCTTTACTTGTAGCCTGGTTTCCTAAGTCACCTCTAAAATCGGCTTTCCCAACAATATGCCTCAACGCCTCTTTTTCCAAGAGCTTCAAGCAGTGTTCTTCAACGTATTTCCTAGAGAATCTCCCGAGGACCTTGGCTAGGTGCACGATGAACACTGCAACACTCCTACCTTCAAGTTCTTCCCTGTGGGAGGAGACGAAGTCCACAACGCTCTTCATAGGCTTCTCCCAGTATGTGGGAGATCCAACAATGAACAGGTCGTAGTTGAAGTTTTCAACTTCCCAAGTCTTCCTCAGATCAACAACATTTCCTAAAGCCTCCACTCCCTCTGTAATCCAGCTCACTATCCGCTTGGTCGCTCCTCCCCCGTATTGTAGACCTATACACACCCTCATACTCCCGCTTCCAAGACTGCCTCTACAACTTCCAGCTGAACTATTATCGAGAAGTCAAATGTTTTTATTACTATCAATGGTTTAATTCGCTGAATTATGTTAGCTAGACATATTTGAAGTACTTTAATATTTTAGGGTCTTCCCTGCTTATTCAATGGCTTCCAGAAAGACTTATATTTTTATACCATGGTATATACCATGGTGGATTACTTGGTAGTTACTAAAGTAGATAAGATGGGTAGAACTGTGATACCGAGCTCCGTGAGGAGGATTTTGGGCGTGAAGGAAGGAGACTACGTGGAGTGGATTATTGAGAACGGGCGGGTGATAGTCAGAAAGAAGCTGGAGCTGGATGAAGATGCTGTAAGGAGAAGGTTCGAAGAGCTCAGATTAAGAGCCCCGGAATGCTTCACCGAAGAGGAAGAGGAGGAAGATAAATGGGCTTTAGAGCATTGGGCACTGGCGAAGCTTGGCCTCTAGGAGTTGTTGATGTAGGCCTAATAGTGCTCAGCCACTGCGAGAACCCTGCGAAGGAAGAAGCCGTAAACTTCCTTGAAAAAGTTTTCCTAGGAGAAGTTAACGCGAGGATTCCTGTAACAAGCTTCATAGGTGCATACCACATATTGACAAGGTACTTGAGGGTGAGGAGAGACCTGGCAGGAAAGGAGTTACTGAAGACTCTTGAACTACGCCACCCGTCTCTCATCCCGGACGTAACAGTCGACCACGCGGTAACAGCTATAAAGAATGCTATAAGGTTCAGGGTTGAGGGGTGGGACGGCTACCTCGTAAGCCTTGCAGATAGCCTAGGAGCATCAATAATATACACTATCGACCGGAGAATGACGAGGATAAAGCACTTGAGCATAGTAATACCCATAAGCAAAGGCACGCTCCAAAAATACTATCAATGGGTTAGAGAGAGACTGGGAATAAATCTTTAAAGAAAACATATGCCCTTAACCTACAACTAATTGAAGCCATGAATTTAGGGATGATAGTATGGGTTCTGCGAGCAATACTTGGGGGTTGCCAGACGATACTCTAACAGCAATCACCTCTAAACTTGATTGAGAGAGATGGGACAAGTGAGCGGGAACAATATTATCGCCAAATTGATTAGGAGATTGGAGTCGCTATCAGATCCCAGTGCCGTTAAAGGCATGGCCAAGTATGGGATCACACCGGAGAAAGCATACGGTGTCCCAATTCCCGTATTGAGGAAGATTGCGAGAGAGATAGGGGTAAACCACGAGCTATCCCGGAAACTATGGGAACTAAATATTCGCGAAACAAGAATACTTGCATCAATGATCGCCGACCCGAAGAAAGTTACCGAGGAGCATATGGAGAAGTGGGTTAGAGAATTCGATTACTGGGAAATCTGCGATCAATGCTGCATAAACCTCTTCAAGAAAACAAGGTTCGCCTACAAGAAAGCCGTTGAATGGAGCTCTAGGAAAGAAGAGTTCGTGAAGAGAGCAGGATTCACGTTAATGGCATGCCTAGCCGTAAGCGACAAGAAGGCAAGCAACGAGAAATTCGAGGAATTCCTATCCATAATAAAAAGGGAGTCTAGAGATAAGAGAAACTATGTTAAGAAAGCAGTTAACTGGGCTCTAAGGCAAATCGGGAAGCGAAACCCCTACCTAAACAAGAAGGCGATCGAGACCGCGAAAGAAATTCTAAAAATAGATTCGAAGACCGCTAAGTGGATCGCGTCAAAACGCTATCCGCGAACTGACAAGCGAAGCAGTTCAAAGAAGACTGCAGAAGAAACACAGTGCCGAACCCACGACATGATCTAGTCTAAAGATTTTATTTCGGAATTAAGATTTACAGCTAAATGGAGGCTTACTTCCGGATTACCCGGGTGGCCACTGTTGAGTGACATACTTAGAGAGCTGGGAGTAGAATTGCTCTGGTTTGACAGTCTGGGGGCCAAATCTTCCTCCATATACGTGGAAGCATCGAGCGGCGGCATAGTTATTGACCCGGGAGCCGCAGTAATGCAGCCAAGCTACCCCCTACCACCCATAGAGAAACTAGCTCTGCGGGAAAAAGCCATCAGGAAGATTGAGGAATACTGCTGGAATTCTAAGACAATAATAGTAACACACTACCACTACGACCACCACACTCCACCAAGCGACGTGGAGCTCAGGAACCCCAAGGCCATGTACTTAAACGGTAAGCTGCTCGTACTGAAAAACCCTAACACCTACATAAATAAGAGTCAGTGGGAGAGGTCAAGACTGTTCCTATTGGAAATACTGAGTCTAGCAGGCGAGGAAATCTCCAATTACCTCGAAGACCCGGAGGAAACAAGCTTCGAAGACCCTGTCCAAGAACTCACATACGCGTTGAGCAAGGACTTCGGAAACTATGCTCCCAGGAGAATGGAGTTATTGGATAAGGGTAGGAAGTGGTTTAAGAGCCTCGCCGCAGGTTTCTGGAGCTCTAGGCCCTGGATAAGAGACAATATTACTCTAAGCGACAGCACGAAGATCGTTTGGGGCGAGGGCAAAGTGTTCGAGCTGGGAGATACACGCGTAGAAATACTAGGCCCATGGTTCCACGGCATAGAGTACGATAGAACAGGCTGGGTAACACCAATACTAATAGTTAAGTGTGGTCGAAGAATACTTTACACAAGCGACCTAATGGGCCCCCAAATAGAAGACTACGCCCACAGAATAGCAGACTTGAAGCCCGAGGCAATAATAGCAGACGGGCCCCCAACATACCTATTCCCATACATGCTGAACAAAGTGAACATGAACAGGGCAGTAGAGAACATGGTGTACATCATTGAAAACGCGAAGCCACAGCTCATAATATACGACCACCACCTGCTAAGGGAGAGGAGATGGAGGAAGAGAGTAATTAAAGTGTTCGAAGTAGCTGGGAAAACAGGGGTAACCGTAATGACAGCAGCAGAATACATGGGCTCAAAACCACTAATAAACACCATATGAAGAAAGAAGCCTAAAGATTCAACCAACACGCTCAAAATAAACATTGATAAAAACAATGTAAAACATTACATCAAATCCTCAATACAATCTCCCTTCTAGGGAACCCATTCAATCCTAAAAACCCAGCTGTAATTTAGGAATACCATTTAATGTATAGGATTTCCGTTATCACCGTTAGTTTTCATCCATTAATGGCTGCAATCATTTCTTCCTCATCAGCTCATGTTTAAAGCCGTCCAAGAGTTGTACCCGGAGCTACTGGATGTTGCTGAAGTTGAAAATTGCTGTTAGTGGGTTTATATGTGATGATGGGTTTAAGTAGATTGGTGGGATTGTGGAGAGCGTGGTTAGGGTTGACGATAGGGGGAGAATATCGATACCTAAGAGTATACGTGAAGCTCTAGGCATCAAGTCAAGGCAACTTCTCAAAATACGTGTCGTAGGCGACAAGATAGTATTGGAACCCCTGGAATCCATAGCTGACAAGTATTATGGTATCGTAAGAGTTGGGAAGTGGCCTGCAGATCTCGATGAATTCCTAGGAGAGTCCGTTTTAACACTAGATGACTTCTAATTACCTTGAAGACCTGTTAATGCTGTCTTAGTTTGAGTCCTGATTATTTAGGGTTATAAGTATGCTGAGTCTATGATGCTCATATCCTTGGTATAAGAGTCGCTATACTTGTCTGAAATAAGTATCTAAGAGAAATGTGTCGGTGATGGAGTTCTTAGTGCATTGGTTTCCGTGTTTCATGCATAACCCTTATTACCAGCATGTGTATTAATTTGTCTGGTGAACCTGGTTGAGTCAGATTGTGGAGAAGGTTAGAGTTGGCAAAAAACACGCTTTATACTTGCCGAAATCCGTTGTTAGGGCTCTCGGATTGAGAGAGGGAGACAAATTATTATTAATTGTAGAGGACGATAAGATTGTTCTCCAGAAGATCAAAAGCTTCTTCCAGGTAGCATTGGAAACACCTAAGAAACTCTCGCTCACCCCGGGCGACGTGGAGAAGGCAAGTATTGAAATGCAACATGAACTCTTAGGTGGCTGAGCTCTATGAGTCACATGGCAATACTTCTCGATACATCATTCATACTTCCAGCTTACGGCGTAGACGTGGGGGAGGAGGCTGAGCAATGTTTAAGAATGCTTAAAGACCACGAGGATAAGCTTACAATATATTATTCATCATTTAACCTGTTGGAAGCCCTATTAGTCCTTGTCAGGGAGGCTAGGAGGGGGGGTATTGGCTGGAGTGAAGCGGAGCAACTGGCACTACGAGGATCGATAGCTGTAGCAACAATGCTTTCGAGAATAAGTGAGCCGCCGACAGCGTACTCAAGGGCCATAGCATTGTATGGAATGGGTCATAGAGACATGTTCGATAACATTCTGTACGCGCTGGCCACCTTAAACAATGTTAAACTGCTTACACTAGACAGAGAGCTTGAAGAATTCATTGTAGAACATGGTCTGGAAAACCCTATCATCACCCCCAGCACTCTAAAAGAACTGTTAAGCAATCACTCGAACAACACGTAGTTTAGCAATCGCCACGTTCTTCGAGGATTTCCGTAGACTATGAGAGTACCTAAATGCTGTTTCCAGGGAACCCGTTGACCACGATCCTTGTGAACTCTTCAGGAGTATTGGGAAAGTTTTCTAAGAGCTGGGAGAGCGTTTGACGTACCTCCATGTTAAACAGACAATAATCATCTCGATGTCTGGAGGTTTATGCTGGTTTCCTCCTCCACTGCCTTGAACACTACATTTAACCCGCTTAACCCGGGCCTGTACGGTTTAAGGGTTTTCAGGTCGCGGTATGCTTCAACAAACTCCCACCCCGCTTCCCCAGTCATCTCCACCACTTCATGCAAAGCATATACTCTGAGCTTGAACGAGACCTCGTCAACGTACTCTAAGTCCCTCCCCCTCCTCCTATAAAAGACCCAAGTGTTCTCCATAGTCGAAGTCTTAGGGTCAAACCTAGGATTCTCTACGAGGAGAAACTCGTCATCAACCTCACTAATCCAACCACCAATACCACACAACCCACTCCTCAAAACCATCAAATCCAAACTAACAGTGTTGAGTATTAGCAGGTAGCCCCCGCCCCTAACAATCCTCCTAACACCCCTAAGAACCCTAACATCACTACTCCTATCAAGATAGTATCCTAGAATAGTGGTCCAATACATTATCGCAGCGTCGAAGAGCTCTCCCTCAAGAACCCTGTCGATCTCAAGAGCGTCGCCTACCAGAAACCTTACCTTATCCTCAACACCGTGGATCCCAGCCTTCTCCCAAGCATCCTCAATGAACACAGGGGAAAAATCTATACCGACAACTCTATAGCCGAGCTTAGCGAGGTTGATTGCTATCCTACCGTTCCCACATCCAACATCAAGAATCTTAGAGTCCTCGTAAACTCCTAGAGTCTTCAGCAACCTGGCTACGTGCCGGGCTTCCTCTCCGGCAGTCCTCCACCTAGAATTGAGTACTCTCAGAAACAGGTATGCCTTATCTACGAACATCTCCCTTATCCAATCACTGCCTCCCAAACCTATGATGCCCACCACAACTATTAACTCGAGGACCCCTTATAAAATGACTGGAATCACCGTCAAAACACGCTAAACCCCTTAACATAATCCATGTAACATAAAGTGTATCTCCGGCAGTTTCCAAGGTATTCGGGGAGCCGCTAAGATTAAGTGAAGTATTCTGCTCGGGAAACTTAAAGAAACTATAAGTAGCGTGGGAGACAAGTGTTAATGAAGAGGAGGGGTTATTGTAGAGGCTTTCAAACCTACTCTAAGAATTCCTAAAGGATTTCAATAGTTCTACACGGTCTTCAGGGTATTCGCGTACATGTTTAACCACGGTTTCCCTTCCCTGGAGCTTTGCTAAGAGTTTCTCGTCAGCCGTGTACATTGCTGTCTTCAAGTGTTTAGCTAGCACGATGTAATACGCGTCATACACCGTCACACCGCTTTCCATGCTGTATTCCAGAGAGCCGCGTGCAAGCTCTGCCGCTACATCCATGAACCCCACTCTAGTCTTAACTAGGAGACTAAATGCCTTGAGAGCCTGTTCCCGGGACAAAAACCTTCTAGCCACGTATTTACGTAGAGCACTGCAGAACTCCACCATAGCATAGCTCGGCGCCACCACTCTAACACAACCCTTAATATGGTCGTCTCTAAGCATCACCGCTTGCTCCGACCACACTTCAGGAATATACCATTTGACGAGAACACTTGCATCGGCAACTACTACTGGCTCCCCCAACCCCTATCCCTATCCTCCCTTATCGCTTCAGCCGACAAATTAAAACCTATAGGCTTCACTCCACGCCTAAAAGACTCTATCTCCTCTATCAACCTCCTAGCTCTCTCCTCCCTAACTCTTCTCTCAAGAAAACGCCT
>JAPDJV010000048.1 GCA_029258925.1 Thermoproteota archaeon | reverse complement strand
AGCTTTTTCAGGAAACAGGTAGCAGGGAATCCCGCTCTCTACGAGAAGCTTGCTTGCTTCAAGAACTTCTTCGCCACCCATGAAGGAAGCTAAAATGGGCTTCCTATATATTTTTCCAAGTTCAACATGGCATAATTGCTTATACACGAAGAAGAATATTAGGGAGCCAGCTACTGCACCTGCTCCACCGCTGAGAGAAACCACTCTAACCGTAGAATAGTCAACATTGCCCATTCTTATATGTCCAATTGAGCCTGAAATAGCTGTGATTATTACGGCCGTAATAGTTGTTCCTATGGCAACGGGTAGAGGATAATTGAATATGAATATTAGAGCTGGGAGCATGATAACACAACCACCTATACCCAGTAATCCTCCCACAGTGCCTGCCAGCAGTCCAAACATCGATAATATAACCATAGAAGCTACGTCCACGTATCACACCTCTAGAGAGCTTCATCCGTTACAGAAAGTAACAGATTTAAAAATATTTGGTTACATATTGTAACCTAAGTTTGGTGGGAATTATGATACGCCTAAAGAGTAGTAGAGACATAGAGCTAGTCAAATTACTTCAAGAAGATGGCAGGTTGAGCTTTAAAGAAGTTGGAAGAATTCTTGGAATATCCCATGTAGCAGCCCGCAAGAACTATTTGAAACTTTTGAACAAGGATGTCATCAGGGTTCAAGCTCTAGTCAACTCTAAATACTACAACTATGTTCTGATAATGGCTGAAGTAGAAAGCTATGAGAGGCTGCATGAGGCAGTAGAAGTATTCAAAAACTGCCCCAGAACACTAATGGTAATGCGGGGTTTAGGGGGACTAAATCTAATAGTTTTAGCTGTTGCCGAAGACCCGGGAGCATTGAAGGCTATATTGTTGGATAAATGTGCTTTAACAAACCTCAGCAGTATTAGAAGAAGTGAGGTGATTCTGATAGATAGAGTGCTGAAACCTAGGTACATACAGCTCAGAGTAAAATCAAGGGGATCTATGGAGACTGCTCCATGTGGAAAAAATTGTTCTAAATGCCAGCTATACTGTGAGAAAACCTGTGTCGGATGTCCTGCAACTATATACTACAATTATTTAAACAGTCAGACCAAAACGCAAAGTACTATTCAAAAACTCAATACCGAGAATATTGAGGTGTAACCAAAGAGTGTTTGAAGCTAGGTAGCAAGCTACGTTAACATAGTGTTGATATGAGGCTTGTCTGAGGCTGTATTGGACTTGAAGTAATATTTTTATGAGGAAACCGATAAAGCGTTCCACAAATATCCCTAACATAAGTTTGCATCCGAATTTGAAGGCCGCCAGCCCATTAGAGTTCAAGGTAGTAGGTGTACTAATTGAGGGCTGTGGTAACCGGTGGCTGTGGCTTCATAGGCAGTCATCTCGTAGACAAGCTAGCTCAATTATCTCATGAAATAGTAGTTATAGACAACTTTAGTTCCGGTAGTAGGAGAAATATAGAAGGACACTTGGGGAAAAAGTATTTTAACATTGTTTCGGCCGATTTGAAGATGTGGAGTTCTAGGTGGGCGGATTCGTTTAGGGAAGCAGATGTTGTATTCCATTTCGCTGCAAACCCGGAAGTAAGAGTTTCCGTAGTCGATCCACGTGTTCACTTTGATGAAAACGTTCTGGCATCCTTCAATGTACTAGAGGCTTGCAGGAAGTTCAACGTGCCTCTCATAGTTTTCGCTAGTTCCAGTACTGTTTACGGCGATGCAAACATAATTCCAACTCCAGAAAACTACGTGCCTCTTGAACCTATTTCTGTCTACGGGGGTGCCAAGCTCGCGGTCGAAAACTTCATGATAACATACTCTAAACTATATGGCATCAGAGGTCTGATTCTAAGATATGCGAACATCATAGGACCCAGAAGCAACCATGGAGTTATACTGGATTTCATTAATAAGCTTAGGAGGTCGCCGAGCAGGCTGGAGATACTTGGAGATGGAACGCAGAGGAAAAGCTATCTACACGTGTATGATGCTGTTGATGCAACACTCCACTTGCTAAAAGTGTTCACGGGGTCCAGTAGGTGTTACGATATATATAATGTGGGTAACAGGGACTGGATCAGGGTGGTTGAAATAGCTGACATAGTCGTCAAGGAGATGGGATTGGGGAAAGTCGAATACGTTTTCAAGCCTATGACGGTTGATGGGAGAGGTTGGCCAGGCGACGTGAAGTTCATGCTACTAGACATAACTAAACTAGAAGCCACAGGATGGAAGCCTAGGTGGACTTCTGCAGAAGCAGTTAGGAAAACGGTCCGCCAGCTACTAGGGAAAGAGTGACCTCTACTGTAAATAATTAATTTAACCATGCTTTGCTCGAATAAAACTCTATCTTAAACTCTATGATGAGAAGTTTATATATACTAAAGTAATCTTAGTGTTCATAGCAAGCCGTCGATTGAGGTCAACGATAATTGAGTATCAGCAAGATTGTTAGAGGAGGCTTCTGGCTGTATGCTAAAAATGTTGTAAACAATATAGTGGGCTTTGGCTATTGGTTCATTATCTCAGCTGTAGGCGGCTCACGAATAGTAGGTCTCACTACGGCAACCCTCGGTTTCGCATGGATGATTATAGGATTACTAGCTTTCGGAGTAGATATTGGATTACAGCGTTTCCTCGGAGAATCTATTGGATTTGGAAGAGAAAAGGACGTATTGAAATATTTCTCCTCTTCCTTACTATTCGCGATATCACTATACTTGCCTGTAAGCCTAGCTCTCATAATACTGGGTTTGGCGGGGTGCAGTTTTGGGAATATTAGCAGTGACATGCTCTTCTATTCTGGTATTATCGTTGGCCTAGGTTTCCTAAGCGTCTTCGATAGTCTATTCATATCTTTCCTTAAAACAAAAGTGCTGTTTATTGCCTACAGCGTAGGTAATATCTTTAGGCTCGTAGTTGGTGCAGGACTAGTCATATTGGGCTTGGGATGGATAGGGGCAATACTGGGATGCATCAGCATGTCCGTAATGTCCCTCATAATTCTACTAGCATACTCGTTTAATATAACCCGTCTCAGGATCCTATTCGATTTAAAGGCTTTAAGAGACGTTCTTTCAGCTGGCATGGCAAGATGGTTTCCGAGAATGATAACCATTGTAGGCCAATGGCTTGGAGTGTTAACGGTTTTCGGTATCTCGGGAGCGTCCGAAACAGGGCATTATTATATTGCATACGCGATAGCATCGGTTGTTCTGATAATAGCATCGAGCATGCTCGGCTTAATGCTTCCAGTTCTCAGCGGAATGAGTGATGGACGTAAGCGTGCTAGCTGGAGGGTTATCAAAATAAGTCTTGTCTTCATGGTTCCGGTCGCAGCGTTCGTGGAGGCGTATCCTTGGATTCCCCTAGGTCTCCTCGGAGAGGAATACGTTTCTGCGTCAATCATGCTCGAAATACTCTTGTTGAGCTGTGTTCCAGTGGCACTAACAAGCGGTGTTATAAGCCTAATATACGCTTACGGCAACTACATGCAGGTTCTCGGAATAGGGTTGGCTGAAAACATACCTAGAATAACGCTATACTATTTCCTAACGAAGATGTATGGTGGCAATGGAACCGCGTTGAGCTTTACTATCGGTAGTCTAACAGGGATGCTTGCAGCTTTGTGCGTAGCCCACATGGTTAAGTTTAACATAAACTTTAAGGACTTAGTCACGATAGTGGGCCCGCCTTTCCTGGTTGCTCTAATATCCTCCTATATCAGACTACACTGGTTGATAGGGGGATTCCTTACAATTACTTTCTCTATAATAACGTATACTAGGCTCAACGTGTTGACTAGAAGTGATTTAAGAGAAGTTGCATATGCTTTGGCTCCAGAAGACATTGTACAAAAAGTCTACGTCAAGTTTAAGCCCTTAATGGACTTACTGTTCGAGACTTAGAGGGTCAATCTCCTTCAATTAGCATTTTTCTAGCCTTCCCAGCCGCCTCAACCATTTTCTCGAGTTTTCTTCTCACAACATCAATTGCCTCGTCCCTTGGCAACACGTGTTTGAGGGGAGCGAAACCACAGTCTGGGGCTAGGATAATGTTTTTTGCACCGTATTTTCCCGCAGCCGTAACTATTGTTTCAAGCACCTCGCTAACATCTTCAACTCTGACTACGGTGTCCTCAGGCTTCGATTTAACGCATCCGATTCCCACCATTTTACCTGTCTCCTCGATAACCCTCCTAGAGTATGCTTGAATATTATCCGGTGTCCCCTTGTACTCGTGGTGAAGTATTGTGACCCCTGTTTTCAGAAATATGTAATCGTACTCGACTATCCTACCGCAAACGTGCATACCCGCTACCTTCCCCCTTCCCCTAATAGCCTCTACCACTCTGTTCACGGATGAAATAATTAGATCCTCTTGTACTCCAGCCCATAGAGCTCCGGGTATTGCAGGCTCGTCTATGAAAACCACTTTAATTGGAGTGAAATCACAAATTCTTCTCGCTATTTCACATAATGTCTCAACGAGCGTTTCGTAGAGATCCGGGTATTGGATTAGAGGCGCTTCACCAGCCTCTACAATACTTCCTAAAGTCACGGGTCCTGTAATCTGCGCCTTCACCCCCTTCACATCGTGTCTCTCCAGTTCTGAAATGGTTTCACTTACCTGATCCATTATCTCCGATATTTCCCCGGGTTCGATTAAGTCTTCTAGAATTACTCTATCCCCCTCAATCCTAAGACCCCTCATTCTCTTCAGGAATAACATGCAGAAGTCCTCTAGTTGCGGGACTGCAGGATAATCTATTCCAGCCTCAGCCTGTATTCTTGCACAGATCCTAATGTTCTCCGGTGAGGGTTCTAATGGGAAACTTCCAATAGTAGTCGTTTCAAGAGGCTGCATTACCATCTCCTCCTCTAACAATTACAGCCCACTTCTCCTTTATAAATAGTGGAATATCTTTGCTCTCCTTGGGACCCACAATTACGGTCCAACCAGGTATTAGTTCTCTGAGTTTACTAGCAATTCTCGCAGCCTTACCCGGTATTATAATAGTTTTATGGGATATTTTCTCCTCGACACCCCACTCCTTAATAGCCTTAACTATTTTCTCGGCAGTAAACCTCCCCCCTGCCACAGCAGACTCAACACTAGTACCATTAGTATCCACTACTAGAATCCACGAGTCAACTCCACCTCTCTCAACATCACTCTTAACAAGTGAAAAAGTGAGCGCATAATTGCACGTCACTAGGAGAGGGGACGTGGCATCGGGTTTGCCCACCTCGTATAGTCTTGGGGAAATTATTGGGGGCTTCCTTGGATCGGTATACAGATTATCTCTCAAACAGAGCAGAGCTACATGAACCCATTTTTCCAATGACCTGAGTATCATTATATCAGCGTACCTAGATAGTAGCATTGATGCTGCAAGTGCTTCCTCCATCGACGCGTAGTCTCCCATATCTCCGCTGTGGACTACTGCCGGGACAGCTAGGAGTGGGTATCCTAGGAACTCGTCTCCCTTAATTGCCTTTTTCCTCAAGTACGTGAATAAGCCTAAAGTATAGAGTATTCCATCAGCTTCTGGAAGCGTGCCGGGATCCAGGACTATTTCGTCTACACTGCAAGCTGATTTCAACGCACCTACTAATCTCCTTAAACCCTCTGGATCCCCTGGACATGAAGCTACTATTGGACAACCATACTTATTTGCCAAAAAACCCATTTTCCTCCAGTTCCCCCACGTAGCTGCATATATTAGTGGCCTTCTATCCCCTACCTCCTCCAAGCAAGCCTCCATGTTTCTGGGATTTAGGGAGCAGATTATTAGGGGTACATCTACCAACTCAATTATCCTTCTAAGAGTTTTAACGAACTCTTCCCTCCTACCAGAGGAGTTCCTCAACGCTACCATATCTAGTTTAAGTCTTCTACCTATCCTCTCATAGTAAAACTGTTTTACGAAGCCTACTCTACTCTCAACAGCCTCTGCACTGTCTTCGTCGCTCACATCTATTGCAATGGGTGTTGGGAACCTCCACGTCAACTCATGTCTATGTAAAACTTCTTTCCCCCCGATAACGATGGAATTAGGGGGTTTGCCAATGAGTACCGTCCTAACAGGAGGCCTCAAAATATTCTTCAATTCTAGCAGTTTCTTCGAATAACTTTCATCTTCTACTAGAATCGGGCATTTCTCGGGGACCTCCTCTCCTTCAGCCAACTTTAATGCAAACACCATGCAAGTCCTATACCCGCATCTGCCACAATTTAGTCTAGGTAGAAGCCTTAATATTCGCAGCACCTTACTGGGCAACTCATCTCCCTCCAGGACTTATCCAGTTCATGTATTTCTCTACTAGTTCAGCTTTAGGGAGATCTACTACCCTGGTAATTGACTCACAGCACCTTTTCACAATCTTCGCCGATAAAGGATGTAACATCATGGCCATGTCCGCTCCAGCAAGTATCAAAGTCATTGCTGTAATAGCCTCCCACAGGGGGCCACGCCACTTCCTATCCCCCCAAAGAGGATTCTTCATCCAAGCTTCCCTAGCTGCCCAAGCATTCGATGATGCTATGCATATTGGAGACTGGAGGTCTACGTCCCCTCTTAAGGCTCCTAGCTTAATAGTTTCAATAATGCTGAAAGAATACTCCAATCCGTATCCTAGGCCTCCCGTACTCGGATCCAATATTATTTTATTCCTTGGCACACCATTTTCAACAAGTTTTCTGGACAAATACTTTAATTGACTTATATTCATGAAAGCTAATGCTAGAGCTACGTGCCCGTGATCAACTATTAGTTTAGCATATTCACCTATATCCATGTTCACAGTTACGGAGGCCAAAACTATGCCCTCACCACTAGCCATTTCAGCAACTTCCCTGAAGAATTCTAGGTCTTTTCTAGGATTCCCGCATCCCCCAACTATTATGGGGACCTTAATCCTGTCGAGCACTTCAACAGCTATTTCAGCAGCTTCTCTTACAGGCCTGTTTAGTATAGATGGATCTAATCCTGGAAAATGTATTGACACCATGTCTGCTCCATATTCTTTTACTGCTTTCTCTGCCCAAGAACAAGGATCTTCGAGAAATCCCTTGTAATAGTCCTTTACTACTCTGGGTAGAGGAGGAGGTGTATCAAATACGTCTAGGGCTATTACTGGCCTATTCGATGTATGCTCTAGAGGCCACTTGTAAAATAGTGGTCCCATTCCACTACTTATCCTAATACGCTTACTCGTGCGCCCACCAACCTCAACTATTATCGGACTATGTGGATTGTCTGAGACATCAATAATATCATTTTCTTCAACATTTCCCGCGACGGGAGGAAATGTGGATCCCGGTTGGTTTTTACACAAAAAATCTTTCACAGAATTATTAGAATTAAGCGTATTCTTCACCTCTCAACCCCTATTCAGACCATTATCCCTGTTAAAAACATATAGAAGCCTATTCGGTTCCAAGTAAACTCCTTTGCTGCATACATGGAAGCCTGCATAGGTTACGCGTGCTTTCCTCGAAACTTCAATTAATCGGTTTACCGCCTTAACTCTGTGCATGTACTCTACAATTATGTTATGTGCATAACTGGAGGCAAGCATTTAGAATCTCCTACACGTTTTTCACAGAATGTTTCTTCTCAGACGCAATATTAAATTTTCTCATACAGATTCTACATAGTATATTACTATTGGTAATAGTGCTTCCCACGTACCCCGAGAACACTCCATGCCCTAAAGTGTTTTCAAGATAGAGTAGGCGTAGAGAAGATTACTTTTTATTCAAACTCCTAATTTATGATAGTGTGGGATGTGAATATGGGGTTCGACGCCGATAAAGTTATTGAAGAATACTTGGAGGATAAGAGCTGGCTTGTAAGAGAGAATGCTAATGTAACGAAAACATTTACGGGATTATTCAATTATGTTGCTGTAGAGGTTCTCAAAGACTATGCTCTCAGAAAGGTTTTCAACTTCGCTTCAAAACACCACTTAAATGGAGATATCCACATACACAACCTCGCCTTCAGCCCTTTCACAGGATACTGTGTTGGGTGGAGTTTGGAGAGAATTCTAAAATTTGGTTTAAAGACGGTTAACATAGAGTCAAGCCCTGCGAAACACTTGGATTCAGCATGCGACCACATAACTAACTTCCTCTGCTATGCACAGCAAGAGTGGTCTGGCGCTCAGGCTGTGAGCAAGGTGGATCTCTATCTCGGAGTATTCGTTGAACGAGAGAGTTTAGACTCTCATGCAATTAGACAAAGTATTCAGAGAACGATCTTCAACTTGAACTATCCTACGAGAATAGGGGCTCAAAGCCCCTTCACTAACTTCACATTCCTATTAGATACTGTCGGAGACGCCTTAAAAGATAGCGCTATCATTGGTGGAAGAGAAGTTGGTGTTTTGGGAGACTACCTAGATGGGGCTTTGAAAGTCTTCAAGGCCTTCGTGGAAATCTACATGGCGGGAGATATGCTAGGTAGACCGTTTACTTTTCCTATTCCTACTGTTATGATTACTGATAGGTTTGATTGGAGTGGGAGGAGGTGGGGTGACCTAACCTACGAGATATTCAAGCTGACTGCAACCAAG
>JAPDJV010000043.1 GCA_029258925.1 Thermoproteota archaeon | reverse complement strand
GGAAAATTATTGCCAAGATTGATAGAGCGCCTATGTCAAACCACACGCTAAACTTAGATATTCCTATAAGGAAATACCTAGAAGCGTCTACGGCATAAGTCAGCGGATCAACATAAGAGAGGTATTTCATCCAATCTGGCATAGTGTCTATGGGATAAAACGCACCGC
This sequence comes from Thermoproteota archaeon, assembly GCA_029258925.1. Lineage (GTDB taxonomy): Archaea > Thermoproteota > Thermoprotei_A > EX4484-217-1 > JAPDJV01 > JAPDJV01. The sequence goes on along the minus strand of JAPDJV010000043.1, from coordinate 10,079 downwards.
TAAGAAAGAGCAAGGGCATCATAATAAAGTTGATAATTACCTGAAAACCCTCTTGGCTACCCATTTTTAGTGCCATAGAAATTCCTATGCTAGTAAACGTTATTGCAAGCAAGATCCCTACTAGTATTGCGGGAATAATCCCACTAAGTTTTAGGCTACTTGTAAGAGGAATTGCGATCAGGAGAATTACAAGTCCTTGAAGTGATACAACAAGAGAATCGCCAAATACTCTGCCGGCAAGTCCCTCTGCTCTTGAAGACGGTGCTACAAGAAGTTCTTTGAGGAATCCAAACTGTTTGTCCCATAAAATGCTGATACCGCTCATAGAACTACCCATGAATACCGACATAGCGAATACTCCCGGAACCAAGTATGATAGGTAATCCACTCCGCCAAATATTATTTTGGCATAAGGAAAATCGAACACCTTACTCCATCCCATTCCGAAGAATATTAGCCAAATGATAGGCATAAAGACGGCACCTATAATCCTCGATTTAGACCTTAAGAATCTCTTCACTTGTCTGTACACCATTGTGAAAAAAGCGTCCAAGATGATCACCTCCTAGGAAATCTCCTTAGCATATGAAAAGTTACTCCATTCGATTGTTTTTCTGAATCTCTTAAGTCTCGACCCGTGAGGTGTATAAATACATCGTTTAGCGATGGCTTTTTGTAGTTAATTTCTACAATTTTCAAGCCTAGTTTTTGAACCTCCTCGAATATCTTGGGAATGACCTTTGACGCATCCTTAGTAATAATTTCTAACCTACCATCTTCGAGTATCCTGTAGGTTTTTGTAAATGGGATCTCGAAGTCGGGGAGGTCGTTGAGCGGTTTACCAAACTTCACGTATATTACGTCATTACCTATGAGACGTTTTAGAGATTCTGGAGTTCCTTCTGCAATGATTTTTCCGTGATCTATTATCGAAATTCTATCGGCTAGGAGCTCTGCTTCGTCCATATAGTGAGTGGTTAAGAAAATTGTTATGTCGTGCTCTCTCTTAATCTCTCGTATGTAGTCCCATATTTTTACTCTAGTTTGAGGATCAAGACCTATTGTTGGCTCGTCCAGGAAAAGTATTTCTGGAAGATGCATAAGTCCTCGTGCAATTTCTAATCTTCTAATCATACCTCCACTAAATGTTTTGAGAGGTTTATCTTTGAACTTATCTAACTCTACAAACTTTAACATTTCGAGAATCCGCTTATGTAACTCACTACCCTTGAGGCCATAGATTTTTCCGTGAAGATACAGGTTTTCATATGCTGTAAGGTCTCTGTCATACGTGGGATCCTGAAAAACTATCCCAATTTTCCTTCTAACTTCTTTGGCCTCCTTTAATACGTCATGGCCGGCCACTATAGCACTACCTGCCGTAGGCCTCAAAAGCGTAGTAAGGATGTGTATCGTAGTGGTCTTTCCAGCGCCGTTGGGGCCTAAAAACGCAAAAATTTCTCCGCTTTTAACCCTAAAACTTACACCACGGAGAGCTTCGACGTCCCCATAATTCTTTTTTAGATCTTCGACTATAATTGCATCACTCATTCAGATCATCTCCGGCATCCAGTATATCCCAAATCCTTTGCGCAAAATTTGAAATCTCAGAAGATATAGCGTCTTTTTGATCATCAGATAAATCCTTTATCCTTTCAAGAAGTAAAATCACAGTACGAACCAAGTCCTTGCCTCCAATTCTCAAGAACTCTTTCATAGACAGAACCCTATCTTTTACGTGTCTTAGAACATCCTCCCGCTCGTTGAGATATTTAACACCAAGGTCTGTTATAGCATAGATCTTTTTTCCGCGCTCTTCTTCCTTAATGATCCTCACTAGTTTTTTATTTCTTAGATTTCCCATTAGTCTGTAAAGTACACCTGGATTTACATCTGTTCCCAGGAATTTTTCAAGCTCTTTTATAATCTCGTACCCGTGCATGGGCTTCTCTTTAAGGAGGTCCAGAACTAAAAGTTTGAGAGGAGCACTCCTTTTAGGCGGTAGAAAAGGCATACAAAACCTTCTTTGAGAGTTCATATAATCACCTATATTCATACATATGTGTATGAACATGTTCAAGTATATAAATACTTCGGAAAGTTATAGGCTCTGGAGGCAACAATTGAACACTAAAAATTCGAAAAGAAGACTTATACCAAGCTTTTGATATTTTATTGAGCATATCTAGAAGGGTGCTGGTCCTCTAAGCTTTATGCAAAGTCCCCAGATAGGGAATATATATGGCATGGGAAAATAGTAATATGTAGCTATAGTTAATTCATGTGCCAGTGGGGGTGGGTTTGACGAGAAGGCCTTTCTTTACATCCCTTTTTGTTATTACGATAACTGTGGCTTTGGTAACACTTCCTACATCACCCTTCATAACAACTTACGCTGAAAGTGAGGATACGGCGCTATCAAAACCTTTAGAGGTAGGAGTAAACTTCCTGGACAAAGTATTGGCAGTTGGATCCTCGGAATAGTCTTTGGAGGCCTAGCTGTAATAGGCATAGTGTATACGATAAAGGTTAGAAGAGGGAAGCTTTAGCAGCATTTTCCTTATTTTTTAGTTAAGATGGCCTTTTATTCCGACATGTTGCTTTTCTGTTTCTTGATTTTTAACCCTAAACATATACATATAAAAATGCGTTTTACACTAAGTGTTAGTTGGAGGTTGCGAACAAATGTGTTTCATGCCGTATTACTATGTGCTCTTTATGCAATCCCACCCTTGGGTTGAGGAGGAAGAGGAAGAAGAAGAGGACACTCATTAGTCTTATTTCTCTTAAAATTTGCCAGTATTTTTGATAGCACTCGTAATGCACGTCTCTTTTTAGCGAATACTACTTCTGCGCAATGTTAAAAAATTAAAAAATAAAGTTAGTAGTACTAGCTCAGCTTTTTCTTGAGGTAGTATCCTAATGCGAGCGGGGTGCCCACCACTGCTATAAGGAGGATTACGGACTGCAATGTAGATAATCCATGAGCTACGTAGGAATAATCAAAGCCATAGAGCCGTCCGAAGATATCCATTACAATGATACATTTTCCTCCATCAGCGATTTCTATATCGGCAACAGGCGTGCTTATTGGAGAGCTCTTGCTCAGATTATAGAACTCAAATATTTTGGTAGACCCGTCCCAGAAAATGAGTCTACCATCCCATGTGCCTAGTATAAACGTATCTTCTTTTGGATTTGCAGCAAACGCTGTTAGGTAAACCCCTGTGATGTTGTATCTAGTGACCTCCATGGCAGTCTCCTTAAACTCTATGTCAAGAATCTCTGCTTGTGTAACGCCTGACTCCTTGCTAAGTGTTGCTACGTAAAGCTTCTCCGGGCTTCTGTAGTAGCTTACATGGATTATGTCTCCGTGTACAGATAATTCCTCCTCAAGATTTCCTTTGCTATCGAGATAGTATATCGTGTTATTAGATATGACGACATATCCATGGCTAACGTGGTAGAATCCTTGGCGAGCTCGTAAAATTCTTAGGCTCGTGTTTATTAGGGTGTAATTAAGGTCTTTAAACGATATTTTTAGAATAGATGTCGGATCACCGACAAGCAACAGATACGCATTTTCGAGGCCCTCATCAAGATATGCGTTACTCACAAGTTTTCCTAAATTCTCTACATTTATTTTATCCAAGACCTCGCCTGCAAAGTTCATTACGAGTATTTCACCACGAATATTCCATAGAACAATTTTTTCATACTTTGGAACAATTATTGCCATGGCGTCTCCATGCACTTCTGGAGGATTTGATAGATACTCTGTCACGTTTACCCTGAACACAATCTCTGGAGGATTAAAGTCTTTCATAAGAACTAGGTCCACATAAATCCTGCTCCAAGGATCCCTTCTAGAAACTATTAGATAGTAGTCGTCGTACAGACCTAAGAGCATCGGACTTTTGTAGGTTACTTCCTGTTTTGGAACAGTCTCGTCGATGTACACTAGTACCCCTCCATCACAAGACCCTATGAGATACCTGGGATCTGAGTTGGAAGAATGGGTCCACGCAACGTAAGAGAAATACTTTGAGTTATAGCGTGCCATAAGGGACGTTCCCAAATAAAAGTGAGGACTCAGGGCTATTTTTCTCTCCTCAACAACAATGCCAGTGGTGTTCATCCTAAGAACTACTACTTCTCTTTTGTCCGTTGAGAATATTATACTAACAACATTGTTTTTGGGATCGAACGAATAAATGGATGGATCTATGTAATATCTTTCTCCATACGCGCTTTTGTTGAATGTGGATATCATATCAAAGATCTTTCCAGAGGAGCTTCCTATAACGGTGTAATTGAATATGTTGGGCTCAAAAGGAATGTTCTCCCGAACGACCACATACATCTCATTTTTATCTACTATTGCGTCTATTACAAGGCCTTGAATGCCACTTTTAAATGTAAATATGGAATTATTTACAAGGTCAAAGCCCGTGGCTTCGTGTATATTATAAAGGACAAGTTTCAGGAGATCTGAGGAAAAGTACAGCGTGTGAAAACTATCGGGTGTTGAAACCCAGAAAGGATTCCCGTTTTCGTCTATAATTGCGAATGAGTAGTACGTGTAAACTACGACTTTGTTATTCGATGAAATCCCTACAAAACCACCTGAAATCTCGGGAATCTCTGTCTCCCAAGCTATGTGCCCATATGGGTCTATTGCCTTAATTCTGTTTGGTCTGTCGAAATATGCGACAATGTCTGCATCATAGCCTACGTATATAGGCGGAAAGAGATAATACTGTCTGGGATATATAGTGGCGTTAAAGCTATGGATTTTCTTTCCACTTACGATGTCATATATGTCGTATTGGATCGTAGTACGATTATTCATAAGATCGTTGAACGATACTTTGCTGAGATTTGCCAGCAAAAGATATCTGCCACCTCCAAATATGCCTGCAAGTCCAGAGTAGTAATATGGAGTGTTGTTTCCGAGATAATAGCGCATGGGAACTTTCATCGCTATTGTGTTGTTTACGATGACGTATAACATACCAAAGTTCCCTTTCTCTGGAGGGATTATCCACTCATACTCTGGATCAAACGGGCTTTTAGGCATGGTTTTCAAATAATCTATTGAGGTATACGTTCCAAAGAACGCTGTTTCGTAAACATTATAGAAGACACCACTCTTGTTTGTAGGATATAGAATGATATAGTCCAATGGATATTTTAGATCCCAAAGGATGTTTCCATTTGGATCTATGACTCTCATTCCAATCGATCTCTCGGGAAAGACAAATGCTAGACCCCAAAACGACGTCTCTGGAAGTACCTCAGAGTACAATTTCGGAAGGAGTGTCCAAGAAGGCTCTTTTGTGATATGCTTAATATTCTCGCTCTCCGAAGCCAGCACACTGGGCACTACAAGGGATGTGATGGTCACTAAGACGAGTATGAACATTATAATTGACTTTTTAAGTGGCATTTTGAAACGTTCTCTCTTTAACATCTTCACCGCCCCCAGAGCTTCTGAAATGCGCATAGTATCTATTTTTCTGAAATGTGTTTTTTAACTTTATTTATCACTTAAGGATAACAACTTTTGACAAAAATTCGAAAAAATAACAGATAAAAAGAGATAGAAATTCAAGTTTTATTGATAAACCTCAGAGGTGTCGTCATATGATGCCTGAGAACATTAAAAGAACCGAATATATTGTGAATTTAAGAGGGCGCATAGAGAACTTAACATCCTTAGAGAAATTACTTTTATCCGTAATGTTTGCAGGTCTTACAGGCATAGCAGCGCACGTAAAGATCTATTTGCCATTCACTCCAGTACCTATTACTCTACAAACTCTTGTCGTTATGCTTTCAGGAATTATTATAGGATACTATGGAGCACTCTCTCAAGTAATATACGCGCTTTTGGGCATCTTAGGAGTGCCTTGGTTTGCATACGGTGGAGGAACGTCCTATATAGTCTCTCCCACTTTTGGGTACATTCTAGGGTTCATAGCGGCTTCTACATTTTTGGCAGAGACGATTTCTAGAAGGCCGAATATATCGTTCGTGGGAATTATTTCAGTGCTCGTGCTGGCAAATGCGATAATATATTTCTGTGGTGCGACATGGCTCTATGCGTATCTAAACGTGATCTCAAAAGCTACTATATGGGACGCGATGCTCTTAGGAGTCATACCGTTTGTCCCAGGTGATGTCATTAAGATTTTGATCGCAGCAAGTGTAGCAAGGCTTCTAAGAAAATGAACACACTTATCTGAAAAGCTCTAAGAGGAATATCGGAAGATCTTCTTTATCGAGGACAGTAACCCCCTTAGGATATCTTGTCTTTGGTTTTCCTGCTTTTATTCCTAGTTTAAACTCTCCCGCCATGACATCTATTTCGTAGGAATCCTTGTAATAGTATACTTCTCCTAACGCTCTGTAGACGTGCTCCTGTACAATATTTTCGTATATCACAGATTCTAATGGTTTAACCCCTGATAAAAAAGAGAAAATACGCATTAGCAAGGGATCTCTGAAAAAGACCTTGCGCTCTCGTTTGTAGTATACGTCCCCACCTTCTTTTAAATATGCGTAATCTATAACGTACAGCCCTCTTAACGTTTCGAGATAGTCTTGCACGAGCTTGTAGGAGTACTTTGGCATGTTTTTGGCAAGTCCTCGGAAGCTTATTGGAGGTGGCATGCTATTTATCAAGGACGCAACAACGTTCCTCATAATAGAAGGATTCTTACCTGCTCTTATGATCTCCACAACGTACTCTCTTATGATATTTTCTAGAGGCACTCCGTTTATAGCTCCTAAAAATCCACCCGTAGTTAAGTACTTCCCAAAGAGCATCATCACGTCATCGTAGCGACTTTTGTATTCTGTTATTCCGTGTACTTCGATGAATTCGGGAAAACTCATCGGCAGGACGCGTATGTTTATTACTTTGCGTTTTTTCGATAAGATGTTACCTAATACTTGTGCGTTAGACGTCGTAAGAACAACGCTAGAATAACTCATTAGATCTCCATCAATGAGATGTCTTAAAACGTCCCACAGACCTTTTATCGCCGAAATTTCATCGATAAATATGTGCGCCTCCTTATGCTTTTTCAGATATTCTTCAAGAGTTATTCTAAGTGAAATAGGATCCAAAAGCGCCTCGCAGTTTACGTATAACACGTCCTCGGTGCCGACCCTTTTTAGAAGGTCAGCGATAAGAAGTTTTATTCCGGTAGTCTTTCCGACACATTTAGGTCCAGATATTACGTTTAAAAAATGTGGGGTTAAGGAAATGTCTTTTATCCACGAGGGAGTTACTGTGATCTCATACTTGCTTAGGGTAGCTATGTGAGGATCCTGTTTGTCCTCCCACCATGGATTAAATGGAGATAGATCGTCGAGTGTCATGACAGCAATATCTTCTCATACATATATAAATGCTGTGAAGTTTGGCTTCTCATGGTTATACGACATTAGTGAGAAATATCACACTCTCTTAAATATTTCTAAAAATACGTCGCTGTATACCTTCCACCGTAGTTTCCCATATTCGTCAGTCTCCCAGGGGAATCCCTCAAAATGTAGAGTGCACGGAAATTCTTCACACTGAAGACAGCACTTTATGCCCTTAGCTATGCAGCATTTTATGTACTCACACTCATCTGCGTGCGCATCACATCCTTCACAGAGGCCTTTTGTATATGCTTTACAGAAGCTACACACAATGCCGCAATACGAACACAATACGTTTTCTACTTTGGGCATAAGGTTCACCAAGTTAAATATGGGACAGAGATTTGTTATTTTTAACCGTGATGAGCCGGCATCCTACCTTATGATGAAAGACTTGCTGAATGTGAAAAGCTTTATTACCATAAGGAACTATGGTGAGAAATGTGGGGGCTGGGCCGGATATGAACCGATATTTAAAGCTTTTTGGAGTAACGATAGTGGCAGTTGTTCTGATACCATCTGCTGCTTATGCTATAGTGTCATTTCTAACGTCAGAATCCAATATTTCCATCTCATTGCGTATAAAAGATATAGAGGGAAACATCGTCGAGAAGGGCGTAGTATACGCATGGGCGTTGCTCCTCCTCTCAGCTATAGTTAGCTTTTGCTAACCATAGCCGGGACTCATCGTCACGGCGAGGTTCCCTCTATGCCATACGCCATCCGGGAGCACAGCTCCCGTCCTTATGACCTTCATCGGGCCTTCGTGGGGCACGCGAACCCCACACATCTCCCGTTTCTTCTCCTTATATTTCCTGAAGAGGTTTAAAGTCGCGATGAAGTCCCTATGGTAATATTTCCCGCAAGAAGGACAGTATAAGGCCCTCCTCCCCATCGGGTCTTTATTTTCACCGTCATCTGGGGAGGAAAGCTTTGAGCCGCAGAATGGGCATATTGAGGACGTGTGAGCGGGATTAACATATGAAACTCTTATTCCATGCCATTTGGCCTTGTATTCAATAAAATTCTGTATCTTCCTGAAATTCGCAAGGGAGAACCTCCTATTTAAGCCGCTTTTGTTGTTTTTGCTCAGTATCCTCTCCTTTATGCGCTTCAAGTCCTCCATAACAATCTCTGCATTGTATGAGAGCGCGATATCGACGATGTACTTCGAGAGCTTGTGGACGATATCCTCTTTCCTCTTCTTCCACCTTTTGAGCCTCTTTTTTACCTTTTCCCTTACCCACCGCGGCAGATACCTCGGATTTATGCCTCTGTAGAGCCTCGATGTAAGTTTCCTCGCGGCGTTCACGTATGTGCTGTCTATCGCTACAAGCCTCGATATATCAATGTATTTCGAGAACAGAAGCTTGCCATCGGGGGAGAAAACTGACAGCGTTACATTTCTCTCGTTCACGTCTATCGCCATGATATTCTCCGTGTTCTTTTCTCCAACCTCCCTCACGAAGGGAATATAGACTATAGCTATGCCTCCATCAAGCTTGAGGACCGCTTCACCGATTTTAAGCCTTCCATTGAAATACGCCTCTATAAACTGTCTCTGATAGTCCGAAACGGTGAGGGGGATTACTATTTCCTTTCTCTTCCTTACTTTTACAACGAGGAAGTATTTATCGTCCTTTTTAGCAATTCTGAAAACAGAGCTCTTTTCGTTGTAGTTCTCGTGGTAGAGTTTGATAAACTTCCTTTTAATCTCCGGTCTCTTCCCTCCTCTCTTTGCGTGGTTCTTGAGGATCGCAGAGGCAACTTCCAGCGCCGTGTAGCGGTACTTCGAGTGTATTTTATCGCTAGGGATAATCTTCTTTGATTCCTCGTAGAAAAGCTCATGAAGCCTTATTCTCGACGATATGTTTGCCTCTAAGCCTCTCTCAACGAAGAAATTGACAAGAGAAAGATGGTCATCAATGAGCCCGTTGAGAGCATTAACTTTCCTTTTCGTTAGCGGGGGAGAATAGAAGGCGGCGGTCTTAATCGCCTTCGAGTTCAATCAGGACGGCCTCCAAGAGCTTTTTTGCCTTGTGACCCCTCCCCCTGATAAGTAGGGTTTTCATTGACGTGGCATATGCCCAGGCACCATTCCTGCAGTCAGTATGAGGAGAACCGCAACGAGAACTTTAGTGTGTTTAGTCACAATCAACATACGCCCCCAGAATGCGCTGCCACCTAAAAAAAAAAATAGTGGCGGCGTTTTACACTATACTATTTGCTAACATACCTTTATATATAGCGACTAATACCACAGCCAGTTAGAAATCTTAACCATGTTTTTTACCACATTTTGGGGGTGCAGACCCTAGGTGTTCTGTACTATAATAGGCTAAAAACGGGATTACAGTATGTTCAATATTCTATATAGAATGTCCTTTCTGCTACCTATAAAAAACCACAACTGAACATACCCTCGCTGACTTTTTGGAAATATTATAACGCTCCCAAATCGAAAACCTCCCTATTAACTATTTAAACTGTTTAATCTTATAGATGCATTTGTCGTGTACTCTAAATGACACCGCAGCTTTAACGGTGTCTGGAATGGTCACGCTTGTGATCCCAAAGACAAGGATTGTTAGCGCTCGCAGAATGCTTATTTTTAGCGTACTTCTGGATCTCATAATAGCTGGTAT
>JAPDJV010000002.1 GCA_029258925.1 Thermoproteota archaeon | reverse complement strand
GTTGTCCTCTAAAGCCGAGCAGTAGTGTCACAATAAGTCTATGGAAGTCAGCCTACTTTAATAAGTAATGTGGTGCCTTCAAGAGTAGGATGCGGAAACGGCTGTTGGAATAATGTGTTTACTTCCATCAATTTCCACGATTTCCACTTTAACTCCATAAACCTCCTCGATGAGGCTTGGCTTAAGTATTTCTTGAGGTTTTCCAGAGGTTTTAACTCTTCCATTATTTAGCACAATAACATAGTCGCTGTACTTCAAGGCCATGTTAACATTGTGCATTGACATCAAAACTGTCATATGCTTCCTTGCACACTCCTTTCTAATCAATTCAAGTATTTCGAGAGTGTGTTTTAAGTCTAAGTGAGATGTAGGTTCGTCGAGTAAGAGTATTTTCGGTTCTTGAACGAGGGCTCTTGCTATGAGAACTTTCTGAAGTTCTCCGCTACTGAGCTGATCTAACCTCTTATGTGCGAGCTCCCTTAAACCCGTCTCTCCCAGAATACTCCACACGATGTTCCAATCTTCATCGGATAATCCTATCAGACCCGAATATGGATACCTGCCCATTGCTACAAAATCCAACACTCTGATTGCAAAGCCCTTAGGAATATCTCCTATAGCGAAAGATATCGTTCTCGCCTTCTTTAATGGTGGAATTGAAAGAATTTCCATGTTTTTGAAGACTATTCTACCCCTCACAGGTTTGAGGAGGCCCCCAATACATTTTAGGAATGTGGTTTTCCCGGAGCCGTTTGGTCCAATTATACTCGTGATCTTCTCATCGGGTATTTCGAGATGCCCTATTTGAAGAGTGAAGCCATTGTACGAGTAAAGCAGGTTGTCAATTAACAATTCAACCCCTCCTAGAGACTCTTATGATTAAATACGCGAATATTGGTGCTCCGAAAAAGCTTGTAACTGCTCCAACAGGCATTTCACCCGGCCATCCCGGTAATAAAATGCTTCTTGCAAGAGTATCGGATGCGACCATCATAGTTGAACCTAGGAGGATTACTGCTGGGATCAGCTCCTTATGTCGGCAACCAATAATGCCTCTCGCCATGTGGGGGACTATTAGGCCTATGAAACCAATTATCCCTGCTATGCTAACAGTTAGAGAAGTTAAGACAGCGGATAGCACCATTATGATCCTCCTAGTTCTCACAGGACTGTAGCCTAAGATCATTGAATGGTCTTCTCCTAGGAGTATTGCATCAAACCTCTTCCACAATAATTCGGCAACTAGGGCTAGGGGGATGAATATTAGGGCAAGCATTAAGGAGTCTCTCCAAGTAATACTTGAAAGACTGCCCATAAGCCAGTGTATAACTGTTCCGTATCTTAATTGAATTATATAGGATAGAATAACTGATGCCCCCGATAAACCCGTTGATACAGCTAAGCCGGCTAGTATAAGGCTAAACACTGTTCCACCACATGCTTCAGACAATATAAGTGTTAATATGAATGCAAATAAGCCTCCTAAGAGAGAGGAGAATAGTAAGAGGTAGGGGTATGGAATGAAGTGTAGGAAACCATGGAATAGCACAGCTAATCCGGATCCAAGGAGGGCTCCAGAGGATATTCCAAGCAGATAGGGGTCTGCGAGAGGGTTCCTTGTAAGCGACTGTATTAGGAGGCCGCTTAACGCTAGAGATGCTCCCACAAATACTCCAGCTAAAATCCTTGGAAACCTTATTCCAATAATAATTGATCTAAGATTACCCGTTCCCTCCCCGCTAGAGTTTCCCAAAAGTACTTCTACTACTTGAATTGGAGACAACGTTATAGAGCCTATGCACAGGGATATGAATGCTGTGGAGAAAGCTAGTAGTAAGATTAACAGGATAAATACTCTACTCATTAATAGTCACTCTCAGCACATCACTATTATTAAGTGGGCCTAGTAAATCGGGGTAGAGTATTTTGGCTAATACTGAAATCGCTTCGCCAATTCTAGGTCCAGGTCTGCATAGGAGATCTAATGTACCATTTGAAATAAACCATACATTTCCATTTTTCACCGCACTTAAACTACTCCACTCAGGCCTATTTTCGATAATAGTCCGATAATCTTCTGGACATATCTCACTTCTCAAACATATTATTACATCCGGATTTGCTAGTACAACGTCCTCGTTGCCGATGGAAACCCATCCATTATACTTTGAGAAAACGTTTAGCCCTCCAGCAGCCCTCAACATCTCGTCTAGAAATGTGCCGCTTCCAGTAGTCCATATTCCTCCCCATTCGCCTACTTCTAGGAATACTTTAGGTGGAGTAGTGTTTTCAGGGATCCTAGACTTAATGAGGTTAATAGTGCTCGTTATATTGTTTATGACAAGCGATGCTCTATCTTCTACTCCGAAAATGGATGCAACAATCCATATATCTGATAGAATATCTTCAATACTCCTACTACTCCCTCCATGGAGGAAGACGACAGTTATGTTGAGTTCCTCGAGTTTGGGGGCAAGCTTCTCATGTGCACCTAAATCTGCTAAAACCACGTCTGGCATGGCTGCTGCAAGCTTCTCAATACTTATAATACTCCACCAATATCCTCCAACATCAACGACTCTGCCCTCCCTCTTCCATTCAACAATTGTCTGCGGATAATTCGAGCTATTATCAACGGCTACCAAGTACTCTTCCAGTCCAAGAGCAAACATTATTTCGGTTATCGAGGGAGAGAGACTTGCAACTCTAGACGGTCTCTTCTCTAAATACAGTATTCTACCAGAGGCGTCTAGGACACTTATTCCTCTAGCTGTTACATTATGTTGTTCTGTAGTGATAGAGTACATTAATGCTGTTGAAATTAATACAATTACTACTATTAGTCCTACGATCATCTTCAGCGAATCATTGTTAGAATCCATATATGGTCACCCTAACCATATGTCGATATCGATCGAGTATTTAAAAATATTCCCAAACAAAGTCACTAAAACAATTTTAAACCTAGCACTCCGGTTAAAAAGGGGAAAAGAGTCATCTATTTATACTAATGTTATGAGGTATTCGTAGTATGGATCTCCAAGTCTCTCGCTTTTTACCTCCTCACATATAACTTTCCTATCCGTTATAGCTGCTACAAGCCCAGCTATAATCCCCCTAGTTAAGTGCGTAAACGGTGGTCTATCCCAGTTAAACGGCTCATCACAGGGTTTACTTACTCTCACTCTAACTATGTTGAACATAGGAGTCCACTCCACAACTTTGAAATTCTTAAACCAGTTTAACCCCCTTAAGAACTCTAATGCTTTTATGAATCTCTCCTTTGCTTCACCATAGGCTATTAGCGGGTGTTGAGATAATAGTGCTATTGCACCCTGGTATCCTAGGTGGAATAGGAAGACTGCACCTGCATCTCCCCATGTTCTGAGAATGTTTCCAACAATTCCTTTAAGCATATCCCACCATATTAGCATAGCTTCTTGACCAGATATTTTGATTGATTCAACGAAATTGTTTATTAACAGGTCGCCAACAGTCTCATGTCTTGCTTCAGCTGAAGCAACTCCTTTCAATGATTTAACTTCCTGGATCAATTTCTCAACTTCCACATTACTATTGGATAAGTCGGCAATGAATATCCAAGTACTAAAGCGATCTTGTGAAGTATGTATGCCTGATAAAATGTTCACATTATACTTACTGAACACTGCACTCACTGCTGTCAGCATGCCCGGAACATTTTCTAAAACTATTTTGAACGAGTACAATTTCTTCTTATCTAATTTTTCTAATATGGGTATTTCAACACTCATCACTACAAATCACACTCCACTAAGAGTTGTTGAACCTAGTATTTCGAAGCCTTTTGATGAAACAGTTACTTGATGATACGCCCTACTATGCATTGCTCCTCTGACCTTCAAGACCTTCATAACGATTATGAACTCATCCCTCCTGAATACGTGGCGGAGAATTATGAGAGCGTCCGGAATGAACTCTTGAAACATTAGCCTATAGGCTCCACTCACAATGGGTTCCTCACCTATCGCTATAATGCTCACATTGCCCTCGTAAGCCTTCTTATAGAGTATTGATGTTAGTGTTCTGCCGAATTCAGGCGACAATAGCTCTGTTATAGCCGTAATACTGTCCACAATAATGTTTCTAACCTCTCCTCCAACGGTGATCGACGTTAAGAATTCCATTGCATGTCTAGCAACCTCGCTACTTGGTCCAGTAGGCATTAGCGAGTATATTTCTAGAAGCTTTTTCTCGAGCAACTCCTTTATTGGAAAGCCCAGTCCAGACAATCTCTCAACTAGAGCTTTTTCATTCTCAATTAACGTTACTATAGCCCCCTTCTCCCCATCTCTAATAGCTCTGTTAACTATTATCTGTGATGCAAGCGTAGTTTTCCCTGTTCCAGTGTGTCCTAAAATCATCGTTAAACCTGGTCTAGGTATGCCTCCTCCTAGAATCCTATCTAATTCATCAATATGCGTTGCTATGAGGCTATACAATACTGTCACCCCAATGATATTATGATGTCTCATATACTCTTTAAGTTTTACCTAATGTCATTCTAATGAATCTCTATAGGTACCACAAGGTGTGTACTAATAATTATTATAACCATTGCTTAAATTAGTTCCTCCTTATTTGCTATGTTAGTTGAAGAATTTAAATCTAGACTATTAGTATTTTGACAATACTTTTCAAATAAAGTTTACCAGAAGCTGAATGAAGCATCTGGACTCCATAAACTTCAAGACTCATTTAACATAGGAATCCTTGGTTGAGAAGAGTAAGAGACTACGATGTTTAATACTATTATGAGAGACGTCGTAGAAACCTTTACAGTAAAGGTAGTACGTACTACTTCACGGGCTTAAGCTAACCGTTATGTTCTTCAGAGTAAGGGAGACTATCATGAGGCCATTAATCTATAATAACTTCCAACCTAACTTATATTAGAGGAGGACTTTAAGCCATACTCAATTTAACGCCTTAGTTGATTAAGGTGTGGAATTTGATAGAGATCTACGAGTTCGCATTGAGCACAGCGATCATAATTTTAGCGGAATTAGCTGATAAGACTATGGTTGCAACTGTTTCAACAGTACTAGCCTCAGGGAGAATATTGAAGACTGTTATAGTTGCAACATTAGCTTTCACTTTAGCAAACATAATACCAGTAGTGGGGGCTATAACAGCTAGATTTTTCCTACCAACACAGCTATTACTATATGTTTCTTCGGCACTCTTCATATTTTTCGGATTATTCTACATATTATTTGAGCCTAGAGAAGAACGTTATGAGGGAAAGTTTACCTCAAAAAGTTTAGTAGCAGTCTTCTCTTTAGTAGCCCTCTCTGAACTAGGAGATAAAACACAGCTCTCTTTAATGGCATTAGCGTTAGAAGCTCGCTCACCAGTATGTGTCTTCTTGGGTGCGATAATGGGTTTCTTTACGTTAAACATTGCCGCATCAATATTGCTTACGAGAATAGTTAAAGTGGATTATAGGAGCCTCAGTAGGATAGTCGGCCTAGTATTCGTGTTGGTTGGATTAGCTAGCTTCCTGAACATTATATGAATAAACTAGCAGGCATTCTATTAACTGTTTTTAAATCTCAGAGGAAATCCATTTCAACCCATTTGACGAGTACTCGAAGCTTTAGGTTTACATGAATCACCGCTATCCCCCGCTGGTTAGTCCATGCTAGGGTTACATGTTATTGTCCAGTCACGCTTCAGACGCTTCATAGCCGTGCCACTCACAAAACATCGCTTAGTCAGTGCAGCTAATTTTCTCCAACGCCGCTCTTCCATTCATTCCCTCTTTAACTCCCAGCGCTCTAGCTTTCGACGAAGCCCATTTTACAGGCTTCTCTAAAATCTCCTCTATCTCTCTCACCCCTGAAACTATGACAGCTACATCACCCAGTTTTTCGGCCATATCGGGATTGAGATAACCACACATGATGTATCCTCTAGAAGCTTTAACTATTATTAGAGGTGCGTTTCCAAGATCTATTTTGAATGCTATAGCAGTTATGCCGTTCAAACCAAGCATCTTAACTTTCAAAACCATTGCTAACTCACCTAACCCTACTATGTTCGTAAGAGGGGTTTGAGATTAAGTTTATTAACCTCCTGAGATTAGTAATTTTCTTGAGGAGTAGAATATATGAATTGAATGGTAGATGTGCGATACTGGGGGAGGAATCCTATATCTAGTTTTAAAACTGTTCTGCGGGTGATGTCTTAATTATGCAAAGGACAGTTTAGGTGTTACCTTCCAAAATAAGATATGCTTCAAGGAGAGACTATAATAGCATACTGAAAATAGCTCTAGAAGTATTCAGCAAGAGACATGTGAGATACATTAGGAGAATGTTGCCACGAACATGCATTCTGGTATGTGAAGTTGAAGGAGAAGTTGCCGGCTTTCTACAATACTTTTCAAGAAGATATAATGGTTTGAGAATAAGTGTAGTATATTACATTGCAGTAGCCCCCAAGTATAGAGGCATGGGTATCGGCTCTATGCTACTGGAGACGTTTGAAGACGATATTTGGAGCGATGTAGATATCATAATGGCTTCGACTTGGGCGGAGAACAAGTCATCGATGACATTCTTCGAGAAACATGGATACACTATATATCCTCTCAGAAAACTCGTATCGACTCTAGGTTACAGGGAGACTCTCTCATTGGTAAAGACTATTGAGGCATTCGATGACAACGTGATAATGATGAAGCCTACTGTTAGAATAGCTGAAGACGTTTCATGGCTTATATCCAAATTAGAGTAGCTAAGGATATATTGAAACAACATAAAACCTAAATCCACATCCCCAGTAAAAACGACATGTCTTCAATAGGGGGATAATACTTGGATGCGGTCGTGGTCGAGGAGTTAACTAAAGTTTACGATGGGGTTAAGGCTCTCGATAAAATATCATTCACTGTAAGAGAAGGAGAAATATTTGGACTTATAGGTCCAAATGGTGCAGGGAAAACCACTACTCTCAGAATTCTAGCCACTCTAATTAAGCCTACAAGCGGGAGGGCTCTCGTCTTCGGCCATGATGTTATGAGCGAAGCTAGTATTGTAAGAGAGATAATAAGTTATCTTCCAGAGGAAGCAGGAGCATACCGTAATTTATCTGGAATAGAGTACTTGGAGTTCATAGCAAGATTCTACGCCGAAGACGGTGAAGCTTTTAGGAGAATTGTTGAGGAGGGAGTCAAGATTTCCGGTCTTGGTGAAAGATTGAGAGACAAAGTGAAGACTTACAGTAAGGGCATGAAGAGAAGGCTTCAAGTTGCGAGAACTCTAATGGTTAAGCCAAGGCTTGCAATACTCGACGAGCCTACCGCTGGACTAGACGTTGTCCACGCTTTCTACGTTAGGGAAATAATTAAGGAGTATGCTTCAACCCATGGCGTAACAGTATTGTTGTCGAGCCATAACATGCTTGAAGTAGAGTACTTGTGTAATAGAGTAGCTATGATAGATAAGGGCAGGATTCTCTGCATTGGAACGCCGAAAGAAATCCTGGAATCAACTTCAACACATAATCTCGAGGAAGCATTCATGAAGGTGGTTTCCAATGCTTAAGGGTTTAAGGAACATTATTAAGAAGGAAATTAAAGATCTTCTAAGAGATCCTAAAATACTGTTCGGAATGATACTGATGCCCATAATAATATTCCCCGTCATGGGTTTAATGATGGGCTTCTCAATGAAGACAGCTGTCGAGACAGCTAAGAGTGCGAGAATAGCCATATGGGATTCCGATGGGGGTGCTGAGGCAAAGAATCTAATAGAATATTTGAGAAATATTAATCCCAATATAGTAATCTTAAATTCTTCATCGCTCAACGAGTCAATTAATGTCTCACTAGAGTTGGGGGTTTCGTCTCTGATAGTAATACCCGAAGGATTCACGGAGAACATTTCAGCTGGTTTGCCAGGCGTTGTCAAATCATACACGATAATAAGATCGCTGGCTTTCTCGGGCATAATGTCAGGGGCATCAGGCGAGAGACTCATAGAAGCATATAGCAGAATACTTACCGTAAGAATTATTTCAACGAGGATATACGACGTCACCCCGGACTTCGTGTTGAACCCTATTCGAGCATCGAGCATGACTATTATTAAGGGGAGAGTTATTCCAATATCTCCTTCAATCATTGCCAGTGTAGCCTCTCAGACGATTACAACGCCTATAATGTTGACGATAATGATAATATTTGCAATGCAAATAGCTGCTACAAGCATAGCAATAGAGAAAGAAGAGAAAACTCTTGAAACACTTCTCTCCCTACCAGTCTCAAGATTCGGCATACTGGCTGGTAAACTTGGAGGAACTATCATAATAGCTGTTCTAGGCGCCGCTGCATTCATGGTTGGATACCTAGTTTACGCAAACCAGATCTTTGTATCCTATGGTGAGGATATGCCTCAAGTGAGCTTAGAATCCATAGGCATAGGATTAACTCCACAAGCGTTCATCGTTTTGGGGGTAGTGATATTCATGGCTCTCCTATCTTCTCTAGCTCTATCACTATCCATCTCTGTTTTCGCAGAAGACGTTAGAAGCGCTCAAACCCTCGTAGGATACTTGTATCTGCCACTAATGATCCCAGCATTCATGTTAATGATGGTAGACCTAAACAGTCTACCACTGCCAATAGCAATACCCCTCTACCTAATACCATACACCTACGTAATCCAAGCATCAAAAGACCTGTTACTAGGAGAATACACATCATCTATCATAGGAATAGCATACATATCCCTGTTCACACTAGCAGTACTATATTTTGCAGCAAGAATGTTTGCAACAGAGAAAATACTAACAGCACGTCTCAGAATATTCAGGAGAAAGACGATAACCCCAAAAACTTAAAAACAAACTCGTGAACAGCAAATTAATGCTCGCATGCCCGGAGAACCCGAGGAATACACCTACACGGATTCAAAAAGGGAAAAAGGTTTAATCTCTCCGGAGCAACGAGCCTTAACCTTCCAAGGGGAGGGTTAAGGTCTCAAAATCCGGAGAGATTAAACCTCGAGTACCTGAGAATCCGTGTAATCTCACGTCTCGGGAACCGCCGGACTCCGTTCCAGGGGCCCCGCGGAGAAAGCCTTCCCGAGACGATGAGATCCTAAGGGTTAAACCAGAGGAAACCGAGGGCAGGCAGAACCGGCGGGCTCAAGGTTTCCCCTGATTTAACCCTTAGGGGTAGATCCTCAATGACTATGTTCTCCGGGCATGCGAGTCCCAAAATATTTCTGCTCCTATTTTGATAGCATTCCTCTCATTTCAATCAAGTATCTAGCTACCTTCCTACCCTTCTTCGTTATCTTATAGTATACTTTAACGGGAACCTCATTTATGTCAACTTCTCTAGTAATAAGCTTCTCTTCAAGTAGATATTTTAGAGCGTAGGAGAGGCCTCCCCTACTGTGAACAGCTGAATTGAGATCTCTAAATCTTGCCCTCTCCTTCCGAAATAGGAATGTTGGGAGGTTGACCGATGGACTCCTATATAAGAATTTCTTTATACTCAATATTGAAGCTACCTCTCAGGTTGCCCCTCTTTTTGGTAGAGCAACTATATAAGTTATTTGCATAAATCATATATATGATGCAGGATATTATGTCTAACACCCAAATATATGGAGTTTACTCAACAATTTGAGTATTCTCCATATTTAAGCGTGTAAGGGGAAGATGTATAAGTGGAACTTAAGTTACCTAACATTATATACAATTCTGACTCGAAGCATCTATACGGGCTAATTGTTAGAGTAAAGGATGTTTCGGAGTGCTTGCCCCCACTCCTAAAATTATTGAGAGAGCAGGAGTTGAACGTTGAATACATTGTAGGCAACGTTAATGGGGGAGAGGGACTCATTATATTAGCAGTCAACTTCATGAACTATTTGAGTTTTTCTAAAGCATTGGAGAATGCTAGGAGGATTGAAGATATTATAGGCATTGAAGTCGTACCGCCCATAGCACCAGGATTACTAGTCTTCCCCAATCTAAAACCGTTAATGTACGATGGAAATCGTGCAATAATAATGAGTAGAGGACATTGTTATTCGATAATAGAAGCTATTAAAGAAAAATTCAAGGTGCAAGCCCCCTCGATTCTCTGGCATCTATGGTATGAAGCAGGGAAAAGGAAGTATAAGGCTATCAAGGAGAGGATTTCCGGGAATACTCCGATAAGTGTTCTTGAAGCAGCGCTGAAATTTCTTGGATCACTTGGATGGTGGACTAGGTTCCAAATATTGTACTTAACTGAAAGTCCGGAAATAGCTGTGAAAATAAGGTTGTGGGATAATTGGGAGTGCTCCGAAATACTAAGGGTCTACGGCAAAGCAAACAAGCCTCAATCACACCTCGTAAGAGGCTTCATCTCAGGTCTACTATCTGAATTCTTTGGAACCGAGGTGCTCGCATTCGAGGTTAAGTGCATAGCAGAGGGTAATGAATACTGTGAATTCACTGGCAGAGTAAATCCATATATTTAAACTTGCATAAAATACATAAAACTGATTGGTTGAAATCATTGAAAACACGTAGAGCTTATTTTAGCTTAACGCCACGCACTCCTAATAATTTATATCCCAGCAAGTGGCTCAAGGTATTATCGGGAGCTACTTAAATGACTAAGCTTGAAGTATATGGATTAAAAATGCCTGAAATAGAGCCCGGGGTTGATCTAGCTAAACTTATAGTGAAGGCAGCCAATAGTGATAACATTGAGATTGCTGATGGTGACGTAATTGTTGTGACATCTAAAGTATATCTTAAGTCCAAGGGTTTAATATTTGATTTATCGAAGATTAAACCGAGTAGGACTGCTAAAATACTTTATTCCATCGGCCCAGAGAGAGGAGAGGGGGGTTGAGGCATCTCCGAATATCCCACCCAAGAACAAGAACCCGTTTTCGAGCATCGTCATGAATGGGGCCGAAACTTCGAATGCGAATTGAAATACC
>JAPDJV010000033.1 GCA_029258925.1 Thermoproteota archaeon | reverse complement strand
CTCTAGCATAGAACTCCAAATTCTCATAAGCTGTAAGCTGGGAGAACAGGCCGTCACCCTCCAGGGCAACGCCAACTCTACTTCTAAGCTCACGACTCTCACTAAGCCTTCCACCAAGAACAAGAGCTCTACCCGAAGTAGGCTCTAGTAGCCCGAGAAGAATCCTAATAGTCGTAGTCTTACCAGCACCATTAGGACCTAGAAGCCCGAAAACCTCACCCCTCCTCACATGAAATGTTACATCATGAAGTACCCTTCTACCATTAAACTCCTTAACCAACCCCTCAATCTCAATAACCCGCTCCATCACCATCCCCCATTGGCCCTTATTCGACTCTTAAACATTACCAGCATGTCTTGAAGATCTTCCTCTTCACAATAGACAAGTAGCTGTAGTAGGCAAACCATAGGGTTGCTAACACTAGGATAACTAAGTATACCGGGTTAACACCTTCCATTATAATCCTCGATAACACAAAGGCCACTACTATGGTGTAGGCTACCGTATTTATGAGATATGCTCTCTTCTGCCAACCGTACTTTTTAATGGTGATTATGGCTTGTAGGGCTGCATAACCTTCCTTAGCTAAAGTGTACTTACCATCACTATTCAATGTTATGAGGTCCCCCAGCTTCTTCAAGTGAAAATCTAACTTACCACTACTCTTAATCCCAAGCTCCCTCTTTAATTCTGAGAAGCCCATAGGCCTCTCAGCGAGCAGCTTTAAAATCTTAATCCTAAGAGGGTGAGCTATCGCTTCAAAGGTCTCATCAGACCCCATACTCCACCTCACCAAGTACTACTAAATCTGTAAATAAAAAATATAATTCTAAGGTCATAGACCGGGAGGTCAAGAAAACTAGACCAAAATGAATCTAAGAGTATAGAAATAGAGTACTTAATCGTTAAAGAAGCTTCGTTCAATACAACCAGCTATGGTATAATTATACGCCTAAATCCTTAGCTCAGCACGTACATTGCCTACAACTTTATGGTAATGTGCTGTTATACTCTTTAGGGAGGAGAGAAATCTGCTAAGAAAATCGCTAAGCCTTCGGATGCAATGCTGAACATTACTTTTCCAGTCTTCATCAATGTTGGCAACAAGACTATTGAGAGAACAGTAGTTGTACCTCTCGACATTGCGGGTGAGGTAGAGAAGATAGAAGTGTACCCGATAGGGAGGAAACAAGCGTATCTACTCCTGAAAACGTGATCATAGTATCACCTGAAACAGGAGAAGTAAAAACCACAACCACTGCTCCAACAACAAAACCTGCAACCACCACGAAACCAGCGACTACTACAACTGCACCTAAGAACACTTCACCAGTTAAGACAACAACTACTGAGAAACCGAGGAAGTAATTACGCTTCCTATGCCTTCAACAGGTAAGAAAGGCTTGAGATTGATATTGCAACAATCGCATTGATCCTCTCAATATTGGCTGCTAGCGGTGCGGGTATATACTTCATCATGAGGAGGAGGCCCGAGGCAAGAGAGGAGGAGAGGAGCAGAAGACATAGAGAGCTACAGGGAAACACTAGAACCGATGAAGAAGCAGCTAGAGGAAAAAGAGAGAAGTAGAACAGCTAAAACAAACATTCACCTACAAGCTACACTGTCCGAAATGTAATGAACCGATAACCCCGTGAAAACTCATGATAACCGCCTACTATGTCCAAAATGTAGCAATGTGCTAGGAAAGATAAAAAGCGATGGAACGCTGGAGCTAATCCCTCCAAAAAGCGGGGAAAACATGGCAAAACTACAGGAGAAAATGAGAAGGAAAGTGGAGAAATACAGGGAAAGAATAATAAGAAAGCAGATGGAGATAATAAGTAAGTTCAACGAGTTTCTAGAAAGAGTGGGGAAGAACACCCGAGATTCTTTTTCCTAAACCTCTTTTTTATCACCTGTTTTTTGGTGCTGGAAAGTTATGGTTAACCTAACGTTTTGTCTGCGAATGTTATAGTCTACCATAACGTTCCGAATTTTTTACTTAAGCAAAAAGTTCCACCAGTTCTGTTGCCTTAAGTCATCACTTCAAACTGATTCTGACGGCTTGAGTCAACAGAAGTTACGAGAAACCTGATGATCTGATGACGCCTTGAAAGTGTTGTCGTGAGGCAAACACTTCTAAAGGTCTATTCTTTGATTTGCTATTCATCGCTCCGAAAACTATAGTTCTAGCTATAGTTTACCACAAGACTTCTTATAGCTCACACTTTAAGTTCTGAAAGCTAGGTTCTGCGTAAAAGAGATGACCGTAAAAATTAAAGCGTACACTTTTAAGTCGCGAATTTAAACCTCTAGTTATGAGAAGAGCCTAAGGAGTTATACTGTGTGTTATAAGTTTCGTGATTTTATTCTTTATTTGGTTACCCCCTCATCGGGTACAAAAAGTTTTGTACTCCCCCGTTGGTAGAAATCATTTCAAGGGGTTAACTTGCCAAGCATATTCTCTATTAAGAAAATCAAGAGCAACTACTACTTGTACCTAGAGGAAACTATGTCGGGCCTCTTGACAAGATAGTGGAGTTATGGCGGGCCCGCCGGGATTTGAACCCGGGACCTCCGGCTCCGAAGGCTGTGACTTATAGGCGATGTTTCTAAGGGAAAACATCAGTTGGAAACATGTTTCAGCATTGATGATCAAAAATAGCTTATCTCAGAGGATAGTTTGGAAACATCCCTTGACGTGAGACAAAGGTATATTGGGTTGTACTGTGATAGTATCCTTGGAGGTAGTGAGCGTTGTCTAAGGTTATCCGTGTAAAGTATGAGAAGGGAGTGCTGAAGCCCTTAGAGCCTGTAGAGCTACGGGAAGGAGAAGAGGTCAGTGTGAGGCTTGAGAAGAGTATAAGGGAGAGATTAAGGGGCCTCATAGGTGTTCTGGGAGAGTCTAGTGATGAGGAGATGGAGCGCTATCTAGAGGAGGGCTGGCGGTCTTGATATTCATAGATACTAACATTCTTTATCACATCCTTCACAGGACTCCTCTTACCGAGGAGGCACTGACCGTTCTAGAGGAGAATCCTGGAGACTATGTTATCGATATGACTGTTCATAACGAAATACTCTTCGTGTCATTGCTACATTACCTAGACAAGTGAGACAAATAGTATTAAGACAGGATTTTTCCCATGTAGCAAGTTTCATGATTGTATGCTTCGTCTTTAGCTAAATTTAGGATTAACATTATTTAGGATTAACATTCTTGATAACTACAGCTATACTATGTTATGGAGGATCGGGGTGGACTAGGCTAAACAAGTACTAAACGCGTTGCCGTTGAAGGGTATAAAATCTCTAGCCAGGACTCGATGGTAGCCGGGATATCAAAAGTATGTTTTCCAGAACTACTGGCTAAGGAGAGGACGTCGATACATTATAGTGAGGGAGTGCTAGAGAAAACTTAGAGGTCCTAAGAAATATTTTGCTTGTGAGACGTAATTGCACTTGGAAAATTTTAAGTATACATAGCTACGTAAGTGTGTTGGGAGAGTTTTTGTCTTCTAAGACTGTTATTAGGGAGGGATTGGAATTATTGCTACGAAAGATTGGTAAAGAGATAGTAATTGTGAAGTCAGTATTCAAAGAATGGCCCATAAGCTTGGTCTAAGTAGTTGAGATAAACTGGAAGAACTACTTAGCTCGAGCAGTATTGACGCACATGAAGCCGACGTGCCGTGGCCCGAATACCTTTACCTTCGTGAACAGCTCGAGAAACTAGGAAAGCGTGGGAAAGAGATCTTAGGAAGCCTAGGAGGGACTTAGAATAGGCAAAACTCCCACCAGGTACTGAACCCGATCGAGGAAGCGCTTGGCGACTTTAACCCCCTTGTTAGGATTATAGAGCACCACGTTAACAATGAGAGCAGTATCGAGTGTATCAACGTGAAAATAATGTTCTCTCAACCCAGTGCCGTACTCGCGGTACATCAATACTGGAGGAGAGGAGTTCGAGGTCATACTCTTGAAGTCTTTCTTCAAGGGATTTCACGAGGGGGCTAGCAAATATGTTTTTGAGATCGACCGTGACGTTGTAGAGGAATCCATTCTCAAAAGGGAGTAACCGCAGTATTGGACTCTGCACTCCCTATAGTAGTAGGTACCAGCGTATTTGCAGACTATTAATGTATTCTATCCCGGCAGACCTGAGAGACCTCAAAGATCTAAGGAGTGTTTTGAAGAAGATGTCTAGGTCAGGACTCCTTGTATACGAACTATTTCTCTTCGAGATAGAAGCTAAGAGCCATACTGATAAGGAGACTTAATCCACGACTAGTGCTAGAGATGGTTGCTGAGGAGCTTGAGATACCGCTAGAGGCTGTATACGAAGCCTTAAGGTTTGCATCCGAAGCGCTGAAGAGGGTTGCAGTAGTTGCTGAAGCTCCTAGCTGGCGAGAACATATCCAGGAGGCTATAGCGCTTCTAAAGAAAGTTGGTGTAGACTAACCAGGTGTAATCCTCCTAATTTGCTTCATTTGTTTCAAGTATTAGCTTGAGGTCGTGTGCTACCTCTCTTTTTATTATCTCGAAGTGTTTATCGCGTGTTATTAATGTGAGACCCCTATTATAGGCTTGAGCTGCAATGACTAGATCAACCGCAGGCATGGGGTTGCCTTTCTTGCGTAGCATAACCTGCCACTTTATTGGCAGGAAATAATCCTTTTTCTCAGGGTAAAGTATTTTTGAGGCGTAAGTGAGAGATGGCGGATACTCTATTACAGTAAGAATTGATATGTAACCTAGTATTCTTTGCTTCTTCCTTGCTACCAGCTCTATCACCGTACTTGTATCGTAGAGAGTCTCTTCCATTCCCTCTCACCAAGGACATGGTAGTATTTTATTTCCTCATCATAGCTCTTAGGCTCTAGATCCTCTGGATTAACGCCTTGATCTATGAGATCCTCAAGCAATTCATGTGCATCAACAATAATCCTCGTCTCTTCGAGTTTTTCTAGATACTCCTCTATACTCCTCCTAACAACCTCGCTCCAATTAATTTCTCTATACTTTTTCATCTTCTTAGCCAGTCGATGTGGAATGCGTATTGTAAAAGTGACAGACATGCACGAACACCAATATACATATATAGGCGATCTATAAAAATCTATTCCTTAATAATCTAGTCAACACTATTAGAGTCTAGAGAAAACTTGCAGTTCCTTTTATTGTTTCTGATATGTGATTTAATGAGTGTATTTTAAGTTTGTGAGTATTTCTAGTGCTGAGCAGAAACCATAAGGTAGTGTGTTGTATCTAAGAGATATGGGCTAGCTATATGTTATTTTCCTTACTTCTCTTTCCACCATCTTTAATAGGTCTTCTATTTTGTATACTTCTTCCGATATATCTTCTACTGTGAGTTGTTCTTCAGGAATCCCTTTTGATGGAACTTGTATGCTGTAGTCCATGCGTCTATTAGTTCCTCTCCGTAGATATCTCTGAGTCTTTTAGCAGCCTTATCCAGTAGCTTAGTCCACCATGTCCCTTCTTGTTCAACTTTTTCATATTCTGGCAGTCCATTAATTTCTGAGAGGATCTTTATAGAGTTCTCAGCAACTTTATACAGTTCTTCAGTAGCTTGTACAGCGTCCCTTCTCTTGAGAAGCTCTAATGCTTCCTCAAATCTTTTTCTCAACTCTTCTATTTTGTTGTTTAGGCTCATTGTCTACCTCCCTTTGTAAGTCTCGATAAGGCGTAGACGAACAATCCTGTCATAACTATTCCGAGAACTATGGGTTTCCAGAGAGTTAGTGTATCTGGCTCACGTAGCTTAACATTAAAGTGGTCAATGACGTTGATAATCCATTTACCTGCCGGGACATATCATATATGGAGCTTGTCATAGATGCTCCTATAGTACTCGAAGGCCTCATAGACAACGTTAAGTCTCCTAGGAGTAAGATGCTCTATGTACTCTCTCCTAACTTCAACCTCTGCATCGATAAAGCCATCATCATAGAGCGTCATATGGAGCTCCCATGTATCGCTTAAAACCTTCCTCAAACTATACTTCTCACCCTTATGGACGGAAGGAGTAGCAACTTCAAAGCCCTGTACATCCACCAAGTGCTTGTACACAGCCTTGACGTCTGGAACCCAAAGTCTAAACACGGTATCTCTTACAAGCTTCTCTTCAATATCACGGGCTGTAAGCACAACCACGTCTCCAGATTCAAGAACAAACTTCCTAGGAACCATTGTCACATAGATACCCACTATTATATCCCCTCCTAAGAATTGCGTTAAATAAGAGATAGTAAATATATTGTATGCTCACACATATTCGCCCAGAAGAAAATAGAGCCTCATCAAGGTTGAGAACCAGGCGCTCAAGGACATGAAGGACCTCGCGTTAAATAGTTCCCTAAAATCTCCATAAAATTAATGAAAGATAACCATCGAAATGGCGGGCCCGCTGGGATTTGAACCCGGGACCACCGGCTCCGGAGGCTGGAGATATGTAAACAATGTTTCCAGCAGAAATCATCAATTGGAAACAGGCTTCGCAAATGCTTATCGCCAGGGATATCATTGCTGATAATTTGGAAATAGTCATAACTAGTAAAAACATATTGGGATGGATACCGATAGAACAACAATGGTTCTCTGGAGTTGTCTAGAGTTGTCAGAGCTAGATACGAGAACGATGTGCTAAAGCTCTCAGAGCCTGTAGAACTCAGGGAGGGTGAAGAGGTCTTTGTCAGGCTAGAGACGTACGAGGATAGAGTTAGGAAACTACGTAAGTACCGGGGAATTCTTGGTAAGGCTAGCAGGGATGAAATCGAGGAGCTGCTGCTTGAAGCAGAGTTCGAGCGGTTATAATGGGGCAGATAGGATGAAGATGATTAATACAAATATTTTTGTTCATTACCTTCTAGACGGGACAATGCTGATGAGACAGAAAAGCTACTAGCAAAATACTCAGACCTTGCAGTGACTGTAGGTATTATTGATGAAGTGGAGTTCGTAATAATACGGCGCCTAACAAAGAACAAGTTTGGGATCAGGTCGCTGAAAAATATATTAGAGAAAAAGGTCAGATTTCGCGTTCAATATTCTGGAAAGATACACTAAGATGTTGCAAGAGTTTGAGATAGCAATTATAAGAGATTACATTTGAGCTGGACGAGCTTCTAGAGACTATGGTAAAATATAAGCTTATTCCAAGCGGTGCTATCGTAATCTTGACATGTAAACATTACGGCATAGACACAATTTTAACATTTGACAAAGACTTTAAGCGGATTCCATGGCTTAAAGCAATCCCGTAGAACCTGCCCGAGATTATTAGCTGCTGATATTCTCGGAACACAGATCTCTAGGGACGCTTGTATTGAGGGCGTTCGACTATGATTCGTTATTTCCTGTAAAGAAACACTTTTATAATAAGCAATGATATAGTAGTTTCTTGGTGCCCAGCTTGAGAGTCGACCTGTTTAGGCTGGGTATAGCGTTTATCCTTCTAGCCCTCATGTTTCCACTAGTGGAGGCCGTAAGTAAGTATGTCGGCACCGGAACCGCGACCGTGATGTTAATTCTATGGCTCATAGGCGTCCTCCTAGTATTCATATCGGCATTTGTCATCGTTGCGAGGCATTCCAACAGAGGCGTAGCGCCTAGTTCCTGATCCATCATCTATATCTGGCTTACTCAAACAACTATGTCTCCCTAGTAGCGTGCCACCCTCAAATATTCAGTATAACAGCTCCAAAGCAAATACTCAAAAATACTAAGAAAACTGTAAAGAGTAAGCACAAGGATTTGCGTAATATAATGGCGGGCCCGCCGGGATTTGAACCCGGGACCTCCGGCTCCGAAGGCCGGTGCCCTATCCAGGCTGGGCTACGGGCCCCATTGTACTTTTATTGTTCCTTTGTATTTCACTATTTCTAAATAAACCACTTTTAAGCTTCAATGGTGTGTTATCTTTTTTCATGCTAATATTTTTGATGCGAGTTTCATGTAGAATTCTGATGTTTTTTCCAGGGAGTTTAGTTCAACGTATTCGTTTGGTCCATGCAGGTTTCCTCCGTTTGGTCCGAAGTCGAATGCTTGTATGCCGTGGGGTGAGTAGTATCTTGAGTCTGATGCCCCCGCTGCCTCGACTATGAAGGGTTTTATGTCTATTTCTATTAGTGTTTCCGAGGCTTTCCTTACGAGCTCCGACTCTTTAGGCGTGTACAAGTATAGTGGTTTGCCTCTAATTTCCATTTTTGCTTTGGGAATAGTGTTCTCTAGTGTTTTCGTGAAGCTCTCTTTTAGCACGCTAGTGTTTTTAATCATGGCTCTTACGTCTAGTACTAATGTTAATTCTTTTTCTTCAACTGAAATCACGTTTGGTGTTATGTTGACTCCGTAATCGCTGTACTCGTGTGTTATTATTGGTGTTCTCGTTAACGGTGTTATTGCTTCCAGCGTCTTCCTTAAACCTTCATCTACGATTATCAGGTCGCCTTGGGGATCCGGCTCAACGAATTCTACTTCGACTTGACCGGGTATAACATTTGATTTAATGAATTTGCCGGAGATCTTGCTAACATGAAGGTTATTGTGTGTTCTTAGGTAGTGTGATGCTGCTATCAGTGGATGATGGTCTACTCCTGGAAGGAAGTATGCTGCATGCCTAGTCTCCTTTATAGGCGTCTTCGCCTCGAATACTAGGTTAATTCTCTTACCTTTTACTTCAACAAGTTCTCTCTCAACAGTTATCACGATATTGAAGGCTGCTCTTCTCCTAGCAATAATTTTCATTCCGTGGCCGTCGCAGTTGACCAAGTAGTTTGGTACAATGTTTTTTGCAAACAATTTGTCTCTTATCGTTCTAGCTCCATGTCCTCCGCCTACTTCCTCATCCCCGGTGAAAGCATATATCAGTGTACCCTTTATTCCATCAATATTTATTTTCTCCAGCATTTTTATTATAGCTGCAATGTTCCCCTTATCATCCAGCGCTCCCCTGCCATATGCTCTGCCATCCGTTATTGCCAGTTTAAATGGATCGGTTTTCCATTTAGAGTAGTCAACTGGTACGGTATCGTAGTGTGCTAGAAACATTAACTTGGGGTCTCCTTCTCCAACAATTCCAAGTATATTGTAGTACCCCGAGTCTTCTATTATCTCTGCTGGCAACCCTATTTTAGAAAGGTAATCTCTTATCCAATACGCTATTTCTGGAGACGCTTTCTTATTGTGGAGTGGATCATTTACGCTCTCGATATTAACGAGGTGTTCGAGAATCTCCAATAACTCCATTCATTAACACCCGGCCTAACTCTCTTTATTCCATGAGAATAATTCTGATATAAATTTTCTCATAGAGAAGCTGGCGGAATCATATTCCCTTCAATAATTGTCTGTTTTGTCACAAACTTTCACACGTCTTTGCTACTGATGTAAGCTACTCTAGTAATTAGTGCTATGCCTGTGATGAGAGTCATGATGTAGTAGGAGATTATTCTCCATAGGACAACTAGAGGCGGACTCAATGACAATGTTAGACCATACTCTATTACTCCCGCGCCTCCGGGAATAGGCACTATTCCTAAAGATTGCGATGTAACGTAAGTCTCTAGGGCTTGGATGATGTTCACAGGCATATTAATACTTGCTGAGGCAAGGGATAGTGCTAGGGATGTTAAAAACAATGATAGAAAAGATAGTATTATTGAAGAAATGAAGGCAGTCTTTTTTCTTAGAATAATTGAAATACCACGCTCTAATTCTTCAACTACAAATTGAATCCTACTCAATCTCCTTCCGAAAAGTCTCCTTGTAATCTTTCTAATAAAGCCTTTTTTAGTCGACAATAATAACAGTGTCCAGAAAGCTGAGGAGTATAATGAACATAGTATAACGGGCACATAGTATTGATTTGAACCTAAAACCTCGAGTATTGAGAGAAATAGTGCTGGTACATTGATTACTATTACGTCCAGGTAAAGTTCGAATAAAATGACACCTATTATTTTCTCGACTTCACAGTTATGCTGTTTCAAGAATACTACTCTTAGAACGTCGTCTCCGATGGAGAACGGCGTTACATCACATATGAACAAGCTTGCTATTCTAATCCATAAGACATGGATGAACTCAACTTTTTCGCCAACTGCACTGAGCAGTACGTGTAGTCTTACACCGCTTATAACCAGAGAGAATATACACATCGATATTGATAGTATTAGGAGGAAAGTATTCGACCGGTAAATTACTTCGAAATCAACTTTAAAGAATATTGTGTAGAATATCAGAACACTTACGGTAATTAGAAGAGCCAGTATCACGTGCACTCTGAGCTTCTTCAATGCCTCATAAAACTCTTCTTCCAAAGCCTTCTCCAAACCTTCTCCACCGAATAACAGGCTCTAATTCACCATAGCTAGAAACTAGCTATATGCTTAAATAATTTAAGTCTGTTTAAACCGCTCAACTATTTTCAGAGTAACAAGTTCCAATATGAAATCACTGCAAGATTAATAATTCATGATGCGATTCCTGGAGTGGAGTCAAGTCCAATAAATTTATATTATGACCAGGCTAAACGACTAGAGCTGACTACTTCCGTTTAAGGGTAGATGATTTCAGTGTGAGGTTATGGAAAGTAGTTGAAGTATCATGTTTCACAACCCTAGGACGTGAGTGTCCATGGATTTACCATTTCAAATCTATGTCTTGCTGGGAGTGATGGTTGGCATATTATCTTCGACAACTGGTACAGGGGGCGGGGCACTAATGGTTCCCATATTCACTTTTATGGGCTTAGATATTAGATATGCTATTTCGACATCGAAGGTGATAATAGTCTTGAACACTATTTCAGCTACAATAGCTTATTACAGATTGAAGAAAATAGACTATAAGCTTGGATTACCATTATGTGCCTCTATCATCCCAAGCAGCTATATTGGAGCATACATGGTATCTATAATAGATCCCCTAGTTCTCAGAATAATCGTTGGCATCGTCATAATGTTATCAGGTATTAGAGGATTATTATCGCATTACTGGAATAAGAAGAGTACTGAATACAATAATGCTGATAACGGAAACAAGGTTCTCCACGGGTTCATTGCTGGCATCATAGCAGGCTTTATTGCTGGTATAGCTGGGATCGGAGGTGGAATAGTGATTGTGCCATTTCTAGGATTATTGCTCAACTACCGTTCATCTAAACCGTGTCTTCATCTATCAATTTATATTGTATTGGACACGGTTAGGTTCATCACGGTCTCCGCTGAGCCGCCTACGGGAGCCTTTTTAGCTCCCCTCGGGAACCCAGCGGTCACCAATAAACTCTTAGAGCTT
>JAPDJV010000038.1 GCA_029258925.1 Thermoproteota archaeon | reverse complement strand
TAAGACCTATAAACTCCTAAGCTCTAAGAGTTTATTGGTGACCGCTGGGTTCCCGAGGGGAGCTAAAAAGGCTCCCGTAGGCGGCTCAGCGGAGACCGTGATGAACCTAACCGTGTCCAATACAATATAAATTGATAGATGAAGATACGGTTTAGATGAATGGTACTTAGGATTATTTTGGGCACGGGCTTCCTCCTCAGCCACCTCATGTGCTTCGGTGGCTCATCGGGGGCTACATTGACCACCACCACTTGGGCGGTCTTACGGTGGAACGGTGGATTAGATATATTCTCCCGCTCCTGATGGCTACTACGCCGTCATTGGAGCGGGAGAAGAGGTTAAGACAAGCAACGTATTGAGCATTGAAGGCAAAACCGCATCTTCTACAGCTAAAGGTTTCCTTGTCTACTCTATTCCCTTTGTCTACACAACCACATATTGGGCATGTGATAGATGATTTCTTAGCATTAACCTCTACCACGTTTAATCCTCGTTCATAGAACTTATAGTCGATATACGTTATGAATTTACGGTATGGGAACGATGATAATCTGTAATTTAGTTGCTTACTCTTTTTCTTACCATTCAGTTTTAAATCCCTAAGACTTTCTCTAACTAAATCAGCGTTATACTCCTTAGCAATCTCTGCCAATATTGTGGATACTTTCTTTAACTTATCCTCTACACGTTTTCTTTCACGGAAACCATACTTAGTTAGAAGCTTATTCTGTAGGTTTTTGTTCTTTACTTTCTTTTGTATACTTTTTCTAATTCTCATATAGTTAGTACGTATCCTCTTAATATCATGTTTAATCGAGAATAGCTTTGCTTCCCACCTATCATACAATACTATCCTCATTAATATCTATAACGAGCTTATTCCTATGTTCCCTCACTTCAACATTCCTACGTATTGTTAGTAGCAGAAAGATATTGTCTCCATCAACCAGTATCTTGGAGTTGCCTAGCCTCCATAAGCTCCCCTCTTGCATACTCGTACTCCATTACAAGGAAATGAAGATACTCACCATTACCTTTTGAAATCGTTAATGTTAGAAACCCATGCCTTCTTTTAAGCTTGTAGGTGTCTATATGTAGTTCTATGACTCTATTCTCTTCTACTTTAGGTGGTGATGGCGGTGATGTTTTCTTCCTCTTTTTCTCTGGTAATCGCTTCCACTTGTTTAGTAGTTTCCTATAACTACGGTACATTGCCAATGCTCTCTTGTATGCTTCCTGAATAAACTTGTTATGAAGATGAGGACGTCTCCTTCTCAGAAACTTATAGCATAACTCATGAGCTTTCTTCCTACTACGGACATCATTCTTAACGATAATATCTAGAGCCTCCCTTATCATCAACGTATAATCATTTAGAAGAGAAAGCAGTTGGTTCTTATCGCTTCTTGTTAGTGGTACTAATTTAAGCTTGATTGTTTTCTCAATTGTCTTAATCGTCTCTCACCACCTCTTCTATGACCTTTTTTATCTTCTTGAACTTCTGTGAACGTTTACCATAGATTCTGCCAGCAAAGCTAATTACGATAGAGACGAAATCCTCTATCAACTCCTCCATGTATCCCTTCTCTGTTTCCTCTACAACCTCTATTTTAGTACCATGTGATTCAAAGTATCTCTTGAGGTAATCAAATCCAAACCTTGTTAATCTATCCTTGAACTCTACCACTACTACATCGGCTTGGTGTTTCTCTACAATGTTGAAGAGCTTCTGTAAACCACTTCTATCCTCCTTCAACCCACTAGCAACATCAGTTATCACATCAATAACTTTGTATCCCTTAGCGGAACAATAACTTCTCAATCTCTCAACCTGTCTATCGAGATTACCGTCTTTCTTCTGTTTATGGGAGCTAACCCTAGCATAAATGACAGCTCTTACCTCACTTGGCTTAACACCCAATAGTATTCTCCTTACCTCACTCTCTGGTATCATCCAAAACCTACCGACACGGATAGCACGTATCTTCCCCTCCTTAATCCACTTCTTAACGCCACTAACACTAATGTTAAGGAGCTCAGCAACCTCCCTAGTACGATAAAGCCTCCCACTCATTCATAGTACCCCTAGTATTCTCTAGTAACTCTAGTAGCTAAACTAGCTTAAAAACCTTTACCTAGCAGTCTAACGAGAGCTGCAACATATGCTGGAGCTGCCACAGATAGCATTGTAGGAATAGCGGGAGAAGTAAGGAGAGGGATTGTAGTCATGAGTTTAAGAGCTGTCAACCGTGGATTGGATTTAAACGTGATTTTAAGAGAGCTAGTACCGAAGTATGGAGGGACAGGAGGAGGACATCCGCTTGCAGCTGGAGCAAGAGTTCCTAGGGAAGCGTTTATAGAGTTTCTAATGGATCTTGCCGAGAGAGTAAGCATGGTTTCTAAAGACTAACACCAGATTTTAGGTAATAGGTAATATGTTAAATGATTGTTTAAATATTTAAACAGTAATACTAAAGCAATCTTAAATAAGTATACAATAGGAGCAGGACTTCTGCTCCATGAAGTCTTTTAAACTACGTCCTTAAAGTATTTGGCTTAACCCTTTTTATCCCTTAGTAGTATAATGTGTGGAGAGGGGTCGGTGTGAGAGAATTCAAATTACTGAGAATCCTTAAACTCTCAGGCCTCGAGTTAATGCCATACGAGTTGAATAATATCGTTTTCATACTGGAGTGTCTTGGTGTTAATGTTGGATATGACATATCATTATTTAATAATCCCTCTGCACTAGGCGTTGAAAGTCCCGAAGTAATGTTTGACTTGTGGAGGCTTTACAAGAAGAAGATGATAGCTTCTCTGAGTCCCATAAGGTTGGTAAACAAGAGAAGCATCGCCGATATGCCATTCAATGGAGAGAAGACTGTGAAAATGCTTTTAGAAAACCGGGGACATCTGCCAGCATTAGCATTGTATTTATATGCTGAGAAAATTTACGGAGAAGACGCTGTTGATGCTCTTCTAAAGGGTTATAACTTTACCTACGAGAGCGTTCAAAAAATTTGCTCGATAATTAGAATGCTTTCATCAACCAGTTCATTACATGGTTATTCCAGCCGATGCTCCTAATACTGTTGAAAATGCTTGTCTTGCTAATTTCTCCAGCATACTGCCAGTATGAGGATCCTTCACGAGCTTGTATGGTCCGAAAACAGTGAATGTTACCCTAGGTGTTAAACCGGATTCTTCTAGAAGCTGGGGTATTGGAATCTCTCTTTTAATCTTTATACTGCTCCCCTCCTTCTTGGCAAGCTTTATGCTTTCTAGAGGATATGGTAATGCTGGAAGCGTGCGTTTAAGACTGTGGTCTACCCAAACATCTTCTATTATGTCCGTCATGCCCGAGTCCTCTAAGAGTTCCCTTAGAACTGTCTCAATGTCTCGCGCGGCTTTCTCAACATAGCTGTATTTGAGGAAGAATGGAATGTCTTTTGATGGAAACATTATGTCAATACTCGTACCTATAGGTTTCCACCTCATTTTCCTTTCTAACAAATCCTTTAGCAACATTTTGGCTTCTCTTACGTCCCCACTCTCGTCCTCAAGCCTCCATATCATGTACAGTATACTGTAATCGTCTAGCTCCAAATACCTTTTAGGATCTCCTTCAATTATTGATAGAACTCTGCTCTCCAACTCGAGCTTTTCTGAGGCCTTTTTCATCATCACTTGAACCATGTGATCGAAGCTCCTGCATACTGGGTGGAAGTATACTGATTCAAACATGTGCGTTCTACTTTGTAGGAACCCCTTAAGCGAGAATAAGGCTTTCTCGTCTAAGACTATTAAATCTTTAAAGGGATAACTGTAGAATATTAGACGATAATAGTCTATGGTACCATACTCTCTAGTACCCGTGTAATAGGAGTCTCTCAAGAGGAAGTCCATTATGTCAGCTGGATAAACCCAGTTTTTTATTGTTTTCTGTAATAACCTTGTTATCATAGGGGTTTTTAGATCGTATTCGGATAGAACATCTATGACAAGCTCCCTTAGGCCGTTCAAGCCATAATTTGTCTCAGCTTCCCCGAGTTTCTCCCATATTTCACCGTGTTTTATTAACGCTGTAGTTACTTTCTCGTGGTCACCTAGATTTTTCGCTTTAAGCTCTTTACTACTCATTAGAATAGCTTCCTCAAATGCGTGACTATAAGGCCCATGTCCTAGATCGTGCATGAGGCCTGAGAGCCTAATAGCTTCGATCATAGTATTCTTATCGTACACGAGCTCTGAGCCGACCTGACCTGAACTCTCGATTGTTGAGAGAATGTGTTCACAGAATATTCCAGCTAAATGCATAACCCCTATTGCATGTTGAAATCTTGTGTGATCCGCACCTGGATACACTAAGTACGCTATTTGCAGTTGATGTATTCTCCTAAGTCTTTGAACGGTGAACGTGTCCACTATTAAGCCTTCGATTTCCTTATTATATGGAATATAGTTGTAAATAGGGTCTCTGAAGAACTCCCATTCCAACTTTTCCTGCATAAATCTTGCTCTCGAAAACATCACCGTAACATCTCCATGGGTATTACTGCTACCTCCAATAATAGTTTTTCTAAGCCACTATTTTAAGATGGAGCCTGTAGGGTCATCACTTAAATGTATAATTTATCTCCTCTTATATTGGTGCAGTGTCCTCTCAAGGTAGTTAGAGGCCCACGTCGCTGGGCTTCGACAGCCATTCACGACCTGCAGAGATGGCAGCCCTCCTGCAGACGAGGCATAAACCGGTGTCTTCGCGTCAAAATGCGACAAAGAGACGTGAAGTAATGCGCAGTGAATATGTGGTTCGAGGATTTTTAGTGTTAAAATTTTGTTTATGCGAGTTGTGGCTTAAGATTGTACATGTGGAGAAAGTATTTTGTTAAAGATTCTTAAGGTGAGTAAGGTCAAAACATCTTTTCACTTAATTTTCGCCACTACTTAGAACACTATTGCCTATAGTAATGCTTGGTTTTAGGTGGCTTCCGCTTTTTACTTCATAAAATTCCTCGTATAATATCAATGGTCCAGCTATTATTCTAACGCTGAGTCCTCCAACAGAGTTATTGAATGGCGTTTCTAATTCGATCGTTGCAGTTGTAAGCGGTTTTATAGTGAACTCTCTTTCCACTTTAGAATGTTCTGGTTCGACTATTAGGGATGCCTTGAGGTTTACTGGATACTCAGCACTGTTCTTAACTTTAATTGTGGCGGAAAACTTTTTTTCTGAAACATCACTGCTCAATGAGACTTCTTCCACAATAATCTTTTTTAACTCAGGCTTTAACGTCTTATCTATTTCACGTAGCCAAGCCCTTATTATTTCAGGAGAAAAATACTCTTTCCACCAGTAATCGCTGTCAAGCGCGTGATAGAGGCACCATTTAGCATATTTTAGTTTCTTGTCTTCAACGCCTCTCATATACTTGTATGCCTTAATATTATGATATTGTTCTAAAAGCTCTTCCCAACATTTAAAATGTTCCTCCCCAGCCTCTCCATACCACTTATAAAAGCCTCCTAGCCATGAGGTTGTTGGAACGTATGTGAGCTTTCTTTTAGGTGGTGAAACTTTAAGTGCTTCTTCAAGAGTTGTTGTTTCGATGATTCCCTGTTCTTGTGCCTCAGTAAGATAATAGTATAGTCTGTCTAGGAAATATGCTGCATTAGCTGGATATTTTGAGAATATGATCCAGTTCTCGCCATCTAAAGCTATTGTCACAACGTAGGGCTCCTTGTTTTGAAGAAAATATCTGAGCATTAGCTGGGCTAATACTTCTCTTGCACCCTTATCAGCTTCATATGATGTCGGATAGTTGTTATTGAAGCCTATGTAATCGCTTATAGGCTGGTCTCTGAAGAACACGATAATATTGTTCCCCGTTCTAGGATTCTCCAAAATGTATGGGCTGTAAATATTGCTCTTCTCTCCTTCAGCACTCTCGAAGTGTATTTTCCCGCATAAAATAGTGTACTTTACACCTACTCTCGAATATATGTCTACAAGCTTCATGTTGAAGGCCATTTCAGGCGTCCAAACCCCCCTGCTCTTAACATTCATCACGCTCTCCGTTATCCCCTTTCCCAAGACTAGCTCCTCTAATACTATATCACTCATTTCGAATTTCCAGACTAAGAATCCAAGTATAGTGTGGGCGTACACTGACGTCAACAATTCTATTCTCCCCTCTAACGCTATCCTTCTAAAAGTGTCGAGAACCCACTTAACAGAACTTGCTTCGGGCGATTCCGGAGGATACGTTCTACCATCAATTACCTCGTAACCCCTTTCAATAACTTCAGCCCACTGTTTCAATAGACTTGGAGAGAGATGTTGCACAGTCTTTATTTTAGGATATTTAAGTAGCATTAATGCATGTATGAAGTAGGGTCCACCCCAATACAATGGTTTCAGCTCATTGCACCATACATGTCTCATACCCCAGTCAGCATAATATTTCCCATTAGGTAAGATGTTAGGTGCCTGGTGGTTATGCCAGACAAGTATTACTCTGAGAGGAGGTCTTTTATCGGGGTTTGCGACGTAGAAGAATCCATACTCTTTATCAATTTCCTCGCCACTACTATTGTAGACATCAAAGAAGACTTCATATTTTCCCTCATTGATCGGAACTGGAATATTCCAGCAATACTTGTACACGACTTTACTCCCCCTCCTACTAGGCTTCCCAGATACCCTTATTGGCCCACTATAGAACACTACTTTACTCTGGAATGTCACAGTTAAGTTAAAGTCGTATTCCTCGCCTGCATAGTTCTTGATATCTGTTGAAAATAATCCCTTGACCTTGATAATGGAAGAAGTTTTTACTACAACGGGGTCTATTAGCAGCTTTATACTCATAATCATCACTTAATAAACATCATTGAAATCCATAGTCTAAAGAATCTTACACCCAATGACTTCTTGAGAACTTAATATTTTAGACTTTTCTCTAAGCAAGCTGGTTTAAAATGGATGCTCATTTTGAGTTTTAATGTTGTTCTACGTAGTCTCGTTTAACAGCAGATAGTATACATGAGAACATGTTTAACGGCACTAGAGTATTCTAGCGAATGTTACATTTTCATGGTTTTATGAGTTTAAGCCGTACCAGAAGTCTCGTGAGCATTAAATGATGCAAGTTTCACGATTGCCGAACTCGATGAAAGAGGAGGATGGCTATTACTAATTGTCCAATTATGAAGTGCTGAGTAAATGCGTAGGTGCGTTGCAGTAAGGCACGGAGAATGATGTAGACAATGAACGTCTACGTGGATCTATAAGGATCTTGAGTAGACGAGAAGCCGATGCTGGAGTAATTTAATTGTAGAATACACATAACCCATGTATTGCTCTGGTTTCCCAGAAGTTATTGATAAATGTGGTTCGATATAATGAATACGTAAGATTGGTTAGTGTTCTTTAAAACGATAAACCGAGGGATTCGAGAAGTCTTTCAATGTTCCTTATCTCGTTTAAAGCTTTAAAACCTTTTTTAGTGAGCCTGTATACCATTCGGTCTTCTGTTTTCTCCTCTACAATCAAACCCTTACGTGTAAGTTCTCTTAGATATTTCTGAAGTCTATCGTAGCTGAGATTTGCTTTATACATTATTCTTGTAGGCCTAGCCTCTTCCTCCTCACCAATAACTCTGAGAATATCGTATATTATCCTAAGCCGAGACCTTTGCTCATGTCTCTTAGAGGTTTTCATCGGCCTAGAGCCTCCGAGAGCTTGTAGTATACTAGCATTATTAGTAGGAATCCCATTGCTCTAAGGACGTGAGACGCAATGTAGAATGCTAGACTTAACATTAAGATAGCAATTATACTAGCCACATGTGAGGCTATTAATAGAGTAAATGATAGCAGTGTTTCCGAGTGGACTTTTTGTCCTGCTATTTTAGACGACATCAAAATCAAGACTATGTATGTAAGTGGGATTATTGAGAGGAGATCGCTTAAAGGGGGGAGAGCTAGCGTAACGTTAAACATTTCTCTCAGCCTTCTATGATTATAGTATTTCTCATAGAATATTATTGGCATATTTAGTATTGTCACCTGTTTCAAGGATTTCAACCGTCTAATAGATAGAGTGTACCCTACTGCAATAAGGGAGTACGATAAGGGGATTAGTATTGGAAGCATTTTCGACATACCGGCTGAAATTACTATAATTATGGGGTTTAATGTTAAGGCTCCCAGTAAGATTATTAGTGATCTCACCATTAGAGTTGAAGAATATATGCCGAAACCTGAGAAAATAAATACCAGGTGGGATTCCCCGCTTATACTATAAGCTTTAACAATGTAGTATGTTATGAAGACTCCTATGAGCGCTACAAATATGTCAACACACGCCTGCAATGCCAGTATCCCTACGAATTCAACAGGCATTTAGATAGCACCCAATCCTCTAAATTCCATTTAATACTTAGTAAACATATTTGCAGTGTATGAAATTAAACTTGTTGAATACACACTAAATTATGTCTACATAATTTTAAACATTCTCTGAAACCATAAGCATGCATCAGCTAAGTGTTGTATATGGAATACACTTTAAGTGTTTACTAATATGTTTATGTGAGAAATATGTAGTATTTGTGGGTTAATGTTTCTATTTTCTCCTTAGAGGAATCATTGCGTGGCCTGGTCTATGAAGTCTTATCTGGAAGCGCTCTAATCCCTTTTCTATTGAAACCTCGTATTCTAACCTACCTCTTACGAGTATCTCTGCTCCTTCCTCGAATCCCATGAACAACTCGTCTTCTGCTATCAGCTTTGAGGCAAGAACTGTTTTCCTTGGTCCGTCGGCCACTTCTAATACTTCAATCCCATATTCAGGGGGATACATTATCCCGTTTCTAGCATCGACGATCCTAGCTAAAACCACGACCCTTCCAAGTCCCCTCAAAATGGTTTGAGAATCTGTATGAGTGAACTCCCTTAAAGGTTTAATTACCGCAGGTATACCCTTATAAGTGACCATGGTTTTCTTGGTTCTGACGATGTTTCTGAAGGCTTTTAAAGCCATACCATAGTCGACTCCAACGTGCTCATAGATCGTAGTTATTTCTTCTTGACTCAAATTCCTCAACTCTCCCTCTTCCACAAGTTTCGATAACGCTTCATTAACGTATCTTGCATGCCCTTCCACCCCAGCTATCAATATTTTAATGACTTCGAATTCCCTAGAGCCTAAAATAAAGCCTCCCGATACGCCAATATTGCAAGTATTTATGTTTAATGATGACGATAGCAACATTAGGAGATCTCTTATCTTTCTTTCGTAGAAGTCTCTTGGCCACATTAATATTTTCATAGCTTCTTTGAAAGGCGAGTAAATACGCTTAATGTAATTAAAGGGTATTATTGGTAGAGTCATGTCGTATTCGTTAATGTACTTTAAAAAGTCCTTGTAACTCCTATAAACCATATCATAGCTCTCTCTAGCACTATAGAGGTTCCTTAGTTTTCCATAATTTAGATAGTATTTCTTCCCCCTAACGTATTTTGGGAAAGCTATTATTCCATTCGCAGGATGATATATTCCCTTAGCTCTCCAAATAGAGGAGTCAACGAGCTCTATGAGGAAGTCTTCAGCTATTCTTAAAGGCGTCTTAGAAGTCGTGAGACTATACATGAATTTACCCCACAAATTCAAACTCTTATACACTAATGCATTTCATGTCTATGAACAAATTTTCACACTAATATACTATTCCTTACTTACTTTTTAAGGTATACTGCCCTTAGAATATAATGGGACAACTGCGTGCCAGGTTGACGGGCTTGAAAGTATTGAGATCATTTGATCCTTGGAGAAGC
Source organism: Thermoproteota archaeon (assembly GCA_029258925.1). Classification (GTDB taxonomy): domain Archaea; phylum Thermoproteota; class Thermoprotei_A; order EX4484-217-1; family JAPDJV01; genus JAPDJV01. The sequence goes on along the minus strand of JAPDJV010000038.1, from coordinate 4,604 downwards.
AGACTTTGTACTTGTCCCCCCAAGTATTCGCTCCATCCGTACACTGGTTGCAGCCATAAATGTCTATACTGTTATGCAACATCATATATAGGGACAAAGAATTCTACTCCTAAGAAACATTTTCTGAAGAAACTAGAGGCGGACTTGAGATCGGCGGATAAAGGGAGAGCAGTGAATTTGAGCACTAGTAGTGATCCATACCCACCCATTGAAAGAGAGACCATGTTAACTAGGAGAACAATAATGTTGTTGATAGAAAACAGTGTGAAAATTCTAATAACGACTAAGAGCGATATTCTTCTAAGAGACATAGATCTATTATCAAAGAGTTCGTCAGCTGTAATGTTAACGATAACTACTTTAAGCGATGAATTGAGCAAGATTATTGAGCCGGGTGCACCACCTGCTTCAGCTAGGTTAAGAGCATTAAAGATGCTTGCTGACCACGGCATTCCTATTGGAGTAAGAGTGGATCCAATAATACCCTTTGTGAATGACGATAGAGAAGATCTTGGGAGACTTGTTGAAGAAGTTGTTTCCCTAGGTGCAAGCCATATTGTGTGTTCAACATTTAAGGCTAGATGGGACAGTCTTAGGAGAATTGAGAGAAACTTAGGGGGCATAGGTAGGAGAATCGTTGAACTATACAGGCTTACAGGAGTTAAGATGGGAGGGTATATCTACTTACCGGAAGACTTTAGGAGAAGCATTCTTGAACCTGTATGTTCGAAAGCCAGGGAACTCGGTGTCACATATGCTGTTTGCAGAGAAGGTTTATTTCACGAAAAATATTTTAACTCTCCCAGTTGCGATGGACAACACTTGATTAGGTGAATAATTTGCGCGAGAGCATGCTTATTGCAGTTGGATCCCTCAATGAGGCGAAAATAGAGGGTGTGAGAAGGGGGTTCAGGAAAATTTTTCATAACATGGACATTAGCGTGGTTGGGATAAGTGTTAAAGGACTCCCTCCTCAACCTATTGGTTGGAGAGAGACTCTTAGAGGAGCCGTCATCAGGGGTTTAAAAGCAATAGAAACGTTTGAAGACCCGGATTACGGCGTAGGAGTTGAGGCAGGTTTAATACCCTTATACGGCACCATCTCCGGATACATGGATACTCAGATATGTGCTATAGTAGATAGAGATATGAAGGTGAGTATTGGCACTTGCATGCTATTTGAGTTCCCCCCAATAGTGGTGGATGCAGTAATATCGGGTAGAGTTGAGGAAAGCGAAACTGTTTTCGAGGAAATTTCTGGAATAGAGAGAATAGGTGAAGGAATGGGGGCTATAGGATTATTGAGTAGAGGTGTTGTTAGCAGGAGCGATTTAACAGAGCAAGCCGTGATAGCAGCCCTAATACCCAGAGTTAGACCAGATCTTTATCCGCGGAACAAAATGCCCTCGGCGAAAGCTCTACTATAGGCTTCTTAAGTCCGTCTATAAGCCTCAAAATAATCCTGTTAATTTCCTCTTCCGACTTAAAGGGTCCAAGCAAATGAGTTTGAGAGAATTTGTCATCGGAAGAGCCGAATCCCTTAATAGTTACCGGAGCTCCTTCCTTGATCAGCAAAGACACGATATTGTTCTCCCCCACATCCTCCTCCACTTCAACTAAGTAAACTTTCTCCACTTCAACGTCACTTCTAATAGTCAGGTAGTCTATATGCCACCTCAGCTTCTTCTCCTTACTTAAATGCCTTCTAACCCTACTATACCCCCTCTTTGCGGAGCCAACGTAGAGGTATAATCCTTTCCTAAATCCAATTACACCTAGTGAACCTATTCTTGCTCTGAATGGTGTTTTGATTCTAAGCTGTAACATATAGAGAATTCTTCCACCTCCATAGAGTTGCTACTCGATGTTGGTGTGTCTCTCCATAAGTTCTCTCTCTGTTTTCCCTAGTCTGTGCATGAGCTCCACTATTATGCCATCTAAGAAAACCATGCATGTGTCCTCGAATAATGTTCCGAGGGGTGCCAGAGGCTCGTGTATCCCAAGTATTTGTCTGGCAAAGTAGTCTTCTTCCCTAGCGGTCTTAGTTCTACCCGGTACCTCAACAACTATGTCAGCTAGTTTTCCAAGAGGCGAATCGGGATATGTTGTGAGAGCCACAATCGTTGCTCCAACATTTTTAGCTGCTTCGGCTGCTGTAATGACCAGTCTCGTCCTCCCAGATCCGGATATAGCTATAACGACGTCGCTTCTACCTATTCTAGGTACAATGGTATCTCCTAAAACGAACGCATTGTACCCTAAGTGCATAAGTCTCATAGCAAAAGCTTTTCCAACTAAACCCGACCTACCTGCACCAATAACAAGAATCCTTTTATCGCCATAGAAAGCGTCTTCAAGGATCTTAAGCATTTTCTCAACTTGATCTCTCTTTATTTTCCCTATAGATTTAAGAATGAATGATGCTATTTCCTCCATGGATTTCTCAAGTACATTCACTATTCAACCCCGTTACATAGTGGTGTCTAATACATGCTTATATTCCTTATTCCACATAGTAAAGCCCATTTAAATGCTCGATTAAAAATAATTACATAATGCTTGCCGAATCTTGAAACCACTTAAATAAATGATTTAGCAAGCGTATAAACACTGTTCAGGTAACTAGTCATGAATTATCTGCAAGTAATTACCCAGCTCCCTCGTACAATAGCTTAGAAAGTATTAATTATCAGTTCAAATTTATATACATCATAACCAGGAAATTGGGTTGTGATGTTTCATGGCAGAGGATTTAGTCGAGAAGGTGAGAGAGGCTTTAAAAGAAGTTGTCGATCCTGAGATCGGAGCTAACGTAGTTGATGTGGGATTCGTGAGAGACATAAGGGTTAATAATGGTATTGTTGAAATAGACATGATGCTAACAACACCCTTCTGCCCATTAATGTCGTATTTAATATCGAGCGTCGAGAGCGCTGCTAGGAGTGTTGAAGGAGTAAAAGACGTGAAAGTTAATGTTGTTGGCTTCGGTATCCCCCCGGAGCTCGAAGAGCTCATTAGGCTTCAAAGAGGATTTTGAATTTAAGACAATAACCTTAATTGCAGGTTGAGGATGAGCATTGCTTAAAGATGATGAATTAATGGGCATAACGTGTTCCAGAAAAGTGAAAGGCGGAGGAAGCCCCTTTACACTTAAGTATGTTAAGGACATGAAAAGTGATCATAACGTACTTGCTGATGGTATTGAAGAAAATGATAAAAGTGGGACACACTAAATATATAAACTCGACATGGCGGGATGATGCTGCCCCCTAGCGCTACCTGACTACGTGAAGACGCTGGGCCGGCAAAGACCGCCTTCAATTCTCTATTTCCTTAATGGAGTTCTCTAGGTCCTCTGCAAATTTGTCGATTACTTTCTTATTTAAGTGTGGCATTACTATTATTCTAAGTCCGTTAATCATGGGAGCCAGATAGAGTATCCATCCCTTCTCCATTAATTTGTCTCTCAGTTTGGAAGACTTAATTTTCTCGTGTTTGAAGGAAACTATAGGAAGCATTGGCACATATGGTATTTCTATACTTTTTATCTCCTCTAATCTTTTAACCAAGTAATTTTTAAGTTCAAGCAATTCCTTAAATATCTCTCCATAACCTTCGATGCCCAGGTATTTGAGCATCACCCATGTTGCAGCTATGGATCCTCCCGTTCTTGATCCAACAATAGTTTCATGGTCCTCTGAGAGGAGATAAGGTGCTTTAACTGAAATGTGTTTAAAAAGCTCTCTGCTTCGAGCTATAATACCTCCAGAGGGTATTGGAACGAAGCCTAGTTTATGAGGGTCTATCGTAATCGTTGAAACACCAGGATTTTCGAATCCTATATTAGGATAGTTGTAGCCTATGAGCCTCATGATCGATATGAATAGTCCTCCGAATGCAGCATCCACATGTAAATGCACGTTTTTCTCCACCGCTATTTCAGACAATTCAGATATTGGATCTATTGTGCCGAGCTCTGTAGTCCCCGCTATCCCCACGATGGCCACTGTATTATTAGATATCTTTTCTTCAACGTCAACAACGTCTACTGTAAACTCCTCTGTGATATCCGCCCGGATAAGTTTTAAGTCAAGCATGTCCGCTGCCTTCAAGAATGAGAAGTGGGCTGTTTTCGGAACAATTATTTCAGGCCTGCCTTTAACATTCTTTAAATACCTATTTCTCGCGATCCAGATACCCGTTATGTTCGCCTCAGTCCCACCAGTCACGATATAGCCGTATCCTCTTGGAGATCCCAGAATCTTGGATAGCATCAGTACAGTCTCCCTCTCGAGTCTAGCTAGATTGGGGAAGAGACCTGTATCATCTAGGTTCGTGTCCATAAACATTGTAAATGCTTTGAATCCGATCCTATGGGGTAGAAATGTTAGATTATGTCTTTCTGTATCATAGTATGTCTTTCATGCCTTTGGAGAAGTTCGTAAGACCTATAAACTCTAAGCTCTAAGAGTTTATTGGTGACCGCTGGGTTCCCGAGGGGAGCTAAGAAGGCTCTCGTAGGTGGCTCAGCGGAGACCGTGATGAACCTAACCGTGTCCAATACAATATAAATTGATAGATGAAGATACGGTTTAGATGAACGG
>JAPDJV010000041.1 GCA_029258925.1 Thermoproteota archaeon | reverse complement strand
TGTATTGTCGAGAATGCGAAGGGGAGTGTTATTGGAATGGTTTCAATACTCGACGTATTATCAACTTTCAAGAAGAGTGTCTTGTAACGGATTTCACAGCCCTAATTATATTTGAAACTTTATCGGGATTTCTCTCTATAAGCGTGCCTGTTACAATGATATTTGCTCCAGCTTTCACAATACTAGCAGCAGTTTCCCCATCTCTTATACCCCCACCAACCATTATCACGATATCCTCGCCTGCAAGATTCCGGGCGGCTCTCACCATTGTGGGGGGTACTGGTCTCGGAGCGCCTGATCCCGCCTCGAGGTAGGCGAACCTCATTCCCATGTACTTAGCTAATAGGACGTAGAGTCCTCCTATATCGGCTCTATCATAGGGTACTCCATGGGCGTATCCTACGTACCCTGCAGCCCCCCCTGACCCCACTATTATGTATCCCGTTGGAATAGCTTCGATATCGTATTTCCTTATTATTGCTGCTCCAAGAAGCTGAGCTCTAGTAATGAAGTAAGGGTTTGTCGAGTTAAGTAGGGACATGAAGAGTATTGCGTCCGCGTATCTGGAGATTCCAGTAATGTTTCCGGGGAACAATATTACTGGAAGTGAACAAGACCTTTTAATTTCAATTATTACCTCATCTAGTTCCCGCTCAGAGACCCCAATGCTACCCCCAACTAGTATGGCATCTGTCCCCATGGCCTCTAGCTTCGATGCAATGCTCCCTGCATCGCTAGGTCCCGTCTTGTCTGGATCTATTAGGGAGAAGTGTAGGGCTCTCTCCTTGGCCTTTGACCTTAATTCCTCTTCTACTCTCCCAACTCTCAAACAGCCTCTTCCTCCTCTCCAACCTCGTATTCGAGTTCTCCACTATGATAGTAGTCTATGAACTTACCGTAGACGTCTACTGGCTGAAATATTGATGGAACAATTAGTTCGGCTCTCAGCTCACAGCTTCCACACCTTATAGTTGCTCTACTATTAGCAGCATCTATTCTATTGAGCTCTATTGTAACATTCATTTGCCCACACCTGGGGCACTGGAACACTTTAGGTATTCTTCTAACTACTCGTCTAACAGGTTTCCTCTTCTTCCTTCTCCTACCCAATCTCACTCCACCTCTTCTCAGCCTCTTCTATGTACATGAGGAGTATTTTTAGGTCAACACGCTTTGTAGGGTCATCAATACTATTATACATTTCCTTCAAGAACAGTTTAATCCTCTCGACGCTCACATCTTTTTCGAGGAATTTCTCCACCAATTTGGTAACCCATAATATGTTCTGGATGTGGGGTATTGCGTTTTCGAGAGCACTCCTTAATATAACATTACTTTTTCTCCGATTCAAATCGCTTCTCATAGTAATCATCCAACATGACTACTATCAGCGTTACTATAGTTAATAGCAATATTGCTATCATCAACGTAAGTCATCTCCACACCTACACGTTAAGTTATTAAATATTTAAAGGTTTAACATTGTCTAAGTTCTTCTCAATTCGACAACTCTATCTGGATAACCCACTACAACTATGTCGGCAATGTTTACGAACAACCCCGTCTCGATGATCCCCGGGATACTCCTAAAAGTCTTCTCTAGATCCTCAGGATCCTTAATCGAACCGGTGTACACGTCTACTATGACGCCTCCTAGATCGCTTATAGTTGGCCCGTCTTTTCCAGAGCCCATCCTAAACTCTACTCTATAACCCATTCCAACAAGTTTCCTCATAACCATTCTTAGAGCGCCTGGAACAACTTCTATCGGGACTGGTTTAGTGGAGCCCAATTTGGCCACAAGCTTCGTGTGGTCGCATATGAATATCCTCTTATCAGAGTGATATGCCAATATTTTCTCCATAGTTAATGCTCCACCCCTACCCTTAATCATGTTAAGCTTCCCATCAACCTCGTCCAAGCCGTCAACATAAACGTCAACTCTATCAATTGAACCAGGCCAAGCCACATTGACGCCTAGGCTTGAAAGCTTAACCGCAGTATCAATAGAGCTTGGAACAAAAGTCTTAGTCTCAAAACTCCTTATCCTGGGAATGATCTTGATGAACTCGTAGACTGTTGAACCTGTTCCAACACCAATAACTCTTAAATCACCTACTAGTTCCAGCGCTCTGAGAGCAGCATTCACCTTACACTTTCTAAGAGCATCTGAAACCACACTACTTCACCCCCAATAAACTCTTATTTATAGACCGTAAATGGCCCAGCCTTAATATTTCTGTCTTCCACATTTCACGAAGCCTTGGACTCCCCGTTTAAGAGAGAAGCATAGTCGCTCATACAATATTGTTTACAGCAACGTACTTCCGATAATAACTAGTGAAGAATAAACCCAGAGACTCCCTGAAAATCAAAACAGACATAAAAACAATGTCATTTAGTGGGCCCGCGGGGATTTGAACCCCGGACCTCTGCCTCGTAAGGGCAGCGTCCTAACCAGGCTAGACGACGGGCCCAGTGAGAGCCACTCGAAAAAGTCATGTACCGTTAGGTGCTTAAATATTTTCTCCACGACAGCATCGGTTATTCTCCTTCCCCCCTTCTTCAACAGGTATAGGTAGCTTGGGGATAAGTTAAGGTCTCTGCTCGTGCAACCCTTTGAAACCACGTAGAGTAGCAGGCTTCTGCACTCCTCTTTTAAGAGCTACCTGATGAACTCTTTCAAATCCATTAGTGAAATCACCTGATGGAGGCGGCAATTACGGTATTTCTGTGCATATTGCTATCTCTTACTACACTTAACACCTAGCTCATCAAATATTATGTTGGGGGTATAGATCACTATTCTCTTAGGTGTCTCCGGGAAAAATGCATACTATGACCTTGGGAACGGTGTTGTGGGGATGGAAATTTTAAATAAAAGATTGCCTGTTTGAATTATAGGCTTACTCGAGTAGTATCGCAGTGCCGCCGTAGCTCAGTGGGAGAGCGCCCGAGGGGGTTAACCGCTGGTTACTCCTGGCGAAGCTGAAGACCGGGATGTCCGGGGTTCGAATCCCCGCGGCGGCACCAATCCTATTTGAGCTGAAGTGTTTTGGGAATGTTTTCCGGATAGGGGGGCCATATTACTCCCTTCTCCGTTATTATTGCTGTCACTAGTTCAGGAGGTGTAATATCGAATGCTGGATTATATACCGGGACATCTCTTGGTGCAATCCAAACCTTATTTAACACCGTTCTAACCTCATTTGGGTCTCTCTCCTCAATGGGTATTTGCTTGCTTTTCGGGTCTATTGTTGATGTTGGTGCTGCAACGTAGAAGGGTATGTTGTGGTGTTTTGCCAAGACTGCTATACTGTATGTTCCAATCTTGTTTGCCACGTGGCCGGATAGCAGTATTCTGTCTGCTCCAACAACCACCTTGTCTACAAGCCCTTTCCCCATAATGTATCCCACCATGTTATCTGTTATCAAAGTGACAGGTATTTTATCCTGCATGAGCTCCCATGTCGTGAGCCTTGCTCCTTGAAGCAGCGGCCTAGTTTCGGTCGCTATAACCCTGACCTTCTTCCCCTGCTTAACAGCTGCTCTAATAACCCCTAGAGCGGTTCCGAACCCTGCTGTAGCTAGGGATCCTGCATTGCAGTGAGTTAGAATAGTGTCTCCGTCTTCGATGAGTTCAGCTCCGTTAACTCCTATCCTAACATTAACCTCTATGTCCTCGAACATTATTTTAATAGCTTCCTCCACAACTAGTCTCTTGAACTCACTTATACTGGCGACAATTTTAGATAACTCGTTGATTCTCCTCTCCATCCTGTCTATGGCCCAAAACAAGTTTACTGCTGTAGGTCTAGTTTTCTCAAGCCTTCTAGCAGCCTTCACGGCGTCGAGAACTATCCCGTTAACAGTTTTAGCACTGCTTTTAACAACCGCTAAAGCTATTCCAAGAGCTGCAGCAACACCTATTGCCGGAGCACCCCTAATCTCTAATCTTTCTATAGCCTCGGCTATCCTCTCGTAGCTATCTGTCTCAACATATGAGACTTTCTCTGGGAGCATTGAGACTTCTATGAAGCGCACTTTATTGTCAATCCACTCTAAGGGCTTCACGCCGATTTCCTTAATTGATTGATGTTTCATAGAATCACCAGCATGCTATTATCATCAAATAGAATATTAACCTCTATGTCTAGAAAAGAGTTTCGAAGAGGTAGTGGAGGTTGCCGGTTAAAGCAGTAATGAGGGATGACGCCATATTCGTTGAGGAAGATTATAGCAGATTGGAGGCCATGGGATACGGCGTAGTCGTTGACGATGCGCTCCGTCTAGACCCCGTTGAAGCACTCTACTTAACCTATATAGGGGAGATCACCGTATACTCTAACTCCAATATTCTAGACTTCGAATCACTGGTCAAAATACTTCACTCAAAAGATCCACTTTTATGGGTTAAATTCACAGTCTACTACGACTTGAGGAGTAGGGGTAGAGTAGTTAGGCCCGGAGTAACGGATAATAGTCTACTACTATACTCTTCGAAGAAGTCTACGAGAGCCGAAATAGCTATCTACGTTGTGGAGGAGGCTAAGATCATGAAGCTTAGAGAGCTTGTGGAGTGGATTAGAAGTGCTAGAATGCAGGGGAGGACCACTGTGCTTGCAGTCGTAGACAAGCATGGAGACGTAACATATTATGAAACTAGCATAATTGAACCATTGAAAAAAGTGGGGTGAGACTTGTGATAAGGAAGATAAGAGGTATGAGAGACATACTTCCACCTAACAGCACAGCGCTGACTAGAATTACGAGAATTTTCAGGGAAACTGCCTCTATGTACGGTTATAGAGAGGTCATACCCCCAACAATAGAATCCTTCGAGTTGTTTGCATTGAAGAGCGGAGAAGAGATTAAGAAAAGCATGTACGTATTCAAGGATAAGGCTGGCAGAGAAGTGGCTTTAAGACCTGAGGTAACTGCTAGTATTGCAAGAATGTTTCTAGAAGAACTCATGGCGAAACCAAGGCCGATCAAAGTATTCTACATAGCTAACTGTTTCAGGTATGAGGAGCCGCAGAAGGGTAGGTATAGGGAATTCTTTCAGGCAGGTGTTGAACTAATAGGTTCGGACAGCATTTTATCGGATGCAGAAACGATTCTACTCTTAGACGAGTACTATGAGAGACTTAACCTTCCAATAGAAGTTATCATTGGAAACGTTGGCATATACAGGAGTATTTTGGGAGAAGAGAGAATAGGGGAGGAGAAGCAGGATAGGATAATATGGCTTATAGATAAAGGTTTTCTCGAGGAAGCTTTAAGAGAGGCATCGGGTAAGGCATCTAATCCGGTCAGAGTCAAGAGAGTTCTAGAAGAGCTGTCAACTATTAGGACTTCCAGCAACTATGATGAAGCATTTAGAGAAGGCGAGAAACTTCTCAAAGATAACTACCCAGCAGCCTTGAAAAGCCTCGAGAATCTGAGGAAGCTATTGGAGATGGTAGAGGGAGCCACGTGGTCGAAAATAGTCTTAAACCTAGGGTTCGCGAGAGGTTTAGCTTACTATACTGGGATAATATATGAGGTTAAGTCTCCAAATATTAATGTCAGCATTGCTGGGGGAGGAAGATACGATGGCCTAATAGAGCTCTACGGCGGTCCAAAGACTCCTGCAACAGGTTTTGCCATAGGCTTAGACAGAACATTACTATCATTGATGGAGGCAGGTATAGAGATTTCTGGAGAGGGAAGTAATATTAGGGTGTTAATAGTGCCGTTAGTTGACGAAGCCATTAAACTAGCTATGGGGATTCTGAGGAAAATACACAGCGTGGGCGTTGAGGCCTCTATAGAGCTTATGGGAAGGAGTTTGAGGAGGACGCTGTCGTATGCTTCGAGCATGAAGTACACTCACGTAATTCTCATAGGGAGAAGGGAGATGGAGGAAGGCAAAGTCACTATTAGAGATATGGCTAGGAAAACGCAGAAAACTGTAGATACCGAAAAATTGATTGATGAAATATCAGACGACTAAGCAGGGAGTGTTAGAGCTTCTTCAAAACATTTCAAACCAGTTATCTTTAGGATTGCAGACAGCCAGCTAATGTGTGTATTAAAGTAGTCTACTTAATACAACATGTTTGTGGCTTTTGATAGGACCATACAAGACTTCTCCAATCACTATTAAAAGGCGTTATGCGGAGGCAACACGTCTGCAACGATAAAACGTCCGTTGCGTCCAACATGCAATCATCCGTAGAAGATGTGGAATAGATGGTCCCGCGGGAGGGATTTGAACCCTCGACCACTCGGTATCTGCTGGGCGCTCGGGCTGAATAGTACTCATTGCATGGGCTTGCGCCCAGCTCCTACTTCGCCCACGAGCTACAGCCGAGCGCTCTTCCACTGAGCTACCGCGGGACCATAGATAATTTGATACAGGGAGGATATTAGTTTTACTTCTACATTTTTCTAACGGATATTGCTTGTATGTAATCCGCGGTGTCCTCGGAGTTATCGGCTATTTGTTCCAGGGAATTTAAGAGATTGCCTATTAGAATCAGTGTTACTGGCTTAACTTCTTCCGCCACCTCGGTCATGAGTTTAAGGGCTTCGAACTGCAGGTCGTCAACTCTCTCCTCTAACAGCTCTACTCTTCCAACGTGAAGCGGGACTTCCCTGGGATTTTCAATCAATGACCTAATGCTCTTCGATAATGCTTTAACGGTTCTAACATCGGTCTTCACTATTTCCATAAGGATTTCTCTCAAAACCTTCGGTAAACTATTATAGTCAAGGATCAATGTTATTCTGGTAGCCTCTTTAGCCCAGTCGGCTACCATATCCATTTTCCTAAGCAATCCCAACAAGTCCTCCGTCTCCTTCGGCGGAAGCTTGCTTCTCTCCATGTCTGAAACTATTCTCCTCCTAAGCTCGTCCGCATCTTTTTCCTTCAATATCACTGCTTCAAAGTTCTGGGACGCCTCTTTCACATTACCCTTGTTCAACTCCTCGTATGCTTTCCCCAGGTAATCAACGGTCTCCTCTACAAGTCTCATATGATCCAGAATCTCTCCTATTATCCTCTCACACCTTAGATTTCTAACCCATTCTGCTATGCCATTCAAATGTAATCCACCTTTATACCTCGAATGCTAGTAGTATTATGGTATTTTTGTTCCACTCGACTTATTTATTACTTAACTTATTTGTCTCGGGATCCTGCTTTCCAAGTAGATTTCTTTAAGGCACATAGCATTTCGGCAGCTGATCACCCTGAGTTTTCACTCCTAAACTCTTTGTGGAAAAATGTCGAATAGCTAACGACATTTAAATATTCTCTATAGACGTGTTTAGTCGAGAGACATTCTAATCTTTCCAGATGCTCCTAAAACTCTACGCTGTGGGGGAACCATAGCTAGTTTAAGTTCTTCGAACTTCTAACGTGCTTTTCAAACTATTATGGATTCTTGGAATGTTGTCATACTCCGTATAGTTCATGCAATACTCTACAATACGTGCCTCTTTAATGGAATCAACACGTTCCTTGTTAAGCTAAGAGTATTAGAAGTGTGATGTATCGATAAAAGCTTTTAGGTCGACCTCCATAATCGGGCGGAGCCGTAAAAGCTAAGATGCAAGGTTTTAGTGGGCCCGCGGGGATTTGAACCCCGGACCACTCGGTTATGAGCCGAGCGCTCTACCTGGCTGAGCTACGGGCCCCTAGTTAAAGATTTCAGTAGGAGGTTTAATAGGGTTTTGGCGCCGCCGGCCGGATTCGAACCGGCGACCACCGGGTCTCCGTCAACCTAACCTCCGACAGATCTGCTAACAGCCCGGCGCTCTACCAATGGCTGAGCTACGGCGGCAACAGTCAATTTCTTGTTAGTAGCATTTTCCTGTTTTTAAGGTTTATTTTTGTGGGGAATAGACTCCGCGATTAACTTCACAGGAGATTCCTATTGGTGCCGCCGCCGGGATTTGAACCCGGGTCACGGGCTTTCCTCGAACCCGCGCAGCGGAAGGATTCCCGAAAGGCCCGCATACTTGGCCGGGCTATACTACGGCGGCAAACAACCCAGATACCTAAGAGAAAAAGCAAACTTATATTCTTAACTTCGTATGAGAGAAGAATGCAGGCTTCTCTAAGCAGGTTGTTTTAGGGCCTATGCCTGTTTGATGAGCAAAGTTTTTAAGGATATTTTGAAAAACACATTTTCCATGGTGACAAACATGTCTAGGGAATACTATGTGCCAGTTAGCGTGGAGGATGGTGTATGCAGAGGTGTGATAAAGTTTGGGAGAAAGGTAGCTAAGATTATCGATGTTGAAAATAATGATCTAGTGCTGGTTAGAGTAGGTGATAGAAGTAGGGTTTTGAGGGTTCTTATAGAGGATGGAGAAGTGTTTAATGCTACTGTGGGAAGACATGAAGCCGAAACCCTCAGTTTCGCCAGAATCACGGTGGCATCGATAAGCAAGGTTAGGGCGAATAAGATTTTGGATAGGGTAATAATTAAGCCTGTATCAGAGCACAAGTTGGGTATTGAAGATTTATGTGTAATAAAGCCCATGTTCATTGGGGCACCTACAGTCGAGGGAAGCCTCTTATCATTCCCGGCCCAAGGTGGCAGGGAGCTATTCTTTAGAGTTGTGAAAACTGAACCCCACGAAAGGGGTGTTATAGGAGCCTCTACACTACTTGAAATAATGTAGGAGTATTTTAGAAAATCGAATTCTCCACACAGTTCTCTTGAACCTGGGTAGAGAATCACGTGCAATGCTTTAAGCAATATCTTCACGTAAACACCGATATTATTGTCCCTATTGCGAGGCCTATAATCTATGGTTAGAGCTACACCGTGGAGATTATGGTCGTGGAAGTGAATATCTTCGCCTTATCAAGGCGGGAGATTTCATTGACCTGCTGCCCTCCTTTATTAACTGTATAAGTCCCACACACTTCACTAAAGGTAAGATAACTTGATTACCTAGAGTAAGTAGATAAGCTAATAAGAGTGCAAGTCTATTTTTGTCTATGTGAGTAATTTGGATGGTGCTGTTCTAGCTAGTTGAGTAAGCTAGATACGTTATGATAGACCTTATGGGGTGGAAATAATGAAGGTTTGGGAGGCGATGTCAAGAACTCCAGCTAAAGTAACTCCTAGAACTCCTCTTCTAGTAGCAAGAACGCTATTCAGGGAAACTGGTGCGAGAGTACTGCCAGTGGTCGAAGACGAGTATTCAGATAAATTTACAGGTTTTCTAACTAGAGTCGATGTTCTACTAGTCACTTCTCAGAAATCAAACATATTAGTGAAGGACGTTATGAGGCAGCATCCTATAGCAACTATTTACGACGACCTACACGACGTGTTTAAGATTATGGGGGAATTCAAAGTCTACGGTATGCCAGTGGTCGAATCTTCATGGAATCCTCTGCTCAAAGGCATAGTTACCTGCAGGGATATAATAAGGGTCTTAAAAAGCATGGGCTATAATCCTAAGGCTAAAACTGTTGGAGAAGTAATGTTAGATGACAACATAGACGAAATGCTTGTAACACTTAATGAGAGGGTTAACAGGGTTTGGAGCAAGTTCGTGTATAGGGGGATGCCTGCTCTAATAGTTGTTAGAAGCCTTGATAATAGGATTCCCATGGGAATAGTGACGCCAAAGGATCTAATAGACCATGGAAGGTGGTTCTTCCATAGAGAGAGCGAGCAACACATAACAAGTCCAGCAAAAGTGCAGAGGGTTATGACTAGAGGGGTAGTAGTAGCTACAGTTGATACTCCTATAGATATAGTTGCTGAAACTATGGTAAGAAACGATTTCACCCTTCTACCAGTTATAGACGATGATGGCAGAGTTATAGGTGTAATAAGCCAGAGGGAAGTGATTAGAGCGTACATTGAGGGGAGGATTCCTGGAAGAGTTCCCATACCGCCTCTACCATTACCCAAAGCCGTTGAGGTTGAAGAGAAGGTACCGTATCTTCCGAGTACGCAGGTATTGAGGCAAGTGATGGTGGAGACTAGGCTTCCTCCCACGCTCATAGGCATATCAGCTGCAAACATTATGAGAACGAGTCTTCCAGCAATAAGAATTGACGACACTGTTGAGCATGCTAGAAGGGAAATGTTGAGGAGGAAGACGAATTACCTGCTGGTGGTTGATGAAAATGGCAACATTATTGGAGCAGTCTCTAAGAGAAACATGATATATGCTCTTGGGACTAGAGGACCTATTTGGAGGAGGAGAATCAAAGACAGGTTCTTCATAGAGTATATAATGACTCACAGCATACCTAGGCTTTCACTTGAAACTCCTCTTGAAAACATTGCGTTGGAGATGATGAAGTGCGAGAGCGACATAGCTTTCATTACAGAAGGCAGTGGGGAGATCGTTGGGTTCGTGACGAAGGATGATGTAATAAATGCTTTCTACAAGAATTACGGTGTAGGAGTGCTCGTTGAAAACCTTATGACCCCGAGAGGCTTGGGCATAGTTCACCCCCACCACTCGCTTCACTACGTAGTAACCAAGATGAAAGCCCTATACCTAGATGCACTAACAGTGTATGATGGGGTAAGAGTGCGGGGGGTGATCTCGGAGAACAGGCTTCCCTTCGTTGCATTCGAGGATGCAGTTAAAGGTGTGAAGAGTAGGAGGATTATTTGGATAAGGAAGCTAGTGCGTGGGGCTGCAAGACTTGGGAGATACATTAAGGTTACACCTCTAGTAGCAGCAGACCTCATGGTGCCATTGAGGGAGAGAGTTTCTCCAAAAGACACTGTCAAGAGAGCCATAGAATTAATGCTCAAACATAATGTTGATGGATTACCAGTGGTGGACGAGGGAGACGTTCTGGGGGTGATATGTAAGAACGACATCATAAGGCAGCTTGCCAGAAACGCGAGA
The DNA here is from genome assembly GCA_029258925.1 of Thermoproteota archaeon. GTDB lineage: Archaea > Thermoproteota > Thermoprotei_A > EX4484-217-1 > JAPDJV01 > JAPDJV01. The sequence continues at coordinate 4,811 of JAPDJV010000041.1, read as the reverse complement.
GTAATCGTGGAGGAAATACCTGAAAGAAAGGTCCCACCCACAACTCCGGAGACTAGGAGACTGGGATAGAGCCTGTTGTGGAAAAAATTTATACCATCCATCCTATAATCTGATTTATAGTAGCTGTGCGGCGGTCGTCTAGCCTGGATTAGGACACCGGCCTGCCAACCCCATCCACACTGGGGGCCGAACGCCGGCGATCCCGGGTTCAAATCCCGGCCGCCGCACCACCTTAAGCAATACTTTTTGAACATCTTCTAAGAGGATGCTGCACCTAGTTAAGAATAAGTTTATAAGTATACATTTTATGAGGGATAGAGATGGTGATGAAATACGCAGGTTGCAGAGAATATTAATGCATTCTTTAATCCCAAAAGCATTGCAGTTATAGGTGCTTCTAGAGAAGTGGGCTCTATTGGCTGGTCTATTCTAAACAACATCAAGGAGTATGGATTCAACGGAGGAATATATCCAGTGAACCCGAAAGCCGAGGAGATTCTCGGCCTGAAATGTTATAAGAGTGTGCTAGATGTTCCTGACGAAGTGGATTTCGCCGTAATAGTGGTTCCTTCAAGAATTGTGCCAATAGTGCTGGAGGAGTGCGGTAAGAAGGGTGTTAAAGCGGTTCAAATAATTTCTTCAGGGTTCAAGGAGCTGGGAACACCGGAGGGGGTGGAACTCGAAAAGAAGATAGTTGAGATAGGTAGGAAATACAATGTTAGAATAATAGGGCCGAACACGTTCGGTTTAGTATATACTCCCAGCAAAATCAACGCTAGCTTCGGTCCTAGGGAAGTTGTAGAGGGCTCGATAGCTTTCATAACTCAGAGCGGTGCCTTAGGCATAGCATTAATGGGATGGACTATTTTAGAGGAGATAGGTTTATCGGCGCTTGTAAGTGAGGGAAACAAGTGCGATGTTGACGAAGCAGACCTCTTAGAATTCTTCGCCCAAGACCCTCACACGAAGGTTGTTACAATATATCTCGAGGGATTTGCTCCAGGGGAGGGAAGAAGATTCTTTGAAGTAGCTAAGAAGTTCACTAAAATAAAGCCTCTAATAGTGGTTAAAGGTGGTAGGAGCGAGCTGGGCGAAAAAGCCGTTGCATCCCACACAGGCTCCTTAGCGGGTTCAGATAAAATATACGATGCCGTCTTCAAGCAGTCCGGGATTATAAGAGCTCTATACATTGATCAAATGTTTGAGTGGGCAATAGCATTGTCTCTAGGATCCTCCCCAGCAGGCTCTAAAGTAGTAGCCATAACCAATGGTGGGGGAGCAGGAGTTCAATTCACTGATGCAGCATGCGACTGGGGCCTCGACTTCTGGACACCGCTACCGGAGGATATTCAAAGCATGTTTAGGAAATACATGCCACCCTTCGGGAGTCCTAGAAACCCCGTTGACTTAACGGGTCAGGCAGGGATAGAAGCCTACGAGGGTGCGGTATATGAAGCGTTAATGGAGCCTAGGATAGGGAGCGTTGCAGTACTGTACTGTAGAGTAGCAATATTAGATCCAATGGACTTCGCTAAAGCAGTTATAAATGCGGTGAATCGTGCAAGGAATGAGGGGGTTGAGAAGAGCGTTGTAGTGGGGGCAGTGGGAGGGATAGATACTCTTGAGGCAATAAAGTATCTGAGGAGAAACAAGATACCAGCATACGCAACACCTGAAAGAGCAGCGGCAGCACTATCAGCAATACATAAGTGGGCCAAATGGGTAGGCATAGTTAAGGAGTGAACCTTAAGAGAGTACGATATAGTCTTGGATAAATATCATCATTATCTGTTTCTGAAAATTAAAATACTTAAATAAGGAATATTCTTCATGCTATAGGTGGCGGGGGTGCCCGAGCTAGGTCAAAGGGGTCGGGCTTAGGACCCGATGGCGTAGGCCTGCGTGGGTTCGAATCCCACCCCCCGCACCACTGAAGGAGTTTCTCTATTGCTTCGCATGAACCTAGTGATTTGCTCCTCTTCTTCCGCGTCAATGGATCGTACCATTCCTTAATCAAATAGTATTTGCCCCTTATCCTCCTAACTCTATAGTAGACCATGGTTTCCACCCCTCGTTTTCCACCCTCTTCGCGCAACATTGTTTTTAAAGTCTGGGGCAACATGAACCGATTACTTCTGGGGAAACGCTTCCACCACAATGACTACCTCCGCGCCGATGAAGCTGTAGCAGGCAGCTTGTTCTAAGGTAGCAGCTCTTACTTAATTAATGGTTTGAATCCCTCTCCTTCGCCTCTGGAAGGTTTTCATTTAGGGGAGGGGTATGATATCAGACGGATAACGTACCCCTCTGCGCAAATAATTTTATGGAGAAGCTGTGGAGGAGGATCCCTCCTATTAATAAAAATACCTGCAACTAAGAATTGAACTATAATTGAACTTCACCCGTAATGCAGTGGCATTACATGGGGCAGAAATGTTAGATTATGTCTTTCTGTATCATAGTATGTCTTTCATGCCTTTGGAGAAGTTCGTAAGACCTATAAACTCCTAAGACATATGAACCTAATGGTGACCGCTGGGTTCCCGAGGGGAGCTAAAAAGGCTCCCGTAGGCGGCTCAGCGGAGACCGTGATGAACCTAACCGTGTCCGATACAATACGATATAAACTGATAGATGAAGATACGGTTTAGGTGAACGGTTTAGGTGATTTTCCAGCTGCCTGCGTCGAGCACTATCCAGGTGAACTCCTCTTCCTCTTTAGCTGCTCGCCTCTCCTTCACATGTTTTTCCTCTCCTGCTCTAGGGTGAGGCGCCTTTTTCTTCTCCTCTACTGTTGCCCTGCTTCCCCCTGCTACTGCCTCCTCAACCCTGTTCTCCAACACTCCTAGGAGCTTCTTGATCTCGCTTTCAGGGATCCTCCACCTCCCGTTGACGCGGACTGCTTTGACCCTGCCCTCCCTTATCCACCTGCGCACAGTGTACCTTGCCACTCCAAGTATTCTGGCCACTTTCCCCGTTGAGTAGTGCGGCTCCACTCCTCCTACACCCTACATGTATATCCCGTATGCAAATAAAAACACTTGTATGCGCTTGAAAGCATTGAAGTGTTAGGGTGAGCAATGAATTAACACAATTACTATTCACCCTAACAAAGCCAAGAAGTGGTTGCAGCAAGGTAGTAACACTGCTACCTGGAGCCCACTGTTTAAGAACTTGTGGGCCAGGATTCTCCCAGTAAGCTCCCAGTAAGAAACTCAATGCTCTTCGGTGTCTAAAATTATTAGGTCAACGCCCTTATCCTCCACTGGCACCCTTTTAACGATTCTCCTCGACTCGAGGCTTCCCAGTGCCACTTGAAGACTGCTCCAGTCGACGAGTCCAGCTATGAGACCCCTCCTCCTCAACTCTTCCAGGGCCCCGTATAGTTTGATCTCACTCATTCCACCGTTCTCCCTCAACACTCTGATAATTGCTTCCTCAACGCTGAGCTTTCCCTCCTCCTTGCCCTGTCTGCCAGGTCTGCCAGCCCTAGGAGGGGACCCCCCTACTTTTTCTCCAGATTTTACAGGGGGGTACTTTCTCTGCCCTGGCAGACAGGGCAGACCTGGCAAGGTCTGAGATAGTTTCGCCAGCTGGATGAGCCTAGCTGTGGGATAGTATCCTCTATTCCCCCTCCTCAACAGACCATAGTTTGATAAAATTGCTATGAGTGGCCGCAGTTGTCGCTTCTCTGTCAACTCGAATCTTTCGGTAATCTCAGCCTTCGTTATGCAACCCTTCGTAGCTATGAAGTTGATGATTCCAATAGCGGTCTCCTCATCTATATCGGTCTTCTCCTTCACTTCTTCAAGGAGGTCCTTCAGATCGTCTTCCGTTGGCTCTTCTCTCCGCCTCTGCTCAGCTATCACGTGGAGCCCAGCTTTCTCATATTCTTCCTCGATGAACCTCACAACGTATTCAACATGCTCCCTGGTGACTCTAACAGTGTTGAAGTCTCTGTCCGTTGAGAGAGTGAGGAATGCTAGGGCTGCGGACAGGAGAGCCAGCTTATGCTTTGTCTCGGCATTAATTAATGGAACCTCGTCTATGTGGAATTTATGGTATAGTCGAGTGGCCTCATCAAGTATCATCTTCTCCGCATCCCCGTCGAAAACAATGTTGGCCTTGTTGCTCCAACACCATCTTAATGTCTCTCTGAGCAGCTTGATGCGGTCGTCGTATTCCTTACTCCTCGGCGCATTGATTTCCTCAGGTGGGACGTCTCTTGAGTCTGAGTGGACCAGGAGGTCTAGGCGGGAGATCTCCGTTTTGTCGAGAACCGTTGTGATGGCAAGTATTGGATGATAGAAGTCCTTCAATGTTTTCACTGTCCGCGTCTGCGGGTCAAGGGGGTTGAATATCCGTATCTTCCTCGTCCTAGCATATGCTCGCCCCTTTCCAGCCTTCGTTATCGTAACTATGCCCGTCCTGTCAGACTGGTTCAACGCTCCCCACGCCTCCCTGTCGAGCCTGCTGGCCTCATCTATGGCGAGGAGTTTCCTATCATATAAGACTAGTAGGCCCCACTCAATGAACCAGCCCTCCCTCGGCATCTGGACAGCTGAGCCAAGCAGCCCCACTCTTGAAGCGGTTTCGCCTGTGATTATGGCACCTGCCCCCAGCAGTCTTATCAGGTTCCTCACTGTCTCCGATTTCCCTGTCGTAGTGTCTCCGATGAACACGGTGTTGGCCCACCCTCTCCTCCTCTCCCCCTCGAAGCACAGTTCTATGGGGCTGAAAAATGTTAGAAGACCTGCGAGCGCCAGGTTCCTCCTGCCAACTATTCCAGAAAACTTTTCGAACTCGTCGAG
>JAPDJV010000018.1 GCA_029258925.1 Thermoproteota archaeon | reverse complement strand
CGTTGGGCTCGACAGCCACCCATGACCCCATAGGGATATCTAAATCCCCATGGGCGAGGCAGGAACCGATGAAGCCATGTCACAATAAAACAAAAACACATAGAGTGATACGGTTCGAGGAAACGGTTCACTTCATGTGTTTTAATCAATTACTAAACTATAGTGTAAGAGATTGATATAAGTTTACCACAATATTAATGACGTCTAGACGCCGAGTTTTAATGAGTTTAAATTTTCTTGTTTTTCTACTATCAACTTATAATAAGGTTTATGCTTTAGTTTTTACTACTTTTACCACACCCAGTAAAATTTCCTTACTGACCGAGTCAGTGAATCTGGCTCTATATGATATAAAGTGTCACTAATTACCCCTATCTTAGATATTCTTCAGACCTCGCAGTAATATTATAGCATGATCTTGCGCTATTATTTCGGATAATGAAGTCAAGGGAGATTTTGTCTTATTCTACTAAAATGCTTTACTTCGATTATTTTTCACACATTCTTTTAAAACACTTCATGATTATGTTTTTACTCTAATATCAAACAATGTTTAGCTTTAAAGCGGGCATGTGCTATATTATAGAAATAAAGTTAATTTTAATTGACATAAGCTAAACATTATATTGGGATATTTAATGCATAATTGATAGGAAAAACTTAAATTTAAATACAAATAACTTAAAAACTACGTATAGGATACTTGTCAAGTATGTTAACTCTGAAATTATAATTGACATTTCATAGACTTTTTGGTATTTATTATAAATTAGTATTCTCAGTAGACCCCTTTCTTTTATGACAAAAGCATTAATGCAACCAAGTATTTGGGTCGGTTTTGAGACTTCCAAGCACTCTTCACTCCTGTATACTTTTATCTCCCATGAAGGATTATATGCTTCAATAAAGACCATTAAGAATGGCTCGGAGGCATTAACTTCAAATTCGTATAAAGATGGATTGATCCTGGAGAATTTAAGCACTGTTATAGAAGGACTCTTCTTCAATATCCCCTTAACTATTAGAGCTGCCTCATTAAAGGATACGTTATCTATGTACGTTACTGTCGAAGTCACTTGATCTCGAAGCCTACTTGCAAGAAATTCCACTCTAGCTATTCGTGCATTCTTCGGAGAATACATGTATTCTTCTATGTAATTCCATAAACCTTCACTTACATTCTCCTCGTAAATCTTAATGTAATATGATTTAAATGCATACTCCTCGCCAGTTTTCTCGGTCTGATTGTACCATAGTATTTTAGCGTGTAAATCAGTTATATTGTATGCTTTAAATGAGAATCTTATTAAGTAGAGCGATTGTTCTTTCACTGGAACTATTTGGTAAATTAACGTAAACCATTGCTCCTGACCGTAAAGAACAGCACAATAATTCCCATCGACACCTCCTTGAGAGACGTTTACTAGGCTCCCCGGCCATACTCTCCAGTACTCTAATCCCTCTTCGAAAGATGGATTCGCTACTAAGTTTTCGGATACAGGTGTAACTGCAACACTTAGGCTCGCATCCAAATTTTGGTAGGGGTCTACCGGGTAGACTTTGTAGGGTACTTGCTTCCTTATTTTGAATATGGCGAAATCATGATCCTCGTATACAAGCTCGAACTTCTCGTTGTTTTTAAATAGTGTATAGAAGTATGTAGTATTTCCACTTATCCAATACGAATTATGGTAATTGTATACTACATACTGCCTTCCATTCAAGAGCCTCTTATACCAAGTCTGGTTTTCATAATAACTTCTATAGGTCTTATCTATTATTACATACTTGACATTAAACATTGATAATACGTCGTCCTTATTCAAACAATCAATAAGAGATACACTGAATATCTCTTTCACCGTCGATATATTGATCCCTAGAATTCTTGCTCCTAGGGGCACGCCCAGATAATGAGGCAGGATAGTGCGTATCCTTAAATTTAAAGGATATTCCCATGGGAGAAACAGGTAATGGTATTCATTGTAATAGCGATCTATACTTTTTAAAATTTCAGGTAGTCTATAATACTTGTCTTCTACTATATACTGTCTTCCACGAATTTTCTCTAATCCCAAAGTACCATCGCTGAGAGCTGGATAATTATACAATAATATTAGGATTGTCAGACATAGAAGTATTGAGGCTTTAAAATACCACTTTTTACCATTTAACATAAAGTTTAAGCTATGTGAGAGTATTAATATGAATAAAAATCCTAGAGGGTACATTAGTTTTATTGGATTACGGAGAGAAGAAAATATGGGATTTAAGTCTACCATATAGGGATATTTTCTTAGGATAAGTATGAATGCTAATACTCCCAAATACTGAAGGAGAGCAATTAAGTAGATCCAATATTGCTCTTCTTTCCTGTTTGAAGATTTCATTGTGTTACCGTAAATTAATCCTATGAAGGCTATTATGGAGAAGAAATATCCTAGGACAGTGTACGAATTTAAATCATTATATCCTAGGAACTCCTTTGCCTGAGCCGAACCTTTATTTCCAGCTAACCTAACTAAATTCAAGATAGACGCATCAGCATAATTATATTTGGTAGTGGATGTGAAAGAGACTTTTTCTTCAGATATCCCTCTTGCATAGAATGTTAAGTTTAGGAAGGAAGGAGAGAAAAGTATGAGAAACATAAGGGCAACGGGGATTATTCTTAGCAACCTCTTAATATTACCCCGACTTGCAACTAAGAGGAATCCCAAACACGTAAATAATCCGTACCAGAACGTCACATATAAATTCCATATAAAAATCGTGATAATGCTAATAATGAAAATATATTTTAACTGAAATTTTTCTTCTCTAACCAACTTAAACAAATATAATATAATTAGTGGAAATACACCGTAAGTCATTAGCTCTCCAACTCCTCCACCCACAAAAACCGCAATGGTAATAGGATTTATTGAGTAAAATAATCCTCCTAAAAATGAAATCATAGGCGCTATTTTAAGGGTTCTCAGAAAATAGTACAGACTGAAGTAGGCTACAATGAAGGTTAGGATGACTAGGATTTTCTGGGCTAATAAACTGCCGAAAACACTTATCAACATCAAAATGATCAAGTAGTAATTGTGAGCTGGATAATTTGGAAAACCTAGTCCTTCATCACGCCAGCAATAATTAATCCACTCATAGATTACTGACTTATCTATAGGGAATGCGTTTAAATCACCGAATGCCCACATTTTTGAGTAATCTAAGTTATGTAATAACGTTAAGAGTATGACAATGTATATGGTTAAAAGAATTACATCATACAACACTCGGCGTCTATCTTTGAGAATACTAGGAAAAATAATCTTCCTAATGCTGTTTATTGTCATGTGCTGGTCACTTCCTCTCTTAAATGGGGGATATCAATTCCATAATTTGACTAGGCAAAATTTAAGTGATTATGGTTATAGTTTTAGATCATTATTTACCACGAGAACATTTTTAACGTAGTTTTTATAGACTACGTCTTAAATATTATATTCATCTGTATTTACTTAATAATCTTAATACGTGTGGGGATGGCTCATTGAATGGTAGCTTTCTCGTAATCCTCCAACGATAATATCTATAAGCCGTTGAAGAGCTTTTAATGAAGTCTTTTACACTATTAAGAGGCTTATAGTTAAAATGGGTGATCCATGACACAGGATCCTCTATCTCCATAATGTTTATACCCAAGTTTTTCACTACAGGAATTCTGTCAAATAATTCACCGGAATAATAAAAGAGGTCCTTTAGCTTTATTATTCCTAAAGCCTTCATCAATCCATGCATCCAATCCTGCTCCAAAGCATGATGAAATATTTTTCTCCAGTAAATGTTATTGTAATATATTATCGACCTGATGTAGTGTAATTCACCCAGTGTCAAATAATGATGCTGTAAAACTGCATGAGCCATTACAAGGAGTAATTCATAGTTACTATTAGGCACATTTATAGGATAACCATCTATCTCGGTTATCGTCATGTTTTTGAATAATTCTCTGATGTCCACTACAGACTCTCCATTCCAGCCTATATCCCAGTGGATATCGAACTCTACGCCCTCCTTCACCAAGCTTACTTCCTTCTGCCTAATATGGGATTTGGTGATGACATATCCCTTATTTTTTAGCAGTTTAATAGCATCTTTATAATTATCTACGATTATATCAATATCTCTAGGCACCGACTCGAATATAGGGAAAGTTTTAAAAATACAGTAATTTATCCCATTTTTTTCTAACAGCTCTACTACATCGATTAATCTATTGACAATTTTTGAATTAATTTGGATAAGTGTCGATATTATTTCCTCTAGTGTACGAGACCACTTGCTAGGTATATCGTAGTTGAGGATTTTCTTGAAAAATTGAAGTTCCACGTTGTTTCTTGAAGCCTCTACGAGCAAGTACATGTAGTCTGGTTTCCTAAAATCAACTTCATCAATTAACTTAAAATCCGACTTGCCAAGTGGGTCGCTTAGGACATGGAGAACCAGGTTTTCCGGTCTTTTTGAAATACTTTTGACTAAAATGTGAACTACTTCTTCAAGAGTCTCATTGATAGGTTTACTGGTATTTATAAGTGGAAGAGATAGGTATTTAGCGAGTTCATAATAACGCTTTTGCTGGATTACGTAGAAACGATATGGAAAATTGTGAGTGTTCTTCTTTCTTTCATACATGAGTTTAGGCGGAGCATCCAAAACTATTACCAAGTCTGGTCTCGGCGCGTTAATGAAAAGCTTGCGTGTAAGATTAGTGAGACATCCAATGTACTCGAAACTCGCTAAATGATCAATGATGCATCTATCCAATATCGTGAGGCCTTCTTTTCTGAATATTCTGGAAAACTCTCTCTCAAGCATAGAGTCTATTAGAACCGCAATAGCCCATAACCTATATTTTAATGAAGAACCTTTCCGGTACGGGATTCTCTTTAAAATCCTACGTTCGTACTCCACCCTCTTTTTCATAATTTTCGAAACATACTGCAAGATGAAGTGTTTAAACTCCTCGTGATATTCAACATTTACCCCACACAATCTAAGGAGATTATAGAGTGAATGGGCCACAGTCGATTTGCCTGCTCCATCATTGCCTGAAAAAGCCATCATCATATACTACTACACCTAGTTCTAGTAATGAATAGATTTGCTTCAATGTAAAAATCTTTCCAGCTTGAAATTAAATCCCTTAGTACCCCCGTGTCAATTTCTACTTGCCATAGAATAAAATGCTTGAGAATAAAGCAATGCATCTATTGACGTAGCATATTTCCATCGCTTCTATTGCAACAATCTTAAATGACTGTATACATTTTCATATTCCACATTGTTATACAATTATTTATATAATGGCCATTCACTTAATGATTTAGTGGAAAATTTGGGTCAGTATGCTTGTTATTACTGCCGTTTTATTCTTCAATCTTTTACTATATTTTTCACAGTTCCGTTAATTATAATAGAGTACTAGTATTACCATTGTGCTCTATTAACCGAAAGGCTTTTTAATAAGGTTCATGCCATTCTATATTAGTATGGTGAGCCTTATGAATAAAAAATCGTTATTAGCAATATTATTCATCGTAGCAATGGTAATGCCAATAGTTGCAATGGCCGTTCCCGCAAGCGCCTTCGTGCCTGGATTCAACAGCGTTCCAGGTGATACTGACTTCGTCGTATTGAAGGGTACTCTTAACTCTGACAGGTACAGCCCATGGCAATACTCGTACAAGATGTACAGGTGGGCTGGCGAAAGCCCGGTGGAGGCATTCGAAGAATGCAAGGAATACTTGTTCCAGGAGGTCTGGAAGAGCCTTAGACTAGGATTAACTGAGTACGGCGAGTTCGTAGTAGTCAATGACTCGATTAGAGCTGGACTGGCCTATGGCGCAGACGATGCTGAAATGGATACCTCGGAGAGCATTGCAAGCTGGGCAGCTGGAGATGCAAAGAACCTATTCAGTGGATGGGTACTCTACATAAAGTACGTCAGGGGCTTCGCCCCCTCTGAGACCAACAATACCAGAGAGATCCTCGCATGGGCTGTCAGCGGAGACGGAATAAGTGCTGGAGCTGGTAGGAAGGTCCTAGGTAAATGGGCATTCTGGTATGATTCATTCTCGGGTGTATATGTTCCCACATGGTGGAGTGACGACTATGCTGTTCAAGAAGGTAGCATGGAGGCTAATGGAATCAAAGTGCTATATGAGAGTGCAAGACTAGCCGTGGTGAGAACGAACGTAACTATCTACGACCACGTAGATTTAGATGGCGACGATGTTGATGACGAGATAGACCCAGTTGCAAGTGTGATATTCACAGTTATATTTAATAAGGTCAAGAAGTATGCAATAGTATTGAAGGACATCAAGATACTTCTGAACCCACAAGAAGTTCAGAAAATACTTGAAATATCATTCTCCAACAGGGAGAAACTTGACATCGCTGCTGCAATCAACAATAAGCTGGATTCATACGTACACTACTACCACAACTTCGCTGAAAGCGTCTACCAGTACCCGATACTCCACTGGAATAAGACTGACTTAATGGTAGCTTACAATGATGGTGATCCAGATCAGGGTGTTCCAACAGAGGATCAATACGTAGTCTTCAAGATGTTCTGGCCGAACGTGACAGAGTTCACTGTCTACAATGTTAGTGAAATGAATCCCAAACCCTCAAGAGTTACCGATCCAGCTAAGAAAACATCAGGAGCAACATTTGACGATCCCAAGGACGGTGTCCTACCTGTAGGGACAGCTGTTGCAGACATACCAGTTGGGAATGGTTATCCGGGTGAGCCAAGTGTAATATTCATGATTGTCCAGTGGTACTTCAGGAGGGGTGTAAGTGCTAAGATAGATGCTCTCCTGGACGCACTAAGAGATGGAAGCAACGTCCAGGATCCATCAGCCGAGTCCCCATTCGTCTACGTGCCCATAACTCAGCAAATAAGATTTGTTGAAGTAATCGGCATGGTAGACAAATGTGACCTCGATATAGTGATCAATCCACCAATAAAGATTAACTGGGAGGAGCCAACACAGGCGCAGACCATCTTATACAAGGGTACTTGGGACTACAATGACACAACAATTGCTGGGAAACTATTCAAGGTCAACTCTCCAGGTTTAGAAGTATTATACTTCTGGCACGAAGTATTTACTCCAGATGATCTCAACGATGTAGACCAGAAAACGTTCAAGTACATGGTCTTAGGCTACAGAGCGCCACCGGAGGACACTGCTGGCTCTGCTTCACTGTCAGGGCCGCACTTCTTCCCGATATCTCAGCCAATGCTATTAATGGATCTCTACGACGCTAGAACTAGGAGGAGTATGCCATTCGCACTATACAATGACAGTACTGGAAACGTATACGAGGAGATTGACGGATTCAAGAGGATATACGGATTAATGAACTTCGCATTCGGAGTATACGACGATGTACAGGCTGTGCCGAAGCAGCCAATAGCTGGAGGATTCTCAGCACCTTGGGAGATCCATCCAACTGGTGCGAACTACTACTGGGTGCTTAAATACTTCTATCCATCAATAAACCAGCTATATGAGAGAATAGTGTGGGCGATAAAGTACGATAAGCAAGGCCAGTTCATGGAGCAAAAGGTGTTTAGATATCCGAACACCAACTACAGTGCAACTGGTCTCATAAACATTGCTGGACCTAAAGCCAACCAGGTAACCAGGTACTTCAACGACTTCGCGTTCGCAATATTCAGAGAAGGAGTAATAGACAACTACTACACTCTCATAAAGGATGGAACAGTTGTCGGCGTAACTCCGACAAGTGATATTGCAGCAGACAGCTTAGACATATTCCCATTAACCACGTGGAATGTTGCCTTAGATAAAGGTGTTACAGAAGACTACTTTGTGGTAACTATTACAAGAGACGTGAACGGCACGCTAGGTTACAACATCTGGGGTTGGAATGCTAGGGACAGCTTCTGGGGTGCAATATGGGCATCATACTACCTAGGGCACTTCGGAGGCTGGCTACCTGAGGGTGTTGTGGCATTAATAGTCCATATAACCTACACAAGCGACTACAGAGAGCCGGTGAGCTTCGAAATAGAGTACGCTCTCGGAACAATAACAGAATTCAAGCTGGAGTACGAACTTGCCTTCGGCAAAGGAAAAGGCATACCACCACTGCCGCCATCACCACCGTTGCCAGACCTTGATACACTGGATGCTGTTAATGCCGGCACGTACGACTGGAAGGATGTCGGTATTCCACCATACATAGGTGTGTACACCTATCCAGGTGGAGACGTGCCAGTATTCAAGAAAGTCATTGGATGGCCATGGTGGGGCGAGAAGCTTCCGACGTTCGACGTCACGAGAGTACACTGCGATCCGTAAATAGTATTTAATAATAATGAAAACCCTTTTTTAATCTTTTAAAATAAAAACTTTTTTAAGAGAATTCTACTTCCCTAAATTCAACTGGTACAGGGTGTCTCTTATGTATTCGAGGAAGAAGCTGATATTGATATTAATGGTAATTATTCCAGTTTCAATAGTATTATTCTTCTACTTCGCTGCCCCCATAATCGGTTTCTATATTATTTATCCCGTTAGCGAAGTAAATAGAATGCAAGCAGAGGTTAACACTTGTAAGAGGGAGTTGTCTGTATATAAAATTAAGTCTATGCTAAGCTATCAGGTGGGGTTGTCGACCGGGTACGTTGAATCCTCCTATGTTTGCGTTTACTTGGCCTATGATTTCTCCAAATATGGGAACTCTAGTGGCATAGTGAGAGAACTGTTGGATTCGTGTAGGGGGTATATTAGAAAACTAAATGTTACGGTGAAGATCTTAGATGCGAAGAAGTCGGATTTACAGGAGGAAGAGGTAATATCTTTTATAACATCCTACGAGGAGAGGGTGGAGGAGTACATGTGCAAAATGCTAATTCTTATATCCAGCATCGAGTCGGAGAATTTAAATGAGTCGGCTCTCCTCATATCCGAATTAGCCGTCCTAAAAGACATTATAATTGATCTCTCAACTAGAATAACATGAAATCAAAAAGCCTGTGGGAAACATTTTGTAGATTATTTCTTTATAATATTATCTATATTGTAGTCTCCTGCAGATGAAGGATAGTATAGTAGCGGTATTTTATCGTGAAAAGTCTGCATGCAGTCCTCAATAGTTCTTGAAACAGCATCGTTGACGCTGAGCTTCGTGGAGAACAAGTAGTATACCATTTTTTCCATAGCCTCATCGTTTAATGTACTATCTACTGGCCCCATCCATCCAATATAAACGGAGGCGCCTTTACCTACAAAAGCTTTAGCCATGCTATCTCCATATAAGCTGAAACAGCTGAAGACCATTACAATAGAGCCATCTAAGTTCCTACAGTAAGCCTCAATGAATTGAGGTGATACAGCGAATACCAGTTTCTCAGGGTTTATGAACGGTCTACCAACGGCTACAAGTCTGAGCATTTGTTCATCTCTATACTTATTTGGATCATATGGTTCGCTTGTGAATAGTCCCACAAGAACTCTATCTTCCTCACCATAATATCCCCCATGAACTCTAAATATGAGAACATCGTATTCTCCTCTAAGGATACTCCTGTAAGTCTCAACAGTTACATTAGTCCCAGACACTACATCTACCTTGAACCCTAGACTTTCCAGAGTGTTCTTAGTATAATTTATTAGTCTTTCATTCGGAATCTCGTCAGCCAACCCATCAACAATAATTGCCCTAAGCTCATTGCTCTCATGAACGTTTCCTCTAGGCCAAATATATGACAGCATTATTAAAACCGAGAAGAGCAATACAATTACTAGGATATTCTTCCTCTTCAATATAGAATCCCCTATTCTCTTATTCTTCTCTGCCCCATTAATATCTATTTAACTATTTAAATTAATACATAGCATCCGGGTTCACACATTTATAACCCGGTTAATGAAGAGATTAAAAATCCAAAGGTTAGCGGAATACTTGGATAAGGGGGGCTATGATGCATGAGGATGCGAGCGATAGCATTAGTAATATTATTAGTAATAGCATTTCTAGGAGCAGCTTCCCCAATACAAACAGCGTCCAGTCAATATGAAGGATTATCAGCTTTATGGAATAGCCACGTTAGAGCGTTCTCCGTAAATAGTGGAAACTATAATGTAGCGAATATTGACATGCTGGAATATGTTAACGGTATCCTCATTAAAGTAAGCAAATCTCTATTAAACCACACTCTTATTGAGAGGAGTATAGTTGGAGAGAGCATAGGTCTTTTAGTAAAAGTACGTGACGACTTTAACACGGTCAATAGTCTGAGAAAACTAAATGCAATATTACTCAATAATAATGTTACTATAGTGAAAGAGTACCGTATCGTTCCAATAATATACTTGAGAGTTCCGCTAAGCAACTACGTGAAACTCTTATGGGAACTCGCAGATGAAAGTGCTGTTGAAAGAATATGGCTAGATAATGTTGTTAGCCAAGGAACAATAGTTAAGTCTCACAACACCATGCTTGCTACACGTTTCACGGTACATGTAGACGTAATAATGTTAAGTACGAATAATTCACCTAAGAATTCAACACGAGTTTTCCTAAGCAATATATTAGATGAAATAGAAGACTATTCTATGAAGTTGAGGCTAGATGAGGAAGAAGAATTCTATATTTTAGTTTTAAGAATTCCGGAAAGCCTCGTTGAAGAAGAGTCCCCAATAAATCTACTTATTCGCAAAACATCATCACACAAAAACTTCATAGCATTATTAGAAGTTGTCCCTGAAAACACTATAAACTCCAATAATCACTTTACAAGTGGATACTTTAATGTAAATACTTCAAGAATACAGCTCCTAGTAAATACAATAACTAACTTGCTTGCCTACCATCCCAACTGGGATTTAGAGGCTATGAAGAATGCTTTAACCTTATCATTAATTGACCTCAAAGAACATTATAAAATTTCAAGAATAATAGGCATGTTTAATGAAACGATAGTTATCTCAACTATAAGTAGAGAAAGAATGGAAAACATGCTCGACTTAGATATAATACCCTCTCAGACATTTCTGGACTATGAATCACTTTCTCCCGGAGAAATTAAGACTATTATAGTTAAATTTAAGAACTATAATAAATCGTGCACGTACGTTTTATCCATAGGTTCTCCTCGAATTTTATTAAAGGAAAACTGCTGGAAAATATGTCCCTGGCTTAAAGCTAATACCACACAACTAACCATACCTCCCTGCTCCTCCAGGACAGTTGCATTCACTATCAATACAACCAATATTCACTTAAGAGGCTCATTTATTGGCGAAATACCCTTCAAATACAATAACTCCGTCTGCGAAGACTATAAGATAGTCTTCAAACTCGATATTCCAGAGTACGTTGAAATAAGTGGTCGTGTAACTAATGTATTATCGGGAGCCCCCATCAGAGGAGTGAACGTATATGCGGTGGATGCTCGCACAGGCAAAACGTATTGGTGGAATATTACGGACAATGATGGACATTATAGTCTTCTAGTAGAGAACAATACTTACGTGTATATAATAGGATCTAAGGATGGATATTATTGTTATGTGAGTAAAATGATCCATGTAGAGAACAGCACGCTCCTAGACTTCAAGATCACACCAGAATTTGGCCATTATCCTCTGCAAGTTCTCCTAGTACTAGACGATGATAATGGCTTCTTCGTAGACTCTATTAGAAGATCTATCTTCACATCAATTAATGGAACAGAAGGAATTATCATAAGAGAATGGTCTAAGAGATCTCAAGGAATACCATTACACCCAATACTTAGCGGGGACTTCCCAGCTGTAATATGGTCGACAAGCCTTGTCCACTCTGGCGCAGTTGACCCCGAGGACACACGTGTATTAATGAGATATGTCGGGCTATCATATGGTGGAGTACTCATAGAAGGAGAGGATATTGGATGGGATCATAAGGAGGATGAATTCTATAGATATGTTTGTCGCGCTAAATGGATTACAGGTAACACTATGAATCGAGACTTAATTGTAGCATGTCCAAACCATCCAATAGCAAGATCTCTTCCACAACACTTCGCTCTCACCAAACTACCTCCATGCCCAGATGGCGTTGTCCCCGCAAACGGGGGAGTAAGTATAGTTAATTATAGTAGTGGACTATCTGCCATAATAGCATATAATGGTTCTATGCATTTCAGCAAAGTCTTTGATAAAACCATATACTATAACGGGAAAACAGTCTACATAGCCTTCCCCATGAGCTACTTACCTGAAGAAATATGTAATCAATTATTATTAGATATTGTTAAATGGTTGCTAGACGCTTCTCCACCCATTACCCCGCCAAGTGCTACTGCTAATATATTACAGGAGAGGGAGAGGTGGATCATATCGTTAAAATGGCCTAGAACAATTGATCCACCGTTCAACGCCTCCGTAGACTACATGGTTTCAATAGACTCCTCCCCCTGGGAGAAGTTGTCCAACAACGAAATATCATACAATATTACAGCAACCGGGGTTCACAACATAATTATAAGGCCTATAGACGTGTACGGCAATATCGGCTCCAGCCTGCGCGTCGAGATATACATTCCAGAGGGCCGATCAGTAGAGAAAGCATACGTAAAATATTATGGGACACCGGGCTTCTACGAAGAAAACTACTCTGATATAAGAGTCATAGTCCGCTCGAAGATTCTTCAGCCAGCAAGAACTATTGTCCAAATTGGTGAATCCCCTAGACCACTGTCTAGCGATGTTAGATCGCTAGACCTTTACATATCCAATCCTTACTCGATAGAAATGATTGAAGTAAAGATAAAATATTATGATTTTGAAGCACGCTATGTTAATGAGAAGACAATAAGACCCTTATGGTGGAATGGATTTAAATGGGTTAAGGTGACAAAGTACATTGTAGACCCTGATAATAACACTGTCATTATGTACGTAGACGCATCGACCACCCCATCACTAAAACAACTACGCGGAGCCCGAATAGTACTAAGAGGAAAGTCATTCGTGGGGGGAGAGATCACAGGAAGTATTGTAGTCTCAAGTAGTAGAGACCTTAGAGAGGACGTTGGACTAATCATGATAGTGACAGCCATTGTATGTACTATCGCACTCCTGAATAAAGACATGAAATATAAGTAACACAGGAAGAGTCTTGATGCCTGAGGACGACTTAGCATCTCATCTCAGAAAAACGATGTTCTCGTGTTATCTGAACAATGCCGTTATTTGCCGTCTTTGGTTCAATGTAAATTTAAATTATCCCTGCAACTTTCACGCCTGTCATAATAGAGGCTTCAATGCTTATTGCTCTTAAATCATCTTTACACAGCTCCCTAATACTTTTCCTTCCAACCGCAGCTGTGAGCTGGATAACTTCCTTTGTGACGGCTTTAATGAAATTCGAAATCTACTTCGCTGTCTGGTCCACACTCCTACCTCCTTCCAATTTACTTCTAAGCTCGGGTCTCTGAGTACATATCCCCACAGGGCAGGCGCCAGTTGAGCATAATCCGCACATGATGCATCCTGCTGCAATCTCTATTGCTGTGATCATTGCTACCGCGTCTGCACCTTAAAGCCAACGCCTTAGCGCCGTCTCCATCCCTGAATCCACCTAGAGCTATTAGGGTAACCTGTTCTCTTACACCAGCATCCCGAAGAGCCTTGTCGGCCATTGATATTGCCGCAATTGTTGGGAGACTCATATTCTGTATTGCATGGTCAGGGCTTGCACCAGTTCCACCATATTTTCCGTCGACTGCAACGAAATCCACGTCGCACTTAGTGGCCATCAACACATCTTTATAGACTCTCCCGGGCCCAAACTTTATGCCAATAGGTTTCTCATATCCAATAATGTCTCTAAGAATTCTTATGATATTCTTTTAATCGTCTAGACACCTAATATCTAGGTGTCTAGCCGGACTTAAACAGTCTGTTCCCTCGGGCATGCCTCTTGTTTCAGCTATTTTCTTTGTAACCTTCTCAGCTAGTAGGTGGCCTTCCATACCCGGTTTTGCTCCTTGCCCGAACTTAACTTCTATCATGTCGCTGTGGAGAAGATAGTCTACACTTACACCCCATCTACCAGACGCGAATTGGACTACGAGGTACCCGTTTGGTTTAGTATACTCGTATTCCGTCCACTCTACTGTGCCGTCGGGTAGCCTAGTCGTCATCATACCTCCCTCACCAGTGTTGCTTGCAGTTCCAGTTTCATTGGCTGCCTTAGCACACGCTAACTTGAATTCCCTGCTAGTGGCTCCATAACTCATTGCCCCTATCATTATAGGGGTGTTGAGAAAAACAGGTTTCTCGACCATACCTTTGCCTATGCTAACAGTTACATCGACCTTCTCCCTATATGAGTCCAATGGGGTTGGTGGAGCAAGATGTGCAGGGACTAATAGTAGATCGTCGAAGTGAGGAAGCCTGCCAGAATATCCGAATCCTCTGACAACGTATCTCCCCGTTATAGCCTTATACCTGATTTCATCTAAAGACTGCTTGTAAAGGTTTTCAGAGTATCTTCTAGTAGTTATTTTAGCGTAAAGTTTTCTCCATAAACCTACTTCACTCTCCATTTCAACCCCACCACTTACTTGTAGAAGGGTCTTGCTGTTATGGAAATTATTTTCCTGAAATTTCCGGATATGCTTCAATATTGTATTCGCTTAATATTGATTGAAGAAATGCTGAGTCATTTCCTGAGAGTTCTCAACTCTAGCATTATTACCCAAACTCTCATAGTCTCCTCCAATATATATTGAGTCTCCTATAATCCAGTTCCCCAAATCACTTCCAGCGTTTCCCACAATTACTATTCTCCCAGAAACCATGCAGAAGCCGGCATTGTCTCCTTCATTCCCTCGAACCACGATTGTTGCACCCTTCAATAATTGACCAAGTCCGTCGCCCGCCGACCCATAAATCACTATTCTACCCCCGTGAGCGTAGACGCCAACCCCATACCCAGCATTACCTTCAACAATGATTTCACCACTCCACATGCCGTCTCCTAAATAGTCTCCCACATCGCCTCTCACCCTTATATTGACTCCATTGTTAAGCATTCCAAGACAGTCTCCTGTATTCCCTTCAATGACTATTGTACCCTTCTTTAAACCCGAAGCTAAGCCATTAATGTGGTCTACATTTCTTACAATGACCATAGCGTTCCCAGAAACATTTCTCTTGATAATCATATTAATGTCTCTAACCGTAATGTTAGATGCCTCGATAATTAATTTGCTTTTTGCTAGAACTACTTGAGAGAAAAGTGGTCAAACCCCCCAATAATGATATTATTCTTCATTAATATAAAGGATTCGTTATGGAAAATCATTTAAAAACAAGTATGTAATAAAATTATTGAAGAGAAGAGGGCCAAGATTCCCACAAGCATCAGTTTTATTAGCTATCCACACATCATTACATCAATAGGTATTAGGTGATTTAAAGTAAGCTTATTTTAAACTTTGATGAAAGCTTCAATAGGTAAAGAAAGCGTCTAGACCACTTCACATAACTTACTGGAGAAGACGATCGGCTGACAGAGTTATGTGGCTGGATCCTCAGCTAGGATAATCTACCTTGCAGAAATGTTAAAGCAGGTCTCATTTAGTTAACAATAATATGAGTCTAAATGCAATTAAAAATATGTTACTCAAAATACTCCACCGAATTAAGATTATTATAGGACTCAAAATTTTCCGCAACTCCTCATAACATAGTTTTATACGATTTCTCATTGCAGCTGAAGCTAGATGCCTGTGAGCAGTTTAAGAAATTCTCTAAGTAACATGTATAAACCCATTGTTGAAAGGAATAGTGAAACGTACAATTTCAATATTCTCGCCTCAACTCCATGTAGCAATCTTGGTCCTATTTGAGATCCAACAATACATCCCACTATTGTTAGGAGGGCTACATTAGTGTTGAAACCTATTGTCTGGATATGTCCAATACTTGCAGCTATAGCTCCAAAAGATATTCCCATTATAGAAGTGGCAATTACTTTATGTATGGGGCAGAAATGTTAGATTATATCTTTCTGTATCATAGTATGTCTTTCATGCCTTTGGAGAAGTTCGTAAGACCTATAAACTCCTAAGCTCTAAGAGTTTATTGGTGACCGCTGGGTTCCCGAGGGG
>JAPDJV010000053.1 GCA_029258925.1 Thermoproteota archaeon | reverse complement strand
CTCTATGTGTTTTTGTTTTATTGTGACATGGCTTCATCGGTTCCTGCCTCGCCCATGGGGATTTAGATATCCCTATGGGGTCATGGGTGGCTGTCGAGCCCAACGGCACGGGGCTCCCATCTAAGGGATTTTTAGCCTCCACGGGGCTTGGAGCACAGCTCCCATCACCCACACGTCCACGAAAATCGTTGACGTGGCAAACTATAAGCATATCGCCCAGAGCAAAACAATATAAAAGAATACGAAAAGCTACAGTTTAATGTTTCTGCCCACTATCGCTAGGTGTATACGGTATTGAGAATATTCTCTAATGCCTAAGAGGTGTGAAAGCATAACATTAAACCAAGTTAAGAGCGCTGCAAAAGTTTGACAATTACTTCAAACTTTGAAGTATAAAAGTTCTGCAAACCAAGCTAATTATATAATGGTAACCTTATTTTAAACATTAATCCTATTAAGCCTGCCATGAACTGGACAATTTTTAATAAGATGATCAATATTATGGATTGCGGGTATTTTCTTACTGCATATGCCACGAACTCTTTTTTGAAATATGTGAACCTTATTGGTGAAATGTGGCTTATTATCGGGTTTCTCTTAAAATATTGCTTAATATTCCTACCATAATACATAGATTTTAATATTACTTCTCTAATCGACGTCGGCTCTCCTAAGTGTATTTCGAAGCTTTCATGAGTATGGCCAATTTTCGCCCCCATTCTTTTGAGTTTTAAGTGTAGGTCGTAGTCTTCGTTTGCATATAGTCCCTCCGCAAATCCCCCAGCCTTAAAAAATGCTTCTTTTTTTATGAATCTAGCTGCCTCGTAGATGTTGCTCATGTAGTAGGATAGTCTTTCAAAAAATCTTATTTTAGCAACAGTGCTTGGTCTTGGATCACTTATATTAAGGACTACTACAGCATCATGGTTTCTCTCAACAATATTTACACATTCCTCTAATGTTTTGGAGTGGAGGTAGAAGTCTGAGTCTATGAAGTATAGGTATTTGCCTTTTGCCTTTAATGCACCAAAGTTTTTCTGAACGCTTCTTTCACCTTCAACAGTGTACACTCTTGCACCATTATCTTTAGCTATGCTAACTGTTTTATCTCTAGAAAACCCGTCTATAACGAGAACTTCAAAGTCTTTGAAAGACTGTTTTTTTAAGCTCTTGAATAGTGTTGGTAGGGTTTTCTCAGAGTTCTTTGTTGGAATAATTATTGACACAGTTACCAAGATTTATCCCAAGTTCACTGGATCATATCTCCTCTATAAGTATTAGTATCCTCAGAGGAATTTGGTTGGTGAAATTAGGGTTAAAAATTTTAGGGACGTGGTGATTGTTAAAGCTCTTTATATCACTTAAGTTTGGGAGTGAAAAAACATAATTATTTTTATATAGTATGGAAGAGTTCTGAACAATATGCTGGTGGAGTCTAGTGAAATGGGGGATTAAATGAATTCATTAGTTCTATTGTTCAAAAGAATAGATTTAATAGTCTATGTGCCCTTAAATTTTTGTAGGAAATTTTTATTAGTACTATGTACAAGTTAATCCTCAAACAACATCGCATCGGTGCTGATGGTGGTAACTCTATGCCGACGATTTTAGAGTCTTATATCACAATATCTTCTATTGTCGTCTCAGTAATACTGCTTCTTCAAATCATAGTCTTATTATATGCTTTGGTCAGCAAGTTCAAACCTTTAAACTTGACAGGAATCCGCTGTAATTGCCCAAATGAGATGCCTTTGATCTCAATTTTGATTCCCACATATAGAGAGGGACAGCTTATATCCCAACTTTTCGATTCTCTTCACAAGTTGAATTATCCTATGAATAAGCTGCAAGTAATATTGGCGCTTGAACCTGACGATGATGAGACCATTAAAGCTTTGAAGGAAGCGGCAGAGGTATTGATTGAAGAGAACGGTTTACCTTTATTGGTAAGGTATCGAGGTTTAGTCATGGAGGTGGTTTATAATGAGAGCGGTGTTAAAACTAAGCCCGCTGCGTTAAACCAGGCACTAAAGAAGGTGAGAGGGAGTATTGTTGCTGTTTATGATGCAGAGGATCAGCCCCACCCGGAGCATCCTTTAATAGCTGTTCGCATACTTTCGGATGACAATGTGGCTGCCGTACAGTTCACGAGAGTACTATGCAATCCCCATGAAAACTCTCTAACTAAAGCCCAAGATGCAGAGTTCTATGTGTGGTATATGCACATAGAGCCGACAATTGCCGAATTAACGGGATTACCTGCAATAGCTGGTTCAGCCTACTATATTAGGAAGAGCGTGTTAGATGAAATAGGTGGCTGGGATTCCAAGTCTCCAACAGAGGACTTAGACTTAACTTTCAAGCTTGCTAGGAGAGGTTATAATATTATAATGGCTAATCCGCCAGCAGTAACTCAAGCGGTTTCTGAGTTGAAAGCCCTTGTAGCTCAAAGAGCAAGGTGGATTAGGGGAGCACTCCTTGCTTTTCCAAGCGCTATTAGAGCTCTTCCACGAAGCGGTTTAGTGATGATAACCACCATGCTTCTCCCGCTAGCCGGTATTATAGCTCAGACTTGGTTTCTTCTACCACTTTTTTCTATGGGAGTAGATGCCCAACTACTCGTTGCACCAATGATCTTTTCTATATTTTCGTACATTTTGATGATGAAACTGTCTTCGAACCCCTCTTCATCGAGTAATGGACGCTACATACCATTGCTAGCTGCCGTGAATGCTTTAGCTGCATGGAGAGCGCTAATAGAGTTGCTTGTGTGCCCATATAGGTGGAATAAGACACCTCATACTAGGAGGCACATTAAAGTTGAATAAAACAGTAGCTTTAGTCTTATCTTTTCTAATTCCATATTCTTTCAGGCTCGCTTTGGAATTATATTCCTTCCCCTTCACGATAGGATTTGACACAATGGCATATTATTTACCATTTCTTACAGGCTACACTAAGTGGAGTCCTTTACAATTATATGCAACTCCCCCACTTTACTATATGATCATCTACTCGCTAAACAGCATTATAGTCAATCCTATAATGACACTTAAAATTGTTGCAATTGTTCTACAAGGTTTCCTAGGATTGTCTCTCTATCTATGGGCTACAACTTTTTTCAAAGATGGTCTTGAATCTCTGCTATTCTCTATTACAGCAAGCTTCTACTTTACTGTCCTCAGGATATCATGGGATCTTCATAGAAATGTTCTTGGACTAGGATTAATGATGATAACATTATGGCTGGTAAATAAGAGCGGAAAATATGCGACATTATTATCCAGTTTTACGGCGTTTCTAACCGCCTTATCTCATCAAATAGAGCCAGTAATTTTAGGAGTTATATTACTGTACAAGTATTTCCGAGGTCTTAAAATGGCAATAATACCTGCTCTAGCAACATTAGTCACCTGGATGAGCATTATACACGTTTCCAGCGTATTGAAGAACGTTTCAATACCAGAGTACTTAGTAATGGCCATCACTCAAAGCGGCGAGCAAGTACCGCCTTTCCCCCAAGGACTGGAAATGTTAGGATTTATAGTATACATATTCCTCCCCCTTCTCCCATTCACTATAATCGGGATGCTCCACAATTGGCGTCTTAATCCTGATCTCAATATATGGATAATACTATGTTTCACACTGTCATTTATAGCAAGGTTTGGATTCAGGTTTGCCCTACTCCTCAGCATACCGTTAATGATATATGCTTCAATGAATGTGAAAAAACTTCAAATAGTATTACTCATCATAACCATTGTATTCTCAACAGGTTACACCATCATGCATCCTGAAAATCCATTTCCATACTTCTCCTCTCCACTAATATCGTCTAATGGTTTCCTTTACACAATGCCTACAAGCATGCTTCAAAATACCATCCCCCTGGATTGGTCGTATGATGCTCTGAATGTTTCGAGACACTTCCTAAAATGCTCATGTAATAATGCGAGTATTATTGTTACAAGCAGAGTTTTCTTAGGTTACCTGCTTCTAGCAGGCGTTCCCAACGATAAAATCGTTGTCTATGGTGAAGCATTCGGTGATCCCTGCCCGATAATAGATAAATTAGCTAGGCAGGGCTATGAGGTTTATTTAATTGATTTTACTCCCAATTCAACATGGTACAACACATTTAACATCACTATGTTTAATACCGTCGTATTTAGGGGTGAAATAGCTTTATTTAAGTACGAGGGTGTGATCTCTTGAATAGGAAAGTTGCTAGTTTACTGGAGAATATATCTAAACTATTCATTATAGCATTCATCGTACTTCTCCTAGTCTCAGCACTGGTATTATATATTGGTATGGGGAACTTATCTGATAGAATAAGCGAAGTAGCATATTATGATTTAGTATTGGGAGTACTTCTTCAACTAGCAGTTTTAATTGTGAAAAGAGGCGAGAAGGATGATCTAAATCAATTAACTGATTAAGATTTGGTTTTCGTGAAATAGTTGCACCTTGATTTAAAAATACAATCTTATATGTATGTTTTAATAACCTTTAATAACTCCATTGCTGTATTATTCCAGTCAAATTGTTTTGACCATTCCAGAGCCTCTCTAGCAAGCTTCTCCCTTAACTTATTATTTTGGAGAACATAGATCATAGATTTTGCAAGCAACCTTATATTGCCTTGAGGCACGAGAATCCCTGTTTTCAAATGTCTTACCGAATCCCTTAGCCCCGGTACATCGTATGCTATGGCTGGCGTCCCCTGAGAATATGCTTCAATCACTACTAAACCCCATCCCTCACGTACCCCCGGCAACACTAGTACATGGGCTTTTCTGAGCAATCTAACCTTCTCCTCATCTCCTACTCTTCCATGGAAGACAACATTGCTACTTAAACCATTTTTCTCAACAGTTTTCTCGAGCCTCCTTCTTAAGGGGCCGTCTCCTACTATCCATAATTTTGATTGCGGCTCTTCTCTTACAACTTCAATAAATGCTTTCACCACATGGTCTGGCCTCTTAATTTTCCTCAATCTCCCTAAGAATATTATTGTCGGATCCTCCTCCTTATCAGGTAGCTCGTTTAATGGTTTAATGCTCAGACCCTCTGGAACCACGTGTATCTTCTTAAACCCTAACCTCTCCAAGTCTTCCTTAGTTGAATTTGAAACAGTGACCGTTGGCACATTCTTGTACAGCTTTAAGTATTGGGGTTCCATTAAGTAGCCTATGATGGAGAGAGGAGGTTTTGTCTCGAGGAACCAGTATTCTCTTGCCAATTGATGTATTAAGGCTATAACTGGTTCCCTTACATATATTATTGTGAAAAACGGTAGGGTGTTCGTTTCATCTATTATTACATCGACCCTATTCTCCAAGTACTTCTCGTATAGTTTCTTAGCATTCAAGTATACTGTAAACTTGTTCCCGGATCTCAAAACAGTGTATCCATCAACTTCTTCCCTAAGTGGTAAGCCCTTGGGCCTGCTCGTTATTAATGTTACCTCATGACCCATTCCAGCAATTCTCCTAGCTACTTCATGGGTGAAGACCTCTGCGCCCCCCGCCTCAGGATGCTTTATACACTTCCAGTTAAACCATGCTATCCTCATAGTCTCCATGCACTATTTCCTCGAATACTGTTTCTTCACTCTATGCCTATAGGTTATTGCAAGTAAGTCTACGAACATTTTAACTATCTCCTTGAAACTGAACCTACCTGTAAGTTTTATGTGCCGTATTGAGGGTATTTCTGCAATCTTATAACCCTTAGCAGTTACAGCTACCAGTAACTCCACGTCAAACGCGTATCTCTTAATAGTGAGGAGGGGTGCGGTCTCCTCTAAAACCTTTCTTTTAAATATTTTTGCACCTGTTTGAGTATCGCTCAACCTTATTCCTGTCGATATTTGAACTAGGGCGTTGAAAAATTTACTTAAAATCTTCCTCATAGGAGTTGCAATAATCTTAGAGTGCTTATGCCACTTCGAGGTTATTGCAACATCAACATCCATATTCCTTAAGGCCTTAATTAACAGTTGAACTTGCTGGGCGGGAATATCCAGGTCTCCATCGAAGAACACTACCAAGTCGCCACTGCTATGTCTAAAACCATGTAGTAACGCGTACCCCTTACCCCTATTATCTCTATAGTGTAGGACTCTGACGTTTTTGTCAGCAGCCTCCAGCGCTTTTTCATAAGTGTCGTCAGGACTCCCATCGTCTACAACAATAATTTCATAGTCCAGTTTATCTATATCTAAATGTCTTTTCAGAGCTTTTATCGTATCCTGGACTCTGGCAGATAGCCTGTAAACTGGTATAATTATCGATAGCTTACTGGCGCTCTCTCCCAAAATATCACCTGATCACATTGATGGCGTCATATTGATAATCGTAATCTTCAGCAGTAGTCACAAGATAATTCGATTGCATGAGCATATTTCCCTGTTGTAGAGAGTAGGGTAGTTAATTTATATATCTTACCGTTCACTCTGATAGATTCCTTAAATACGGCATTATATTTTTAATATCTCCTAGTAGAGTTCATTAGATGTACTCCTTTTAATCAAGAAAATAGGAGTATAAAATGTAGCTTCAGCATATTTAATAGCATTAAGAGGTTAGAGACCATAAATAGCTAAAGATGTAGATATAAAAGCCACAAATTATGTCTCCATAGAGCTCTAGCAGAAGAAAAAAGTATTCAAAATAATGTAATAATATTTCTACGCTCAAATCATTTTTACTTGGAGACCTCGAAAAGTAAGAACGTAGACTTAAATGCGTCTATTTAAATAAAAACGTCAAGGCTTATGCTCAAAACTATGTATATTACATACATAATTATTACGTATATTTTACTTTAATGTATTTTTAGTAACTACGTCGCATAGCAATTGGGTAATAAATGTTTGAGAGAACATTCTTGACTTGATAATAATTTTTCACATTTTCGCATTGGTTTTGGAGATGATAATTTTAGTCTACTCTAATAACATGTATAGCTACATAATGACAATCTTCTACGACTCCCAGATCTAACAGTATAATTTATTATGGAAATTATGTTAGATCTAATCTTTAATGTAAGATGTGAATAAAGTTGAATAATTGTTTGATCTGGTCTCTGCATTTCCCTAGCTCGAATCTCACGCATTTCGTATTGAACAATAATACTTTGTTTCACGTATTTGATCCACTAGACTATCCTAGACTTCTTAGAATATACGTTCTTCTCATTTTAATTTTCAGATCTATCTTATCGCCCTTCTTTATCTCTAAGGGTATTTTCTCAGCAAAGTACATGTATAGTCCTCCTGCCTCCATATCAACTATTCTCTCTGTTGTTGAGGCCTCAATCTCGTATTTCCCCGGTTCAACTACTTTAAAAGCAAACATTCCATCATTACCCGTAACGTATTCGTCTAGAGAAATACCGTTCTTCTTTAACTTGACTAATATATCTCTTAACGATTTCCCTGTTTTCTCGTCAAAGACTACCCCCTTAATTGTGGCAATCTCTGGAAGAGATTCCAGCACTATTTCGCCTAAGTCCACTTCCTCGAGTGTAGAACATTTTGATACATCTATATCTAGTTTAACCGGTTTATAGCCCAGCTTACTTATGCTTACTTTAACTATTTTCTTCTTATCGTATGCGGTGAATGGAGGAGTCCAAGAGTGGAAACTCCCATCTAATTCGGCTCTAACTTCGTAAGGCGGTCCTATGCGCTTTGACACTTTCACTATGGCATAGCTTACTGGATTCCCTTTTTCGTCAACAACTCTTCCCTTAATGGAAACCTTTATCCAGGACATTTTATACACCTTTATAAGCTACTGTAGATATGTTTTCACATTGCTAAATATTTATCTCTTTACTATGCTTACTACAACGAATTACACATAGAGGCCCTAAGAGCTTAGTCCAGAACCTTGTGACACTAACCTTTTCAGACTCAAACCTACTGGAGAACTTCTCGGTCTCTAAACGATATAGTTTTTACTAAATAGTTTCATCTAACTTCATTTGGAGTAATATTGTGTTCTATAACCCATTAATGACACTAATTATTTAAGAGACTTAAATCAGAAAAGTATGACATAGAGACTTAGAGGTGAATATTTTGGCTGTTAGGAGAGTTGTTTGTGAGAGGAAGGCCCTAAAGGGTTTGATTAGAGTGTCGTTAACCATCGTGGGAGACGTTATCGAGGAAGCTAAAATAACTGGAGACTTCTTCCTATACCCTGAAGATGCTCTATGGTTACTGGAGGAGAAGCTTAAAGGAGTGAGGGCTGACGTGGACTCTATTAGAAGAGTACTGGAGGAAACGTTCAGAGACCTCAATATTACGACTGCAGGATGCAGTGTTGAAGACTTTGTTTTAGCAATGAAGTGTGCATTGGAGGGGGTGTAGAAGCATGGGTAGTAGGCTAAGAGTTCTCCTATTCGAAACTCCTGAAGACCCCTACATGAATCTATCATTTGAGGAGGCATTTCTGATTGCAAGGGAGAGGGGGTGGATTGAGGACGATGTTTTAAGGATTTGGAGAAACGCTAATGCTGTCATAATAGGCTACTTCCAGGTTGCAGAGGAAGAAGTGAATCTTATTGAGACTAGGAAAATAGGTGCTTCTATTGTTCGAAGATTCACCGGCGGAGGAGCAGTATACCATGATTTAGGAAACCTGAACTATGCTATAGCTGTGAAGAGGAGAGATGTCAAGGGGGGAGTAGATTTCCTCTACAACTTCCTGTTAAAGGGAGCCTTAAATGCTCTAAGAAACCTTGGCGCATCCCCTAAACTCGAAAACATAAATGATATCGTTGCAAACGATAGAAAGGTATCTGGGACTGCTGGGACAATAAGAGGTGACACTTATTTCCTGCATGGCTGTCTTCTAGTTAAAACAGACCTAGCTAAACTCTCTAGTCTACTAAGAGTTTCGAAGGTAAAGCTTATTGACAAGCGGATCAGCAGCGTAAAGTATAGAGTTGCAAACTTATGTGATGTTTTGGAGAGGGATATTAGCTATAAAGAGCTCGTCGAGGCGCTTATTAGAGGGTATGAGGAGCTCCTAGGAGCAGAGGCATACTTCGATATGCCTTCTAGCGACGAGCTTAAGCTGGCTAGGGCACTGTATAAAGCAAAATATACTACTCCTGAATGGAACCTGCTTAGACTAACATCGGCGAGCTTTAAAATTAAAATAGAAGAACACTTGGCTAAAAGCTGAGTTACCCACACTAAGCAAGGTCAACTGGAGTTCGCGGACGCTGACTTAGTGTATGCTAACTTTACCCCCGCAAGCTTGCTGAAAGTACAATACCATTTATGTTCTTCTTCAAATCGAAAACATTAATTCTTCAATAGACACCATTAATGAATGGCCTTCCCTAGAACTCCACGTAACTACTTAGGTTTTAAAGCAATGGGGGTATCACTCCTAGCTGTTCTTGAGCCCTTATAAATCATTTTTAGCGTAAGAGCAATATATCAAATTATTACATTCTCCCCGAATGCCCACTTCCATTATTTCATATGGCCTTTTATGGTTATGCTTGGAGAGGCATCCCGATGGTGACCCTACGCTTTTATCCTAAGCAGACTATATCCGTAGTAAAGATTTCCACTTGCCCGCATAAATTTAGATAGCCGTGCAGATCATGAGCAGAGCGTCAAGGCCAACAGCAAAACTTATATCACCATTATCTCAAGCAATATCATTGGTGATACAATGAGTTCTTCCGGAGTTGATCTAGAAACATTACATAAAGATGTTATAGAGCTGATTAGACCTAAAGCCGATCCCGTAGGTTTCAAATTCCTAGAGAAAAAAGATGACTTGAAGAAGTACAAGGTAACTATTTTAAGTAAGAAGCTAGCATTATGCCAAATATTGAAGTTAGCCGGGATCTACAATATGGTTTTAGGTGTCAACTCTGAGAATGCTGATGGATGTGTTGTAGGAAATTACGTCCTAGGATTTGCTCTACCACCTGAAGACTTGTCTGAAAGATGGATAAAGGTTTTCAAATACACACCTGAAATATTCAAGAAGCTTGTTGAAGGAATACACGCGATGCCGCAGGGGAAATATGAGGCAGCGATATTCGCTCCATTAAAAGCATTTAAAGTACTAGGCTTAGAACCTGATGGAGTAATCCTAATAGCGAATTCCACACAAGCATATCTTCTAATAGGTGGATACTTCGATGCAACAGGCAATAAGACTTCATCCGACTTCAACGGCCATGCTTCATGCGAGATCGTAACAATGGTCATGGAAGGTAAGTCCCCCTGGCTTACACTACCATGTGGCGGAGCAAGGGGAGTTGCGGAGTCATGGGACGATGAACTATGGGTTGGAATGAAAGTAGACCAGCTTGAGAAGACAATTAATAGGATTAAAGCCATTAAAATGAGATATCTACCCCCAATATATGAAATGTTGATAACAACCCCGGTTCCAGAACACGCATTAACAAAGCTGATAGGAAGGAGGACTTAAGAAAAACAAAAACAATAGCAATAACTTAAAATACCTTTATTTCTTCACCAGAAAAAACCGACTTTAATGTGGTGTTAGTATTTTACCAAAGATCTTGAATATTCTAGCGGATCCCATCGCCATTGGGGCAGAAAACTCTCACCGAGAATACTTTTTAGCAACCATATGTAATTCGCTACATAACTCATTGCCATAGCCCATGATACCCAGGCTTCCCAACAAGACAATAATATAGTTGTCCAGCACTCAGTAAACCCAATAGACACTTATAGAGTAAAGGGCTTGAACACTGCTCACTTTATCTACATCTAGTAGGAGAATATGGCTAGGTTTGTGATATCTAATATTAATGGTTCAAATCTAAATGATCATCCTCCCAGAGGATGTCCGATGCTTTCTTCACATTTTACATGTGTTTTCGAAAATATTTGATCCTTTTATTTCGGGCTCAGTATGCGTATGCCTTTCAGCATCGTATATACTCTAAGATCCCGGATTCCACATCACAGCCAAGTACTGGTAGTGGAATACGATGTAATAAATTTTATAACTTAATGTGTTAGCCCACCTCCAAATTGGAGGTCCTGTTGCACTCTGGATTGCATATACACGTAGAAGAATTAATGCTCAATGACATTTAGTGCTATCGTTTATACACTGCTTTCACGAGTGCAGTTATGGGATCCCAAATCCGCATACCCCCATGATCTTCCATACTTTAATGTATGGTAGTAGGAGAGGTGTAAAAAATATAAGCACGTTTATCATATTGATTGCATGTTGGTGGTGCTAATCATGGTTTTAAAGAGGTATGTTATAGAGTTCGGTATGGGTGTTGATCTCCACGGCGAAGACTATACGAAGGCTTCAGAGAGAGCAATTAAAGACGCTATATATCGGGCAGATCTATGTGGACTTGTTGAAATACTTAATTTAGATATAGATGATATAGTTGTTGAAGTTGTTATTGGATGTCCTGAGCCGGATAAAGTGGATGTAGAGAGAATCGAGAAAACTATACCTGTTGGGAAGAAGATCATCAAGGTTGTGAAGGGAGGCTTAAAGGTTCCAGGACTGTACCTTGAGAGATTTGCGAAGACAAGTAACATTGTTGTAGCTGTGGCAGGTATAACTGTGAAGGTCGATACAAGCAAAATAAAGATAAGTTAATAACCCTGTTACCAGTATTAGGAATTTTGGGTGTGTACAAAGTGAAAAGTATCGTTGGAATAATCCCTAACCCCATGGCAGGGGAGGACATTAGGAGGCTCACAGCATATGGAATATCATACAATAATGTTCAAAAAGCACAATTAGTTAGAGAGGTTGTCCTAGGAGCAGATGCTGTTGGAGTAGATGAAATAGTATTTATGCCGGACTTTCTTGGAATAGGTTACCACGCAGTTGATAGAATAGCGGACAAGATATCTACTGAGATAACCTTCCTAGATATGAGGATCACGTATTCAGCGTTCGACTCAACGCTGGCTGCAAAAATGATGAACGAGATGGGTGCTGGATGTATTGTGGTAGTGGGGGGCGATGGCACGAATAGGGCTGTTGCCAAGGGCTGTGGAGATACACCAATACTCCCGTTAGCAGCTGGAACAAACAATGTCTTTCCATATATGATGGAGGGCACTGTGGCAGGTATGATAGCTGGATACGTTGCTAAGAGAAAACCCAGTAAAGGACTCTTCAAGGCTAAAGCTGTCAGAGTTCTAAGGGATGATATACCGTTTGATCTAGCTCTCATAGATGCTGTTGTGTGTCAACACCTGTTTACTGGCACAAAAGCCCTTTGGAGCATTAGGAATATAAGGCAAATTGTAGCAACAGTTGGAGACCCTACGAGGATAGGAATGTCTTCAATAGGGGCACTATTAAGCGTGGTAGATAGGAGAGATAGAAAGCATGGAATATATGTGAAAGTAGGTGAGGATAGCGATAAGTGTATTATGAAAGTAAAAGCTCCAATAGCTCCCGGGATAGTTACCGATGTCTGCATAGAAGAATTCAGAATACTTAAAGTAGGTGACAGAATTCCTGTAGAATATGTGCCTTCACTTGTAGCAGTCGACGGTGAGAGAGAAATAGATGTTAATAAAGGAGATGAAGTAGAGCTTATGCTATGTGATGATGGTCCACTAGTAGTGGATGTGCCAGTTATCACTAGGGAAATTGTGAGAGAAGGATGGCTTCGTGAAGGAGGAATTCCAATAATTCCGCTAGAAGAGTAGCACCTCTAATAACTACACAATGTAACGTGCTGGTAGCATTCTCATAATTCTATAAGGAATTCTAGTTCCTACTTAATATACCATTGGTATATAATTTAGCTAGTATCGTGTTCAGAGAATTTATTAACATCTAAAGAGGTCAACTAGTGCAATAAATAAAAAATTGTGTTATTTTAAGAATTTATTTCATGGTCTCCTTAATTGCCTTCTTTATCTTATCCTTGTTTGGTAATATTTCGTCCTCTAGCGTTGGGCTGAATGGTATTGGTACACGTGGTGTTGCAACTCTCTTTGGTGGAGCCTTTAATGCCACTCCTCTCTCTACCACTCTAGTTATTATTTCGCCTGTCGCACCGAAGTAAATGTAGTCCTCGTCCACAACCACCAGTCTTCCAGTCTTCTCAACTGATTTCACTATGGTGTCCGTGTCTAATGGGGCAAGCGTTCTCGGATCAACTATCTCTACGCTAATGCCCTCCTTTGCCAGCTCGTCTGCAGCCTTCATCGCCTCGTGAACCATGTATGCCATTGCAACTACTGTTACGTCATCTCCCTCCCTCTTTACATCTGCTACTCCGAATGGAATAGTGTACGGCTCGTCTGGAACCTCGCCTTCGATTGGATACAGCTTCTTGTGCTCGAAGTACATTACGAAGTCGTCGTCTCTTATAGCGGTTATAAGTAAGCCTTTAGCATCATATGGTGTTGAGGGGACAACTACCTTAATTCCTGGCACGTGAGCGAATAGAGCGTATAACACCTGTGAGTGCTGGGCTGCAGCTCTAAAGCCTCCTCCAATGGTTGTCCTAAGAACCATTGGGAACTTGCATTGTCCTCCGGACATGTATCTTAATTTGGCTGCTTGGTTGTATATTTGGTCCATTGCTACACCGAAGAAGTCCACGAACATTAACTCTACTACTGGTCTGAGGCCTGAGGCAGCTGCACCAGCACCTCCACCGATGAATGCTGACTCGCTAATGGGCGTGTCTCTAACTCTCTCTTCTCCGAAGATCTTCCATAGGTCTCTTGTTACACCAAAGCATCCTCCGAATCTGCCCACGTCTTCGCCCATGATTATTACTGTCGGGTCTCTAACCATCTCCTGCTTTAATGCCTCATATATTGCATATGAGAATGTTTTCTTGGGCATTTCACTACACCTCCGGGAAGGGTTCTGATGCGTAAATGTCTGTGTATGCTTCCTTGGGATCTGGGAATGGGCTCTTCCTGCCGAACTCTATAGCCTCAGCAACCTCCTTCTCAACTTCCTCCTCGATCTTCTTCAACTCCTCCTCTGTTGCAATGCCCTTCTCAATGAGGAGTTTTCTGAACCTGGGTATCGGGTCTCTCTTCTTGCATGCCTCAACATCTTCCTTAGGTCTGTAGAGCTGTGGGTCTCCCTCGAAGTGTCCTCTCTGTCTGCATGTTAGTGCGTGGATTATTGATGGTATACCTTCTATTCTAGCTCTCTCAACAGCTGCCTTAACAGCCTCATATACTGCTATCGGATCGTTTCCATCGATTGTTACTCCAGGTATGCCATAGGCTATTCCCCTGTCGCCAAGGTTCTTTATGTTCTTGGACTTTCTCGGGTCACCTGGCTTCGGCCAGCTCGGCATACCCATACCGTACTCGTTGTCCTCTATGAAGTAGACTACTGGTAGCTTCCATATTGAGGCCAGGTTTACGGCCTCGTGAAATGTTCCTTGCTCAGCTGCACCGTCTCCCGCAATACATACTACAACGTATCCGAGGCCAAGAAGTTTTGATGCGAGTGCCGCACCCGTACCCAGAGGCCATCCAGCACCAATTATTCCGTTAGCTCCGAGCTCTCCTATGCTGAAGTCTGCGATGTGCATTGATCCGCCCTTACCCTTACATATTCCTGTCACTTTGCCCATGTTCTCTGCCATCATTTTAGCCATTGATCCACCCTTGGCAATCATATGTCCGTGTCCTCTGTGAGTGCTTGTTATCTTATCCTCTGGACGGAGTGCAGCCATAATTCCAGCTGCAATAGCTTCCTCTCCAATATATAAGTGGATGAATCCTGGGAGTTCTCCTGCGGCAAATAATTCTGCAGTTTTCTCCTCATACCTTCTTATCCTAAGCATCGTTTTGTACATCCATAGAAGTTTTTCTTTGGGTATTTCCTCAGGTGTTATTTTCTTTTCTTTAACAACTACTTCTGTCATATTTCCCACATCAAGTAAAAACTATTTTGTTGTGTATTTAATTGTATCCCTTCTTAATATTTTTTTCTTATTTAAATTCATTTAAGAGAATAAGGTGGATGCTGTATTTGAATGAAATATTCTGTGGTATCTCTCAGAGAAATATTTTTGATGAAGCCAGTATTACTATAACTAGTAGTGCAGTATTACATATGACTAGTACATTTTCGATTAAAATTCTATTAAAATTTCATATCTAGGGAGAAAAAATTTAAGAGAGTATACCCCCTTTTTCTCATGGTGATTTGTATGGCTGTTGAAATTAAGATGCCTAAATGGGGCATGATGATGGAGAGGGGAAGAATTGTTAAATGGCTTAAGAAGGAGGGAGACAAGGTAGAGAAGGGAGAACCCATGGTTGAGATAGAGGCGGAGAAAATAGTAAACGTTGTAGAAGCACCGGTGTCTGGAAAGATCGTGAAGATTTTAGCCAAAGAAGATGAAGAGTACCCTGTTGGAGAGGTGCTAGCAATAATAGAACCAAGCTAGCTATTGGAGGTAACATTGAGAATGAGATACTCAAATCCCTACACAAACGTAGTTCAAGTAATTTCTTTAAAGAAGTGGCCTAGAGCTACGATAGCTAAGCGTTTATCTGAGAGTTATCTAAGTAAGGTTCATGTAACGTTAACGATGGAAGCGGACATCCTCGCGGTTAAGAAGGCCAGAGAACAGCTTAAAGAGAAAGTTATGAAAGAATATAATGCAAGGCTAACCTATACAGCATTATTTGTTAAACTAGTAGCACATGCTTTAAGAAAACACTTAATTTTGAACTCTATAGTTGAAGGAGACGAAGCCAAGGTTATAGGTGACATAAATATAAGTGTAGCAGTTCAATCCCCCAAGCTAGGCCTAGTGGTCCCGGTTGTACGCCAAGTTGATACTAAACCAATAGGCCAAGTAGCTTTAGAACTCAATACTATAGCAGAAAAAGCTAGAGAGGGAAAAATAACTATAGATGAAATGATGGGCGGCACTTTCACTATAACGAATTTGGGAATGCTTAGATCAGTTGATGCATTTACTCCCATAATCAATCCTCCCCAATCAGCTATTCTAGGTATTGGAAGAATAATTGAGAAACCATGGGTTGTAAACGGGAAAATAGAGATTAGACCTACATGCACGTTTAGTTTAACTCATGACCACAGAGTTATTGACGGTTATCCAGCAGCAGAGTTCCTAGCAACATTAAAGAGTATTCTTGAGAACCCAATGGAGTACTTGGGAGAATAAAAGTACCTAAATACTCCAGCCAATAGATTTTTCAACAACCTTTTTCTCATAATCTCATAAATACGTCGACACGTCTAGCATAAATTAGAGTAGTAAACCAATCTAAACTTAATATTTTATTTAATTATTTTTATAGAGAATATAGGAGGATATTAGACCTACTACATCACATCCGCTACGGAGGCTGTTATCAGTTTTACAATAGATTTAAATATTTCTGTATACTTCTAATTACTTGATGGATATAGAGAGGCTGTATAAGCTTAGTGAGTTTGCTAGAGCATTAGGTGTGGCTCGTATTACGGTTGTTAAGTGGATTAAGAGCGGTAAGGTTAGAGCGGTTAATATTCATGGTAGGTGGTATATACCAGAATCAGAGCTTGAAAAATTAACAAAGGGATTCTATGCTGGATTGAAG
>JAPDJV010000006.1 GCA_029258925.1 Thermoproteota archaeon | reverse complement strand
GCCTATACTTCAAGAAAGGCGTGTGCAGAATATGCGAAAAATACTGTCCAACAAAAGCAATAAACTACAACCAAAAACCAGAAACAATAGAAGTAAACGTCGGAGCAATAATAGTCGCAACAGGCTACAAACTGTACGATATAAGCAAGCTTCCCGAATACGGCTACGGGAAGTCAAGGAACATTCTCACAGGCCTACAGTTGGAGAGGATTATTGTAAATAAGACTATTGGGAAAGAACTTCTGTTCGATTACGCTCCGAGAACTGCTGCAATCATACTATGTGCCGGTTCAAGAGATGAGCATGGCCTGCAGTATTGCTGTAGATTTGGCTGTGCTGCAGGGTTGAAGCATGCACTATACATGAAAAGCGTTTTCAACTGCGAGAAAGTATATGTAATTTACCAAGATATTAGAGCATTTGGTAAAGGCTATGAAGAGTTCTATAGGAGAACTAGAAGTGCTGGTGTTAAGTTTATTCAGGGGAAGGTGAGCGAGGTCGAGGTCTTAAATAATGGAAGCATTATTGTCAGAGTCTACGATTCGAGTATTGACAGAGTAGTTGAGCTGAACGTTGACACGGTGATACTTGAAACAGGAGTTGAGCCTAGTGATGGAACAATAGAGATATCTAAGAAGATCAAGATACCTCTAGGACCAGACAACTTCATATTAGAAGTACATCCCAAGTTGAAGCCTGTTGAAACATTTGTTTCAGGGGTATACGTAGCAGGATGCGCTCAGGGACCGAAGGACATACCGGACACTATTGCTCAATCTAAGGCAGCAGCCTCCGAAGCACTGGACATACTATCGACTGGTGTAATAGTGAAGGAACCTTTCTACGCCATTGTAGACGGAGAAAAGTGCGATGGATGC
Source organism: Thermoproteota archaeon (assembly GCA_029258925.1). Lineage (GTDB taxonomy): Archaea > Thermoproteota > Thermoprotei_A > EX4484-217-1 > JAPDJV01 > JAPDJV01. The sequence continues at coordinate 17,729 of JAPDJV010000006.1, read as the reverse complement.
GGTCTATGCGCTAGCATTTGCCCATTTAATGCCATAGATATAGTGAGAGTAGATGGTGGAATGAAGGCGGTAGTGGATTCCGTGAAGTGTAGAGGTTGCGGCATATGCATACCTTACTGCCTGCTCAGAGCACTTGACGTATCTTATAATAGCGAGGAACAGGTCTTATCGTACATCAGGGGAGCATCTTCTTGGAGCAAGCATCCTAAGATACTTTTAATAGCGGACGAGTGCGGGGGATATCAGGCCGCCGACCTAGCCGGTCTATCTAGATTCGATTATCCTCCAGTAATTGTGACCTTGAGGGTCCCCTGTGCTGGGAGGGTGACACCGGAAATTATTGCAGAGGCCTTTAAGTGTGGTTTCGATGGAGTACTAATAGCTGCAGGACCTCCAGAGGTCTGCAAATACGTGAAGGGAGCAGAGTATTGTAGGAGAGTTGTCGAGTTATTTAAATCGGAAATGAAGAATGTAGGGCTGGATGCCTCCAGATTACAGCTCAAGTGGACTGTCGCACCAGCAGCTAAAATGCTAGCCTCATCTATTAAAGAAGTGGCGGATAAACTAAGGAGTTTGAGACCTATTACAGTGAGCCCGGAGAATTTAAGTGAAGTGGCTAGGAGAGTTAGAGAGAAACTATCCCATCAACAAACTATTAAATAGACTATTGAACTCTGAACTTCAGTAAACCTGTTTACCTTTAGACTTATAGAATGGACAGCCTATGCATAGTTCTGGTATAGCCTCGACGTTCACCTGGTATCTGCCCGAGGCCTCTTTTAAAACGTTTTCAACATTTTTTGCAGCACGGATTTCTCTTGAGGCAGCTGTCGAAACACTCCAGACACTGCAGAACCCGTCCTCTCCAACATGTATACAAGTATCCTTCTTCCATAATCCAACAAGTCTCATTATGCTTAAAGGTCTTAGCGCAGCGATACTTTCCTCAATGTCCGCCACTTTTTCCCCCAATATTGAAATGCTTTTGATCATGCTTTCTATGGAGGCCGAATTATTGTTTACCTTATATGAGATTTCTCTAAACCTGCTATCTATCTCTCTTCTGAACTCCTCCAACGATTTATTTATAATTCTCTTCGCCTCACTTAAACTGATAGATGTTTGATCTTCTATGCTCAACATAGGTTCCAACATTTTTTCGCGAGTTCTATCAAAAGTTGTCTCCCCTATTCCCTTAGTTCCAGAAACCTTGAAACCTCTATTTTCAGCTTCCATTCCCCCCACCGTTACTCCCGTAATCCCTATCCATCTTTTTAATAGTTTTTCGGCTAATAGCAGACTTATATTCCCTAAAGATTACAATGAACGTTATCGCCCAGAACATCGTGAAGATAGTATAGGTTATGTTGTCGTTTGCATTATTTCCTCTAAGAATTATAAAGACTATTGTTGCTAGGACGTTTAGTAATGATACTATCAGAGCTATTAAACAAAGCTTTGCATATAGTTTGGCTAGGGGAGTTCCATGCAGAAAATGATTTTTAAATTCCTCCATCATCATGAGATTCCACGTGCTTTAAAGGGATTTTAAGCTATTTATCTTTCAACATCTCATAGTTTCCTCTCTTATTATTTCGGCAAGTACGCTTATCCCTCTATCAATTTGGTCCTCGCTCGGATAAGTGAAGTTCAGCCTCATAGTGTTTGCACCAGATCCGTCAACGAAGAACCCGTGTCCCGGAACATATGCTACTCCTCTCCTTAATGCTTTCTGCAACATTTTCTTAGTATCCACACCTTCAGGTGCATATGCTAGGATGAACATTCCCCCTATAGGCTTAGTCCACTTGCAACCGTGAGGCATGTACTTGGCTAGGGCTTCGAGCATTAAATCTCTCTTCATTTTATATAGACTTATAGAATTCTTGATCTGTTTATCAACTATCTCCCTCCTCAATGCCTCGCGTGCTATTAGCTGTGATAGAGTTGATGTGCAGAGATCAGTTGCCTGCTTTGCTAAAGCTATTTTATCGATTACTTTCTTGTCTCCGACTATGAAGCCTACTCTAAGGCTTGGAGCTAATATCTTACTGAACGTGCTCATGTATATCACTCTACCGCTAGTATCATACGTTTTAATCGGTCTGGGAGGTTCTCTGTCGAATATTAAGTAACTGTAGGGGTCGTCTTCTACAATAAGGAAATCGAACTCCTCGGCCAATTCTACTAAATGCTTTCTCCTATCCTCCGATAGGCTTAGCCCTGCTGGATTTTGACATGTTGGAACAGTATATACGAACTTTACTCTCTTACCCTCATTTTTAAACCTCTTAATAGTATCTTCCAATTCATCAACTATCATACCGTCATTATCCATGTGTATTCCCTGAAATCTAGGATAGTACACGTTGAATGCATTTATGGCAGCAATATATGTCGGAATTTCAACCAAAACTACATCTCCTGGATCAATTAGAATTCTGCCGATTAAATCTAGACCTTGCTGGCTTCCTGTGGTTATGATGATGTTTTCTATGCCGTCTACTTTAATCCCGTATCTATTTATGAACTTAGCTATTTGATCTCTTAATGCTGGAAGCCCCTCTGTTGAACCATATTGTAATACTTTGTGCCTTTCTTCAAGTATGATTGTTTTGGCAATTTCCGCAAGCTCTTCTACTTGATATATTCTTGGATCCGGTAGTCCTCCTCCGAAACTTATAACCTCTCTTCCCTCAGCCCACTTCAGTAATTGCCTAACCTCGCTAACTCTCATTTTCACAGTTCTCTTGGCAAGAAACCTCGCATAGTCCTCCACAGTTAGCACCTCTATGGTATTTGAAGAAACTTGCATTCACTGCATACTACGATAAGACCTGTTTTAAGTCTTATTGTTTAAGTTCTTAATTGTTAGAATAAGACTTATAATATTCCACGGCAATCTTTAGTATCGAAGATAAAAACAACTAATGGTATTGTAAGGAAATGATGTGTGTTACTATTCTGAGATGCAATTAGATGAGGAGTCCGAGCGCTGCTGATCCAATATTCATAAAGGTAGAGGTATAGCCGGGATCCTTAGCCTCTTATATATTTCCCTTGTTAGAGTTCTGGAAGAGCCGTTCCTATATGCATCGGCCACAACTATTCTTGGCTTTGAATACTCTATGTATTCCATGAGCTGCTCGAAGTCTGCGTGATCGCTTAAGGCTACTAGGAACGTGTTTTTCCCCAGCTCTCTAACAGGTTTCTTGAACTCCCACCCGCTTAAAATGACCGTACTGTAGCCTCTTATCTTCTTAATTCTCCTAGTGAAGTATATGTGAGAGCTTCTCAAGAGATCGAAAGACTCTACGTCCTCCTCTGAATATACTTGCGGTATGTTTAGACCATGTTTTATGCAAGCCTTTGTGATATTGTAGACTTTTTTAGAAGCTATAAATGGACACTTAACACCGTGTCTGCTCAATATTTCCATGGCTTCCTGAAGCTTGCCGTGGTAGCCACATATTTGCACAGGATTTATTTTCAACAATTTTTCAACTAGTTCAACAAATATGTCTTCAATTCTGTCCTTGAAGGGTCGAATATGTCTTGGAGATCCATACGTGGCCTCTATGATGAGAACGTCTGCCTCTATTATTGGTGTACCCGGAAACTTGAAGTCCCCGGTGTACACTATTCTTTCTCCTTCAGAGTCTTCTAATACTACTTGTGCTGCTCCCATTATGTGTTTTGCAGGCTCTAATCTTAGTGTTTCATCTCCTATTCTAACCTTTACGCCATAGTCTAATATTAGCCTTTTATTTAAGGGGATATCGTATCCTAATTCCTCTACTATGCTCATTGTTGGAGGAGTCGCAGCTATCAGCGGTAGCTCAGCAATGCTCCTTCTTAACCCTATTAAGTGATCCGAGTGTGCATGTGTTATTATTCTAATAATTCTTCCATCGGCGTGGCCGTCTGCCGAAGCATACTTACCTAGTAAAACTGCTCCTCTCTTATCGACTTTAGCCTTCTCAAGATATCTTCGAATTCTTTCCGTGAGAAAGTACAATGTTAACCCTCATTCCGTCTGAAAATGTATATGTCTTGTATTCAGTTAAAAATATTAGTTGTAAAGGGGACTTCATAACACTGTCATAGCTGTTAGGGGTAGAAATGTTTTAAACTTAGTAAAGTATGAATTTTTGTAGTAAAGTATCTCAAGCAGTCTAGGCGATGGGAGCAATTACTCTAAGCCTGGGCGGCATGAACTGTGGATGGGAGCCCTGTGCCGTTGGGCTCAACCGCCATCCATGAGCCCACGGGATGAGCCATATGGTGAGCCCTCTGGGCGAGGTGGAAGCCCCCACCACAAATACAAAAACCATAAATTGAACAAAAAAGCGGAGGGGACAAACGGTAGGTAAAATGCAACTACTTATATACAATACGCTTACAAGAATGAAAGAACCTTTCGAACCACTTACACCAGGTATTGTCAGAATGTATGTGTGTGGGCCGACTCCATACGATCACACACATATAGGTCACGCCAGAACATACGTTGCATTCGACTTAATAAGGAGGTTCTTGGAATTCGAGGGATATACTGTAATCCACGTGATGAATATAACTGATATTGATGATAAGATCTTAAGAAAGGCTCGCGAAACGGTTGGATTAGAGAAGTGGAAGGAGATACCTGACAAGTATTCTAAAGAGTTCTTTGAAGTATTAGATAAAATGTACGTGAAGAGGCCTCATTATGCTCCGAGAGTAACAGAGCACATAGAGGACATAGTAAAGACGATAAGCATTCTAATAGATAAAGGATATGCTTATGTATCGCAGGGAAGCGTATACTTCGAGGTTGATAAGTATTCTAGATATGGACAATTATCAAAGATTACGAGAAGGGAGAGTTGGAGGCAAGAAATGGATGTTGTAGCAGAGAAAAAGAAGCCATACGACTTTGCTCTGTGGAAAAGAGCTAAACCCGGTGAACCATACTGGAATACTCCTTGGGGGCCGGGTAGACCTGGATGGCACATTGAGTGCACTGTTATGGGTAGTAAGTATCTTGGGGTACAATTTGATATCCATGGAGGAGGACAAGACTTAATCTTCCCACACCACGAGAACGAGATAGCCCAAGCAGAGGCATGCTACGATGTCCACCCCTGGGTTAAGTATTGGATTCATATAGGCTATTTAACAATAAAAGGAGAAAAGATGAGTAAGAGCTTAGGAAACATAATACCTGTTCAAGAAGTATTCTCAAAATATGATCCACTAGTACTGAAACTATACTTGATATCAGCTCACTATAGGACACCTCTAGATTTTTCATGGGACGCTCTAAACCATGCAGCAGCCACATATAACAAGATTGAGAACTTCACTAAGACGATAATAGGCTACCTTAGAGACGAGGAGCCTCCGTCCAGTGTAGGAGAAGATGTTGCTAAAGATGTTATGAAAATATCTGTTGAAAGGGAGAAGTTCTTAGAATCCTTGAGAGAAGACTTTAATACTTCTAAAGCAATGGCCCATCTCCACACAGTAATAAACTTTGTTAATAGGAGGATTGTTGAGAATAGACTAAGCTATCCTCTTGCTGTAAAGACGCTGGAATTCATGAGGGAATTTAATGAAATAACTGGTTTACTCGAGAAAGTACTCGTACCTGTCTCTAGTGAAGAAAAGTTTACTGAGCTCATGAAGCTGATAGTTGAATTAAGGAACATTCATAGAAGGGCGAAGAATTACGAGCTTGCAGACTGGATAAGGGGTAAGCTCTCTGAGATCGGAATAAAGTTGATAGATCAAAAAGATAAGACAATATGGGTGCTCGAGCACTAACAATACTACATTTAAGTATTAGCGTAAACTGCAATCTTTTTGCTACCATTCTTGGATAAGTATTCGGCTAAAGCAACCCTTATTAAATGACTTCTCGTATAAGAAAGCCTCTCTGCAACTCTATCAATTTCCTTTAAAAGTCTTCTCGGAGCTTTAAACGTGATAACTATCATTTTAGTGTCGCTCATACCATACCCCGTAAAGGGGTTGGAGAAGTAGTGTTTTAAGTTTTCCCTGATGTAGAGTCAGAGGGGAGGAAAGCGAAAGTATTACTCATTATAGACTTAGGCTACTTAGTTCTTTCAATAACAGCGAGTCTTCTCCTAGCTAACTCACTCTTTAAATTCTTAAGCTTCTTCTTGGCTTCTTCGTAACCCATAATCCATTTCCCTCCGACAAAGTTGTCTACTGGGAGAGACCATGAGGACACTGTTCCAGGTACTATTGGAAACATTTTGTAGCTATACACTATGTTCTCGTCAACGAGCATTTCCATAAACTCTATTAAGTTTGCTTCGTGGGTTCTCGGTATATTGAATGTGGCAAATATTGAGAAGTCTCCCTGAATCTTCGAGACTAATTCCATTATGGGTGATCCCCACAGCGTATTTACGAAGGAGTACATGGATTTTTTATCAACGAAGTTAACTAGCATTGGAGCTAATATTCCAAATGATGGATGGAAGAGCAGGAATCTAGGCATATAGTTTACAATGATTCTTTCCCTCAATATATGCTTAATATAGTGGTGTCTAACTGTTGGAGGACTCAAGCCTATCTTCTTAGCTATTTCCACGAAATCCATGGATGAGTCAACCATTAGATAATCTGTTATTAGAATATCATATTTGTCCACTCTCAAATCATATTTCTCAGCATCTTCTAAGGGCAACGGTGCTACTTGGTTATTTGCATTAGTATGGGATACTATTTCATCGTACCACTTTCCCCATGGTAGTATGACCTGCTTGTTCTCTAAATCATAGTATTTTTCATCCAGCTTAGGCGTTCTCATTTCGTCGTTTACTAAGAAAACCTTATAGCTCTTTATTATTCTCATGTCCTTTAATTTCTCGAGGTAATTAGTTATTACATCATAGTGAGGATAGGGGTAGTATGCTTTAACGAATATCTGAGGTCTAAACGGGTTTACTATGGAAAGCCTGTAGGTCCACTCCAAGTCCAATGCGTTGTAAGCTATATTAAGTCTTCCAAGATACGGTACTGCAATAGCGTATATTATACCTAGTCCCATCTTACTGGCTTGAACTGTTGGAGCAAATGATATCCCCGCCTCTTTTATCTTCCTAAGCCTCATGTAAACTGTACTCTTCGGTATTCCCGTAGCCCTACTTATTAACATCATGTTTCTCGGGCCATATTTTTCAATAGCCTTCAACAACTTGATATTTACATCATCGAGTAAATCGATGAATTCCTGAGACTTGCGTACAAGGGATCCAATGTTAACAATGCCTAATTTAAGTGTAGAAATCTCCCTAAGCATTACTGTGTCCCTAGTAGAAAGTAGGGTGGAGAAGTTAATATATTTTCCTACTCAATACTATTATCAATTTGGAAAATAGTTGATATCCCCCGAGAGACACCAATATGTTTTATAGTTAACTTAGAAAGTATCTTCATCTTCTATAGGTTGTTTAGCTATCCATATTATAAGTGGAACTATTAAACCTGCAATTATCAATCCCACCATTTTATCCCATCACCGTTATACTGTAATATTTTTAGTATACATGAAATTTGTTCCAGAAATCTATGTAAAAGTAGTGGAATATATGTGATTTATAAATATGGAATTTCAAGTTGAAGGATTTACTTAGACTTACAGGTCTTTGCACTTTTTAAACAAATATTTAAACGCACTATTCTTATCGATATTACTATTTATATACATTAGGTTCCTCCTATTATTTTTTATGTTTAACGCCGAAATAATTAAGGGATTATAAGGACTATAAGTTTAAAATATTGCAATTTTACTGGCTAAAACAAGGAGTATAGAGAACAGTATAATTAGTTGAGTTATCTAAAATTCTTATAGAAGAGGGAGTCTATGTGATGATGCTTCAGAACTCGTTTAAGGGAGGAGGGAAGTTTATCATAAGAAACTTTAGGAGTGGTGACCTTGAAAAAGTGGTTTATATTAATAGGACGTGCCTCCCAGAAAATTATTCCCCAGATTTTTTCATAGAACACCATTTGAGGTGGCCTGAGGCATTTTATGTTGCAGAAGTTGGCGGCGAAGTTGTTGGCTATGTCATGTCTAGGGTTGAGTGGGGTTGGAGCTATGTTAAGAGAGGTATAGTTAAGAAGGGTCATATAATATCTATTGCAGTATTGCCTGAGCATCGTAGAATTGGTATAGGGAGAAGTCTCATGGTTTCAGCAATGAAATCCCTCAAAGATCGCTATAATTGTGGTGAAGTGTACTTGGAAGTTAGAGTCAGCAATGTTCCAGCCATAAACCTCTACAAGTCACTTAAATTTAGAATAGTTAAAAAAATCCCCTTCTACTATTTAGATGGAGAAGACGCTTACTTAATGGCCGCAGACCTCAGAGGCCTCGATTAAATATGTTAGACCAATAAATGTGATATACCTCTACTTTTTTATATCATATTGCAAGCTCTCTAAAATGTGGAAGAGGTGGAAAACGTGGGCTTCATGCTTGTGAGGACAAGACCTGGTAAAATTAATGGTTTAATTGGAAAATACTATACTTGGACTGGAGATGAACCACCAAGCGACTTTGATGAGGAAAAACTAGTTGATGTTAGAGCAGATTGTCCAATATACTTTATATGGTGGGATAAGCCAACACCTAAGGTTCCAGCAGAATTTTTTGCAGTGAAGTGGAAAGGTTACCTGAAGCCTCCAGTGGAGGGAGAGTATAGGATATATGTTGTTACAGATGATGGGTGTAGGGTTTGGGTTGACGGAAACCTAGTTATAGATGCATGGAAAGATCAGGCTCCAACAGTCTATCATTCACCCCCACTACTATTGTCTCTAGAACTCCATGAATTAGAAGTGAGGTTTTACAATAGATATGTGTTTGCAGTATTTCAGCTGGGGTGGATTATGCCGAATGGAGAGGCGGGAATAATACCATGTGAACACCTGGTGTCAAGGTGGGGGGAGGAGGTGGTTGTAAAAGGTCTTGCAGACAAGTATAGGGTTGAACTCTGGAGTGGGGGTAAAGTCGGCGAGGCAATAGTTGAAGGTGGTAAGGCAATTATAGATGCATCTAAACTTAAGGAGCCCGTGGATGGATACTTTAAAATATACGATGAAAACAGTAACCTCGTGTTCGAGTCCCCGGTTATAAGAGATATTTGGGGAGGAGATGTCTTTGAATTCACGGAGACGTAGGGGCCAAAGGATTACGTACGCCACGCGATTAACGTAATAATTGTTTACAAGACTTTCCTTAAGCATATTCTCAAAATACCCACATTATGTAATTTAGTTTAGACTCGACCTCCTTCCCGTTTTAAAGGTTGAGAATCCCTACGGGATGTCTACGCCAATATTTCTCTTATTCAGATGTCTCTTCGGTCTCAGACAGATTACTCTACATTGAAGCGAGAAGGATTTAGAAGCTCAGAGATATAAAGCTCCTTAAATTTGGGACGGAAATAAAAAATCTCCAACCTCATCCTTCAGGAGGTGGTTCTCGGTTATAATCTATCTCTAACTTTTAACGATAAAATTATTTTGAAGGGTTGATATTAAAGTATGTCTGGGTAGTTTTTATGGCACTTAATAGAATTGTCTGGATGCTGACGTTTGAATCTAAAAATATCATTAAAGTAGGTGGTTTAGGAGAGGTCCCATACAATCTTTCCATTCAATTAGTGCGTAGGGGGTGGAAACCTTGTATTCTCATGCCTAGTCATGGAGGACATTGGAGAGAGAATGTTAGGAAAAAACTCGGATTAAACTTCGAGCACGAGTTTAAGTTCAAGTATGGTGAGAGAGAGGCGAGAATCATAGTTGAAAGAGGGGAGGAAAAAGGTGTTACCTTCTACTTATTTGAGGGAGGAAATAGTGTAGCTAGTGTATTGAACGATCCAAAGGTTTACGATAAGAAGGTTCTAAAAGACAAAATAAAGTTATTCTCTATTTCAATGGGATTCATGGCATGTGCTGCTTGTAGGGAAAATTTTCCACCTAAAATAATCCACGCACATGATTACCATACCGTGCCAGCAATGATAAACTTGAAGTTTAAGTTAGAGGAATACTGTGGAGAAACATTTGCAACAGTATTCCACATACACTTACTATCTAAGATAAAAGTGAGCAAGTCCTTTCTAAAAGAGTCAGGTCTCCCTCTATTAAAAGAGCACTACGTAATTTATGGTAGAAAACCCATTAAATATTCTCTTTTAGATATATGGAAGAAGAGCAGGGGTCTTCTGGAAAAGATAGGAGCGTATGAAGCGGATATGGTGATTACTGTAAGTAAATCTTATTTAAAAGATAAGAGTGAAAGGGAGTGTGTTTTAGGGGTACTTGGCTGGAGGTTCGCATCGAAATCAGCCTACATATATAATGGAACTGACTGGGACTACAAGGATATCCTTAATAAAGTTATCAAAGTGCATGGAAGAGCCATAAGAGGCTTAGGCTTAGACTATAGCAGGAGAAAATTAAGGAAATATCTTCTAACTAAGGGTTTGGAAAGTATAATGGAAAACGAGCCGTTAATAGTTGATGAAGATGTCAGAAAGTATGTTTATAGTATTAAAGATTACCCTTTCAAGGGTTTTGGTAAGATATATGCGTTCAAGAGAGACGGGCCACTGGTAATTATGACTGGGAGGGTTTCTAGGCAGAAGGGGATTCTAACACTGTTATCGGCAACTCCATTGATAGCAAGATACGTCCCCAACGTGAAAATTCTACTGCTATTACTACCAGTATGGAGCGATCTTGACCTCTTAAAGGATATAGTTGGCTACATATGTAAATATCATCGTTACGTTAGAGCGGTATTCGGGTTTGCTCCAAGCATATTTCACTTAGCACACGTGGCTTCAGACGTCTTCGCAGCACCATCTCTATGGGAGCCCTTTGGAATAATGGTTTTAGAAGCCATGGCCACTGGCAATCCTGTAGTTGGTTCGAGAGTAGGTGGGATGAAAGAAGTTATCTTGGATATAAGAGAGCACGGGACTAAAGGAACAGGGATACTCGTAGAGGCTGGGGACAGGCTTGAATTAGCTAGTGCGATTTCGTCGTTACTATTAGCAATGGAGGCTTCAACAATGTTCTCTAAAGGTTTAATAAACGAGGCGCTGAGTATTGCTGAGAGAATACCTTTAAACTTTGTTAGGAGGCTTGTTATGGAGAACCCTGGGTTTGGGAATCTTCTTAGACGCTCATGCATAATGAGAGTTAGGAAATTTTTCACTTGGAGTAAGTCGGCTACAATGACTGTAAGAAGATACAAGGCTTCCTTGAAAAATGCTAGTATTAGAGTGAAAGCTTTGGAGGGAACATGAAAGATGAGAAATAAAGTCGTGGACTAGAGAACTGTTCGATGTGGGAATATTGTTAACAATATTTCTTATATATTTCTTTAATGAAAATCATTATGGTGAAATTGTTGAGTATCATCGATCCATATAAAATGGCTGTTAAACAGCTTAGAAATGCCGTAGAGCTTCTCGGATACGATAAAAGCGTATTCGAAATTCTAAGTAAACCGCAGAGAGTTCTCGAGGTTAATATTCCAGTTAGGATGGATGATGGCTCAGTCATAGTCTTTACTGGATATAGGGTTCAACACAATAATGCCCTAGGCCCATATAAGGGTGGAGTAAGATATCATCCGAATGTAACGAGGAACGAGGTCATTGCATTATCTATGTGGATGACGTGGAAATGTAGCGTTACAGGCCTTCCATACGGCGGAGGTAAGGGGGGAGTAATTGTTGACCCAAGAAGACTTTCTATCAGGGAGCTTGAAGAGCTGAGCAGGGGGTATATTAGGGCAATAGCGCCAATAATAGGCCCGGAGAAAGACATACCTGCCCCAGACGTCTACACGGATCCCCAGATAATGGCTTGGTTTATGGACGAGTTCAGTAAGCTGAAGGGATATAATGTTCCAGCAGTAGTTACAGCTAAACCTGAAGAACTTTGGGGCTCAAAGGGGAGAATATATTCAACAGGGTTAGGTGTTGCCATTATAGCTAGGGAAGCAGCCAGGAAGATTGGAATAGACATAAGCAATGCGAGAGTGGTTGTACAGGGGTATGGTAATGTGGGGTTTTTCACGGCAAAGTTCCTACATGACGTGGGGGCTAAAATAATAGCGGTTAGCGACTCCAAGGGAGGCGTATATGATCCTAAAGGTCTCGATCCGGAGAAGGTCATGGAGTTCAAGAGGAAAACAGGAAGCGTCATTAAGTATCCTGGAGCAAGCACTATAACCAACGAGGAAATATTGCTCTTAGAAACAGACATACTAGTTCCAGCAGCAATAGAAGGAGTTATAACATTAGATAATGCAGCAAGCATTAAGGCTAAAATAATAGTTGAAGGAGCAAATGGGCCGACAACTCCCGAGGCAGACAAAATATTATTCAAGAAAGGTGTAAAAGTAGTACCGGATATTCTAGCTAATGCTGGAGGAGTTATCGTGAGCTACTTCGAGTGGGTACAGAATCTTCAAGGCCATGTATGGAGCGAGGAGGAGGTAAAGGAGAGGTTGGAGAGACATATAGAACACGCTTTCCACAGGGTATGGCTCAAAGCAGAGAGAGATTCGATAGACTTGAGAACAGCAGCTTATCTGGTTGCCGTGGAGAGAGTAGTCAAGGCAATGAAGCTTAGAGGATGGATATAGACATCTAAATAAGGAGACTGCTCGCTTATTTAAGTCTTAGGTAATTCGGTAATTATGGAAACACTGGGTTTATTTGTTTTGAGGCATATTATTCCATGGGTGCCAGCAGGCGTTAGTCTGTGAAGGTCCCTCCCGTAAGGCGGGTCATGTGGTGCCCGCCGATGCGGCCTCCAATGAAGCACCGATCCTTGATGAGGTGCTGAGGAGGAAGCCCGTGCAGCCTCCTAAAGTTTCCAAAATAACCTAAACACTATGCACGGGCAACCACCACTTTGCTGGGTAAGGAATGACTGAACTATTAAATCGTAATACTTCAATTACTTGTCTCTTCAGTTTCTATCACAATGGACTGACTTCAATGGCTACTAGTCCAAACTCTTTCATCTCCTGTTTACTATAATAGGTCGAGTATATGTTTACTGCTTCATCAATGGTAAACCCTGGTGTAATGTTCTCGACGTTCTCTAACTCCAATAATTCCTTGATATCACCATATTTCTTTAAATCTAGGATTTTTACAAACAACATTTTATTTGACTTTCTTCCACGGAACAACACGTAGTCTCCTCTCCTCAGCTTCCTCCTCTTCTCATCCCATAGCCTGACTTCAATAGTTTTCATGCCTAATGCCATGAGGTTTAACCAGTAATCATCTAGTCTCATCTCATGGAGATTACTGTTCCTTAATAAAACTGTAAGGGACTCTATATCGATTAAATCTCCTCTTCTAGCTACAATATTTAAGTCAGGGTATCTTAAGATGTAATCGTCCAACGCTACTAAAACCGTTTTATCATTTAAAGAGTGCTTGGACAATTCTTTCACATCTAAGCCTATCACGAACAGTGCTATATCGGTATTTAAGGAGACGTACGATTCTATAGCTTTTAAACTAGAGTTGAGAAGAATCCTTCGCTTAATGCCTCTCTTAGCGAAAACTATTACCAGCTTTCCCCTATCTGTAAATATTTCTCTTCCCAAAAGTATTTCAAGGGGGCTTATCATCGAAATATTGGCTGACTTCGAACATCTTCCACCTACATGAAGTATTGGCTGACTGCATATGTTTTCTATAAATATTTCGTCTAGATTAACACTGATTTCAAATCCATGGGTGAAAATGTTAAGCGAGTTAAAACCTTTGTAGAAAACTACTGGCATATTCATTTCCCTCTACTCAACACATGATTTACAATGCTGTTATATTGTTGTAATCGCTGCAATTTAAATTATAAATTAAGATGTTCTGAAATCTATCCAAGCAATTCCTACTATTTTATAAAGATGAGAATCCAATGTTAAATGTGGGTGGTTGGATGAAAATTTACTTCAAAGACATTGTGGTAAAAACTACTAAAATGTACGAGCTTATTGATATTACCCGGGATGTTGAAAGAATAGTCTCTGAGAGTAAAATTGTTAATGGGATTTGTGTAATCCATGCTCCGCATGCTACTGCCGCTATAGTAATAAACGAGCATGAAAATGGTTTGATGTCAGATATTTTGGAGTTTATTAGAGAACTTGTTCCTAGAGACGGTAAGTGGAAACATAATATTATAGATGATAATGCTTCAGCCCACATAATCAGCGCGATCATAGGCTCTACAAGAATTATTCCGGTGAGAGACGGCAGGCTTGTTAGAGGAACTTGGCAAAATATTTTCTTATTGGAGGCCGATGGACCGAGACATGCTAGAAGAATAGTGATTGAAGTATTTGGAGAATAGCTTTATTGAGGGAGGACTCCTATTTATGGAGGTGGTGCGTAACTATTTAGAAGATTCTCTACTAAATCTATAGTAGAGCTCGGCTATTCTCAAAGTCTTGTAGACTGTATCCATTGGATCCTCTCCAAGTACGTATGAGGCAGGCTCCAGTCCAACACCCCCTAAATCAATTATTACATCAGGTCTGTAATCTAAGGATTCTAGCGCCTTAGATAAGTCCCTGAACACGTCTCTCTCATGGGTAATCTTCCTCCTAGGAGCATGAATCGTGTAGACTATTTTCAAGCCCAGCATATTTAGTGCTTTAAGTACATTGTTATCGAATTTTATGTTAAGAGCAGACGTTATTTCAGGGTACTTCCTCCTCACAAGTAGTAGGATTTTAGCCAGATGCCTGCTGCCACCGAATACTGGTTCCCCTACAGCTTTAGCTCTATCATTGTATCTCACTATCCTACCCGGTATGCCCACAACATCATTTATTGTAGAAGCATTCCTCTTTGCAACGACTATATTCGAGTAAACCTGAGGTATAAGCAGTGGGAAGAACTCTGAAAGCTCTAATAGTTGAACTGCTTTCTTCACGCTTTCTACTAGCACTAGATTGCATCTGGTAACTGCGGAGAGAAGTCTGGAACAAACATCGCATTCTGTGAACGTCTTATCATACATGCTATGGGCTTTACATAGCTGTCCTGAAGCCCTAAGCATTATACAGTGGCTGCAGAACAATGTGAGCCCAGACAGAGGATTCGAACCTAGCACTGCTTCAACAATGCTTCTGGCAAGCTCCTCTATCTCGTTAACATCCATACCTATGCTCCTGGCAATCCTACTTATAGTTTTTTCATTTGTTGAAAGATACTTGTTTATTGCTGCCTGGGTTACACCCAGCATTCTGGCAACTGCAAATTGACTATAACCCTTTTTGACGAGCATCTTTGAGGCAATTATTCTTGTAGCTAGGAGTAATCTCCTAATGACGTAGTCACATGGTGGTCTAAGAGCCATGGAAAGCACCTTCTCATAGCCCGTAACGCTTCTTACTAATAAAATCTTTTACACTAAACATATATTAAACAATATGTGGTGTACCGTATATAGTGTTTGAACCCACAATGTCAGCTGGGATGATGTATTATTGGAAACGAGGCTTTTAAGAGAGTATTTTAAGAAGTTTTTATCCAAGGCTGTGGAAAGAGAAAATCTTCTTAAAATAATGTTGCTAATGATTATTGTGGGTTTCTCTTGGAGTTTATTCACTCAACTCAACAGATCTCAAACATATATTGTGGACGAAGTACATTATGTTTGTGCAGCTAAAAACCTGTTAACCAGCGTTTTCGGTTACAACATTACATGGAATATAAAGATACCCGAATCCCATGTAAATTACATAAATCTAGAGCACCCCCCGCTTGGGAAATGGCTTATAGCAGTATGCCTCATGTTACTAGGTGATTATCCCTATTCTTGGAGAATTCCCAGTGCTGTTTCCGGGGTTCTAACAGTTCTTCTAGCATATTTCATAGGTAAAAAGCTTGGAGGCGAAGTTGCGGGAATCCTTTCCTCCCTACTAGTTGCATGCGATCCAATGATATACTCTATGAGTAGTGTTGCTATGTTAGATATGGTTCAGACCGTAATGATTGTTATCGCAATAGCGTCCCTACTATACTGGGATAACGTAGTAGTTTTCTCAATATTTGCAGGACTTTCTATAAGCGTTAAACTTAGCAGTGCATTTATTTTATACGGAATAATATTGTACCTAATTGTTACCGCTGAAACAAGAATAAGAGCTCTGATAAGAATACTTACTGTTATATTAGTCGTCTCCGTAGTATACTTAATTGTCAACGTGCCTTTAATAATACATTTTGGTCCAGAGGAGTGGTTTGACTTGCAGATGTGGATGATTAAGGTACATTCGTCATTTAAGGAATCCCATCCATCTCTTGCTGTTCCTTTCAACTTCTATAATCCTCTCGAAAACTGGCTTCTAAACTTCAAGCCCTTCCCGCTGACAGGCAACCTTTACGCTCAAGTGAACCCAGCTATAACTATTCCAGGAGCACTGGCACTCGCCTACCTACTATATGATTACCTTAAAAATAGAAGATATAACCTACTAATACTTCCAGCATGGTTTTTCTCGGGCTACATCCTGTACATTTTACTGTACATTGCAGGCAGGACAATGCAGTTCATATTCTACATGACCCCGCTTACCCCGGCACTAGATATAGGCTTACCCGTGGCGCTCTCCCTCATAGAGAGAACCTTTTTAACTAGAAGCAATTAGCGTAATATTCCACTTCTTACAGACGACAACAATTCCCATATAACAATGTTCCCTAAAGCAATAAAATGATGGGGACATAAATGTCGTTCTCCAAGTAACTATTTATATAGTATTTGTTACGTGAATAATATTTATCTAGATAGTATTCGGAGAAAAATTATGGCCGAGGAGGCTCGTAGGGACGTGCTGAAATAATGATGAAAGGTGGAGCGAGCCGAGGCCATAAAAGTAGTTGAAGGCGATATTCTTGACGATACGGATAATTGCCCACGGAGATTCTGACGGAGTTTGTTCAGCAGCCATAGCTTTAGCAGCTTTTAAAGAGGGAGAAGTGTTCTTCAGTCATCCAGCTGGCCTACTAGAGGATTTACATGAAGTCTGCAGGAGTGGTGATATTATAATAGTATTGGATATTGCTCTAAGTCAGCCCCACTTAGAGGAAATTCTGGAGACTTTTGAGAAAATAGCACGGACAGGAAAATTGATTTACATTGATCACCATCCCGAGCCCATAGGATTTAACATTAGAGACCTTAACGGAGAGATAGTCCACGACACTTCATGTTCCACATCAGAACTTTCATACTTCTTCTTTAAAAATAGATTAAATCATGATATGAGTAGAGTGGCGCTGTACGGTGCCATTGGAGACTATCTAGATTTGACTCCTAGAATGAAGATGTTGATGAACTACTGGGATAAGAGGACCATATATTTTGAAGCAGGTGTTTTATGTCAGGGATTAGAGGGCAGTAGGAAAATGTACGATTTCAAGCGTCACATAGTTAAACATTTGAGTGAAAACAAGCTACCTAGCAGTGGTTGCCCGTGCCCGTTAGCTTGGTTTCTTTAGCTATTTGGGCAGAAATGTTAGATTATGTCTTTCTGTATCATAGTATGTCTTTTCATGCCTTTGGAGAAGTTCGTAAGACCTATAAACTCTAAGCTCTAAGAGTTTATTGGTGACCGCTGGGTTCCCGGGGGGAGCTAAAAAGGCTCCCGTAGG
>JAPDJV010000047.1 GCA_029258925.1 Thermoproteota archaeon | reverse complement strand
TAACGTTAACGTTGCTCGAGAAATACTTTGACTTGTTGAGAACTTCCTTCAGGAAAGCCCTGTTTGCTAGAGCGCTCTCCCTAAACTCGTATAGCTCCGTCTCGTAGTCTACGATACTCCCTATTCTGGCTCTAACAGCCACCTGTCCTTTAAACCAGAATAAGTGTACTTGGGCAAATTCTCCTACAGTTAAATTAAATCTATCTGCAACCCCCCTGCTTACTACTAGAATGGGCTCATTGAAGCATTCCTCTCCTAAGACGACAGCACCTATACTCCTCAAACTCTCATTGCTTATAGTTGGAGTATAATATACTGGGATCGAGAAGTTCAATGATGCTCCTCTAAGGGAAACATAGCTTCCCCCTAGGAAAACGAACATCGCGCACTCTTCAACATATTCCCCTCCACATACCTCCCAGTAAGTGTAGTTAGATGCTTCAACAATTTCCTCGTAGTCTAGTGTAGAGCTCATGGGGCAATATACTTGAACGTCTACAACAATGTTCGGTTTAGTTTCCTCAACTATACTCCTTAGGGCCTCTCTTTGCATATAGTTTAATGATAGTGTTGGGGAGAGCTCCATAGTTACTGCCAGCACTATGATGAATACGAAGATTATTGTGAAGCTACTTCTCAAGAAAACTTTCCACGACATGTTCCTACCATTATAAAATTATAGTGTGGTCAGCCTCTCCTTAACCTTCATCAACGCCTCCACGAGATCCATTATGGTGAAGCCGTGTATTTCAGCCTTACCCTCGAAGCCTTCCAGAGCCTCTCTAACATCCCTCTCTTCTAGTCTACAACCCTTAAGTGCTTCTTCCAGCTCGTCTAGAGCTTGATAGGGTTCTACGAAGAAGTCCCCGGATAAAATAATGTCCTCGATCCTGTCATCAACTACCTCAGCCAGAATTCTGACGAGTTTTAATCCTTTATAATCTACTTGAACAATGTAGTGTCCCTCCCTAATTTTAACCTTCCTGGACTCCAATAGCTCTCTCCTAGGCAAAGTCTTCATATGTAGCCATTTAGGTGAAGAATATTTTTCCCTAAGCTTCTCCATGTAGTTGAGCTCCTCCCTAGTCAACTCCGAGTCAACAAGTCTTACTCCAAGTGCTCTCTCAAAACACTCTCTCAACCTCTCCTTAACTTCTCTCCTGTCGGGAATGTATCCCAGTTCCCTCCTAAGACTAGTAACCCACTCCCTCATATTACTGATCAACTTGTCCCTGAACTTCTCCGATGGAACTCTGAGAATCCTAGCCATGGCCTCAACGTTGAAGTTGAGAATAACGTTTCCTATCAAAACCATGGATCCATGGATTTTCGCAGCCCCATTCCCACTAGCTTTCCTACCATCAATAACAACGTCGTTTATAGGCTTATAGCTAGCATTCAAACCATAACTCCTATAGAACTTTACAACAGACCTCAGTATAGCCTCATAGAACTTGTCAACAGGCCTCCTAGCAAGCTCGTGATCCTCCCCCACGACAACGTGGTAGAACTGCTGTCCTGAATCCAGGTAAACCGCTCCCCCACCAACCTGCCTCCTTATAAAAGGTATTCCGTTCTTGAAACAATAGTCTACGTCAACCTCGAGGTCCAATATTTGGTGCACACCTATACACACGTATGGATAAGCAGGATAGCAGAACTCCACAGTGTTAGGAACAACACCTTTACCCACATACCTTGCAATAGCCTCGTAAACACTGTGAATAGTATACATGTCCTGAGGCCCCAAATCAATGAAACGCCACTCCTCCACTAACACTCCCCCAAGCAGGCTCGATTAAAATGGTCTCCTCAAAGTATCCATTACCCGATATTTATTTTTAAGGATTCGAACAGCTAGCTTATCTAACTCTTCACGAAACCGAAATGATTTATGGATCATTTAAACAATTGGCATTCTAGTAGACCAGCGAGTATGATGACCTGAAACGTTAAATGAATGGTTCTACACTTACTACGTGGAGATTGGAGGATACTGTCTGTTTGCCAACATGTTTAAAATGAGGCCTTGGGAACGTGAATGTCTTTCTGGAAAATGGTTTCAGCTGAAGAGTCTAGATAACCTTAAAACACGTTCTGCTATAATACGATGTTCTGGTGTTAAAATGTGAAAACTATTGGTATAATAGGTGGTTTAAGCCCTGAATCGACAGTCCTCTACTACACTAACATTGTTAGAGAGTATAGGGGGATGCGTGGCGACGAGAACTATCCGAAAATCATAATATACAGTGTCTGCTTCGGGGAGTTCACCCGCCTAGTCGAGCAACAAAGGTTTAGGGAGGCAGCTGAAATACTCGTCGAGGCAGCTGTATCCCTGCATTCTGCTGGAGCAGACTTCGCACTAATATCAGCCAATACACCCCACATGTTCTTCGAAGAAGTGAAGTCACGATCGCCAATACCTCTAATAAGCATCATTGACGCCCTAGCCGAGGAGCTGAAGAGGAATGGAGTTAGGAGAGTTGGATTGCTTGGAACAAAACACACTCTAACACACCCATTCTACGCTGATGGACTTAGAAAGAACAATATAGAAGCAATAATCCCCGATCCTGGAGACGTGGAGCTAGTCAACGAGATAATATACGATGAACTGGTGAAAGGAGTGGTTAGAGATGAATCAAGGGGACTCGTAGTGGGGATTATCAGGAAACTTGTTAGGAGAGGGGCTGAGGGAATAGCATTAGCATGTACCGAACTACCACTCCTCATAACGGGTGAGGTTGAAGGCGTGAAACTTTATGATACAGCTAAAATACACTCGATGAAAGCACTGGAACTAGCGTTAAGAGAGTAAACCATTATCGCATGTAACCTGGCAATGGATTCAGCTAGCCGGAGAAAACCGTTTGCTGAACTTAACTAAAGATGACAGCTTTAATATGTCAACGAGAAAGGTTTTCTTGTACTGCAGACGCTTACAGTCTCTTCTCGAAAACAAGGCTTCCCACCTCACAACCCACCATGACTTCAACATGGAACAACTATTGGAGTATTCCCCACGAGAAATAGTATTCAAGTATTTATTAGTGATAGACTAATGCTCCACAACCATTAATTAATGGTATAGTTTTGCACACTAGTTCTCACAGACCTCTCCCATCCCTAAAAGCTTTCCTAAAACTATTTTGACGTGTTCCAAGGATTTCCTGGCATAGCTCAACGCTCTCTCAGCATCCCCCCTACCATATCCAGTAACACCGTCAATACTATGGTTAAGCACACACATAAGCTTTCGCCGCCAGCCCCAAACTCGACACTAGCTAACAGGATTTACAAACCAGTTGCCATGTTCCACTGAAGTCAGCATGCGTCGAACACTGTTCCAGAGACCCCATGTGAGAAAGCCGAGTGTAACATATGTTGTCAAAAGACAACTCCACAATTGCAGTAGTCCGAGAGTTGAAGACCTAAATGGACTTCTCACGAGGAAGCTTCCCGCTTGCGGATTCAAGTTTAGGTAAAGCTTAATAGGTCATAGTCCTAAATATTCTTAAATCACAATGCACGGCATCCTTATGTCATTGCATGAAGAGTGGGTCGATAAGGCTAGAGTATTCTTGGAGGATGCTGGGAGACACTTAGAGAAAGGCCACTACTAGCTCTCCTGCTTCATGGCCCAGCAAGCCGCCGAACTATATCTCAAAGCCCTCCTAATCTCCCTAACAGGACTCCACCCATTCACCCACGACCTAGTGGAGCTCATCGAGAATTAAGGGAGCTAGGGCAGACGTAAGCGAAGAACTATATGTTTACGCAGACGCACTCACACTACACTATGGCAAGGTATCCGGGGAGGAAGCCCGTTAAATACGATAGGGGACTGGCTGAGAGGTGCATAAAGTATGCAAAGGAAATCGTTAAGTGGGTTGAGGAGCAGGCTTCTAAAATATCTAGCTGAGAAGAAGAGGATATCTGAGAAACTGCTACGCGAATACGTTGACAAACTTAGAAGCACCATACCTAGATCAACAATCCTACTATTCGGCTCCCGCGCCAGAGGGGAGCAAGTCCCATACAGCGACTACGATATAGCAGTAATTCTCGAAAATGTAGAAGACAGGATCAAAATCGTGGAAAATCTTCGAAGACTAAAACCACGCGGACTAAACCTAGACCTAATAGTTCTATCAGTAAGCGACCTCGAAGACCCGATAATCAGGGAAATGCTGAAGAACTCAATAAAACTACATAACGGGCTCCACACGAGCAATCTTAAACCATGAGCGGAAACAGCTAAACTACAAACACCACCCTCTACATCCTTCCCTCCATGCTTCACCCAGTGGAGTTATCATAGGTTCCCGCTTCGCCTAGAGAACTTTCCACGTTCTCATCCGTAGAGTTGTGAAAGGGTTAAAGCTGGCAAGAATTCTCGGTGGGTGGGGAACGCTGAAGTGTGAGCGGATACATTTAATATTGGAAGTGGGGTTAATGAATTGAAGAATAATACTCTAGTATGGCTAATGTTTTAGGGGGTTGTAGAGTGTATAGGCGGGGCTTAAAGCACGTAGGGGAACCCTATAGGACCCTCCTCAAGAAGCTTCTAGAAGAATTGCTAAGAGAGTTCGACGATAGGCTGAAGTCTCTCGTGGTTTACGGTAGCATAGCTAGGGGGGATCATAGAAGGGACAGTGATATAGATTTGCTAGTGGTTATAGACGGTCTTCCAAGAGAAAGGTTAAAGAGAGTAAGGCTCTTCATCGACGTTGAGAGCAGGCTGGACTCAATGCTGGATAAACTGTTCGACGAAGGCTACGCCATCACCTTCTCCCCAATAATCAAGACTCCTGAAGAAGCCGAGAGAATAACGCCTCTATACCTAGACATGGTCGAAGACGCAGTGATAATATACGATGAGAAAGGATTCTTCGAAAAAGTGCTTGAAAGACTGAGGAAGAGACTGGAGGAGTTGGGAGCAGAACGCGTGAGAATAGGTAGGAAATGGTATTGGAGGCTGAAGAAGAACTACAGGTTCGGGGAGGTAATAACTCTTGAATAACATATCCCTAGCAAAATCACACATAATACAGGCAGAGGAGAGAGTAAAGCACGCAAGTGAAGCACTTGAAACAGGGAACTATCCATACGTTATTAGGCAGTGTCAGGAGGCCGTCGAGCTCTCCCTAAAAGCCGCATTAAGGATTATTGGCGTGGAGCCTCCGAAATGGCACGATGTTGGACCAGTGTTAAGGAGGGAGAAAGAAAGGTTTCCGCAATGGTTTCAAGATAACATACCCAGGCTAGCATACATCTCAAGGAGCTTAAGAAGGGAGAGAGAGCCAGCAATGTACGGTGACGAGGAACTTGGGCTACCAGCAGAAGAATTATATACACGATATGATGCAGAACAAGCGTTAAAACAGGCGAAGACAGTACTGGTTCTCGTAAAGAAACTCCTACATGAAGCACTCGGCAGAGAAGTTACATCAATAAATGATCCACTTAACAACAAGTAAAATCCCGGCACTCTCTAAACCACGAGAACATGGAGACCTAATCCATGAAACCAATCCACTAACATCTCTCCAATAAATAAAGCCTACAACAAGGTGCTCGCGAACTTCTTGTTCTTCACAGCATCATTAGTATTGAGAGAGTGAGAAAAATGCATATATTACGCTTTCACGATTTTTGAAGCAATAATTTAGACTGAAGAGTAAAGAATGATCATGAAGCTTAAGTGGCTTCTAGCATTAATCGCTTTAATAGTTCTCCTCATACCGCTTGCCCACTTCTTCAAAAAACCCGTTAAACCCCTGAGAAACCTGGTCAAGAAAGGTTAACGTTGGAAAACCTGTCGATAGAGGAAAGGATTGAAAAAATGGTTAACGAGTTCAACACTTCGAAAATTGGGGAATGTGAGAAACTGTTGGAGGGAAGAGGTACACCATACGTGCTCTGCACGCTAGACGAAAACGGTGGTATAAAGCTCAAGGATGAAGCAAGCTTCCATCAAGGAGATTACATGAGCCTCATGGTTGATTTATCCAAGCTACCAATTCCATACCCAACCTACTATGTTTGCGGATACTGGAACGTTCCAATCAGGTACACGGAGCTTAGTTCGAAGTACTTGGGTTCGATAATGGCTGGTAAAGGTATGAACGTAGGGAAGGAAGTCGAGTGCAACGGGCCTTTCAGGAAAGAAGGCCAGCGTGTTTGGGCACTCTCCGGGTTCGCATTGGACATGCCTGGAAGCTACGTCATGCTAAGACTGTACGTCTTCAACGGAAGCCTCAGCCCGAGCTACGATTTCAAGAACAACTTGGATAAGGGAGAAAAGATTTTCGAACTGAAAGGTGAGATCGTATGAAAAGAATTGGATTGCTGGGAACATTATTCGTAATTTCATTCATGTTTTTGGTGGAGGCAGGATTAGGTGCTATCAAATATTGCCCAGACCCACTCAGACGCGGATATGGAACTTGCGCTGTATACAGCGATCCCGGATGCGTCAACAAAATAGGTTATGCCACGGGAGACCATTATCTTAGGGATGAAGTAGTGTGTTTGATGGATAAAATGAATGGCCTATTTTATTTTCCTTTTCCAACTTGTGCATATTACTGTGAGGGTTCTTATTGGATAAAAGGCTCTGTATATATTGGGTGTCCAAATCCACCTGGATGGGATATGAGTGGCTCTGAAGGAGAGGCTTGCCTTGTTGCTTGGACCACTGAGTCTGGTACAGAAGAAGCTTTTGAAGGTTTTTGGGACTCTGATTGGGGGACTTGTGTGGAATGTTGGGGTGGAGCTAAGTACTTAAAAAACGATTGTTCATGTTCCTCCGAGCAAATAAGTCCTCGAATATGTGAAAAAGCTTGTAATGCACCTGATGTACTCGATGAGTGGCCGGCTTATAAGGTTAAAATTATTGATGTAGAGTGTCCATCAAGAGTTGCAAGAGGTAAATCTTTCTGGATTCACGTAAACTCTTCTGGCTCGAATGT
This sequence comes from Thermoproteota archaeon, assembly GCA_029258925.1. Lineage (GTDB taxonomy): Archaea > Thermoproteota > Thermoprotei_A > EX4484-217-1 > JAPDJV01 > JAPDJV01. The sequence continues at coordinate 12,908 of JAPDJV010000047.1, read as the reverse complement.
GAATCTAGAAGCCTGGATGCAACCAACTTCCGGAGGAGAGATAACTCCCTCTGCCTGTCAAGAATTCACTTACAAATATCCATGTAAATGGCATATTTCAGACTACTTAGCACTTGCACCCGAATTAACAGGAAATTACATAGTTTACGTCTACGGAAAAGGTGGTGGTTGTCCAAAACCTTCGATTAGCGACTACGACACTTATGCCACTTGCACCGTTGAAGTAGTCGAATGCCTATGGGACGGAGACTGCCCCGCTAAAAACGGCACCAAAGGAAAATGTGTTTGCCCAGAACCTGGATGCAGCATCGACAGCCCTGACCCAGAAGAATGGTATAAATGTAAGTGGCAACCTTGTGAATCCTCATCCGATTGTGATGTAAACTATTGTTGCCCAAGAGAGATAGGTGTCGATGCTGATTGTGCGGACGCGCCTGCTGGAACGATAATTAATTATGGAGGAAAATCTTACCTATGCGACCCACCCGGATGGTCTAGCAACAATGAAATCCAAAAGGCACAAATAAGCCTACCCCAAAATAAAAAGGGAAAACATGATCTCTTATCGAGCTTGGTTGAATATTTAGTAAAGATTTTCTCCGGATAACAAACTTAACCTTTTTTCCAAAGATAAAGTCTCTTAGAGAATCTATAACACTGTTTGATTAATGTAATTCCATCCTTTTCCACGTCCTTCATGGAGTATAAACTAAATTCGCCGTCGCGACCGAAAGCAAAGATGTCGCCAAACTTTTGAACTAAGCTCTCTCTCACATATTTTGGTAAGTTTACATTCCACTCCATTCCAGAAATACCCCAATGCGTAGGGCTTACCAAAACACCTCCCATCGTTACATGTATCGGAAAACCGTAAGCTTTCAGAGATAGTGGAACGCCGTAAGTATACATGTCCGCCTCGCTACCAAATTTTTTCACTATTGCAGGATGTCCTAGAACTCCTCTTATGAATTTTGCCTTCACAAAGGGTGGAAACGTTTTTGTCAAATATTGTTCGGGTGCATTTATGCTCATAATCTCTTCATACCAATTTGGATGATACATCAAGATATCCGCTAGTTCATCCCAATACAATCCAACATATTGCTTTACTGTATTATTCATCCTTCCAGCTTGGCCCCTATCTTCTAACCACCAGTAATACTCTCTAAAGTATTTCTCTCTGTCACTGCTTTTCCAAGCGTTATCGATTATCTCGTACATTTTTGGTAGTTGTTCGACGAAGAGTTTTGTTGCTTGTATGCCGTAGACTTTTATCCAGACACCTTTCCAGTCTGTCCTGTTCATGTCTACTGAACGTGCTGGTAGATCCCAGAATTCCAGTAGGACTACTGTTCTCTCGTTTTTGTCTGGGAACCATTCTTTCAACTTGTTTGAGTCGTACCATGGCAGGTATGTCCATCTCCCGGTTGCGTTGCCTGCTTGTGGTGTAGAGTACCAGAAGTAGTCCCAGTGTTTGTCAACTATTTCCCTTATTACTGGGTCTGTTGGCTTGTAGACTTTTTTATCGAGGTATCCTGGTCCATACGGGTTGTCGAAGAAGTTCCAGTATTCTTGTTGAACCTTCTTGTTTAATGCTTCAAACGTTTCAGGGTGCTGTAGAACGTATGGGTGTCTTGACAGGAAGTCTGCTATGCCCCAAGTGTCTCTTGGAACGTTTTCGCTTGCAATAACTGCTTCATGACCGTAATCGTCTTTCAGGATTGCAGGTGTGAAGTCTACTAGGTTTTTCCCGTAAGCCTTGTCCTGTGTTCCCTGCGTGAGCAATCGTAGTGCTTCCAATTCCAGCGGTAAGCCTTACTTCTCTAACGGCTACAGCGTACTCTGCCACTGCGAAAGCCGTTGCATTACTTGCCTTAACCTCGTCGAGCTTCAACTCTAACCCGAGCTGGGCAGCGTAGTCAGTGTCTGCAAGCTTGTCTCCAGCCTTAGGCTCCTGACTGATTACGTGGTACATTTCGTTGACTAGTGTAGAAAAGTTTTCCGCATGCTTGAGCTCGCTACTCGTTACCTTGCCGTCGCTGCTTATTCCAGCATAGTAGTTTAGGAGTGTTTCCACTCGTAGCAATTCTTTGTCGGCTAGCAGCAAGTCATCGAACAGTTTCTCCTCTGCTTGCTGAACCCCATCCCTGTCCAACTTTTTAACCAAGGTCAAGTATTCCTCAGGTAACCCCCTGCTTAAAACATAGGCTACATTCGGGTTAGGTGTTAAAGGATCCAATCCATGATCTACTTCATACTTGTCGCTCAACCCATCTCCATCTGTATCGGGTTTTAGAGGGTCTGTGTGGTACTTGTTTGCTTCCAGGTAGTCTGGTATTTCGTCGTGGTCGCTGTCAACGCTCTTCCTCCACCGGTCCCAAGCAAAGTAGCCTACGCATGCAACTATGCTTATAATTATTAAGCCCAGGATTACTGCTATACGCGCTCTCTTCAAGCCTCTTCCCTTATATTTCAGAGGATTGTTTCATGTTAAGTCTCGGAGAGAACTTAATTAAAGTTTAGTGGTGTGATGACAGCTATCATTTGGAGAAAGACTATTGCTTTTTCCTCCAACAATTTTACATTCAGGAGAATACGTCTTTTGAAGAATGAGGATGAGTTTTGGCATGGATTACTCGTAAAATTTTGCTATACCTCGATCTAAAATTCAAAATTGCACGGTTTCTGTTTTCTAGTGCAGCTTGTTATTTAGCGTTTGATGTTTCTATTGTTATTGGTGTACGGGTTTTGATCTTTTCATCGATTTCTTTAGCGCATCTTTTAGTATTTTTGAGTGGTCGAATGCAAGCCTGCTCCAAGGTATCTCGCTTAGCTTGAATATTCTTGCTTTAGCGGAGTCTCCTGAGGCTTTTAATGAGATTTCTCCTCTCGGCTTTGCCAGGAATGCTATTGTGACGTAGTGTCCCCTGGGATCTCTGTCTGGCTCAGAGTATACTCCGACCAAGTCTAATAGTTCTACTTGGAGCCCTGTTTCCTCTAAAACCTCTCTTAAAGCTGCTTCTTCAACTGTTTCACCGTACTCTACGTGTCCCCCTGGGAGAGCCCAGTATCCTTTGAATGGAGGCCTCTTCCTCTCAATTAAGACCACGCCTTCTCCCAGCAATATTACTACGTCTACTGTTAGTGTGGGTTTTCTCCGCTCCAAGGTTTTCACCTCAGTACGAAGAAACCGCTGTACTCCATTTTAGGTTTACCATAAACTACTTGAACCCTGTCTACTCTAGCTAGCAGAGGTCCCCTCCTAACCATTCTAACGAGTTCTCTAATTCTGTCTTCAAGCCCTTCTGCAACTATTACGACGCTTCCATCGCTCAAGTTCTTAACGTATCCTCTTACCCCAAGCCTCCTAGCATGTATGAGCGTGTAGTATCTGAATCCTACTCCCTGAACTCTGCCGTAGACTCTTATGACTGCTCTGGTGAACTCCATGTGAAGCCACCTATATGCCTGGAATATACATGCTTCCCAAGAGTAGTAGTAGGGTTAGTATTTGAATCGTGTAACTTATACTTTTACCCGTGCTTCCAAGTCTGGCTTGAAGTGTTTCGGTTAGCATTCTGCCCCCGTCTAGTATGAGTATTGGTGCGGCGTTTATTAGAGCTAGGCCAAGGTTTATGTTGAATATCCAAAGCGTCATCATGAACAGTTCCCATCCAAGAGGGTAGGGTATCATGTTGAATGGTGGGCCTATGGAGAACTGGAGTAGGACGCCTATCAGCTTCTCCCCTTCACGCATAACTATGGTGACCTCGTATTCTCTTCCATCCGGAGACCTCAGCTTCATTGTGAAGGGCTTCCCCGACTCCTTGACGCTGTCCAGTACTTCCAGTAGTTGGCCTAGTGAAACTATTTGCGTATTATTCACGACTAGTACTTGGGAGCCGGGGATGATGCCGGCTCTATAGGCTGGGGAATCAGGTTTAACTTCTACAACCATTACACCGCTCCCCGTGAAGGCCGAGAACAGTAAGGGTAGTAGTATTAGGGCTAGTATGAAGTTTGCAGCTGTCCCTGCTCCAAGTATTCTAAGCTTTGTTCTCAGAGTTGAAGCGGAGAATTCTTGCTCATCTATCTCCACGAATGCTCCTGGCACGGCTAGGAATAATGCTAGGCCAGCCGACTTTATTCTCGTTCCCTCGGCTACGGCAGCTAGTCCATGGGATAGTTCGTGGATCACTACAGCGATAGATATCCCTACAACAATGTACACTACATTACTCCAAGTAACGGTTAAGCCTGGTATTAGGGGTGCGAATCCCCCTGTCTCGCTTGCTGGGACTCCTCTAAGCCTTAAAATTAGTGTGGTGAATGTGTAGTAGTAGAATAGGGCTGCGCTTATAATGGAGAGGGCAACTCCTATATCTAGTATTCTCCTAGCCCTGCTGCTGCCTTGAAGTTTTTCAGCCCACTTTAAGCTTATAGCTCTCCTCCAAATAATTACTGGAAAACCTACTTCGATCCCCCTCTTCTCAAAGTATTCTCTCCTCCTATTCCATAGTAGTATTAGGATTATCCAGAAGAGGACAATGCATGAAATGATCAATAGAATCTGCTCTACTACCATCATCATTCACTAACCACTGGTATGTGGAACGCATATTATAATATTTCTTTTACATGAACCACTGCTCTGCCTCGGAACGCGGCCTCACGTCTTATTGCAAAAATTTATCTTAAAGAATAGCATAATATTAGATAATGGGATGGGGTGCCATGAAGAGTAGAATATGCAGGATGGGGATGGCTCCAGTAGTTTCAATGCTAATAGCCTTAATTGTGGTTTCCGTACTGGGTAGTATAGCTTACATTTATGTAATGAGGACACTTGCTTACCCGTTCACACATAGCATGCCAGCACTCCGCGTTGAGGCCAGAAATTACGTCTCGCCATATGTCCGATTCTATATTAGGAACATTGGTTTTGGAGTGGCCCACGTGGATCGTATCTACATAGATTATGCTGGACTATTCCTATCATACGACTATGCTCTTCCGAAGACCATTGAGGTAAACAGAATCAAGGTTGTTGAACTACTCATGCCATCAACCTACTTCAAGAAGCCCTGTAAAACGCCTCCTGAATGGACTAAGATGACTGTCACCATATCGTCCCGTGAGGGAGTTTACGCTTCAACAATTGTCGCAATCAACAATTTATGCTGTAAGAGTGATGGGAAGAAGATTTTAATAGAATCCTGGAATGCGCCGTCAACGCTCGAAGGCATCCTATTGTTCACCATTTCCGACCACCCCTGCTGCCCCCATCACTTCAGGCTTAGAGATGGGAGAACAATATCGTTAAGTGAGGGCTCGAAGATAGCTATGAGCTTCGAAATCAACCCATATGAACTAAGCGAACCGCTAACACTCATAATAACGCATTCCGGAGTCATCAAAATAAATAATTTCCCAGTGACCAACCTCATTGTTGACGGAGTAGAGTATGGTAGTGTCATCATAGATGAGCTCCACGGGGTAAAAGCCGGCTTAGCAATCTCAATAATCAAATCAACATTTAAAACAACAGAGGCCTCAGATCTAACAATCCACATTGAAAACGTGATGATAAAGGAGGTTGGAGAAGGCCACGTAGTTGTAGTGGAGGGGATGTTTGCAGCACTATGTAGGGGCTTAAAGATAGAGATAAAGTATCCCAGTGGTAAAATCCATTATAGAATTCTCGGCTCAGCGGTAAACATAAATGTTGATGGCGTTGAGTTGTAGAGCCTTTTCCACACGCTCATCACACTCCCAAATCTTTTATCAATGTTAGCTCATTCATTTATCTGAAACGTTTTCCTCCAAAGAATTAGAACTTACAAGCCCCCACCGTTTTATCAGTACGTCTTGAGGACACATTTCTCGTAACTAGCAATCGGCAATAATCGGATAATAATCAAATACGCGAAAATAACCGTACTCCGCAGCGTAGTTTCGGGGATCTTTAAGGCCTGCTAATAAAGTACCTCAAGTAGCCGCTCTAATGGGGGATCTTAAACGTTTTCCCCGTGTTATTTCCCAAAAGATATAAAGATTTTTATATTAATTCACTAAGTGATTATCACAACGGCAGTACCTCATTTTCCGGTGAATCATTTGGATCTAGATAAGTTAGGGAAACATAGAATTGTAATAATAGTGTTGGCGGTTCTCATATTCATATCTATATTCATCTTCACGTCAAGTGGGATAAATAATCCTTGGAGCGAGGGATTTAGTGTTAGATTGGAGAGCCTGTATACGGCCAACGGAGCTGGTTACGTCACTATTAGAAATGATGGCAATAAGAGTTTGAGAATTGATAGAGTGGAAGCTAGAATTTATGGTCAACTATATTATTATGAGCTTATGGATGAGGAATTAATGCCTAAAGAGGCCATAGTTCTGCCTGTTCCAATACCTTATACTAAGAATAGGGAGGTCAATATAACCATATCCGTTCACTTGAGCAACAACATGGTTTTCAATAGGAGCTGGACTATTTCCCCGGAATACCTGTCGTGCCCTAATCTCGTAGCAATGGAATCTACTGGGAGAGAGCCCATCATATCGGGAACCCTGTTACTAGTTGTAGAGGAAGTATTGAATAACTATGCTTTCACCATAGAGGATTCCACCGAGATCTCTAACATCACTCCAGGAAGCATAATAGTTCTAGAAGTATCTGCTCAGAGCAACCCCCTCATAGGTGAGAGGAAAATACTGATAGACTCCGATGGAACAATAGTGGAAGTAAGCAATATAATAGTTAAGAGAATTTTAGTGGATGGTAGAACAGTTGCATCGCATACAATACTAGAATTGTTGAGGGGAATTAGGTGTAGTGTTATAGCATCTTCTCTCAAACTGGAATTACCTGAGAAGCCTTCCGGTGGAACAAGGCTATCCATAGACAATCAGGCTATCATAAATAGTGGAGACGATGCTTGTAGAATACAATTGTATTGGATGAAGCCTAGTCCTGGGAGGGGGATAATCGTTGTTTTCAGCTGTGAGGACGAGAACAGAAGCTTTATGTTGAGCTCTCCTATCCCACTTGTTGAAGTTAACGGGGAGAGAATTTAAGGAACATATAAATATAACGCCGATATAGTTCAACTCGATGATTAGTTTTGTCAGAAGCTTCGGGATTGAAAACTAGATGTGAGAGAGTAGCGAGGGAATACATTCCAGCCATAAGAAGTTTAGTTTCAACAATACTTGTAAGAGAATATGGTTTAACTCAGATCGAGACTGCAAAGAAGCTTGGCACAACTCAGCCTGCAGTAAGCTATTATCTTCGCTCTAAGAGGGGAGCGAAGCTCATAGAGGATTTAAAGTCTGATCGTAAGATATTTAACATGATAAAGTCTCTGGCAAGACTAGTCTATGAAGGTAAGATGGATGAAGCCAGGAAAATGCTATGTGAAATCTGTAGGACGATAGAAATATGATATTTTACTGCTCGACTACTCCAATCAACTGTTCTACAACAGTTCCCAAACTGCTCCTCTTGAAAGAGTATATCACGTCTACTGCTCCAGACTCCTCTATAAGCTCCCTATCGTGTGTTATTATAAGGAGTTGTGGTAGGGGTCTGCTGTGAGATGTGAAACTGCTTCTAATAATGTTAATGAAATCTCTCTTCCTCTCCTCGTCAAGGTGTATTGTCGGCTCATCCAGCATCATTGTATCAAGTTTCCCGCCCATTATAGTGAAAGCCACCGCCATTCTAATAGCCAATGCCAGGGCAATTCTCTCCCCACCGCTAAGAGAATCCACGCCCCTCTCCCCCTCCGGGGAGACAGCTATTATTTCGAATTTCTCCCCATCCTCAACAAGCTTCACGTCGTTTATTGGAAGATTGAATGTTTCCAGAAGCTGCCTGCTCTTCCTCTCAAGTAATGGGATAACTTTTCTCCTAAGTGTTTGAGGTAGTCCGGTCCTATGATACACTTTCTCCCTAATAGTCTTCAAGAACGATAGGAAGCTTCTCACCTTCTCCCCTTCCTTTACGGACGGCTTGAGCTCCCTTATTTCTCTCTCAACATCCTCAATACTCGACTCGTAGATTCTTATTTCCCCCTCTACTGCAGCAAGCTCCCTTTCTTTCTCGCCAAGTTTCCCTCTAATATCCTCTACTATCTTCTTCAATTCCTCATGTAATGCCTCATCGTAACTTAACTTCTCGATTTTAGACTTGTATTCCTCGATATTCTCCTTGGATTTAGAAATCTCCTTCTCTAGCCTCTCCAAATCTCTTCTAACAGAATCCTCTCTTAAGATCTCCGCTTTTAGTTTCTCTAGTTCAATACTTTTCGACCTTGCTTCATCTAACTGCTTCCTTATCGAGTCCCGGCTTATTCCTAGTTTGCCCAGTATTTCACCTAGTCTTTCCACAGCCTTCTTTAATTCCTCCTCTATGGGCTTAATTTCCTCCTCTACGAGCTCTCTTTTCCTCATCTGGCTTAACATCTTCTTGGCGAAAGAATAGGCTTCCCACTCTCCTCTTAACTCATCTAAAATTTTCTCCAATTCCATATTCTCTGTCTCCGCTTCCCTAAGCTCCGCGATCTTTGCATCTAGCCTATTTTTCTCGTCAAGGAGCTTTCTCCAGCTCTCCCTAAGCTCTCCTAGCTCTCCCTCTAGAACACTTATTTGAGTAGGATTTAACGCTTCAATACGCTTTATAGTTTTATCCAGCTGTATTCTTCTTGCTTCTAAATCTCTCAACTTGGCTTTCGCCTTCAATGTTTCAACAACTAACTTCTTCACTATTTCCTCTTCTCTCCTCAAATGCTTCAATCTATCTTCTTCTCTTAGAGGTTGCTTGCAGAGGGGGCATGTCCCCTTAGCTGATTGAAGCATACTCACGTTCTCTCTATGTATTCTAAGAGCGCTGTTGAGCTCCCCTATCCTAGTGTTTAGTACGTGCAGTTCTTTCTCAATTTTCTTGTAGTCTTCCCTCAGCTTACTGAGTCTCTCCCTAATAATACTCAATGCTTCGCTCGAACTACTTATCCTAACTTTAAGTCTCTTCGAGAACTCTATTAATGCTTCCTCGATTTCCTCCTCTTTTCTCCTAATTTTCTCCTCGATTTCCTCGATTTCTCCTCGGATATTGTCTAATGCACTTGTTTCTCCTCTCAGCCTTTCAACAATGGCTCTCTTCTCCTCGAGCAACACAGTTGCTTCCTCGTACTTCTTGGCTTTATCTTCGAGTTCTCCTACTACTCTCTCGTAATACTCTAATTCTTCTAGCTCTCTTCGAAGAGGCTTCAACCTTGCCTCTAAAAGATCTATTTTACCTGAAAGTCTTTCTGCTTCTTCCAGTAGAGGAAGCTTCTCCGCCTCCTTCACTAATTCAGCAGCCCTCATCTTAGCTTCAACTATTCTTTTAAGCTCCTCTCTAATCCTCCTAGCACTATCCTCCAAACTCCTCATTTTCCCGATTTCAGCTTCGAGAAGAGGTCTCAACCTATTATATTCCTCTCTCTTGGCTTCAAGTGTCTTCAACTTGCTCTCTAGATCCGCCAGCTTCCCCCTATACTCCTCAACTTCGGCTCTCACTTCCTCTCTTACTTTCTCGGCTTCTCTCAACTTCCTCCTTAACTCCTCTAGTTTCTCCTCTAATCTTTCAAGAGTCTCTATTTTCCCCTCAAGTTCTCTAAGTTTCTCCTCGAAATGACTTATTACGGCATCTTTCATCAACTGATACGCTTTCTCGTACTTATCTAACCCGATGAGCTTGTCTATGAGCTTCTTTCTCTCAGCTGGGGGCATTCTAAGTATCTTATCTATTTCCCCCTGTTTTACGAAGACTGCTGTTGAGAAGACTTTCTCGGAGGACTCGATTATTTCCTCAATGGCCTTAGTGACTTGTTTCGGGTCTCTCACGTACGGTATTCTCTTCCCATTTTCCACTTTAAACAATATTGCCTCTCTGCACGAAGCCTTACCCTTTCTCTCAACAACTATTTCCCTCCTAGCAATGTACCTATCGCCCCCGACACTGAACTCAACTTCAACCCTAGCCCTAGAAGCCCCCTTCTTAACTAGGTCAATTAGATTCCCCCTACAAGGCCTACCGAACAATGCATAGTGTATTCCATCTAGAACACTGGTTTTCCCGGCGCCATTTGGGCCTACAAATGCTATTATGCCTGGTCCGAGCAGTATGTCTGTTTTCGAGTGCGAAATGAAGTTTTCTAAACTAACCCTCTCTATAATCACTTCGACCACTCTCCACTCTCATAGAATTCAACAGCCTTCTTCAACGCCTCCTCCAGCCTCCCCTCGTAGAGTAGGTCGCATAGTTCAAGCGAGAACATCGCCTTACTCTTAGATCCCAGGATTTTCTCAGCTATCTTAGCAGCCATCTCGTCCACAACCTCTCTCTCCCCTATAATCATCCTGATCTCTTCCTCCTCTACTTCCTCCTCGAATGAAGGCCTATAGGTTAATGTGTGTCGTTCGAGAACGTTCCTAATAATCCTGTACGCTAGAGGCCTGTCAATGTTTTTCCCCTTTACAAGTACGTGTACGAGAGGTTTTTTCCTTAAACCTGCAGCCTCCTCAACAAGCTTTTGGAGGGCAGTTTTCAAATTTTCGAAATCAACTTCAACACTTATCTGCCTCCTAATAGAAGAAAGGTTGATCCAGTTTAGACTAGGGGGGTTCGAGGATAGGTCAACCAGACTGAAACCCTTCCCCATAGACTCGTAGTCCCGTATCTCACTCTTACTCATTATCTCGGTGGATCCAGCGTAGGATAGTAGGGATTCACCTAGCACCTTGCTCGCTCTGAAATGGAGGTGGCCCATTGCATAGTAGTTGAAGCCCTTTGGCAACTCGCCGAGACTAATTTCATAGCTTAGGGGGAAGAACTCTTTAATAGACTGGTGTAGAACGAGGATCTTCCTCCCCTTGAATTTCCCGGCAATGTTTTCAATAATTCTCATCCTCTCAATTAGGGTCCTCCTATACCTAGCGGGGTGAGCTATCAACCCTGCCACAAGAACTCTTTCACCATCAACTTCTATCTCGAGGGAGAGGTTGCCCCTAATACCTACTACCCTCAACAATCCCATGTCTTCTAGAATAGCGTGGGGTGGGATCTCACCTCTCCTCCTAGCAGTATCGTGGTCTCCAAGTATCCCCAAAACAATGATACCTTTTTCTTTGAGGAGCTTCAAGCCTCTTGCAGCCTCTAAGAGGGCTCTTGGAGGCGGCCTAGGATTCTCGAAGAAGTCTCCTGAATGAATTACCAGTTTAACGTGTTCCTCGAGTATTTTCTCAATAGCCTCTCTGAAAGCATCGTATAAGTCTTCCTCTCTCTCGACGAGATTATACTGTCTCTTACCTAAGTGAGTATCCGATATGTGTGCTACTAGTGCCAACTACCATTCACCCAATAATTCGTCAGGTGAAATGGTCTCCTCTTCCTCAAGCCACTCTCCAACAACATCAATGTCTCCTCCAACAATTTTCCCCTCAAACCTCCTTATCTTCACCAGAGCTGGAACCCTAACCATGGGGCCTAGGAGAATTGCTTCCCCAACATTCAGTCCCGGGAGATGTTCGAGTAGTTCGTCGCTTAAAGACTCGCTTGCTCTTTGAACATGTCTCTGGTCGCTTGGCTCAACAAGTTTCAATACTATCATGTTGTTTGCTTGGCTTAAAGCGTTCACGTCTAAGGCTTTAGGTCTCTGACTTACAAGACATAGTCCAACACCGAACTTCCTACCCTCTCTTGCAATCCTCGCTATCCACTTCTTGGACAAAGTCTCCCTATCGTACGGTGCAAGTATGTGTGCTTCCTCCAGCACTAATAGTATTGGATAGTTTAGACGAGACTCTGCCCCAAGCCTTGCCCTCTTCCTCTCGTAAAGTATTCTCCTAAGATAATGCGAAACTATTACGTCAGCTGCTCTCTCATCAACACTCCCCAAGTCAACAACGTTAGCGTAGCCTTTTCTTATAGAATCCACCACGTCCGGAGCCGTATCACTTATTACATCCCTGTATTCTTCAAGCATGTTTTCAAGCTTGCTCCTTATTTCAAACATTTTCCCAATTATTTCCCTTGCCTCAATACTGCTCCCAACACTGATCTCCCCCTTGTCTGAGGGAGGCTTCAGTTTTGAACTATTCCTTCCCTTCTTCTCAAGATATGGTCTAGCAGCTTCCTCGTACTCTCTTATAGCCTCGAACAAGCACTCCACTAACCCCTTCACTGTTCTCTCAACATTGAAATAGTGTTTGACCAGGCTTCTAGCCCTATTATATACTCTCCTAAAATATGCCGCTTGCTTGAAAGCCATTGCAGGATTGATGTTCATGAGTGTTAGGAGCTCGGCGACGTACATGTAGGATGGGTTAATTTTGGGTTCAATTCTATTCACTCTACCATTCTTGAAGTTTAGGCTAGTGTATTCTCCATGCATGTCGAATATTACAACCGCTCCCTTCCTAGCCAGAATCCCCTCGGTTAGGACAGCAACAGTATTGCTCTTCCCCGCTCCAGTTATTGCAAGTATTGCAAGGTGTCTTGAAACAATCTTGTTCAAATTAACGTAAACCTCGACCTCGGGGTGAGCTATAAGAGTCCCGACAGGGATCCACTGTTTCCCACATGGCCCGAAAACATTCTTCAAGTCATCTACTCCAGCCTCCAACACCTCCGTTCCAGGCGGAGGCGGAGTTCTAGGTATTTCAAGAGTCTCTATCTCCCCTAAAATCTGAATCCTACCCTTAACGTAGACGTCTCTCGAATCTCCCAGCCTCCTAATTTTCTCAACTATTCTCGCATCGTGAACGTCTTCTGGCAGGGTTACACTACCCGAAACAACTAGTTCTACTAAGCCTAGAAACCTTCTCCCATCGAACTCCAATATGACGTACTCGCC
>JAPDJV010000045.1 GCA_029258925.1 Thermoproteota archaeon | reverse complement strand
CTCCCGTAGGCGGCTCAGCGGAGACCGTGATGAACCTAACCGTGTCCGATACAATATAAATTGATAGATGAAGATACGGTTTAGATGAACGGTTACCCTAGGCAATAGCTTTCACTCTCTGAACACCAACAACTTTCTGGCATAGCAATTCCTCTTTTTCCTCATCACTAAGAGTCTCTAAGTATAACTCTATAGCTTCCTTAACATTCCTCATTACATCATCAATGGTGTCACCTTGTGTATGACAACCTGGCAAAGCAGGTACTAAGGCTATGTAACCTCCACTCTCATCCTCTAGGATAACAACATCAAACTCGTAAACTCTTTCCTTTTTCATGAATAACCTCTCCAAGAGCAATAAGTACATTATCAAATATAAACCTAAAGCACATAATTCTTTTCAGTACCCCCGTTAAAGAATTGTAAGAATACTTGGTTTAAATGACATATAAGGACTGTTATATCATCCATGAATTAATAGCATGTTTGAATTCACGCTTCACTTCAGATTTGCCTCCATGTTATATCAACTATACCACAGCTACATAGGTTCTGTTATATCTCTGGAGCCCCCGTGGTCCGGGGTTCAAATCCCCGCGGCCCCACTAATTAATTCTAACTTTAACAGTGTTTACAGTCAGTTTGCTCATGTCAAAAATGTTATAACAAACCCGCTTAAGTTAAAGCCTATATGAGTAACTATGGCAGGTAGTAGGGATCTCGATTGTTTACGTAAGTAACCCGATATTGTGCTCATTATGAATGCAGTGGCAACTACAAAAGCTCGTTGCATTATTGGTGTTGCAGAGAATGGTGCTACGTGTATTAGTGAGAAGAGAAGGGCGGCTGTAGTTATTGCTATCCACGGATTCACTTGACTCTTAAGCATATAGCCTAGCAAGAGTCCCCTGAATAAGGTCTCTTCACCTGTGGGAGCAAGAACAAATGCTACGAGAAAGTATAAGATGATATTTTGTCTGATCTCTGGTATTGGGAACTGAAACCTTTCTGCATAAGCTATGCGAAATTCCATATATATTATTAAGGTTGCAACAATGAATGACAGTAGGAGTGCGGTAAGTATGTTTATGAAGCTAGTGGTACGGAAGCCTATGATGCTGAACTTGCTTTTCAAGATAAATTTTACAGCTACCATAGATAGGACTATAAAAAGTAATTGCATGAATACAGTACTGAGGACAAGGTTTCCGGTGACGAGAACTAGTATGGTGCCAGTGATGGTGCTAGGTATGAAGACCATTAACCATAGTAGAATGCCCTTAATAACAGCAAGAAGCTTACAGCCTGACATGATGTCTGCACCTCGGTTACTAGCAGTCTCTTTCAAGTAGCTCAAGGTACTTACTTCTAGTTAACTGTCTCCTGTTATTATGCTGGTATGAGTCCAGGCTTTTGTTTTTACCTGGATAATAAGTACTTGACTTCAACTCTTGGCTCACTTATAAGTATGACGTGAGAACATTTTTGACGAACTAGTTTAAAGCCATTATTATTTTAATGAGCCTATAGGAGGACTATTGGTGACTTCGAGTTCCTGAAACCTCCAACAGACCGCAGGGAGAGACTCATAGAAACCTTATGAACTATTCTACGAACCTAAAGACCGTAGGCGGAGAAATGTTAATATGGGTTGTCCCCAAGTTTAGCTAGAGAATCCTTAGCCTCTTAGGACTCTTCACAATTTCTCATGGCCTCAATTTCGTTAAGTAGAACTCTTAATACCAATAGGTTTCTTCTTAAAAGTCTCGATATTTTTACTAGGTATATGCAATTATTTAAGAATCCTTCTTAATTACCAGATGTTTCTCACATAGAAATAGCCGTCTCTCAACTTCATATGAGCACTTGCAACAGGCAAAGCAGACTCTTTTCAAAGAACCTTATTTGGCGGGCCCGCGGGGATTCGAACCCCGGACCCCCGGCTTAGAAGGCCGGTGCCCTATCCAGGCTGGGCTACGGGCCCAGACACCTCTTCCCCAGCAATATATTTCATCTAGTCTTACAGGTTTTAAATATTGCCATTTTACATTAACTAATCTAAGGGTACTGTTCAACGTTGTAATCTTTGAAGACAGTTATTGTACGTGAGGGCAGGATTCAATAGACATTCACGGACAAGAATTTGGCCTTAAGCTGGCAATGAAGCTGTGGAGTGGAAGAATCATGTACATTAGCCTTATACTCCATGCAAGGTGGCTTCAGCTACTGTAAGAAGAGTTCTTATTTCTAAACGTTCGTTTCCCATTTAAATTCGAGTAAAATATAAGTGCCCATAGATTAAGCTTCATCGTTCACTTGCGTTATCGCCTCTATTGCATTTGACTTATCGCAGATCTGCGATAATGAAGCCTAAGGGCCTATTTCAAATTTGGGAATACATGATGTAGTCTTTGTGATGGAAACTAGATTCGCTAATTAGTGGTAAAGGCTTCTGGTATGAACAATGCACGTTTTTAAACGTAAGATTACCACTCTTACGGATTCCGAAATACTGGAACTATATTAGTTGGCGACGCTAAGTATTGATTCAGGCCTATATATTGATATCACGTGTTTAGAAAGATCAAATACTGAGGACACGCTGTTCAATATGACAACGTCGCTTGTGCAAGCTATTCCACCTATTTCGATAACAGCTGTATCACTTCTACTGGCTGTGAAAGCGTCTCCGGAGGGGAAGATCCTCTTGATGATCTTCCTTGTGAACGATGCTAGAAGCCCGCTCCAACTAATCTGTTCATCGTAGAAAACTATTGCCTCTGCGGGTTCGAGCTTTCTGGCCTCCAATAATATTAGTGAGATCGTTGGAACGAGTTCGCTGTAATGTGGCTTCCCTATCTTCATGCTCTTCCTGACGTCTCTAATAAAGCCGTCATCTCCTTCGAAAACAGGTATTCCCTTGAGAGCCGTCGATGTAGTAATTGCAACGTTAAATCCGTCGATTATGAGCCTGGAGCCCTTTATATCCTCAGCATTAACGGTCTTCCTCTTCCTCTCTTCCGCTTCATGCTTAGGATGTACACACCTGTATAGAACCATGCGTTCTACCTTACTGAGGGAGTAGCGATTGCAAACAATGTTTAAACTGACGTCTCTTGGAAATCTCCTTGAAAGCAGCAACCTGTATATTTTAGCGGCTTCCAATACCTTTTCGAATCTGAGCTCGCTCAACATGGCAATCATTTATTTAGATACTTTACTAATATCCTCCACAATCCTCAATACTTCACTCTTAATATCGCTGAAAGATGCTTCTCCAACGATAACTCCCTCTGCATGTCTCCCAGCACCTCCACCCTTTACCCTGAACTTCTCTCCTATTCTAGACAATACTATGCCTGCATCAACTAGTTCAGTTATCCTTGGACCAACAAATATTTCTATCTTCGTTTTTCCATCAGTAGAGTACAGTATCACTAGGACCATGGATTGATCTCTGGATAGGGCCTGCTTAGCTATTTCAGCTGCACCCTCCCTACTAATAGATCCAGCGCTTACTGTAGCCACGCATACTCCATTAATGCATTTCTTCGTTGACTCTATTTCACTTAGAATTCTCCTAATAATTTCCTCCTCCATAATACTTAGCCTCTTCTTCAATGAGCGCTGCTCGTCAAGTATGCTTTTTATCCTCGACTCTATGAAGTCTAGCGGGGATTGAAGCATTGAAGCTATCTTCCTCATTCTGTCTTCCAAACTTCTAATATGTTCTAGTGCTTTCTCACCAGCTGCAAACTCTAGGCGTATAACACCATCTTGAATTCTATCCGTTCTAAGGATTTTCACTACCCCTACTTCACCCGTTCTACTACAGTGGGTTCCATAGCACGCTTGGGCGTCCCATCCATCTATCTCAACTATCCTTATTTTCTCTCCCCCGGGCACACCCCCCTGATATATGGAGAAACCATATTTTTCTTCAGCCATGTTTCTTTCTATGAAACTAGTGTGTATCGTTCTGTTTTCCCACACTACCTTGTTAGCTAGATTTTCTATTCTATAGATCTCCTCTCGAGATAGTGGCTTGTAGTGGGTTATATCTAGTCTTGCCTTGCTAACAGTCTTCTCTGCTCCAGCCTGCCAGACATGGTCTCCTAGAACTCTTCTGGCTGCTCCGAGTATTATGTGAGTTGCCGTATGGTGCTTCATGAGACTCAGCCTTCTACCTGAATCCACTCTTCCCCTCACTATTGTTCCTGGAGGTACATCGAATCGCTTATCAACTTCATGGACTATGATGTCCCCCACCTTATATACGCTCTTAACGCTCCACGTTTTATCATTGAACTGGAGTATGCCCGTATCCGATAGTTGGCCTCCTCCCTCAGGGTAGAAGCATGTTTTATCTAGGATAATGTAGCGTTCCCCTAGCACTCTCAAGACTGTTGCGTCAAAATCCATTTGATACGGGTTCTCGTGGAATAGTGGCCTAGTGGGCTTCAAACCACTGATCTCTCCTAAGATTTCCTCTGGAAGAACTCTTCTAACCTCGACCCTGGGGGAAGGCTTAGCATGTCTTGAGGCAATTATAGAGTAGAAGTTTGCCGGAATCTCTACCTCCACTCCTATTTTCGAGGCATATTCTCTGACAATTTCGGTGGGTATTCCATGTGAATCGTATAGTAGAACTACATCATCTAACGTTATCATACCCTTTTTCTTGAACTTTGCTGACATCCTCTCCAGTAGCTTCACTCCTCTACTAATAGTCTCCTTGAATCTCCTTTCCTCGAGCTCTACAACATCCAGAATATACTCCTTTCTAGCCGATATCTGCGGATACCGACGTATTAAATACTTTAACTGTAGACCCACGAGGTCAACTAGGCTTACTCCGCTCTTAAGTCTTGAAAGAGCTCTGATAGCACGCCTAATTACGAGTCTTGCTAGATAGCCTTCTCCAGTGTTTGACGGAACTATTCCATCCCCTAACATTAGAGAAATAGTTTTTGTGTGATCTAGGAGCGCATATACGTTTTCAAGTTTCTTCAACAAATCCGTAACTTCGTGGATTGATAGGCCTGTTGCCTTAGAAATTTTAGCATAGTATTCATCTATAGACTTGGGCTCCTTCAGATCTATTATAAATGATAGCCTTGATACAGTGTACAGAATGTCCTCCGGCGGCTCCTCGATATCCAGCGCTTTATGGAAGTCCCTTACCAGGTCTCCGAATATGGCGTGGAAGCCTGTGGGAGCTTTAGTACTCATCCAAGCTATTCTCTCAACACCATACCCCGTATCGACCACTTTTAAAGGCATTTCAACGTAGCTGCCATCAGATGTAACCTTGTATTTCATGAAAACCAGGGTGGCTAGCTCTAGTCCTCCGACAGCTGCTTCAAACGATGGCCCAGCATTCCCTCCCCCCTCCCACCATGATTCCTTAAATGCTATTTCATTCTCCGGTATTTTCAAGCTTTCAGTGAAGTATTCGAACGCTAGTCTGACAGTATCCTCCTTCCAATACACTTCTTTATTGGGATAGTTGAAGGCGTGGTGGGCTGCCATTTCAAACGAGGATAGATGACGGCCAGCGGTTTTCCCAACATTATCTATGTCCTCTAGTCTTATACACGGCTGAGATATTACTAGCGGGTTAGCTGGTGGAGGAGCTATTCCACCTGTCACGAAAGGCTGAAATACCACTATACTGGCGATGGTTAAATACAAGTCGTCTCTCCATCTAGCAACTACGGGTCTAGGCTTAACGGGGGCATGCCCTCTTCTCTTGAAAAACTCTATGAAGTCCTCTCTAGCTTCTAGGGGGTGGAGGCCGGGTTTTGCTGGGATTTCGAAGAACTTGTACTCCACACATGGTGCATCATTACAGTATTTCTGGTCAGGATCCAGCGTCCAGAACCATGATCCGCATATCGGACATTTCTTTGAAATAAACCCTTTCTCTTTGAAAAAGGATAGGGCATATTCCTCTCTACTTATCATGGGAGAATCCACCATGAACCAGATTAGCCGAAGAGGGCTTCTAGACCAGCTGCAAGCTCCTCCTCGCCAATCTCCTCCTTCTCCTCCTCTTCCTCCTCAACCTCTCCCTTCTCCTCCACAGCAACAGGAGCAGAAGGCTGAGCAGCCACCTCTAAACCGAGTTCAGGCGCTTTCTGCGATAATAGAGATGATAGTGATAGAGCTGTTAAATAGGCTTTTAGTATGACGTGCTTTGCGGTATCGGATGTTATGAACCCTGCTTCAGCAGATACTGTGAGAGCCTCTATGAAGGCTTTCTTAACGACCAGTTCAAGTACTTCAGGTACTGGAAGAGCGGTTGCCATTCCTAGTTTTAATGCATCTAAATAGGCCTCACTAACATTCTCCCTATACTCT
This sequence comes from Thermoproteota archaeon, assembly GCA_029258925.1. Taxonomy (GTDB): domain Archaea; phylum Thermoproteota; class Thermoprotei_A; order EX4484-217-1; family JAPDJV01; genus JAPDJV01. The sequence goes on along the minus strand of JAPDJV010000045.1, from coordinate 16,178 downwards.
TCTAAGTCAAGTTTCAAGTCCTCGCTTTCCAATATTAAGCCATCAGTATACACTACCTTCAATTTCATGCCTACTTCTAAAGGCATTATGCCTAGCTTTAAGAGAATTGAGGCGAGGTCTTGTGATATGACTTCCCCCGCTTTTGCTACTGTAACGTTTTTAGTAATCCATATAGTTCCCTCTTGAATTTTGGTAGGTATCTTCAATCTACCGAAAACGCTTAGAATTGGACCAGGAGGTATCCCAGTATTACCTGCCGGTATCACTATGTCTTTAGGAGCTATGTCCCCAGGCTTAGCTGACGTAGGTATTTTCAGCTTCTCCAGAGTTAAGTATAGTTCGAAGGGATTCATGTTCGTCAATATTAACGCATTAGGTCCCCTTAAGTATTTTATGAAAACATCCCTATTTTCCATTCCACCCACTTTCTCTACGGCCCTCTTTATCAAAGTGTTCTTTGATACCCTGATTACTGCTCTGCCTCTAAGCTTCCTTCTAATCTCCTGCATTTGTGCACATGGGAGTCCTTGGAGGTCAGCTAAACCCACAACCTTGTATCTTTTAATAAGGTTCAGTAATTCCTCAACTTCTCTAACCTTCCATTCTGGAACTCTCCTAACCCTCTTCAACGTGGACAATGTCATCTCACCTCTATTGCTGGACCCATTGTAGTCTTAACATATATCCTATATATGTTACGTTCTCCTTCCGGCAACCTATGGGATAATGTGAGTAGAATGTGATGGGCGTTTTCAGCTAGCTTCTTAGCGGGCATGTCTTCTGTTCCTATCCTACACATTATTTGAGGTTGATTCTTAATTCTTAATAGTACTGCAGATCTGTATTTCTCTATCAACGATGCTATATCGACGTTCGGTGGGACAGGAACAGGAATCTTGCCTCTTGGCCCAAGTAGTGGACCTAGAATTCTTCCCGCCTGAGCCATTAAATCCGTTCTTATCAAAAACCAGTCATGTTCTTCTACTATTTTCTTGGTTGACTTCCTGTCTCCTGCTAATTCTTGAAGCTCTGTCCTGGTTAAAACCCTGTCCGCTCCAGCTTCCTTAGCCTTTATTGCGGTCTCACCGTCGGCTACAACACATATTTTCACCCTCTTGGATATTGGGTTAGGTAAGAACGTTGTTTCTCTGATCTTACTGGACGGGTCCTTTAGATTTAAGCCCCTTAATACTACTATTAGTTCTACCGATTGCTTGAAGTTTCTCCTCTTACTTCTACCCAAAGCCTCCGCTATAGCCTCCTCCAATCTTTTAATATTTGGAATAGCCATTACTCCTCCCTCAAATATTCTTCTTCATACTTAGATAATATTGCATCATAGAGTCCTTCCTCTACTTCCTTAGTAACAGTCTTAGCATCTTTCCCGTCAACGGTTACACCTATAGCTCTAGCAGTGCCTAATATTGTTTTCACAGCCTTCTTGAGGTCTTTTGCCAGCAACTGTTTTTTCTTGACTAATGCTATTTCAATGATCTTCTCGAAGGGCAAGTCTCCAATTTTCTCCGTGCTCGGCCTAGACGAAGGCTCTGATGCACCTACAGCTTTAAGCAATAGCGCTGTTGTTGTGGGTATCCCGATTTCTATTTCGTATGATTTCTTCTCAGCGTCAACAATTACCTTAACCGGAACAGTTAGTCCCTCGAACTTTTTAGTAGCCTCATTAATCTTATTCACTACTTCAACAACATTTAACCCCAACGGAGCTAGGGATGGACCTATTGGTGGACCTGGAGTAGCCTTGCCTCCCTCCACCAGGAACGACAATGTCTTCTTTGGCATACGACATCACTCTCTTTTCCTAACAAGCTTCACGTAATCTCCTGGAACAGTTATCTGTAAGGGGTATGCGGACTCTAATATATTTAATATTACTTCGTTTTTAGCTACTTCCACACGAAGTATTTTAGCTTTCATACCTCTAAATGGTCCTCCGATAATTTCCACAATGTCCCCTTCCTCAAGTCCCTCTATCACAGGTTTTGGAATTAATATCCTCTCAATATCGTCTCTTGGTATCATTACGGGGGCTTGAGGCTTGACGTGTTTTATGTCTCTCACAGCTTCGTAAACTACGTGGAGGCCTCCCGCCTCAATTATCACGTATCCCTTAACGCTTGGAGACACTATTATTGACCTGACATCTAGTTTGGAGTATCTAGCCCTGTTCTCTATTAGTAGGGCAACGTTAAGTTCTTGACCAGCAGTAGTCCTAACAGCGTAGAACCCTGACCTCTCTCTATCCTTCTTCTCTCTTTTTCTACTGGACATGTATGATCCCTCAACTAGCCTGTGTAAGTAGGCTTGCTGTAAGCCTTATTAAATATGCTATTCCACCTACTACGAAGAATACAAGTAATGATATCTTAACTGAGAGCATTAGCTCTTCTCTATCGGGCTTCCTTGCAAGCATTATTATTCTTCTCCACTGAGTGAACATTTCTCTAATTTTCAACACATTTCTCCTCTACATATCACTCCTTACACTGCCGAGGATACCAATCGGCTAATTAAAACTTTAAACTTTTCTTACCATATAAACTATTGGATGGAGGCCGTATTCAGAGAATTTAGTCAGCATTAGTTAGGAACGGTTTTGTATCAAAGATTAGGCCTTATTCGAGTTTGAGAACCCGCTTGAGTATAGTATTTGTTATCAAACTAAACTCATAAAACTAACGCTCACCGCTAAGGAGCTATATCTCCTCTAGAATGCCTCTCACGACAATACTAGGGTCAAATGGAATGAGGTCCTCGTATCTCTGACCCACACCTACATATATTATCGGCTTTGGTATTGTTTGGGCCAGTGTTAGGGCAATTCCACCCTTCACGTCTGCGTCGATCTTTGTCAAAATGATAGCATCCACACCGACTCCCTTCTCAAACGTTAAAGCCTGCTCTACAGCGTCATGGCCGGTAAGCGAGTCTACTACTAGTATTCTATAATCAGGCTTTACTACTCTGACGATCTTAGATAATTCCTCCATTAGGTCAATGTCTGTATGCATGCGTCCAGCTGTATCAACCATTACTACATCAAATCCCCTTGCTTTAGCATACATTACTGTATCGTAGGCAACTGATGCAGGATCCGCACCATACTTATGCTTGATTATTGGAACCCTTATTCTCTTAGCATGATACTCTAATTGCTCTTGCGCTCCAGCTCTATAGGTATCCGAGGCTGATAAGACTGGTCTAAAACCTTTCTTCTTTAATCTATATGCTAATTTAGCTATAGTAGTTGTTTTGCCTACACCGTTGACTCCTAGGAAAACCATGATAATGATTTTCTTATTTTTCTTTAACTCTAAAATCTTCTCTTCGAACGAAGGGTCGTAGGAGTGTTTTAATATATTGTAGAATTCTTCTGCTAAAATCTTTATCACATATTTTCTTAGCTCCTTATCATTCCTGATTTTTGTTTCCCTTAGTTTTTCGATAATCCTATTAGAGATCTCCTCGGCAATATCATAAGACACGTCTGTCTCCAATAGAGAGAATTTGAAGTTTTCTATGTTCTCTAATATTTCCCTCTCTCTTAACCCCCCAATACCTATTCTATTTATAAAAGAAGAGAGCGTGCTTCTAAGCTTATTGAACAATCCTATAACCTCTCCACAAGTACAGCTAAATTTGACTATTGTTGCTTTTTCTGTAGCTTCTCTACTTGAAGCTGAATTTCCTGCATTCTCCTCAATATTTGAGCTAAATTTGATTGAAGATTAGCTATGGTTTTTTCGAGATTTTTCTCGTATTCTTCCAACCTTGATAGAGCCTCCTCCACGCTTACATCACGATATATTCCTGCTCCAATATTTAACAATACTCTTGAGAAGTCTGTTATACCAGCTCTAACGAATACTGCTGGTCCAAGAGGTACCAAAACGTTTCTAGGTTCAACGGATTCCTTCATCTCGCTAAGCTCGCTTCTAACAATTCTGTTCTCACTTAGTGCTGCAGCTAGACCCTCAATAGTCCTCTGCACGTTTTCAGCATAAGATTGAAGTAGGTTCAATTCTAGAATGAGCCTCTGCAGTTCCTCTCCTCCTTCAGCAGACAAGAGAATCTCACCTATCTCTTAACTATTTTATCCGTCTTTAATATGTGAACTATTGTGGGGTTCTTGGTTTCCTCAACACTTATTTCATATATCTTATCAATCTTGATATGATATCTCTTCAATTTATGTACACTTCCAAGTAGGGAATATACCTTTTCTATTGCATGCTCTCGGCGAATAGCTCTAATATCCTTGACAAACTTCTGCCATGAAGGTGTGTGATCGGGTGATATTAGCATTCTTCCCTCAACCCTGAATATTTTAACTTCCTCCCCGCTCATTTAACTTACACCTCTCCGACAATGTCAAAGACCTGTTCTATTCTCATCAACTCTGGGCCTGAAGTGAATTCCCCCACTAATCCTCCACGACTATTTACAACAAGACCGGTCTTTATAAATGATACGCCGAAGTTTACGGTTCCCACATCAACGTTCACCTTGAACAACCTAGATAACCTCTCGACCTCGGTCTTGCTTGTATTAGGATGAACAAGCATCCCCTTATTTGTGACTGCCGCCACGGAACCCACAGTAGGTATTCCGGCGATACTGCCTCTCTCAACTTCAACATCTAGGGTCTCTCTTATAGCATCCAATGCTTCCTCTTCTAGTTCGGGGTGCACTAGTGCAAAATTGTCGTTGGCTAGTATAATGTTTCCAGCAGCATTCTTCCGTGAAGGTAGTATTTTCACAGGGAGACCCGTATGATTCACTATGGTATCAACTTCTTCCTTCTTCGAGAGGGAAGGTAAGATTAGACCCTTATTGTTTCCGGCTACAAGTATGCCTATTATCCTAGAGTCCAAGACCTTAACTCTTATAACATCGACTCCCAGAGCTTCCTCTATTACTTCAACTACTTTAGTAGGTAAGTCTACTGGAGCTAGACAGAAGTGGTCGTTTGCAAATAGAAATACGCCTATATTCACATTTCCGTTTATTGATATCTTGTACACAGGCATTTCTACTGCTTACCCTCGAATAAAGTCACTTTTGCCACGCCATCCTCGGTCTTAACAACCTTAACTCTTATCCTCCTAGGAGGCTTTTCCATGCCACGGGACCATACATATTCATTCACGCTATTATCTATGACGACCTCCTCCGGCTTTACGTGTCTCATAACAAACTCCCTGATTTTTCTCATAGCTCTACTTGCCCTCTTAGTTCTTTGAAGAAAGTAAACTTCTCCAAGAGGTATTGTGTATACTCTCTCCAAGACTACTTTCTCGCTCACTTCCCTCACCTCACACTATCAGACCTTAAGTCTTCCCCCACGACGCCAATGCCTTATCTTAGGATGCCTCCTAAACTTACCCTGTGTTTTAGCTATGACCCATAGTGGAACAGGACTATTAGACTTAAGCGCTCTAGCTAGCCTAAGCTTCCTAGCGAAAGGTTTAACCCGGGCCATTTATGCTCCCTCACTTCTCCTTTATTTTAAACCTGAACTCTCTGGTAACTCTACTGGAGATCTCCATTAGTATAGCCTTTAACACATAGTCCGTTACAGGTAAAGGTATTCTACCCTGCTGAGCTAATATTATTAACTGTTCCTCCACTAAGCGTGCAATCTCCGGCTTAACTAACCTAACATTTGCCAGCCTCTCCCTAGCTTTTGGCGTAAGAATTCTCCTCAATATTCGTCTTTTCTGGGCTTCAGCCTCTTCTAAAGCCCTCCTACGCCTCTCCTCCTCTATCCTCCTTTGAAGCTCCATAAGCTTTCTTCTCTGGATCTCCTCTAGTTCATCGTAGTAACCAGCATCCTCTCCAACCATTAGGTTAGACACCACCAATATATTTTGTCAAATGTGGTTTCTCCTTTACTAATCTCCTCATTATACTGTTCGCTAAATTGTCTAGAACGCTTCTTCCATTAGGGGTCAGTGTTCTCCCCGCTCTCCCGGCCTTCGTGACCAGCCCCGCTTTCTCCAGCTGTTGCAGAGCTTTCCTTATTACAGATCCAGATGCTTTTGTGAAATGTTCTGGTGCAACACCATAATTCTTTCTTCCCCCATACATCGTTCTTAGCCTTTCAACTCCGACAGGTTTCCCCCTGACATATAGTTTTCTCAGTATTGAAGCGCAACGATAGTACCACCACTCCGGATCCATGGGAGGGCGCTCCTTGTGTGGACCAGTTTTAACCATGTAAGCCCAGTAAGGTGGTTTAATGACGTCTCCATAATTCTTCTTCAATACCTCTGCTAGCTCCTTAATGAATATATCAGCCGGTACCTCAAGCACTGTGACCACTCCTAGTCACCATTATCCATATTTTCCACTTTCTCTCCTACCGTTGGCATTATCATATTTTCCCTATATAATATTAGCGTTCTTCCCCTAACTTCAACAAGTTTTGCGTTAAGCCTCTCAGCTATCTCCTTAGCTAAAGTAAACCTGTCTTTTCCCGTGGATTTCAGAGCAGTCTTCAGCATTTTAACTTTTACCATCTTCTTCTTCCTCAAATTCTTATCTATTTCTTCGAGGACACCCTCGGTTAAACCAGTTCTACCTACTATTACTTCAGCTCTCTCCTGCTGTTTTAACTCCTTCAGTCTCCTAATGTTGGGATCCACAGCGTTCACCTCCTTTAAATGTTGTTCTTCTAATCCACCCACATATAAGGCATCTTTCAACAATCCAGGACCGTTTACCATCGTTTCTTAATCTCACTACCGATGTACTCCCGGGAACTAGTATTATCTTACAGTTCTTACATATCCTCCTTTTAATACTTCTCGGAATCCTCACTCTGCCCTTAGCTGAAATTTTCATTGCTATTTGAACATATCTTCTCACTCGGTCATAGTCTCCTCTTATAGATTCCCTGAGTGCAAACTTGTAGAGCAATCTAATTCTCTGAATAGCGATGTCTCTCATAATCCTCCTCTTATTCCTTGGCTTCATCCAATCACCTTTTAAACCTCGTCATCCTAATGAGTTAGCGAGCACACTATTTTCGAAGGCGTGTTAAGTTGGTGTCTAAGGCTAAATTAAAGCTTATCTTGGGAGAGAGCAGTCTAGAACTAGCACCCAGAGCCTTGTGGAGGCACCCGGCTATTAAGAAGAGTGCTGAGAGGAGGGGGAAGAAGGTTTCAGAAGTCCTCTTAGAGGTCTCATTGCATAGGGCTGCTATGCAAGGACTTGAGCGTAGATGGAAGAGGGGTAGGCCCGATATAGTCCATTTATCTCTGCTCAACGCTCTTGGTTCTCCATTGAACATCGAGGGATTTCTCGAAGTATATGTTCATACTATAGGAGATCTCGTAATATTCGTTAGACACGATGTAAGGCTACCTAGAGACTATAGGAGGTTCGTAGGATTAATGGAACAATTGCTCGTTAAAGGTAAGGTTCCCCCATATTCTGCGAAGCCCTTGTTATATGTTAAAACTATGAGTCTACGTAGACTTGTAAAGAGTATTGGAGCTGAGAACGTAATATTGTTGTCGGAGAAGGGTGTTAAAGTTTGCATAGACGAAGTAGCAGAGGAGGCTTTTAAACCTGATTCTGTAGTTATCGTGGGAGGATTCCCCCATGGAGACTTCGAAGAAGAAACATACGATATTGCATCTAAGGTTTACTCAATATATAATAAAAGCCTCGACGCTTGGATTGTAGTATCGAGGATCATTGAAGCATGCGAGAGGAAACTTAGAATACTATGAACTTTACTTGGAGTCCTATGCTACAAGCCATAAGCTTAGCATGTCTTTAAACAGGCCTATGTTCTATACGCGATTTCTAGACACTGCTGAAACATTGACGGCAAGTTACTTTAAATACTCACCTAACTTAATGTTTGAGTAAAATACTCGGATACATATACTTCTTTCCAAGCCTACTCTTCAGGGAATCCCACTCATACAATATTCTAACAGCTTCATTAGCAACTCTAATAGCATCCTCAACCCCCTCATCCTCAACAAATTCGTCAGTCACTCTATTAGCTATTGCAGCACACACTGCACCAGCCCTTGCCCCATATATTCCAGCTAGAGTAAATATCACTGAAGCTTCCATTTCAAAGTTTAGTACTCCAGCAGATTGAAGATCAGACAATATGTTCTTCATCCAGCCCTGAAAATACCCCTTAAACCCTGGTCTACCCTGGCCTGTATAGAAGGAGTCTGTTGTAGCAGTTACTCCAACATGATACCTTACACCAAGGCTTTCAGCCGCCTCTATAAGAGCTAAAATAACTTCATATGAGGCTGAAGCCGGGTACCCGCTAATAACATATTGGCTGCTCGTTCCCTCTAATCTAACGGCAGCACTTGAAATGATAAGGTCTCCAATTCCTATATCTCTCCTAATAGCCCCCGTTGTTCCAACTCTTATGAACGTGTTTGCTCCAACTCTCAGAAGCTCCTCGATTGCTATAGCTGTAGCAGGACCTCCAATACCTGTGGACGTGGCTGAAATAGGTGCCCCCTTATACCTACCAGTATGAGTTACATATTGCCTATGGAAGGCTATCACCCTACGTTCGTCCCAGTACTTAGAGATTCTCTCAACTCTTGCAGGATCCCCGGGTAGCAGAACATATCGGGCAACGTCTCCAGGCTTACATCTTATATGGTACTGGAGACCTTCTTCTGTCTGAGGAACACTTGCAGAGATAATTCTTTCACCCACACTTCCACCCGAAATGATTAAAGAAAGCCTACATAGTTAAAACTGTTACTATGATATAAAGAGTACATCATAATTTTATTGGTGCCGCCGCCGGGATTTGAACCCGGGTCACGGGCTCTCCCCGCGCAGCACCCGAATACTCGAGAGGCCCGCATACTTGGCCGGGCTATACTACGGCGGCAAACAACCCAGATACCTAAGAGAAAAAGCAAACTTATATTCTTAACTTTGTTGACATACGTGTTCTCTCAGTATTCTTAAAAGAAATTCTCTCTTTTTTATTATGAGGGAAACTAAGGCGAGTTGGCTTAAATCCAATATTGCTATGCTTGAAGCGGGTATTTCAGAATGCTTTAAGTATAGAATGAAAGGAAGCCAGCCGCAAACCACATACCCCATAGAGAGTATTGATAAGTAGTTAGCTAGTACTAGGAGCACTAGTGATGCATCTAGGAATACGTCAACGAATATCAATGGCCTGATAGCATAGGCTAGCATGGCGAATATTATGCAGAGAATGACGGCTGTAATTAGTTTGCTATAAAATATCGATAACTGCTCTAAACCTCCAATACCATAATATCTAATTACAGGTCCAGGTATGGCAGTGAATATTAGAGCAATGATTATTAGCACGAAGAGAGATAAAATAAAGTACGCTAGGCGCTCCACGTATACTTCATTAAAATTCATGGCACACTCCTCTATTCTCCCTCAGCCTAGTAAAATCTGTACTAGACGTACTAAAATAGTTCGGTCAACTCCTCCTACACGGAGGTTAAAAGAGCCGTAGAGCACGAAAAGATTCGGCAGTTTAGGTGAAAATGGGGGATAATGCATTTAAAAGCTTTTAATGAATTCGGTCTACTACTATTTTTGTTAAATATCGATAATGTGGCCCTCAAGTATTTATTATGGTGTATGAGGAGGACTTTTGAGAAACATGATACTTATGGTGCGGCCGCCGGGATTTGAACCCGGGATCGCCGGCGTGGAAGGCCGGCGTCCTAATCCAGGCTAGACGACGGCCGCTCCCCCTATTGAATTAAAATAGGGAGCCTAATAAATTTTATATTCTGTTACAAACATAGTTGAAAACGTGATGAGAAGAGGGTCTCTTGACAATGTGATTGGATGAAGAGAGCCGGAAACGCTGATATCCATAATCCGCTACGTTGAGGTTTCTCGGAAGTGTTCTACTTGATTAAGTAAGTATAAGTTAAATTCATCATAATAGTTACTTTGAGATTTATGTTGGTGTATAAAATTTTTAGTAAACTCTATATTCCAGAGCCCCTTCCGGCACACCATTATGTTAATTACACACTGCATTTAATCCTCAGCATTACTAGAGTATTCTCTTAAATTATTATGTCGATTTTACACTACCGCCATCAAGAGTCTCTGTGGTACTTCATTATTGGATTCCCGTTAAGGCGAATCTAACACATTTAATTCCAGATATCTTCTCGAACTCGTTGACGAGCGATCTTATTCTTGAAATCGCTCCTTTCACTATGATGACTTCCAGGCATGTATCGTGTGTTACATGGACATGTACGCTTGTGACTATCTCGTCTAAGTAGTGGTGTTGTATTTTAGTGAGTCTCCCCATGATATCTCTGGCCGTGTGGTCGTATAATATTGTGAGGGCACCCATTACCTTTTTTTCCTCCTCTTCTAATAGCCATGACCAGTCTGTGACGTACCTCATTATTGCTTCGCTTATTGCCCTCGACCTACTTGGTATATTAAGTTTTGAGATTAACCGATCTATTTGATCTAGAACTTCCTCTGGTAAACTTATTCCAGTCCTCTTTATGACCATGCTACCAACCTCTCTAACTCCTAATTGATGAATACTGATTCAGAGATAAAAACATTTAAGTCTCAAGTTGTTTAAGAAATAAATGGCACTAGGGCCCGTAGCTCAGCCAGGGTAGAGCGGCGGGCTCCAGATCACACTATGGGTCTCATGACCTTGTTTAGGGATGATTTGGATCTGGAGCTGGGGAGACCCGTAGGTCGGGGGTTCAAATCCCCCCGGGCCCACCACATCGAAGACAGGGGCTCCTAACAGAACTTAGATCCACACAAGCTCAACCCAAATTATAATTCATTTCGACGATTTTTCTGTATTCTTAAATGAAAACTTAAATATTGTTATTCTACAGATTTAAAATTCGTGTGGCGAGTAAAGTTCATTATCTCAATATTAATATACTAGTGTTAGCGGCTATTGCTACAGCTATTGATGTGCTTTCATAAATTAGTGCTGTTGCTCCATAATATCCTCTCGTACTCATAATTATTAGATCGTACTTGCTTTCGCTCAACTCCTTCACTATTTCGCTGGCAACTGTTTCTCCAGGCTTAAGTGTTCTCAGCTTGAAGTCGAAGTCTATGCCTGAACTCTCCACCGTTTTCAGCATGTCTTTAACTTTCTCAATAGAGTAGTCCTTTTCCGAGCGTGCTATGTGTAAGAAGACTATTTTTGAGCCATATCTCTGCGCTAGATCTATTGCAACGTCAATAGCTTGCTGGGCATGTGGTTTAGGAATTATTGGCACAAGTATTCTATTGAACCTATAGGCGAGGGAGTAGCTTGGCTCTTCTAGACTAATTTCTTCACTCATACCTTTTACCCTCCATAACTAGGTTTAGTGTTTTGTCGGTCTTCCTTATAGAGTCCCACTTTGAGGCAGCTTTCTCCATAGCTCTTATAGCATCTATGTTTTCTGGAACGACTATGGACTCCTGGTGTATTGCCATAAATAAATATAGTTCATTATCGATAATGCTTATAGATTCCCTGAAGATTATGTTTTCCGGTATATCATAGCGGTGCCGCCCCATATCACGAGCCCATTCGACAACTTGACCTGGAGTTGTAAAGCCTTTAACTGACTCGACTACCATTATCCTCGGTGTTGAGTACAATGCATCCACTATTCTGCTCTTCGACACGCGCTCTTCAAATTCAATGTCCACCATGTGGAGGTGTGCTAGGGTCACGGGTACTGCTATTGCCATGGAAACTATGTCTATGTGAGGCAACACGCTTCTCACGTCTAATGCGTGGTGACTAGGTACAGTAATTGGGTCTGGAACCACATCGTTTATTGGCCCCCTACTGTACTCTTTAGGATCCGCCCCTCTCCTTGCTATGAATACCCGGACCCTCTTAATGCCTTGGCCTAATCTAGTGAGTGCAACAATTAGCCTTACAATTCCCGTAGTATTACAGCTTACTACTCTAACATATTTCTTACCGAGTGCTTCCTCGAAGTTGGCTAAAGATACGAAACTTACATCGGCAATTTCCGCTTTCTCGCCACCTTGAAATATAGCCCTAACACCTCTTGGTTCGTAAGTCGAAATCTTATTTCTTAGACCTATTCCCTTAGGTGTAGCATCGACTATTAGATCGCATCTCGATATCAAGTCGTCTACTGTACCCTTTACAGTTATGCCCGAATTCTCGAAATTCTTGATCCTATCCTCTCCTATAGTATAGATGTCTATGCCCTTCAAATCAGCTATTAACGCCCCGTAGTCTGGCTTGGTTTTAACTATACCTGTCAACACCATGTCGTCTTGTTTTCTAATAGCATCTGCTACGCGTTTCCCTATAGTTCCGTAGCCGACCACGCCTACTCTAATCATTTTCTCACCCAAAACTTCCTGGTTGATATTTCGAGTGCTTCAAGGGCTGGTAGCTTGGAGCGGGAGAGAGCGCTCAGGAAGGCTCTACCACCCGTTGAAATATGGTGAACCCTGTCTGCAAGGCCTGTTCTACGTGCAATCATTATCGTGTGGCCCCCACTGATTATCACATATTTGCCTAGCTTTAGCGATTCCTCTATTATGGATCTTGTACCCATGGCGTATTTCTCGTCTTCTACATATCCTAGGGGACCACAGACAATTACTGCTTTAGACGATTTAATTGTATTAGAAAATTTTCTCATCGATGTCAATCCCACGTCCATGATGTCCGAGCTTATCGAGTAAATATCTACATCTATTCTGGACCCGTTAATGTCTATTGCTACATCAATGGGTATAATTATTCTATCCCCCCATGAATTAATCATTTCTGCAACGTAGCTTATGTAGGACATTAGACCGTGCTCCTCGATCACCTTCTTTAATGCCTGTGTTGCGAAACCGTACCTGGCAACCATGAATACTACTCCCACAATGCCGCCGACCATAACCTTGTCGACAATATTCCTTCTGAGAACCTCATCTACCGCTCTAATAGTCTCGTGAACTTTAACTCCGCCTACTGCAAGCATTACGCCTTTACCTTTTAACTCCTGTATACGGCTTAGTGCTTTGAGCTCTCTCTCCATAACTAATCCTATGCAACTTGGCAGAAGCAGGGGGAAACCTACTATACTTGGCTGAGATCTGTGGGCTGTGGCAAAAGCGTCGAAGACGTAGTAATCGAAGAGCGGGGCCAGTCTTCTAACAAGGTACGTTTCTGCTTGAGCCTCAATTTTCCTTTCAATAATCTCCTCACTCACAAATCTTACGTTATCTAAGAGCAGTGCTTCCCCCGCCTCTAGCTCCCTGATCATCCTCCTAGCCGCAGGCCCCATGACGTCGTCCACGAACTTTATTTCGTGACCTACGTACTTCTCTAGTATCGATCTGTGACGATCTAGCGATGTGAAATCGTCTCTGCCCGGTCTACTCTGGTGGGATAGAATCACAACCTTTACTTTCTCCTCCATCAAGTATTTTATAGTTTCAGCGTGTGCCTTCAACCGGTAATCGTCAATAATTTCGCGTGTAGAGGGGTTTAAAGGCGAATTAATGTCTACTCGTAGAAGCACTCTTGCCCCAGGCTTACAGCATTCATCAATCTTCCTAAATAATGACAGGTATTCTTCAAACATTTCTACCTCTGCACCACAATCTTCAGATTTTCATGACCATATAATAATGTTACTATATAGAAAAGCTTTAGGAATCTACTTAATGAGGTATAGAACACTATTTACAAGACAACAACGTATTTCTCCATATACTTCAATACAACTCATAAACACGCGACGTCAACACGCCCAACAACACTAAAGGCCAGGAGAAATTAAAGAGCCTATAAAAACCAGAAACCGAAACATCTCCAACACGCTAAAGGTTCGATCACGTTGCATGGCGCATCCTGCTTATTTAACGTAAATGTTGTGTGCTAAGGCTTAAACAACTTATCCCAAGATCTTTGTAAGTCTTCAAAGAAACTACACTCCATACATCTTAATAATAACTCAAGATATAGCATGATAAGTCCAGTAAAGTAGTGGGCCCGCGGGGATTCGAACCCCGGACCTCCGCCGCGTCAGGGCGGCGCTCTAACCATACTGAGCTACGGGCCCACTCGAAGAAATCGTATACCGTTAGATACTTTAATATTTTTTCCATAACAGTGTCCGTTATTCTCCTTTGACCTTTTTTTAACAGGTATAGGTAGCTTGGGGATAAGTTGAGGTCTCTGCTCGTGCATCCTTTTGAGACAGCGTAGAGTAGCAGGCTTCTACGCTCCTCCTCGCTTAGTTGCTTGACGAATTCTTTCAAATCCAATTGTAAAATCACCTGAAGAAAATGATATTACAAATGGGACTTAAGGTTTCGGGCACTTTGCTGCCACCTTGCTTCTATTCTATGTAATCGAGGAGGGTTGGCGAAGTCTTTTTAAAATAGTATTTTGAGGGGCCTTGGAGCTGGACGATGTGCCGAAGTATTTTAGGGTTTGGCTGCTTCTCAACAGGGATAATCTGAGTGTGGAGCAGGTTGCGAGAATGCTCTACCCTGATAAGAGCTACTGGATTGCTAAAAGAATAGTGTTAAAATTGAACCAGTATGCTGAGAAACGTATTGTTTCAACGAGTAGTGAACTTCCTTCTACAATGTTGATGATGCTTCCAGTCTTCTACAATCCGTCCCACTACATGAGGTGCAGTGCGGATCGCCCAATGATCGCGGAGGTCAAGCATAAGTGGGGTAAATCAATAATAGTGTTCAGGGATCCGAGCATAGCTGACGCTAAGAGGGGGGCCAGGAGAAACATTTTCGAAATCTGCAACCTTGCAAGGATAATATACGACGAGGTTTACCCGAGGAACATGAACAGGGTTCTCTGGGACACCATAGCAGGATTAATCCACACATACGGCCATCTAGTGGAGGAGAAGGTGTGGGTGGCGAAGAGGAGGAGAGGCCTATACGTTAAGGTTGGACCGAGAACCCTGGCATTCCTCTACATAGTCTTCACGGTCGCGAATAGGAAAGTGCTGAAACACGATGGACCGAAGCACAGGATCCTGGCGAAACTACTCGAATACACTGGGCAGAAGCAAAGGTTCTGGAGCGAGGTCAAAGGCCTCGTAGAAAAACTATGGTTCCTCCTAGTATGAAACCATCGCTTCACCTCATCGAGGTGAAGGAAGTGGACTTGAGGAAGGCCATAGGCTGGATACCAATACTCTTCCTTCTAGGAATTGCAGCACTAGGAGCATGGCTAGGGTTCAGCGCGTCACAATGGTTCTCAAGCAGCGGAGGAGGATGGCAAGGGATAATAATAGGGGGAGATAGCGGTCCAGACATTGTCTCAATGATGTTCTTAATGATGATGTTCTTCGGCGGACTAATAATACTCTTAATGCTGTTGAGGCGCAGACAATGAAGAAAACAGTCCTAGCACTGCTCGCAGCAGTACTCATATTACTCCTCACACCGCTGATCAAAGCATCAACACTCTATTACTGGGGCAGCTATCCAAGTGGAACCCACGACAATCCAACCTACGGCGACGCAAAGCTCTGCCTGGACAACGATGAAATAGCACTAGTGCTATGGGACCAGGCTAAGGGGGAAGGCTACGGATTCTGCTACCACGACTACGGCTGGTGGGATGAAACGTGGGGGGCAACAGACACCGTGTACGTTTGGAAGATCGTGGAGAACGAGGGTGGATGGGAGGCAGTATCATGTATTGCGAGCACGAGAACCGATCCACCATGCGAAATAGTGTTCCTCCACTTCGGAGACTACGTGAAAGTCTACAGCATCGATGAAGGACACGCAAAGTTTCTCGTGGACCTCCCAGGCGGAACAGACTACCAGGTCTATCTCGCACAGGAAGCATCCTTCCTGATAACGGAGAACAACCAGCTCAACAATCTCAAACAGTACACAGGCTTCCTCGAGGAATACTGGTGGCTGCTCCTCGCCGCGGCAATACTCTTCGTGGTCGCTTCAAAAAGGTAGGTGGAAAAGTGGCGGGAAAGAAGTCCTCGAACATAGTAATACTGCTGATACTGATAGGACTGATCATACTGGTCCTCTACGCCACGGGAGTGCTGGGTGCAACAGTAGACTTCAACGAGCCACTATTTAAGCCGCTCAGCGTCACGATAGGGGATACTGGCAAAACGTTGAAG
>JAPDJV010000056.1 GCA_029258925.1 Thermoproteota archaeon | reverse complement strand
GCCATCCTCATGGCTTGCATCAGTACTTCTGTCTTCTTCACTTCAGCTGAGTATACTTCACTTGCGGAAATACTTACGAACGGAGTGTCTTTGCCCAGCTCTCTTGCTATTCCCGTTGCAATAGCTGTTTTCCCCGTGCCGGGAGCACCTACTAATAGTATTCCTCTACCAGCCATTTTGCCCTCCTTAATCATTTCAACCAGTATGCCTGCAGCCTCTCTGGCCTCCAGCTGTCCAACCATGCCTGCGGCCTTGGGTAGGGGTTTTCCATTTTTATCTAGTCCTAGTCCCTGAATATGGCTGTGAGATCCTATTCTCCTAATAGTTTTAGATACTTCCGTAATACCTGCCAATGCTCATCACCAATTATAATTTATGATTGAAGATCTCCGTAAAAATGTATCTGATGAAAACCACAAAACCTAAAATGCTGTCGATCGATAAATAAAGTGGATGATGAGCCCCTTCAATATCCGAGCCTTTAGGGGTTGGGGGTTAATGAGGAGCCTTCAGCGGGCCTGACCACGACATATTAGAGGCAATTAAAGATCATAATAATGTATAAGTTCTGCGGAAACTGGAACCAATATTGTATAGATTGTTGGAGCTGGTATCGATGAACATGGATCTAGAGGAAATTAAGCTGCAGTCCATGAGCGATGCTTTAATAATACTGGTGGAGAAAATAATTTATTTATTAACATTGTATCTTAAATCAAATCCTAATGTAAGCAGTATTGAGAGACTTGTTATTCGTTTTAAGGAAATCGAGGAGGATTTAAAGAAGCTTAAAGAGAGAAATCTCACTCTACATGACTTTAACACTTTGCGCCATCTTTTAAAGTATCATAGCTTATGCTTGAAATTGCATAAGGATGAAATCAGCGTTCAGCAAGTCTATGATGCAGGATTGGAGACCTTAAGTGAGCTAGAAGAGAGTTATAGAAAAGTTCTTAAAAAGAGGACTTTAATAGGGCATTTGAGAAAGCTTTCCGTCACTACTTCGCTAGGTATAGTCTTTCTAACTTTAGTACTCTCTTACACGTTATACACGTCTTCCTTCAGGCAACTGACTGGTGTTTCGGGTAACATTGCTCTTTCAGCATTTCTGTCTACATCTAATCTAGTGGCTGTAAGCATTTACATAGTTTTATTTAGAGAAAGAATTATTGGATATATTGGAAAAACTATCGGTATCTCTCTTCTACTAATCCCCTTAATCAATGCATTTTCAATAGTTCTATTAGCAATATACGATATCGTTCCAGCACTAGAAACAGAAGTTCTCAGCACTATAATTATTATCATATCAATACTCTCTATCATATTATCATTTTACGTTGTCAGAGAGGAATTCAAATACGCGATGTTTTCCCCAATAACAATATCGCTGGGCACTATAAAGTATGTGGAAGAGACTGAAGTTAACGAAGAAGAATTATATGAGAGGCTTCTGGTAGCATATAGGAGGCTCTACGGTGAAGCAGGGGAGGAGATATTAAAGTTTGAAATAAATATTTTACGAAGGAGAGGCTTGTCTCCAGCGCAGTGTCTAGTCGAGATTTCGAGAAGACTAAAGGAATATTAGAGACTTAAGCTGGCCTAATTACCTTGAAAAGGCTTCCCTCAAGCATAGAGAACGTTAAGTGAGCACACTATTTAATAACATGTTATAAAATAAATTAACTCAGGTGTATACCATATGTCAAGTCGACAGAAGGGATCTGTTCCGAAAGAGCTGAAAATAGAGGCAAAGCATGCAATAACAATAGATGATCTCGTGAAGAATAAAGATGCAGTTAAACTATTGTATTTAATAGGAGAATACGGAGAGATCAGCGAGAAGGCTCTACAGGCTTTAGTGAAGGAAATAGTGGATAAAGGGGGACCAATTAATTACAAGTTTATTACAATAGGGGACATCTCTACATCTAAGAAGCTGAGAGATGATATAGTTGCACTACTGTATCTAGGGTTGCTAGAGTTAAACTCTGTAACCAAGAAAATTAGAGTAACAGGTGAGGGTAAGGAGTTTTTGGAAAAAGAGGTAATCAAGGGAGACGAGAGAGAGAAGTTGAAGCTCTTATTAGAAGAGGTTAAGAATAAGATTATATCCATTGATGCCGAATACGAGTTAAGCACTCTCCTATCTAGAAGGAGAAGAGGTAGGAGGAGATTTTAAAGTTTTTAAAAGTATGTCAGACCTTTCAATATTTTACTTAGGTCAATATCTAAAGCTCTTATACGTAATACTCCTCTTTTCATATTCATATAGGGTGGCCCATTTCTTGAAAACAATGTAACCACTTTACCTTTATGGTTCAATTTAAATCCCTCACAAGGCTCGTGGCCTCTAATAATCGCCTTCACGCCCACCTCTTGTAAGAAGTTGTTTGTCACATTGATTCCAAACAGGTATCCTGCACCTCTAGGGGAAATAACGTAGTCACCTATGTAGTCGTCAGGATCGTTCCATAACAACTGTTCTAGAATGTTCTCTTTAGGATAAAGCATATGGGCTGCCGATATTTCATCTATCGACGTCGTATTAACGGGTATTCCACCATGGACCAAGAATAGCTCTTTCCTGATTAAGGCAGCATGCGGCATTTCTTGAAATAATTCCATAATCTTCATGTAAATATCGTGCCATTTCTCTCCGAACCTGAGTTCTAATTGATAAGGTAGATCATGGGGATAGGGTATTAAGTCGTGGGGTGGTTCATGATTTCCTCTGAGCAGTATAATGTTACTGGGATTGCTTGCCTTCACTTGAAGTAAAGTAATTAGAGTCTCAAAGGAATACGTTCCCCTGTCCACATAGTCCCCTAAGAATACTATGATTTCATCGGAATTGTTTTCACTTAAAATCTTATCAAAGTTAAACGTTCTCCATAACTCCTTTAAGCTTATGATATCTCCGTGGATGTCTCCCACTACGAATAACATTACCCCTCTATCTATCTCCACAATTCCATTGTATCTCCTATAGGTTCTACCCCACTCATTTTTCAGAAGAGTAATTGAGTCTTCAATAATCTTAATGGTATTATAGAAATCTATATTGAAAGCGGTGTCTAAAGCATCATTTAACTTAATACTCTATCCCTCACATGGTCGTTGTGCTGACACTAGGTTCGGAGGGAGGCCTTATTTGTATTTTGGGAGCTAACAGGGGACTAACCTTGCCTTCCTCCAGTAGCTTCCTTAAGTAGTCCTTGTACTCGCTTGTATGCTTAATGTCGAGTTTTAAAAGCGTCTTAAAGATATTCCATACAGTACCCCATACTTCTAATATCATTTCTCTAGGCATATGGTTTACTATAAAGGGGTCCTGAAGCCATTGGTCAAACGCGTTTAATGTCCTTATCATGTGTTGAAATGCTGACCTGGTTGCAATAACTAGAGAGAGCCTATCGCTATTCTTCAAGTCTAACTCCATACTTTCGCACGACTCTAAGATATTTTTCTGAAGTCTAACCCAGCTATCTAAGTGCGAGATGAACCTCTTGTACGGGTCTAGCATTAACCTATTACACCTCTGGTTGAAATAAGGAGAGGTAGAATAAAAATGTTCGCAGTACAATATCATTTCATTATAAAACTAGAGTACTAATATAGGATTACTTCTCGGATTCTGCGAGATTAAACGGTTTTCCCTCCTCCAATATTCTTCTTGGAATCAAATTAGAGTATTTCTTAAGGAAACCCAGATCCTCTTTGCTATCTCTCAGATCGTCTGGTAGCATTCTGGGTATTTCATCTATTATTGGGTACCATCTATTACATTTTTCACATATCAGTATTCCTGTCACAACTTCTAATTGAAGACACTCTTTACATGGTGCGTCCTTCAAGTCTTTTATTTTCACTTTTCTGTATCCACATAGTTCTTCACATACAGGAGTCTTTTCTATGGTTACCTCTCTCTTATACTTTCTTTCAGAGAACACTAATAGTTGTAGAGGGAAATGTTTGCACATGGGGCACGCTAGTAGATCGAGTAGCCTATACTTCAATTTGCTTCACCTCCAATAACCTGCTTTACTTCCTTTAGAATCCAATTTAATTTCTCTTTTGTTTTAGCTTCAGCCATAATTCTTAAGACAGGCTCTGTTCCAGACGGTCTAACAAGAACCCAGCCATCCGAGAATATCACTTTCGCACCATCGATTGTTATAATCCTCTCGTTAATAAAATGCTCTTTAATCCTTTCAACAGCTTCTAATGCTTTAGATCTTTCCATAGGTATCTTGATTTTCTCTGAATAGTATTTAGGAAGCTCATCGTATAGTTCGCTTAATTTCCTATTTTCTTCAGCTAGTAATTGAAGCATTAGGGCAAAAGTCATGCCCCCGTCTCTTACATATTGGTGACGTGGATATATGAATCCCCCGTTTTCCTCGAATCCACAAAGTGTATCATCGTGTTTTAACATTTCATATGAGATACCCACTGAGCCCACTTTAAGCCAGACAACTTCTATACCTAGCGGATTTAAGACTTCTTCAACGAGCAAAGATGACGATACCGCTGTGAAGACTTTTCTCCCGCTAAGTTTCCTAGCTAAATATTTGGCTATTATTGCAGCGCTTCTATCTCCCCACATGACTCTTCCCCTATCATCTATGAATATCGATCTATCGGCGTCTCCATCATGGCCAACTCCTAAATCGGCATTTAACTGGCGAACTATTAGTGCAGTATCTTTCAGCGAGTTTACTGTTGGTTCAGGTTCTCTCCAAGAGAAGTCAGGGTCCAGGTTTCCATTTATTGTTAGAACTCTGCATCCAAGCTTTTTAGCTATTATAGGTGTTGTTAGGGCTCCAACGCTGTTAGCGCAATCTATTATTACTTTAAATTTTTTCGACTTAATCAACTCGACATCAACTTGCTTTAAAACATCATTGACGTAGATCTCTGCAGCTTTCTCGTACATGTAGTCTCTATCCGGTATTCTTCTCCAGTCAACCCTGTCGAACTTCCCAGCGAAATAATACTTCTCAATCTCCCTCTCGTCTTCGCGGGTTATTTCTATACCTTTACTCCCGACAACTTTTATTCCATTATACTGGGGAGGATTATGGCTGGCGGTAACTATTACTCCTCCATCAAATCTTCCCTTCATCACATTATACTGTAAGGTAGGGGTTGGGAGAAGTCCACAATTATAAACCTCAATGCCTGTGCTTAAAAGACCAGATATCAACGCATTTACTATCATTTTTCCTCCTCTTCTAACATCTCTGCCAACTAAGATTCTACTACCTTCACCAAAGAACGTTCCTATTGCTAGCCCCAGTCTCAACGCAACATCTGGCGTCAAGTCTCTATTAATCAAACCCCTTACCCCATCAGTTCCGAAAAGCCTATTCTCCAAAACACCACCCCAAGGATCTATAATTACAACGTTACTAGTTATATTAGTCTGAATATAAATTTATATTAGTGAGCTCCAGTGAGTTTTACTAGTATTAAAGTGAGGTATATTAGTCCTTGATATACTACGAGACTATGACTGTGTTACAAATAGTATTGACGATATTATTTGCAACAACACTGATAATAGTGTTACTCAACATAGTTGTTCCAAAGAAATCCGTTAAGTCGATATTGAAGAAAATAACAATAATAACACTTGCCGCGTTGATAATCAACATCTTATACAGAATTCTTATAGCACTAGGAATAGTATAAAATTCTCTATGTGAAGGATAAATAGCGTGCTCAGAGTATTTAAGGAGGAGAAGGGCAGTTTTGAGGAAACCAATTAGGATATGGATTGATGCATTAACACCGAAGCAAGGCATGTTAGCACACTTCATTGCTAAAAGGCTGAGAGAGGAGGGCTTCGAAATTCTCATCACATCTAGAAAATATGATTATCTGGAAACTCTTATGGAGACCTTAGGCGAGAAATGCATATTTGTCGGAGAATATGGTGAAACCATTTACGAAAAACTTGTTGCGGACGCTAATAGAATTCTAGAACTAGCTCCAATAATAAAGAAGTTTTCCCCAGAGGTTCTCGTATCATATCCAAGTCCTTCTGCATATAGGGTAGCGTACGGTTTGAAAATACGTATAATAGGATTAAATGACTCTCCACACAGCACAATCGTTAACAGGCTTTGCTTACCACTAGTAGACTGCCTAATTGCACCAGCATGTATCGCCTACGACTCTTTTAGAAGATATCTAAGTCCTGGAGCACAGTATTTGACATATGATGGCGTGGATGAAGTACTGTGGATGCGGGAGGCGGAAGAAGATCCCACAATACTTAGAAACCTAGGTCTCTCTCCACAAGATAAAATTGTTATATTTAGGCCTCCTGAGGAGAAAGCATCATATTATCACTATGATATTCCTGACTACTTTAAAATAATGAGTACAATTTCCGGTATGGGAAAGGTCATTTTCTTCCCCCGTTACAAGTATCAAGAGTTAGCTGTTAGGAGAATGTTTAGAGGAGGGAATATAATAATTCCAAACAGAGCAATACCATTATACAAGATATATTCTCTGGTCTCCCTTGTTATTAGTGGAGGGGCGTCGATGGCTAGAGAGGCTGCTCTGGCTGGAACACCTTCAATATCAATGTTTCCAAGGAGACTAGAGGTGAACGAGTTCCTTGTGGAGAAAGGCTTTCCATTATATCATATAGTCGAAGTTGATGACATATTAAATACGGTAATAGCAGTACTGAAAAATCCTAACAAGTATAAGATACGTGTAAGCGAAATACTCAAAAATCTTCAAACACCTCTAGACCCCCTGCTCAAAGCACTGCCTAAGCTACTAGAATAGGGAGTTAAATAGACTTGTTTGTTGGTTTTCCGGCGAGGATTCTAAATATCAAGGAATTTAGGAAAACTATTAAGGAAATTGCTGAAGAAGAATTTAATTTCATAGAATTATCCCTAGACTATCCTATTCCCTTCAATATCGAAGAATCGAAGATCAGATCCGTACTAAAAGAGATAAAAGATTATGGAATGGAGATCGCTTTCCACGGACCTTGGAGAGACCTGTCTCTAGCAAGTCCAATAAATGAGGTTAGGGAAGCGAGTTTAAGCTACGTCGTTAAGACTATGGAATTCTCGTCGAAATTCAACCCCTTATACTACAATATTCACCTATTTTCGAACCAGAGCATGAGGATAAGAAGCGTTAAAGAAGATATTCTGAAAGCAGGAATAAAATCAGTAAACACTCTCCTACTTAAGGCAAAAAACTATGATTTAAAGATTCTAATCGAAAACAATGAATCCCAATGTTTCGGGACATTGGATTGGATATGTAAGATTGCAGATGAAATTGATGAAGTCTATTTCACACTAGATCTAGGACACTTGGTTCCAGCATACAAATTAGAAAGGAACAGTTTAAATGAACTATATGGCTTAATAGGAGACTGGATAAGGATATTGAAGAATAAACTATTAGTGTGTCACGTACATGACATACTCTTCTCATGTGGGTCTGTAGTTGACCACCTAGCTATCGGCAACGGTATTTTAAATATGGAGGACATATTCGATATGTTATTCAAAAGCCATATAGAATACGTAGTCTTCGAGTGCTTTAGGAAGAGGGTGAATGGAAAAATTGTTGAAGCTCATCCAAGAGATTTAAGAAACTGGGTGAAGAGGATTATTGAACGGCACTAAGACTTTGGGAATTGATGAAGCAGGGAAGGGATGTGTTATAGGGTACATGTTCGTCGTCGGTGTAGCGCTTAACAGAGACGAGGCAGAGTATTTGAGAAGTATAGGTGTAAAGGACAGCAAATTAATTCATCCAAGAAGAAGGCTGAAACTATATGAGGAAATAAGTAGAATTGCTAATTTAATTGTAGTTGAAGTAGTTTCCCCTTCTCAAATAGATGTTTCAAATTTAAATATTATATTAATGGATAGATATGCTCTGATAATAAATAAAGCTAGAGAGATTCTGGGAGGAAATCTTACGAGGGCTGTAATTGACGCCATCTATAGAAAGGAAATCCTCGAAAAATACCTTCATAATAAAGTGAGAGGAGACTTACGGATTATCGTAGAGTATGATGCAGACAAGAAGTTCATAGAGGTGTCTGCAGCCTCAATAGTCGCGAAAGTTTTGAGAGACAAACACATTTCTCTCCTCCATGAAGTGTATGGGAACTTTGGAAGCGGATATCCCTCTGATCCCCAAACAATAAATTGGATAAGAGAGTACTTTAAGAGGAAAGGAACTCTTCCACCTATAATAAGGAGGTCGTGGAAAACAATAAAAAAGATCGCTCCATCATATTATGTAGATAAACATAGGGAACGGGGTAAGAGGTACAGCGGTGCTGTAAAGAATGGTAACAAATTTACCTGCTGAAGCTAAAGCAAAGTGGATTAAAGTTATGGAGGCCAAAACGCCTGAGGAAAAATTGCTAGCTTTACAAGAGTTTTTATCGTCTATACCGAAACATAAGGGAACAGAAAAACTAGTCAAACAAGTTAGACGCAAAATAGCGGAACTAAGAAGGGAAATAGAGGAAAGAGAGAGGAAGAGAAAGGCTAGGAAGAAGGGAGCAGGATTTTTCATAGAGAAGGAGGGAGCAGCTCAGGCTGTAATTTTAGGACTAACAAATTCAGGTAAAAGTACTCTTCTCTCGGCTTTAACAAATGCCAAACCTGAGATCTCACCTTACCCTTACACAACTAGAAAACCTGTTCCTGGCATGCTGGACTTTGAGGACATACAGTTCCAGTTAATAGAGGCCCCTGCAATAATTGAGGGTACCTCTCGGGGTCTGAAGGCGATCGCACTCGCTAGAAACGCTGATGCACTAATAATTACTATAAGTCTAGATAATGACCCCATCAAGCAGCTAAATGTTATATTAGGGGAGCTCGAAAAGTCGGGGATATTGATAACAAAGCCTAAGGGAAGAGTTGAAATAGAGAGGAAGAGGGGGCATAGGGGGATTCAGATAGTACTGAATGGCAGAATTGTTGATGGAACGGTGGATGATGTAAAGAGAATGCTCCTTGAGTACGGGATTCATGGTGCAGTAGTAAAAATAGTAGGAACTGTCGCTTTAAGTGATATAGAGAAAGCTGTATTTGGAAGCGCAGTATACAAGCCCGCTATCATAGTGGCAACAAAATGTGATATTCCGGGAGCATATAGAAGGTTAAAATTACTTAAGGCGCATTTATCTGATGAAATACCTGTTATACCTTTTTCTCCCGTGAACAAGGAGTGTGGGAGAGAGATTGGGAGGGTTCTCTTCAATATTCTAGATATTATTAGAATTTATACTAAACAGCCTAATACTGATGAACCTTCAAGAAAGCCTTTGGTGGTGAGAAAGGGGATAACAGTTCTGGAGGTAGCTAAAATAATTCATTCCGCTTTCTACTATAGATTTAAATATGCTAGGATTTGGGGTCCGTCAGCTAAATATCCTGGAGAGAGAGTAGGGGGCGATCATGTACTAATGGACGGCGACGTAGTTGAAATCCGTATAAAATGATTTTCACGAATGCCTCTTTGGAATCCTTACCTCAATCATGCAACTACGGGTTCTCCTGGTTATTGTAAACTTAGAAGCATTTGCATCTTCGGGTAGTACTATAGTTTTCCTATATTCTCTAAACACTCTTTGATGTTGAACAGTTCCCCACCTCTCAAATCTAACATCCTTTCTCAGGCGACATTGTACTTTAAGCACGTTTTCAATCCCCATTATGTTGAGCGTGTGTAGATCAGCATAGGGCAGATCAATGATTACTAAGTAATGGTCACCTCTATCATATATTTCAAACAAGGGCTCTATGGAACCATCAGCAGACCACATAGGCCTCTCAGTCTCTAAATAACTTATTATCTCTCTGATCATCGAATACGCCTCTTCCTCTAACCTCTTCATCTCCCTAATCATCCTTCTTAAGTCCTCATCGAAACTCAAGAATATGCACCTCCTTAGAGAAGTACTTAGGTGTACATTAAGGGCAACTGGTACTCGTAGCCTTTCTGCATTTTTAAGAGTTCTCTTCTCGTCCTCTCCATGAGCTCTCTGGTTTTCAATCTAACTTCTTCGGCTTTTTCCATTAAAGGCTTCAAGTTTAATGTTACTCCCGTAATCCCAGATATTGCTTCTAAAATTGAAATAGAAGCTTCTGGATCTGGGAAATCCCTGAATGCTTCAGCTAAAAGAACTATGTTACTGACTCTTCTTCTCATGCTTTCCTTCAGTATAACCGCATATGGGCCAACTAAGTAACCTTCTTCAAACTTCTTCAAATTTAGTTTTGCTATCATCTCTTTTCCTTCCTTAGATGTTGCTATCCAGTATACGTTTGGTTTCTTTATCTCCAATCTATTTGGAACGCCTACTCCAACGGGCGATATTATGTGATCTATTCTCCTCCTCTGGGCATAGTCGACTATAGCCATAGATAGGGGGTACACTGCTGAGGGAGGTATCGCTGTTTCAGAAACTATTGCTAGTATATTGTCCTTAGCAAAGAATCTTATAATGGGTTTTGGTTCTCCTCCGTGTATAATACTCACTGGGGGAAAGTACCTGAAAGACTCTATACCCCCTGTTTCCTTCATATTCAATTGCCTAACTAGATAGCTAGTAGCTATTGATCCCACTAATCCAGCATCTGGTAGACCGCATATTAGTATGGATGGTGTTTTTAATTTAAGTTCTTCATACTCAACAAATATTAATCCATCGTACTCGTACTCATACAATTGGGATTCACCTAAATGTACCTCTAGATAGTAGTATGGTGAAAAGTATTATTTATCAGTTAATATTCCTTCAACACTCAACAACCTTTTTATGTAATTAGAATAACTAGTTGCAGTCATCATTTCCCTTAGAGGGGGGTTATCTTCTCCCTTGATTTCGGCAATCCAACCATCATTATAAGGATTTAAATTTATTAATTCCGGTTCAATAATCAGTCTCTCATTAATTTTCAAGATTTCTCCAGAAATTGGAGATATTACCTCAGCTATCGTTTTTACAGATTCTAATACAGCTATTGGATCTCCTCTTCTTATCAACATGTTGACAGAAGGTAATTGAATGAACACTATTTCCTCTAACATTTTTGCAGCATAATCGGTAATTCCTATTCTGAAAACATTCCTATCGATCTCCATGATCCATACGTGGTCTCTACTATAATATCTTCCATCATTAACTACGATATAATTATTTATATCAATGTGGGGTGGCATGGAGTAAACCTCCCCTCTAGGCCATTAGAAGTGGAGTAATAATTTAAGTATTCCTCTGGAATATTTTGGAGTATAATAAATTATTTTTATACATGTTTTTACGAATTTTTTTGAACAAAATATATTTTATGCTAAAGGAGCACCATAAACTTATTAGGTAATACTCTTAAGTAACTCATGGTAGCTTATGCTAAAGGTTTGTAGTAAAGTTTATATTACATGAGTACATGAACATTATTAGAAAGTGTTACATAAGGTGGTAATATGGCCAAATGCCCCAAGTGTGGAGAGGAAGTAGCAAAGCCTATTAAGACATGGGTTCTTGCACCAAAGGGAAGAAAGGGCGTCAAGATAGGTCTTTTCCAGTGTTCAAATGGACACTACTTCAGAGCAAAAGTAGAGTAAAATGTTGTAGAAGCTCTAAATGAATCCATTATTTTTTTAACTTCAAGAAAGAAAAATATTTCTATACACAGCTATAATTTATTAATATGACTATATGAGGAGAGTCATGCCTACTGACAACAAGTGGATGATGCTCTCTGGGGTATCTGATTTATTTTCTTATCTTCACGCGACACACGATTGCCATGTATTGATTTTAGAACAGAAAGACTTTGGACAATGGAAATTAGCTAATCTTAAAATAAACCCGGGGACAGAACTCATTTTGATGATTAGAGGGAAAGTTTATATAAGTTAATATTCATATATGTCTAATGGGTAGAAATGACTGAGAGGTTGTTGAGACCTAAGGATGCTTGTAGATTTCTTGGTGTTAGCTATGTTACTCTTCGCAGGTGGATTAAGGAGGGGAAGATAAAGGCAGTACAGACGCTTGGAGGCAAATACCGTATACCAGAGAGCGAAGTAAAAAGACTACTAAGCGGAATGGAAACAAGAGAAGTGAGAGCAGTCATATATGCTCGTGTTAGCTCATCAGACCAAAGGAAAGACCTTGAAAGACAGATAGAGTACCTCACACAGTATTGTTCTGCTAAGGGATACAAGGTAGTAGATGTTCTAAGCGACATAGCTAGCGGTCTTAAGACTAATCGTAGAGGTTTATTGAAGCTCTTCAACTACGTCGTAAATAAGCAAGTAGATGTAGTGGTAATCACCTACAAGGATAGATTAACTAGATTCGGTTTTGAGCACCTAGAATACTTCTTCAATCAATACAATGTTAGAATTGAGACTATCTATGAAGAGGAACCTAAGGATGCTTACCAAGAGCTTGTAGAGGATTTACTAGCGATAGTCACCTCCTTTGCTGATAAGCTCTATGGTATGAGGAGCCATAAGAAAAAGAAGCTCATTCAAGGCTTCAAACAATTACTGCAAGAGGTAGAGAAGAATGACTAGAGTAGCTAGGACGGTTATCGTCAAGAGCACTAAGCTACCGAGGAGGGTGTTTAGGGTTTTCGTTGAGCTTGAGGAGATGTACCGTAACATGGTAGAGCAACTTGTAATGTATGCTGTAAGGAACAGTATTAGGAGCTTCACTAAGCTAAAAGCATTGAAATACCGTGAAATGAGGAACCTTTACCCACAGCTACCATCACACTACGTCTATACTGCGTGTCAAGACGCTTCTACGAGAGCTAAGAGCCTCCTACGGTTGAAGAAGCGTTGGATTAGCTGAAAGAGAGTGTCCAGAGGTTAAGAGGGCCAGTATATGGCTTGATGACCACCTATGGAAGCCTAATGGCCTAACATCCATTAGGATAGCTACTCATAGAGGATGGGTGATAGTGGAGTTTGAACCTCATAAACAGTATTGGAGATATGTTAATCGTGGATGGAGGCTGGCAAGCGAAGCAAAAATTAAACTCGATAAGAGAAACAGGCAACTCATAATCTACTTAACCTTCGTTAAAGAGGTTGACGAGTATAAGCCTAGAGGATACTATCTATTGATGTAAATGAAAACAACGTCACCATGCTTATCGATGGAGTAGCTTATCTTTTCGAAACCAACCAGGAGAAGCTCGTTCTAGGCTATCATTACCGTAGGAAGAGGATTCAGGAAAGGCATGATAAACTCTACGGTAAGAGGTCGAGGATTAAAAGGAAGGCTTTGAGAAAGCTTAAGGAGAGGAGGGGGAAACAGGACATTAGGTGGAAGATAGCCAACATTATCGTTAGGACTGCTCACAAGCAACGGTATGCCACAGTCCTTGAGAAGCTCGGTAAGAGATTCGCCAATAACATGATTCGGAGGATAAAGGATAAGCAGTTGCGCCACAGGATATTTCAAGCATCGTTTAGAGGAATACAAAGAGCCATCGAGGAGAAGGCGAAAGAGCATGGAGTACCCGTGATCTACGTTAATCCAAGGAACACCTCAAAACCATGCCCAATACATAGAACACCGATAACCTACAATAATGGTTCTAGGATAGGCAGGTGCTCTGTGGGAGGAGAGTTATGGCATAGAGACGTGGTTGCTTGTTGGAACCTCGTGTTTAAAGCCCGCCTAGGTGATGGGAGCACTGCTCCAAGCCTAGGCGGGCTAAACCTAGATGGGCCCGCCATGCCGTTGCGGGCGACTGCCACCCATGACCCCATAACCCCTACCCAAAGGGTTATGGGCGAGGTGGAACTTCCTAGGTGCGATCATAAACTCATATGAAGTATTTGAAATGACCACCTAGGGAGAAACAGATCTAAGACTAAAATCACTATTTCCAGTTCTCGAGTAGCTTGAGTTTTATAGGCGACATGGCCTATGATGTGAAAACCGCCTGTGTAACTATGTTTTAGAGAGCTTTAAACTCCTCTGCCCACCTCTCGTAGTATTCAAGCATTCTGGGATTAACGCTTGGTCTTCTTTTCTTTATGATATCTATGAAATCCTCCATCTTTATGGGTCTAGGTTTACCCATGGAGCTCCCAGATAGTTCAAAGTATTCTCTTACAACTTTATTCTGAGCAGCCTGGCAGATATCTCTTATATCGCTTGCAGCATATCCCTCAGTTAGTCTTGCAAGCTCTTCAAGACTAACATCTGGGTCAATATTGAGATTCCTGGTATATATTCTAAATATGTCAACTCTGGCCTCGAAGTCTGGTAGTGGAATGTATATTCTTTTTTGAAATCTCCTTATGAACGCGTTGTCAAGTCTCCAAGGCTTATTCGTGGCTCCTATGACATACAGGTGTATTCTTTCATTTTTATCTTGAAGTCCGTCCATTTCTGTCAGAAACTGATTTCGTACTCTTACCTCTCCACCGACTTCGCTAACGTGTGTTCCAAATAGAGCATCCACTTCATCTATGAATATTATCGCGGGTTTTCCCTTTTTTGCCTCCTCTCTTCCTTTTCTGAAAAGCCTTGCAACATTTTTCTCGGCTTCCCCAAGCCACTTTGACATTATAGATGCTGCATCCACTCTAAAGAAAACAGCGTCTATCTCCGTGGCTACAGCTGCAGCTAAGAGGGTCTTACCGCAACCTGGAGGTCCGAAAAGTAGTATTCCTCTAGGCCATCCCAGAGGGAAGAGGTCAGGCCTTTTCACAGGGTAAACTATGGCTTCCCTTATCGCTATTTTTGCTTCCTCTAAGTCCGCGATATCTTCCCAATGTACCCTCGGCCTCTCCTTAAGTATTACTTCCTCTAATGATGCATCGACTTTAGAGTCGGATACGTCGATCTTAACCATTTCCCCCTCTAGCTCTCCAAGTCTCTTCTTATACTCCCGCATCCTGGCAGTATAGATCGCCGCGAAGGGGGAACGCGGATCTAATGCGATAAGCTTTGAGAGTACATCGATAGCTCTCCTATACTTTTCAATAGCATAATCATACATGCCTCTACGATCGTATTCTATTGCTTCCAGGGCATGTTTTCTTGCCAATCTTTCTAACTCTACATATACCGAATCCATATAACTTCACTTCACTTATTTCTATGCCGAAGATGGTGGAATCTAGTACGTACTGTTTTATTGATAACTCTAGGATTGTTTACTACCTTTGTTATGATGTTAAAAGCTCGATTATATTCTCACTCTTCCTTTTAGTTTGAGAGATTCCAACGCGTTCAATATGTCTTCCTTTGTGACGTTTAACTCTATAGATGCAGCTGTTACATCTATGAATCCTCTTCTTGCCTTTGCATACTCCAATACTTTTCTTTCCAACTCGTTTAATGGTAGTTTCTTAGGTTTTCCATATGATGTAGTTGTTGATGTGGGTAAGGGTTGTAGTATGTTTACTGTTGTCCCAGCTTTTTGTCCAAGCTCTGCTGGCAACTGTGGAAAGCTCTCCTTTATTTTCTCCTCTGCAATAGCCTGTGCCTGGAGCAGTATCTTTTTTGCTTCTTCATTCATTATGCTGATATTTATTGATGTATGGGAGGCTTCCCCTATCTCGTATAACATGTTGTTCATCATATTTGTTATCTCTTCAAGCTCTAGAGCGGTTTCCGGTATTATTCCTGCTAGCTGCGATTTCAAATCTTTTAGTACAGAGACTACTGGAGCCATTACTACGGCCACGTCTCCGAGCTCTCTTATCGTTTCAAGCCTCAATATCACTTTTTCGAGTGCAAGCCTGCTCGCTATAACTATTTGAGCCATTTTTCTCATTTCAGCTACTTCACTGGCATATATCACTGCTCTAGCTTTATCCTTAGACATGTAGGCGGATATTGTTTTCTCAAATAATTCCCTATCTCTTTGCTGTAGACGGGATATCGTTTCATCTAATTTGTCCTTTTGTGATTGAAGCATGAAGAGGACATCTTGTATTCTTCTCTTTATAGGAGGCTTTGGTCTAAGCATGCTCAATATTTTTCTAATAATCGGCTGTCCTCGCTCACCATCCCATGCTCCTTGAATTCCTGGCACTTATTATCCCTCCAATATACGTGAGAAGCTAGCTTTCGTCTATGATCTCTATTTTTATTGGCTCCTCTACTTCTTCAGCAGCTGGCTTCTCCTTTAATGGTGCTGGCACTTCTGGTGCTTCTACTTCAACCTTTTTGGGAATTGCGGGTACTATAGGCTCTTTTTCAACTTTCTCTACTTCGCTGTAGATGTTCTCGACATCTTTTTTCTCAGCAACGCACCTATCTAACCCTCTCTTCAGAACGTCCATAACATGTTTGAAATTCTTCTCACTTATTTCCCCAGCGAGGAAGGAAAGCTTTATTGAAGCCATAGCTCTCTCTATATCCTCTATTTGCTTATCTAGCTCTCTCATTTTCTCCCTGAGCATTACCTTAACTTCTCTGCTCAGCTCTTTAAGCCTATCTAGATCTTTCTCGAGAATGTTCTTGAATTCCTGGTACGCGTGCATAGCTATTTCTCCCTTCGAATAAAGTTCATCTAATGCTTTAATCCTCTTCTTAGCAGTCTCCAATTGATTTATTAATTTCCTAGTCTCTATTTCCCATGTTGGCATGACGATCACGTTTTCATCTTTGAAAACTATTTGCGAGATTGGGAAGTACTTGTATACTCCTTCCCCAGTTTCTATAACAACAGTCTTAATGCTTCCATCAACATTGCTGAAGAAACTGCATATGATACCAACATACCTATCATAGGGATCCTTTGCAGATTGACCCAGGTACTTCTCGAATTTTTGCACATCTATATCCATCCTAATCATACCTCCTCAAACTGATCAATAGTTCATGTCTCTAAATAGCCGAATATTTAAGAGTTGGGGGTTTTTATGTATCAAGAATATCTTTTAAATAATCCGTTTCTAAGTGATAGGGTAGTGATGTAGGTTGTCTTCTGTTCGACGTCGTGGCTGGACATCATGCTTAGAGGCAATATAAAAGACGTGATCCCAGCTACCTCTAAGAGAGATTATCCCCTAACTCTTAAATATTAAGCTTATGGAAACCATAGCAAATTGGTGGCATAGATGCCCTCTAAAATTGAGAAGATTGCAAGGAATTGGGATATTAGTGAGAAAGAGTCTTTTATGGATAAGATAAATAGAATGCTCCATCCACCGCCACCAATGAGGCAGAGGATAGCCTTAGCCCTCTACAAGGTTAAAGTACAAACTAGTAAAATAGACCATATGTTGAACACATTGCAAGATAGAGACAGAGCCCTCTTCGAAAAAGTCGTGAGCGCCCAGATGATGAAGGATAAGGCTAGAGCCACGATATATGCCAACGAGGTCGCCGAGGTCAGGAAAATAGCGAAAACTTTGCTTAGAGCACAGCTAGCTTTAGAGCAGGTAGCTCTTAGACTTGAAACAATACAGCAGCTTGGTGATGTATTAGTTACAATGGCTCCCGTTGTTGGTGTGATTAGAGACTTGAAATCGCAATTACTCGGTGTAGTCCCTGACATAGCCTTCGAGTTGTCGGAGATAGATGACATGTTACAAGCAGTTGTTATAGAGGCAGGACAGTTCATGGGTAGATCAGTAGACATAAGCGTAGCTGGGCCGGAGGCCCAGAAGATTCTAGCTGAAGCCAATATAATAGCAGAGCAGCGCATGAAGGAGAGATTCCCAGAGCTTCCAGCAGGTATTGGGGCAGTGGGAGGCACAGGGGAGTTGCCTTCCGCACCTAAACAAGATTAACAGTATAGCAATAATCAAACCATATTAATATATTCCAAAGCATTTTCTTTACTCTTAGGAATAACAATTTACGTTTAATTCTATGCGTATTTTTGAGGAGGAAATCATTTATGAAAGAACAGTTCTCTTTACGGCTCATGTCACAATGTTTACAGTTGACATTATGCTCAAAATAAATTGTAATAAAGATTATTCAATGCAGTCTTAATTAAGATTGTTCCAATCCCAGCAACTTACTTAAAGCACCCTTCATCTTAAGTTGGGAGCGATAACTTCCCTGTCTCATAATTTAATCCTTAAATTGTCTAGGGCAAAGCGACATTTAAATTCTTTAGTTTAGCTTATATTCGGAGAGCTTTCGGTCCAGAAAGACCAGATCTTTTTGGAAAGATTGCTCAGAAGCCTGGATCAAATCATTTATCATCGCTTTTAACCTTCATCATAGCCGATAATCATCTCACAGCATAACCTTTAATATTTTACTCATATTCCATGATAAGCCCAAATTCTTTAAAACAATTCTAGTAGGGATTCTAGGAATAGGTGGGAAAATGGCTAATGCTTTAATTAATGTCATATCATCTATAATGGGTTTCCTAGGATTATTTAAGGGAGTGGGAAATATTCTAGTTCTAATAGGATTTGGAATATTGTTGGTAATGGGTTTAGCTGGTCTAGGCATAGTGGCTATTAGAGCATTTAGGGCAATAATGCACATGGAGCCCAATAAGTTCATAATATTCCTAGTGTTTCTTAGTGTGGGAATGATAGTATTAGGAACACTAATATCGCTCTAATACTTTAACACGGCCTCTTTGGGAATACATTAAATCCAGGATATTTGGCGTTTTCCCCTAGGATCTCCTCAATTCTCAAAAGCCTATTGTACTTTGCAACTCGCTCCCCTCTTGCAGGAGCACCAGTTTTTATTAAGCCCGTGTTTAACCCTACAGCTAGGTCGGCTATTGTTGTATCCTCAGTCTCCCCGCTCCTATGGCTTATTATAGGCCTGTACCCATTTGCTAGAGCATAGTTTACCACGTCCATGGTTTCGGTGAGAGTACCTATTTGGTTCATTTTCACGATTAGAGCATTACATGCTCTTAACTCAACGCCTTTTGAGAGTCTTTTAATGTTTGTCACAAAGATGTCGTCTCCTACAATCAATATCTTCTTACCTAGTTCTCTAGTTATAATGCTGAATCCGTTGAAATCCTCTTCATATAGTGGATCCTCTACGCTAACTATAGGGTACTCTTCAACGAGCATCTTAAAGTACTCGATTAACTTATCTCTGTCCAAGATCTCTCCGTCAATGTAGTATAAACCTTTTTCAGCATCATAGAAACTCGTTGCAGCTGCGTCTAAAGCTATAGCTACTTCCTCTCCGGGAACATATCCTGCCTTCCGTATTGCTTCCATCAAAACTTCTAGTGCTTCTCTTGAAGACCTCATGGGAGGCGCGTAGCCTCCTTCATCCCCGACATTTACAGCAAGCGGTCCATATTTTTCTTTTAAGACATCCTTTAAGACATAGTATATCGTGCACGCAATTTCCATAGCGCTAGAAAAAGAGTCTGCCTCTCCTGGAATAATCATGAATTCCTGGATTGCTAATTCGTTTCCAGCATGCTTCCCGCCGTTTATTATGTTAAGCATAGGAACGGGCATGACGTGAGCATTTATCCCCCCAATGTACAGGAATAGTGGTAGCATGTATGTTGATGCTGCTGCTTTAGCCGTTGCCACCGATACTGCAAGAATGGCGTTTGCTCCTAGTTTAGACTTATTGGGAGTTCCATCAACATCAATCATGGTGTAATCGATGGATCTCTGATCCCTGGAGTCCATCCCAACTATTTTAGGCCCTATAATTTCATTTATATTATTAACAGCATTCAAAACGCTTCTTCCTGCATGCCTGCTTTTAATACGATCTCTGAGCTCCAGGGCTTCATGGGTCCCAGTCGAGGCTCCTGAAGG
Source organism: Thermoproteota archaeon (assembly GCA_029258925.1). Taxonomy (GTDB): domain Archaea; phylum Thermoproteota; class Thermoprotei_A; order EX4484-217-1; family JAPDJV01; genus JAPDJV01. Next base: position 4,823 of record JAPDJV010000056.1, on the reverse strand, counting down.
AACCGAAGCTATTCCAATACCTCCACCAGCAGTTAATACCTCGGCCTCGACCGTCGGGTTCCCCCTTGAATCCAAGATCTGCCTACCTTTAACCTTAACTATAGTGAAGTCGTCGTTGAACAAGTATTCCTCTACACCCATAATTTCACCGCTAATTCCTGAATCGTGGCCCGCTAATTAAGGTTATCTTAACAGACTAGGTGGATAAATTTAAAGAGTATTCATGCTCTCTCTTAGATAAAATATTCGAGATGAAAGTTGTAATGGAGCTCCTTCAAGCAACGCTCTTCACAGTAGCAACTCTATCTTTAATATTGACCATAGCGATAGTCCATTGTCTGCTGCGGGATTCTTTGAAATCAGAGCTATGTGTTTCCATAATAATAGTCTTTTTCATGTTTGCTCTCTTAGCCTCCTATATTACGAGTATAGTAGTGGTAACAGACTTCTTCACTAAACTACTTGTATTAATAGTGTCATCGCTAATATTGATTACCTACATAGTCTTCACCATAGAGATTAGGAGAAGCCAATCGAAACTATCCTATTCTACAAGAATTCTATATATCCTACTTATTACTTCACTGTTTACAATATTGATCTTCATATCATTTATGAAATCAAATTTTATTTAGTAGGAAAGAATAATTAGTAAGACGCCAAATACAGCTAGGCGTACAGGTGGTAGTTAGGATGAGAAGACGTAAAAATGTCTGTCCAGCATGTGGAACCGCTGCCGGAGATCCATATAAAACATGGCAATTAGTATCTCCAATACCGGACTCGAGAGGGAGGATAACAATAACAATAATGGGAATGTTCGAGTGCCCAAATTGTCATAGGAAGTGGAGGGGAGTGGTATCTAAAATAAAAGTAGGTGGAAGATCCGTTGAAGTTGAGGCAGGCGGTAAAAAGATAGTGAGAGAGGGAAATGTGAAGGAAGAGGAGGATCGAGCCGAAGTAATCGAGATAGACTTAGAGGATCTAGATGAGATCGAATAGTCCGTGATTGTAAAGGGGATACTGGTTGGCCATTTTTATAAAGAATGAAAATGTACAGTCAGCTCTTGAAGTTCTCTTAGTTTTCCTACTTCTATTAGTATTGGTAGAGTTTAACAGCATTTTATCGCTAATATTGCACACAAATGTTCCACTGGCGGTGATAAGTAGCACTAGTATGACACCAACGCTAAATGTCGGCGACATAGTGATATTAGAGGGTGTATCGTTAGACGAGATTAAAGTAGGCGACATCATAGTATTTAATGGCTATGTGATTAATAATAAAGAAGTGGATATTTCAACACCGATAATACACAGAGTTGTCGACATCAAGGTCATAAACGGGAACGTATTCTATGTAACTAAGGGTGATAGAAATCCTGCTCCTGATATGTGGCTCGTTCCGTTTAAAAAGGTTATTGGGAAAGTTATGGAAATAAATGGTGCAGCCTTTAAAATACCGTTTGTCGGTTACCTATCATTACTCTCCCATGATATTCTCTCTGGATAAAATATGCTTAGCAACATCAAGTATCCATGATCCAGTTAACTTTAATTTACAGATTTCCATCAAGTATTCTCTCCAACCTATACTCCCTAATGCCTTATTCCAGTCAGTATACCCGTTTACTAGGGAGGTATATGCTTTATTATGGTAGGCACAGTAAATGCTATTTTTAAGTCTTCTTCTATTACATATTTCGCACTTCTCCGCATTTACATGGTTAGTGGAGTAGGCTAACACTATTCCAATAGACTTAGAATGCTCTCCAGCATCCTTAAGTACTTTAGATAATAGCTTTTTCGCCTCCTCAATAACTTCGTGCCTCCTCTTTCTTTCATTTATAATAGCATCAATGTACTGCTCAAATTTTCTAGTAAGATCCGTGCTTGATATTTGAGGAAAATATGTTTTAAATATTTCAGATAATATCTCTCCTAGAATTGTTGTGGTGAGATTCCCTCTACCCCATTCCACCAAATACCCTCTTTTTACAAGGACTTCTATTATTCTCGCCCTAGTGGACTCGGTGCCTACTTGTTTCTCTTCCATCCATTTAAGTAGGTTGGCCTTATTGTATGGCCTTGGAGGGTTAGTATACTTCATTTCAACGTGGACTCTACTTATCTCAACGACGTCTCCCTCTCTAAGGTCGGCGGGCTCATAAGTCCTGCATTTAACAAATGGATAATATCTCGTCCATCCTTCATGGACTATACCGGAGATCTCCAGTTTAAAAAGTACTTCACGTTCTACATCAAAGAAAGCACTTAAGCGTTTTAATACTGCTTTCTTAGAGAAACATGCGATGTATCTTCGCGTAACTAAGTCGTATATTTTCCACTTACTGTTATTCATTTCTTGAGGGAGTACACCTGTTGGATAAATTGCCGGGTGTGCAGGATCCTCTCTCCTCCCTTCAGCGGGCCTTAGTACTCCCTTTGTTTCAGCTAAGAGCCTTGAGATAATGCTTCCATATTCTTGATGCTCCTTCAGCCTTTTTAATATACTTAAATTATCTAAGTGATCTGGAAGTTTTTGGCTACTCGTTCTTGGGTAACTTATTAAAGCATCTAAATACAAATCTTCGGCTATACGCTGAGTTCTCAGAGGTGAGAAACCGTATATTCTGTAAGCTTCTCTTTGAAGACTTCCTAAATTAAATGGTGGAGGCGGTGAACGGGTTACAGTGCTTAAATGGACTTCAGCTATCCTGAGCTTCCTTATTTTCGATGTAAGCTCCTCCGCACTTTTTTTAGTCTTAAACGGCCTCCCTACATATGTTAGTTCATATTTTTTGTCTTTTACTAATACTTCGGCCCTTATCGTAAAGTATGGTATGGGTACATGAAGTTTTCTAATTTCCTCTCTACAGGCGACTTCCACTAAAGTTGGAGATTGAACTCTTCCAGCACTAAGTAAGATCTTCTCCCCTGTAACTTCTCTAAATGCTTTCGCGAGCAACCTGCTTATGTTGATTCCCCAAAGCCAGTCAAGTTCGCATCTTGTTAGACCTGCTTCAATAATGTTCCAGTCCAGACTTGGCATTATATTATCGAAGGCCCTCCTAACATCTTCCCGCACCAAGCTAGAGAATATCATCCTCCTAGCTCTATCCAAACCGTTAAGAGCCTCAACTATCTTATATCCTATGACAGAGCCTTCAACGTCATAGTCGCATGCAACAATATATCCATGTACCTTCTTCGACAGATTCCTGATAACTTTAAAGAATTTCCTCTTAAAAGCAGAGTTCCTATCAATTATCCATAATGGTTCCCAGCGATATTCAAATACTGGGAAACCTTTGACTTCGCTAGTGATGTCAAACATGTGTCCTGCTGCGGAAACGACAAAATACGTGTTTCCATCCGCATTAAACGACCAGTAAGATACTTTACACATTCTGTGCTTAGTTATCCTCCCTTCAGAGAGCGCTAAAGCTATTCTAAGAGCAGCCTTGGGTTTTTCAGCTATTATAAGAAATTTTTCTCCCATGCTAACTCAATATCCAAGTATCTATGTAAAGTACGGATTTAGTATTTTGGGGCATAAACCTCTCTTTCGGCTTCAATAAGCCATTTTAGTGGTATGCTCTGGTATTTCCCGCTAGGCAGTTTTCTTCTAATAGTAATCGGTAGAATTCCTTTATCTAATTCCGTCATTGCTATGACTATGGGATCTTTCTTAGACAAGCTCTTAACGTCTATTAGAGGGCTTGCCCCCATAGATAATTGTAGGGCTCTTGCCCCAACGATTCTAGCTTTCTCAAATCTAGTAAGCCTTGGTGGACCCACAGATATCTTTTCTCGGTATGATTCCTCCGACAATTACAATCACCTTGCATTATACTGGAAACATTATATGCAACTTTGTAAGGTATAAGTATATAAGCCTTAAATGTTATTGGGATAAATTTAAAAAACTATTGTTGGCATTCAGACTGCCTTTACTCAATACTGCTTAATCTAGAAGCCTCCTGGAGGATACTCTTCTCCTTTGCCTTTCTTTGTTCTCTTCGGGGGAGCTGCTGCTATGACATCATCTATCTTTAGAATTGCTGTTGCTGCCTCAGTTGCAGATTTAAGCACCTGTCTTTTTACTGCAGCCGGGTCCACTACGTCGAGTTTAAACATATCCTCTACTACTCTTCCACGAATCACGTCTACACCGGAGTATATCTTGCCTTGTTCATGGAAGTTCCTCAGCTGTACTAGCGCGTCCATAGGATCTAATCCTCCTGTTTCAGCGAGTAATAGTGTTATTTCCTCCAGCGCCGAAGCGAATGCCTCAATAGCCAGCTGCTCCTTTCCGCCTATACTCCTAGCATACTCTCTCAACTTTATTGCTAAGCGCATTTCAGGAGCTCCGCCACCTGGCACAATCTTCGGGTCTCTCATTATGTTTCTTAAAACGTTTAATGCATCATTCACGCTTCTCTCTGCTTCATCGAGTTCCATGTCGTTTGCTCCTCTCAGAAGTATTGTTACTGCTCTTGGATTCTCGCATCCCTCTATGAAAACCATTTTATCTGTTCCAACCTTTCTCTCCTCTACAATCTCAGCTTTTCCAAGATCATCAGGTGTAAGATCTCTTATGCTGCTCACTATTCTCCCACCAGTCGCTCTCTCAAGCTTCTCCATGTCGCTTCTCTTAACTCTCCTAACGGCCAAAATTCCTTTCTTCGCTAGGAAGTGCTGTGCAACATCATCAATACCCTTCTGGCAAATAACAACATTGGCACCTCAGAAGAAATCTTCTCAACCATCTCCTTCAATAACCTTGTTTCCTCTTCAAGAAACATTCTGATCTGCTCGGG
>JAPDJV010000008.1 GCA_029258925.1 Thermoproteota archaeon | reverse complement strand
ATTGGTGACCGCTGGGTTCCCGAGGGGAGCTTGTGCTCCCGTAGGCGGCTCAGCGGAGACCGTGATGAACCTAACCGTGTCCAATACAATATAAATTGATAGATGAAGATACGGTTTAGATGAACGGTTATTGAGGCGAGAGCCCATAAGGGATGGGTAGAGATACACTATAGGAGCCATAAACAATTACATAAATACCTCTACAGCGGATGGAAAACTATCTAGTGAATTAAAACTTAAACTAACCGGTAGGAAGGTGGTCATATACTTAACATTTGTAAAGAACTTCGAGGTTGTGTGTAATCCTAGTAATGCTGTTGCTGTTAATGAGAATAACGTTACGGTGGCTGTATTTAAGGATGGAAAACTACGTGAAATATATGGAATAGAGGCTGGTCTTGGAAGGCTAGTTATCTCTTATTCTGAGAGGAGAAAGAGGATAACCAAAGGTAAATCTACAAAGACTAGGAGTGTTAAGAAAGTTCTTAAGAAGCTTAGGGAGAAGGAGAGGAAATGGGATATAATGTACAAGACCGCCAAAATTATTGAGGAACTAGCAACTCGGAATAACGCTGTTGTGGTTATCAGTAATGTACGTAAGGGTAAGAGGAAACTAGTGGAGAAGATTAGGAAGAATACTCTAAGGCATAGAATTCACCAGTGGAGTGTGTCATCTCTTGTAGAGGTACTAAACAGTAAACCATTACATGTAGTTGAGGTATCAGAATCCTATACTTCTTCTGTAGACCCATTTACTGGTAAACGTATCAATAGTTTCGTTCCCTCGATGACCCGCCTTGCGGTGAGAGGAAAGAAAAGAGCAAAAGTAATAAAGATTCAGCTAAGACTAGCTAAGCTAAATAATGGAATGGTTCTCGATAGAGATGTTATTGGAGCAATTAACATCGGGTTAAAATACCTATCCTCAGATGGGAGGAGCATGGCGTTCCCCTCGACAGAGCCCCATGAGGTGCGGGTGAAGCAGATGAACCCACACCAAGGGCTAACCCCGCTCACAGAATCAAAAATAATTATAAACTAACTAGAAATACTGTGAGTGGGGAACGCTACTGCATGAAAGGCCTGAAGAGAATAGCATCTATGATTCTCCCAACAGGAGATGTTGAGAGGATTTGGAAGAGAATGGAAATAATCGGCGACATCCTCGTAATAAAGAAGCCTTTCAACTATCCCATAGAAAAACTGAGAATACTGGGATCTAAGATATTAGAGATGCACCCGTATATTAAGGCAGTTTACTGTCAAACATCTCCCGTAACAGGGGATTATAGACTTAGAAAACTGGAGTGGCTTGCAGGAGAGAAGAGGACTGAAACAATATATGTGGAACACGGGTGCAAGTTTAAAGTTGACATAGCTAAAACCTACATATCCCCTGCACTAAACTATGAGCACATCAGAGTGGCGAGACAAGTGGGGAGAGGTGAGATAGTAGTGAACATGTTTGCTGGTGTAGGTCTTTTCTCGATAATAATAGCTAAACATGCAAACCCGGATAAAGTGTATTCAATAGACATAAACCCTGTAGCATACAACTATATGCTGGAAAACACTGTTCTAAACAAGGTAAATGGAATAGTCATACCAATACTAGGAGATTCAAAGAGTGTGGTTGAAGAGAAACTTGTTGGAGTGGCAGATAGAGTGTTAATGCCTCTACCTAATCTAGCATACGAGTACATTGAGACAGCTGTTAAATCGATAAGGGAGAGAGGAGTAATCCACGTATACGAGTTCACAAAATCTTTGAGAAAAGAAGACTCTATTAGTAGAGTTTATAGGAAATTTCATGAAAAACTATGTAAGCTGGGCATAAATAATAAATTATTAAGGGGTAGGATAGTTAGAAGCGTTGGGCCTAGAAAATACCAGGTTGTCTTGGATATTCTAATAGAGAAACCTAATCAAACAATGTCACACAATGGTTTCTAAACTTTCGTACACTAATCCTATGAAATTTTTCCAGATATTCTCTAAAATAATGAATAAAATAGAATAATTACATGTTAAATTACATTAAAATTTATCTACATTTATTGGAGAAAATGTTAATATCAGTAAATTGGAAATATACATGTGGAAAAATTACGTTTAAAGCTTTTTATTGTTAATATATATTAACTTAGTTAAAATAATATTTAATCAATTAATTTAAAGAGACGTTCAGTTAAGTAATAAAATTATACCTTGAACTCACTATATCACAGAGATTTATGTAAAGTGTTAAATCATTTAAATAGTTAAATAGATAGGAATTCCAGTCAACTTAGTAAGACTTATATACAATAATGGGAAAGTAGAAAATCAAGGTGAAATCATGAGCCTTTCTGAATCGACTTATAAATATCTTGCAGAGGTTATGGGAACCTTCCTACTACTATTCTTCGGCGACATGTCAATTGCCGTCTCCTTCATGGGTGACACAAATACTAGATTATTCCAGATAGTCATGGGCTGGTTCTTCGCGGTCTTCATAGCGATATATACTATTGGAGGAATAAGTGGAGCACATATAAATCCAGCAGTAACTATTGCACTATGGTTTGGAAAGAGGTTCCCGAAGAAAGATGTGCTGCCATACATTGTATCCCAGTTAATAGGAGCATTTCTGGGCGGAATGTTCACATACATATTCTGGTCTGGAATGTGGAGCATATACGACCCCAACTTTACGAAGTGGAGTTGGTCTCAGATACTACACTGCCATTACCCAAATCCAGCGATGTTCCCGGACGCGTATCCTGTTGCAGAAGGTGGGAATGCTGCAACACTTAGTGATGCATTGAAGTGGGGCAATGCACACTGGCCTCTATGGCTGGGATTCCTAATAGAGTTCGTAATGACGGCTCTACTACTATTTACGATAGTGGCTGCTGGAGACCCAGATTCACCACTATGTGCTGGAAAGTGGGCTGGAGCCATTGTAGCTCTTTATGTGGGTTTCGCATGTTTCATCACGCCCATGACAATGACATGCATGAACCCTGCAAGAGACACTGGACCACGATTCCTAACATTAATGCTGGGCTACGGCCACATAGCATTTCCAGGATATAGATGGGAGTGGCCAGTGATCTATGTTATCCCACAGATTCTAGGGGGAATTGCCGGAGTATACTTATGGGATTACATATTTAAGCCATATTTCAAGTTGATGAAGAAATAAGAGTTTCAATGATTAAAAATCCTTTTTTAATTCCCCCACTTCCACCAATCTCTTCAACACTGCTCATATTAGCTTATACTATGTCTACAACATATTTCACTGGGGGTTAATGTGGTTAAGAGCACACCGAGACTCTACGAAGTAGATCCCTATAAACACTCTTTTAAAGCTAGGATAGTTAATGCAATAGGAAGGGGAGTATATAGAGCAGCCATCATATTGAATGAAACATACTTCCTTCCAGGAGGATGCGGGCAGAGATGTGACAAGGGAATTATAGCTTCCCCTAATGGAAGATTGATAGTAGATGAAGTCTACTCTGAAAAAGGCATCATATATCATGTTGGAAAATTTGAGGGAAGAATGTTTCCAGGCGACCATGTAGACTGCCGCATATTCTGGCCTAGGAGAGAAGGAACTCTTAGAGTTAACACAGGAGGCATACTAATATATGTCGCATTAAAGAATATCCTAGGCGACACAATAAGTTTCGACAAAATAATTATCGATGGAGACTATAGAGGTCGGCTATCTATTAAAGGTGTGGTGGGGAAAGATGTCATTAGAGAGATCGAACACTATGTAAACAAGTTTATCGAGGAAAAAATGGAAATAAAAACATCCACCATAAGCCGCCTAGATGAAGGCTTAGAAAGAGGATTATCTAAAAGAGACATAGAATCCTTTGTAGAGTACTTTACACATAGATTCAAGATTAAACCAAGCGACTTAAGATCGATCGAAATATCGGGAACAATCATTCCACAATATGTTATCACATTTAAGAACTCGGGAGAAGTAGGGAGAATTAACATCACTAATATAAAGAAGAGACTGTTTTCTAGAGATACTATCATATCATACACACTAAAGCCTACCGTAGTAACACACTCTAAATAATGGATACAAAAGTTCCCGTTTAGCCAAAGCAGTTTGGATCAATTGCTCTGCTACATGAGGATTTCTGGTTGTAGATAGAAAAATTGTGATAAAAACATTATAAAATATTTTGTATTTTTGTTATTTTAGGAAGATTTCGTCACCACTCTTGCAGCCAAGACCTGGGTGTAAGTCAAATCTCACTACTCCAACAGGAACTTTTCCTTTAACGGCTTCAACTATCTTAGCTACTCCTACATTTCCAAATCCGCCGCACAGCTCAATAGCTTGAATACCCTCATTAACTAAGTCAACCGCTACCTTACATGCTTCATCATAGTTTTTGACTCCAACCACATATAGTTCAACAGTTGGGGTAGCAACTATAGTCTTATGTTTTGACGGGTCTGCATCGGGTGATAGAAATAAGAAAGCTGCTTTCAATACCATTTCAAACACCACCATAGAGCTATTAGAGATGGTATTCTGCAATAATTTAAGTATTTCGCTATATTTTTATCGAATGGGGAATTCATTGCTACTAATAAAGAGTTTTTAATCAATGGCTGGGCTTCTAAAATTTTAAATTCAATCAATTTAACCCGTAATTGGGGATGTACTTGACAATATTGTTGACAAACGATGATGGAATATACTATAATGGTCTACTTGCATTGAAAAGAGAATTGGAGAAGCTGGATGACGTAGTTATTGTGGCTCCCCTAGAAGAGAGTAGCAATATAGGTAAAGTTTTATCCTATAATGTGCAGGTTAAACGCGTAATGTTTGATGGTGAAGTAGCTTACGCTGTCAAGGGTACTCCAGCGGATTCTGTGTTGATAGCTTTGACGAAAATACTAAGTGAAAAACCTAGTTTGGTGGTGTCCGGTATAAATGGTGGAGCTAATCTAGGATTAGAAGAGTTCTTTACTTCGGGAACTATTGGGGCAGCAATAGAGGCCGCTCTACACGGGATTCCATCAATAGCTGTATCGCTTGCAATAGCAGACCTGTCCATAAAATATGAGTTGGATTTAGATAGCTTTAGTAAAGCCGCAATTGTGGCAAGAGAAGCGACTAAATTTTTCTTAGAAGAAGATTATGGGAGTATCGACATATTGAATATTAATGTTCCCGAAAAAGCAGATCTCAAAAAAGCATTAATAACAACACTGGCTCCGTTCAGTTATGGAGATATCTATCGAGAGACTATTGCTGGCAAATACGAAATGATCGATTGGAGAATAGAGGAGTATGAAAGTAGTGTTAAGGACTCAGACATATATGCTATTAGAAGTGGCTACATCTCCATTACTCCAATAACGCTAAGAACGTTAACAGCCGACCTTAAACCCTACTCAATTATCCGCAGGCTTAGAAATATCACGTAGATCGAATAAAACCAGCTCTTGCCAACCAAGTAAATAGAGAAAATCTATTAGACACGAACTTAAAATATAGAAAGTCCAAGATTGCCTGAAACAATGTTTAACTCAAATCCTACAAGTAAGCGATGGTACGGTAGTTTAGATGAAGAATTTTGTAGTTGAAAAGCAATGTGTAGAATACCCTGGAACATTAACGGCGACCAGCCAGAGTTACCAGTTTACGCCGTTTTAGGCGGCTTTCAGCAACCCCTCAGGGCTGCTTACTTGCCGTCTAACTCGGCGTATTCTGGCTTCTCTAACTGGCCACCCTCGTTGTTCCAGGGCACTATATTTTTTGATTCTAGAATATTTTAACGTTTCTAATGTGGGCTTATTGTGTAACTACTTATATACTTCCAGTAAATATCTTTCAAGTCTTCTATGTAGTGTTCGGGATCTATTTCCTCGACTCTGCCCAGATCAACGTTTACTATTAAAATCGAGTGGAGTCTAGCGTTTTGGATGTCTTTTTTAGATATTGGTGGGTTCTTGTAGTATCTGTCTAGAAATGACTTTAGAGTGTTTATTTCCTCACGTCTTCTTTCCCTAGGTGGTTTTAAGAGGAGAGGATGGATGGGTGGAGTGTAGAAGGGTGGAATTGCTAGGCTAAACTTTTCGGCGTAGGCTCCATACCTTGCTATCTTACTGGCTATTCTAGCAGTTAGGTATTGGAATGGGTCTAGACTGCTTTCCGGTGGTGTGAATCCCGTTTCCACTTCAACTATTATACTTCCATCCCCCTTTATCCCGTAGACGTCGCATATCAGGTTTCCACCAATAATGTGCTCTACATCAACGTAGACGTATCCCTTTCTAAGTAAGTAGTGGGCTACAACTATTTCCATTACTGAGTGATTAATTTTCACTCTGCCTTTTTTATGGAGTAATGTGAGCTTATATACTAGTCCATTTAGAACTGCTCTTGCCTTAACTTCAGGTGAAAGCTTTTTGACTAAACTCTCTAGATCCTCTCTGAACTTGTTGTTTCCCGGCAACTTTGCTCTCCTAATAATTCACTCCACAATATTCTAACTATATAGCTTTGTAGTCATCGATTCATATTGACGTTGATTTTGGGCATGTGAAATATGAAGTGTTCTACCTAAATAGGTTTGGCTCTAATAGTATTTGGGTTTGCCAGGGGGCATTGAGGGTCTGGTTTAAACCAGCTTCCTGTCAGAATGTAAGCTCTAACTCTACATCCACCCCTACATATATCCCTATACTTACATCTCTTACAAGGGTCTTCAAGCTTATTAACGTTTAAAATATTCTTCACCACATCGTTACTTAGAACAGTGTTCCAAACCTCTTCTACTTCAAGCTCCATTATGTTGCCTACCGTGAACGGGAAGAATACACATGGCTTAATATCTCCTAGCGGCGACACATATAGAGCTCGGCCAATACCACACCCGCATATATAGGACTCTCTATCTCTTAAAGTTGTATGACAATACTTGTCTGAAATTAAAGTGAAAAATGGATCCAGAACGTAAATGTCAATGTAATCTTCAAGCTCTAGGCTATTCTCGCATACTCTCTTAAGTAGCATATTGTACTCGCTTGGGGAAGGTGACAGTTTCCAGTATGCTTCGAGAGCCTTGCCCATTGGCTTCAGACTGTCTAGTATGATCCTGTTTACTCCAACGCTTGCCATCATGTCTATGATTAAAGGTATTTCATTCATATTCAACTTCAATACTAAAGTTATAATGCTTTCAAGCAGGTCTCTTTCAACACATTTCATAACATTTCGAACGATTCTCTCGTATGCACCACTCACACCTCTAATAGAACCATATGTTGAGGAGGTGGCAGCATCAAAGCTTATATCCACTCCAACCTCTTTCCTCTCAAAAAATTGAAGAATACTGTCATCTAATAGAATCCCATTACTTATGACTATGATCTTCATTCCGAGATCTCTAGAAAAACTAATCAGGTCAGTAATGTCCCTCCTTAAAAGAGGCTCTCCACCCGATAAAACCAGAAAACCCCTCTCTAAATCTAAAACATTGCTAATTTTCTCTAATAAAGTAAAAGAATCTTCCTTACCTAACTCTTCCACACGCTTCTTATCCCTCCTACAATGTATACATGAGAGATTACACCTACTAGTCACATCCCAAACAATTAGAAGAGGCTTCTTCAAACCTTCTCCCCCAATACACCTATAATTAATACGAATACTTACTTCCAGAAAAATATTGTTGAGGTATAATAAGAGGTATGACCGATTAAAAAGACTTTTACTAAATGCCGCCATTATTTCGATTAAAATTCTTTAACCAGGGTACGTGAAGTCAAAATACTTAAAATCTAGGACGAACTAGTTATATAAGGACCCTGGTCCCCTGCAACCTCAACCCGTGTCCCGGGTAGGAGTGAGCAGAGGGCGGGTCACTCCCGGCCCAAAATTCTCAGAACCTTTTAGTGTTAATTGTAGAAAGCATTTCTTGAAGCATGACCTGTATAATGATTTTATTCACAGCTACTACAGTCTAGAACTACTAATTCACTCTTATAGAAGCCTCATGGGGATTTTAATAAAAATATTATTAAAAATAAAAAATGTTGATTTTGTTGATTTTAGGGTGGCATTTTCCCGAGAGCCCACAAGATGCCGAAGAGTCCACATGTCACTATGCCGACGAAGAATGAGAAGTATGCGAACCCCTTGACCCATGCAGGTTTCCCGATGTATGCACCGCCGCCGAAGAGTATCAATAATATGAAGTATGACCAGTTGGCAAATGTCATATACGGTGCATCGAGGCTGGTGGAATATGCTGATGATATTCCAACTATCATTGCAAGAGTCCAGCATAGAAGGCCGTGTCCTTTAAGGCTTATTCCATACCATGTATGGATTCCACCGGATATGAATGCGAATGCGAATGCTGTTACGATGGCAGCGCTCGCTGGTGCTAATGGGAAGATGAAGAGGACCGCCCATATTACTGATAGAATACCGCACACTATGGATATAGCACCAGCCGATTTTCCGTCAACCTTGCCTAGGCCGAATCCGCCCCAAGGCACTAACGACAATGCGAAGAAAAGTAGTGCTCCGCCGAAAACATCTAGTAGTGCCATAATACACCACTCAAGGAACTTATGTTTGATATTATTTATACTAAAGAACCTTATAAAATTTTATGTAATGAAAATTTATATAAAGTTATGCAAGTTTCCATCATATCGCAAATGATAACATTGTTAATCGAATAATCGAGAGAGTCGCGAATCAAGGGACTTCATAATAGTTGTTTCATGGAAAGTTCTATGTTTTACTCAAAGACCTCGAAATGTCTACATTATCCTACATATGGCAATCTCTAATGTTACTGCAGTCCGAATAAGTTACGGAAGGGTCTGTTGAATTTAAATAGTGTAAGGCAGTGTCTGAGCTTAAACAATAAAACACTTATATTTACTATTTTATCCATTTATCTAGGAGGTGGGGTTTGTGATAGATGAGGCTAAAGCTATTTTGAGCGGCATATTGAGGAGTGCAGAGTTGATGGCTGTATCTGCTAAAACTGCTCCTAAACCTAGAGGAATAGATAATATCAAAACTATTATTCTAGATTGTAGGGAAGAACTTGAGAAACTTGCATCTTTCATGGAGAAGTTGGCGGCAGAACATGGTGCATTTTTTAAGAGGGATGCCGAGAGCATTAGGAAATCCGACATGGTTGTTCTAATTGGATGTAGCATGGTGGACTTGAATCTGAAACAGCCCGAGGAATATGGGGTTGATGCAAGCACTGCTTTATCACTAATTAGTCTTGGAATAGCCATAGGCTCTGCTGTCAAAACAGCTGACATATTAAATATTGATAATAGGATAATGTATTCCGCTGGACTAGCTGCGCAGAAAATGGGATTGTTGAATGCAGACTACGTTCTAGCTGTACCTCTATCAGTGAAGTCGAAGAACATATTCTTCGATAGAATGAAGATTGGTGGAAGATGACGTTTAGACGAGGCCTACTCCAGCATACCCTAATAGGAGTACTTAAAATAATGTAATGCAACGCTTTAACATAAATCCCTAATGCCCATAAATTATTGTGGAATGTAGGTGATAACAGTGGGTGTTCACGGTTCTAGGAGGATATCGCCTAGCCTACAAGAGTACTTAACGGCAATATACAGGGCGTCTTCAATAGAGGGAAGAGCAAAAATAACGGTCATAGCTAAGCTTCTAAAAGTGAAGAAGCCTAGCGTTACGGATGCTATTAGGAGATTGCATAAATTAGGACTAGTGGAGTATAAGCGTTATGGTTATGTTAAGCTCACTGAGGAGGGGAAACTTTTAGCCGAGAAACTTGTTTTGAGAGAGGACACTTTGAAAAGGCTTCTAGTGGAAATCTTGGGTTTAGCTGAAGAGGAAGCGTTTGAGGATGCGTGTAGAATAGAGCATGATATTAGCGATCAAGCTTTTCAAAGACTGATTAAACTTGTAGAATACGTGCTCTCGAACCCCTCACTTAAAAATGAGTTAAGAAAGGCTATTGAAGAAAGCCGTGATGAGTAAATGAATTCTATAAGGCTTTGTTTATCTATTTCTAAAACGAGCATTTTCTCATAATTAACCTTAAATATGGCCTAGCATAATCTAGAGTTAGACATGTCTAACTCTGGTGACGAATGTGCCTAGAACACTTAGGTTATCAGAGGCTCCTTTAAGAAAGAGGCTTGAAGTAGTCAGGGTAGAAGGCTCAGGACTTGTGAAGAGAAGGATGATGGATTTAGGCCTATTGCCTGGAACAATAATTAAAGTTGTTGGTAAAGCTCCATTGGGCGATCCATTGGATGTAGAAGTGAAGGGTTTCAACCTATCCATCAGGAGGCGGGAAGCATTTAATATTGTTGTTAGAGTGGTGGGGTGACTTGGGAAAATACTCAAGTTCAACTCTAGTGTGTAGACTTGAAGATATTAGTGGAAGAGGCAAAACTATTTCAATTGGTGAAGTTGAGGTAGTTAAGAAGGTTGGTTTAGTTGGTAATCCTAATGTAGGTAAATCAGTAATATTTAATGAGCTTACTGGTGGAAGAGCGTGGGTTGGAAACTGGCCCGGTGTGACTGTAGAGAAGAAAGTTGGTAGACTCGTTGTTAGTGACATGAGGTTTGAAATAATTGATCTCCCGGGAATATATGGTTTAACAGCTTACAGCATAGATGAAATGATAGCTAGAAATTTCATTGTAAACGAGAAACCAGATCTCATAGTAAACATAGTTAACGCGGCCAATATTGAACGAAATCTCTACTTAACCATTTCACTTCTGGAAATGGGAGCGAACATAGTAGTCGCATTGAACATGATGGACTTAGCAGAGGAAGAGGGTTATAGCATTGATGTAGGCAAACTTTCAGAAGAACTGGGAGTCCCTGTAGTACCCATGGTTGCAATAAAAAAGCTTGGGTTTAGAGAACTCATTGACGAACTTGTTAAGAGAAGCTTGGAGAAGAGGCCTCATATTAAAGTGGACATAGTAGATTATGGACCTCTCTTAGAGGAGAAAATAAGGGATGTTGAAAAACTTGTGAGTAGCTACTTGCCGGAATTAGCATCAATCTACGTTCCAAGATGGATTGCAATAAAACTGTTGGAGAGAGACCCGGAGATAGAGAAGAAGATAGCAGGTCAGAGCAACGGGTTGAAAATTATTAGGGAAGTTAATAAAATGAGACAGGGGCTTCAGGAAGAGCTAGGTGTGGACATTGAGGAATACATTATTGAAAAGAGATATGCTAAAGTTTCAGAAATATTGAGGAAGGTCTTAGTGAAGAAGAGAGCTTTAAGAACCACTTTAACTGACCTCGTCGACTTCATAGTCACCCATAGAATCTTCGGCATACCAGTAATGTTAACCATATTCTACATGATGTTTCAGTTCGCATTCACTGTTGCAACACCTCTATCAGATCTAATAGATTTCTTCTTCAGCAACATACTTTACACTACGGTTCAGAACAGCGTGTTACCGGGAATATTGAAGTCTCTAATAGCAGACGTCATAATCACCGGCATAGGCTCAATACTCGTCTTCCTACCGAACATAGCATTCCTGTTCTTAGCACTAGCAGTACTCGAAGACGTAGGCTACATGTCCAGAGCGGCGTTTGTTGTAGACAAGCTAATGCATAAGCTTGGTTTAACGGGGAAAGCCATAATACCTATGATCATAGGATTCGGATGCAATGTCCCAGCAGTAATGGCCACGAGAACTATAGAGGATGAGAATGATAGGAAAACCGCTGTCCTAATAAACCCGTTAATGTCTTGCAGTGCAAGACTTCCAGTATACCTTATTCTAGCTGGAGCATTCTTTGCGGGATATGCAAGTAGCATAGTGTTGACAATGTATATTCTTGGAGTGGTCTTAGCTGTCGGGGTGGCCGTGTTTTTAAGGAAGCTTGTCTTTAAGGCTCCTTCAAGCGGCTTTATAATGGAGCTTCCCCCCTACATGGTGCCTATGATGAGTAACATAGGTGTGAAGACTTGGGAAAGAACAAAGAAGTTTCTGTTTAAGGCTGGAACAGTAATATTATTGGGGGTTCTGTTAACGTGGGCTTTAAGCGTTTACGGACCTAACGGCTATATTGGTCCAGAATCCTTGGAAAACCCGAGATTAATGGAGAAGAGCTGGGTGGGTGTACTAGGCCACGCTTTGGAGAAAGTCTTCTGGCCGATGGGTTGGGATTGGAGGGCAGCTGCAGCATTGTTCTTCGGCTTCATAGCCAAAGAGGTTGTGGTAGGTACTATGGCGATGTTGTATGGTGTTGGAGAGGGGGAGTTACCACGTGTCATAAGCACGGCGTTCACACCGACAACAGCATACGCTTACATGGCTTTTGTCTTAATATATGTTCCATGTCTAGCTACAATGGCTGCTATAAGAGGCGAACTGGGACTAAAGTATGCCATTATCACCCTAATCTACGAGATCACCTTGGCATACCTCGTTGCTCTAACCATAGTTGGACTAGGCCATATTATGGGGTTGCCTTGAGGTGGTCATTATGAAGGAGAACGTTATTAGGGGATTCCTCTGCATACTGGGAATACTAGACATAATATTTGGAACAATATCCCTATATAACTGGCTAGCTTCCATACTCCCAATACACTTGAGCAACGTGGAGGCTGTTTTCAACATAGTTGTTCCAGGAGACCTAGGCTACTCCATAGCAATCATCACGGTGGGATCGCTATCTCTAGCCTCAGCATATTGGGGTCTCAACAATGTTAAGGGGATTGCAGCTCTCTTTTTAAGCTCCACTCTAGCAGTTGGGCTACTTGGACTACAATTATTGATTGCTACAGCAAATGTTTGCGACACAGTAATATTAAAGTGGTCCAATGAAGCAGTGGAGTATAATCCTCTAAACGATGTTCTTAGAATAGAAGTAATAGTGGGCCTAGTATTTTTACCCATACTAAAATATTCCACGAAAATCCTAGAAGAAACAGGTATTCTCAGAAAATAAGAGAAGAAGAGGTACATGAAATACCATTTTAACATTACCAATTATTTTTTAACATTACCTAGTCTTATTTCCATCTACTACAAGTTGGATAAGTTTGATCTTTACCCCATTACACAAACGCTTTCAGATAAGAGTTTCGGATAACTAGCGCTCTCCTTACTTCAATCATCCATGCAGGTTAGCGGCTGGATTTAAGCACTCCTTTAAAAGGGAATAAGTCTATATTATATTGGGAATATCTAGCATGAGTAATAGAGCATTAAGGGCTGGGGAGTACGTGGTGAAAAATATAGCCGCTGATAAAACTGGAGATAAAGATTTTAGAAGGCGGGAAATCAATGGACAAATAGTACATATGATTTTGAGAGGAGACATCGAAGAAGCCCTAGACATATTATCTAAAATTTATGGCGTGGAAAAGCCTAGAGTAAAAGTAGGGTTACCTAAGGGTAAGAGCAGAGTACTAGGAGTTTACGTGCCATCTAAGAAAACCATATATTTGAAGAGCAGAGAGCAATACTATAACCCCCTCGTAATACTACATGAATTCTATCATCATTTAAGAGTATTCGGAGGTAAACATAGGGGGAGCGAGGAGAATGCGAACAAGTTTGCACTTAAATTCCTTGAGGACTATAGAAGCATGCTATTAAGAAGGAGAAGGTAGCTGGGTAGAAATTTCCTTCAACTATGTTTATAAAAGTTCTCAAATATCTTAAACAGCGTACTTAACTTAGGTATCCCTGGAATACTACAGTTCATCCACTCACACTTATTATCCAAAGCTCCCTGGTATAATCATCTCTAATATGGTATAGTCTATGGTTGTAGTATTCTAATCTGTTACCCTGGTATAATGGGGTGTATGGTATTTGAGTTGAGTATGGATGCCATGCGTTCCCACTTAAATCGTAGTAGTGGATGCCTCCCCCGCTCCCGATAAGCCATAACTTATTATCACCATAAGTGAATCCCACGGGGTAAATTGTTGGTGGGATAGCCGAATCATATAGAGACACCAAGTTTACCCAATTATCGCCGACGATGCTGTACCTATAGAAGTTGCTTGAACCACCTACTATTAAGTAAATACTCGTGCTAACGATCTCAGCTACACTATACCCCCCTACGGCTTCGGGAACACTTGACAGAGGGGACGGTGTCTTAGAGGGTATGTCGTACGAGTAGAGTTCGGTGCTGCCTCCGCCAACGATCACATAGAGTTCATCATCTAAATAAAACACGGAGCACCCTTCTCCGACAGTAAATGGAAGCGTGTCATAGGTCTCCCAAGTATCAAATGATATATCGTATTTGTATAAAGTATCGGCTTTAATAACCCATATCACATACCTGTCTTGATCAAATGTCATACAAGTGCTAGCATCGAATGTTATTGGAGCAGCTGAGAGCTCACTCCAATCCTCAGAGCTTATAGAATACGTGTAGAAGCTATTTGAGCCACCTACACCAACAAATATCTTCACTTCGCCACTAACGACCTTATATCCTAGTCCAGCTAGATCAATATAGAACCTATGTTTAGCCCCGGTTTCAATAGAGACTCTCAGCTTCACCTCCCCCCCTGAAGAGACGTATGTTCCCGCTGAAACCGACACGGAGTACTCTTCCTCAGAGCCTGGATTAGTGTAGGATTCTTCCAAGATCACACTCCACTCGGATAACGTGTAATCATACAGTTTTAACCTCACAGTACCTGTAGTATTGCACATTAAAATAGTGTCAACATCTAAGGCTATTGTGTCTGAAGGTAGCCCTGTAAAAGTGACTTCTGCCTCAGAGAAGTAGGAAATATTCTCTTCATCCCCTACGTTTACTGAGGGGTAAGGACTAACATACTCGTAGCCGTAGATGAGTCCAGGCTCTACTGCTATAAAACCTCCCTTCTCCTTTTTATGTTTCCCATCGTATATAGGAGTTTCCTGAAGAGCATACCAGAAGAAAAATATGGATGAAACTTCTAATCTTTCATGACAATTATCTCCTTCATTCTCTGTTTCCACTTTAAAAACTACTACAGGTGTATTGCTAAAACTGTAGGAGAAAAAATATGACTTCCATATGTGTCTAACGTTAGATACTGTTGAAGCCTCAAAACCTATACTGTTCACAGTGGTACCGGTTCCTGTTTCAACAGCCAAATACCCTACAGTCTCATATGTGTGGGACGTGTCGGTCTCCTCCTCGATTTTCACATCAAATCCTGTTGTGGAAGGATTGTCCTGTCTTGTATGTGCGCCTGCATCAGGTTGACCACTAAATCCCCCCTCATTGTACGTGTTTATGTACGTCATAATCGCTGGTTCCGCGGAGAACGCGTATGAAAATGATACAGATGTCCACACGTTATTAACTGATACTTCTCCGACCTCCCAGATCTTCCCTCCCACAACCCAAACACCAGGCTTGAGAGCTATCCATCCAACAGTTTCGTAAACGTGGCTTCCATCATCGCTTGGATATTCTTCAAGCCTTATATTGAAGTACGTTGGTGTCCTTTCAGTTACCCTGGAGACAACAGTGTCTCCTCCATTAAAGGTGTCTATTGTAGCAAATATTAGGGGTGGAGAATCATACGTACCACTGAAGTATACGGTGCCACCTGTTTCATCAATATCCACTTTCCCCGACTCGCCTATCAAAGTAAACACGTCTTCAACACTATAACCTGGACTCGATGCAGAGGGGTTGCCATAGTACATGTATATTGTTACAGTGTCCAAAGCAGGTATCTCTGGAACCTTGACCCAGATAGTTGCATCAACACCGTAATTCCATTCTTCAATCCAGTAGGGGATGAGCGTTACTCCATCGCTCAGCGTGAACCTTATGTCGGAGCCGTCGCTCTTAGCTTTACTGAAATCGAAATTGGAGGTATCCAATAATACTTTAATAGGATAATTTTCCAAATTTTCCCCGCTCAGCTCAATTATTGTTATGGGCTTCCTATAGAGCCATCCTGAAAGCCATGTGGACAACGTAGAGCCGTCAATTATGTAGTAGTCAGTGTCATCTACTCTTACGCTACTAACATCTCCACTCACGTAAGAGCCGTAGACTGTAGATATGCTGGAAGCATCAACATCGTATGATGCAAATCCGTATCCAAGTGTGGTGATTGTTCCCTCTGACATTATTTGGGGAGCCAAGGCCACTCTGTAGTTAGGGACAAATGTAACGTTTCCACCCGCTGGAACATACTGCTCCGAAGAGATTCCCGCCAAAGACTTGCTGGTCGTTGAAGCGTACCTCACCGATACAGGGTTTTTACCTCCAGTGTCGATTCTTATCATAAGTGTTTCACCTATTCCAAGCCATGTTGGTAGCGAGGAAATCGTTGAAGTGCCGCCATCTGAAACTATAACTGCTTCAAGAAGTCTTCCACTAATATCGGAGAAGTCTTCTCTAATCAAATCATAGCTTTTATCAGAATATATTACTATCAACCCGGTAATAGTCACCGGCTCGGAGTAGTTATTTGTTATATTTATTGTTAAAACGCCAGTAGATTCCGTATACAACCATACTCCGGAAACAGCTTTCATTAATGCAATGCTTTCAGCTAGGGACGCGGATTTTTCAGACTGTATTTCCCTCAACTTTTCTTGACTTCTAATACTGAAGTCTATTACAATGAAAATTATCATTACCGCTCCTATAATGAAGAGTAGGGCAACTATGCTGCCAACTCCCTTACGCAACCTCCCCCCAAGCATCAGCAATCCCTCCCTCAAACACTATTCTAACTATAATGTGGGAGTCGGAGACCAATGTTATCGGCGACGTGACAGTTATATTGTAAACTCCTGTAGGATTATACGTTGAAGAAGAGAAGCCCTCTACTAAAGTATTATTAACATATATGGAATACACCTTGACTCCTACAGGTCCTGTTGCAAAGATTATAGTAACCTTATTGTCGAGAGAGCTTCCTACAGCGAAGAGAATAGTTAATTGCTGCTGGACCTTGAACTCTTCCTCTGTGATCTCCTGGCTTACGACCTGTTGCTGATAGAAGGCTCTCTGATATAAGTACAAGTATAGGAATGAGCCTATGGCTAGGATTATTAATAGCAGCAGCATTGATGCAACTATTTCGCTTACTCCAACCTTATACTTTAATATTCTTTCCATAATCCACCTGAATTCAATGTCTAATTAAATAAATATTTAAGCCTTTACAAGGTTTCACATGACATCATCATTCACCCTCAATAGTAGGATTCGTCTAATTTTTACATGAGTTTAGTAATGTTTTATTTCGAAATTTTTTTATTTTCAAGAGAATGAGAAAAATATAAAAGTGGCATTATGGGGAGAGAATGATGGTCTTTTTGAAAAAGATCACTATACTAATACTGCTTGCAATACTTCTAATGCCACTAACCTCGATTGCAGCACATTCCACAGAGAGTAGAGCAGGGTACAGGTGGACTATAATGGTTTATCTGGATGCAGATAACAATTTGGAGAGCGCAGGAATTTCCGATTTCAACGAGATGGAGATGGCTGGGTCGACGGATGAGGTTGCCATAATAGTTTTAATGGACAGGCATCCCGGCTACGACACTTCCAATGATAATTGGACTGGGGCAAGAATCTACCTTGTCCTACACGATGAGGATCCCAATGAAATACATTCCGAGATGCTCTTAGATCTAGGAGAAGTGAATATGGGTGACCCGGAGACGGCGGTATCCTTCATAGAGTATACTGTAACTAATTTCCCAGCCGAACACTATGCTATAATATTTTGGGACCATGGGGATGCTTGGAGAAGACAAGGCTTAAAGCCTCCATTGAGGGGTGTGTGCTGGGATGACACTGATGGATACGACTATATAACGGAGACAGAACTCGTGTGGCTATTCAGCCAAGCTGACTCTATGGGAATACGCTTCGACATAATAGGTTTTGACGTGTGCCTACTGCAAATGATAGAAGTAGAATACGATTTATTCGAGTTCGCCGACATCATGGTTGCATCAGAAGAATTCGAACCAGTTGATGGATGGGCCTACGACAAGTTCCTAATACCGTTGATAACTAATCCCGATTTAACCCCAGCAGAATTAGCAGGGGAGATAGTTAAGGGATACGGAGACTACTATACTAATGTCGTCCCAATACCATGGGCTACGTTATCAGCTGTAGACTTAGTGAAGCTTCAGAATATAGTAGTGGCTTTAGATAGTATGGCTAGGATGCTAACGTTCAGCGTATACTTCTACCCGGAGAATGCGTCAACTATATCAAGTATTAGAGAGGCTAGCGAGAAGTTCTGTGAAGGAGAGTTCATAGACTTATACCATTTTGCTGCTCTCCTAAATGCGACAGAAGGATGGGTATATGACCCAAGACCGTATGCTCAGGAGCTGATGGTTGCAATAGAGGACGCGTTAATAGCCAACTTCGCTGGATCAGCCCATCCGAATGCTACAGCTATGGCAATATACTTCCCCCCAACAGTAGACTGGTATCTTGAGGAAAGATACTGGTACTTCGAGCAGACAACTCTACCTTTAGAGACCTGGTGGGGATGGTTCCTAGACTTCTACTTCAGAACAACTAAGCCAGCGGAGGAGTTAGTAGTAAAGATTTCTTCACCCAGCATGATATTGCCGGGTCAAGAAGCAACTTCAATAATACTAGTGGAGTACGGGAACGCTAAGATTAATCCCGACTCAATGACTATTACCCTGTATTATCCAAATAATACTGCAGTATATTTGCTTCCGGAGAAAATGGTTCCGGGAGTTTACAAGGTTACGTATAGTGTTCCCGAGCCCATGCAGTCAACATCACTAATGTTTGTAGTGGATGTAGAATACTGGTTCCTCAGCAAATCCGATATCTCTACAATCTACGTTAGCAATGAAATAGC
This sequence comes from Thermoproteota archaeon, assembly GCA_029258925.1. Lineage (GTDB taxonomy): Archaea > Thermoproteota > Thermoprotei_A > EX4484-217-1 > JAPDJV01 > JAPDJV01. The sequence goes on along the minus strand of JAPDJV010000008.1, from coordinate 9,103 downwards.
AGGCACCTATAGCACATTAATGGAAGTTCTCAGCAAGCTGGAGGAGCTGAGAGACATCGTTAACGGAAGCATGGCTAAGATAGAAAATAATACAGTAGTAATATTGAGTAAGATCGGCGAGCTGAAGGCATCAGTAGAGCAGCTAGATCTGAAAATAGATAATATCACGGGCAATCTTGCAGTAGTTAATAGTATTCTAGGAGACATCATTCTATCTCTAGACGATATCAAAAACTTACTTACAGTACACAACGCTACATTAACTGGGATCGAAGGGAATATTGCAACTATATCAACCGATGTGGGAGAGATTAAGGCGGATATGGATGTATTGAAGCCCAAGATCATGAGCATTGACGGAAACATCATAACATTAAACACTACTCTTGGTACAATAAAGGCGGACATGGATTCCATAGGAACGAACGTTAATTTGATTACGGGTGATTTAGCAGCAGTAGCGGGCGATGTTGGAACTATTGAAACTAACACATCAGATATTAGCGAAAGACTAGCTTCAATAGAGAGTCTCCAGTATGTTAACATAGGTCTAGCAACACTAGTCCTGATAATATTTGGAACAATAATAGTGATGGCGATGAGAAGAAAATAGAACCATTATTTTCTCTATCTTTATAATCTAAAATAAATTTTTAATAACTTAAACTTAATACTTATATGCTACTAAACCCTGGGCTCTCCGAGATCTCCTCACGGTAAACCCTGTTTCCTGAAGTCTTCTTGATATTCCTTGAATTATACTTTTTCCCCTCACTCTCCCAGGTTCCCCAGTATAGTGGAACAGGATTCCGCCAGTCTTCAAAACTCTGAAAAGCTCTAAGTAAAAAGATCTGCTATAGAGTTCTCCGGCTAGTGAGAATCTTGGGGGATCATGTATTATTCTATCAAAATGTTTAGATGGCAGGTTTTTAACAAAACTGACCGCATCGGCTAAGTATACTTCTATTCTTGAATCAACTAGATCGCGGGACCAGGGATTATGCTCCGCTATCTTCAAAACATTGGGATCCTTCTCAACACTTATAACACTGCAAGCACCCTTCTTGACGCTCATAATTGCAGTATAGCCTAAACCCGTGCAAATATCTAGAACTCTACTACATTTCCTGACACTTGCAGCCTTGACTTTAAGTAGGGTATCAACTATTGGAGTTACATCCTTAACTCTATGCATGTGAATACCGTTTATCTCAAGAGTTGGAGCAGTGTCTTCTGCAACAGCCTTCAATCTGTAATATGATCCCCCTCTATAGAATGCTATCTTGAAAAGCATTCCATCCTCGGACACATAGTATACACTGTCATCACTGACGGATCCAAGAACATTTAGATCAACTTTAATCCCTCTTATTATGACGCTTCCACTTGTAATCTTAATGGTCTCTTGGGAGAGACCTAAATCTAGTGTTACATTCAACTCTCTCAATCCACTAGCATGGGCATCCATAATCTTCTCAATAGTCCAGACTGTCAATAGAGGCTTCGAGACTGGCTTAAACGCGTACTTCAAATTCCACTACCATTATTTAAGGAAGACTAGAAGCATCCTATAAATCTTAATTAAAATTAATTTAAGTATCTAGGTACCCGACATGTTTCTAGCCGGAAAAAGTAAATGAGTGGATAGAGGTGGAATTTACTTTATATTCAATATTTTCTTTTTACTGCCTAAGGCTCCGAGTACTATTGGCGCCAGTATTACGGGTACGATTACGCTGATGGGGATTGATCCACGTTTTTCTTTATTTTCGTATGGCATTTCACTGACAAATGGCTGTGGATCCGAGTCCTGATAAACTGAGCCAGTTATAATGTTTCCACTAGTTGCCAGTATGGCATGGTTTTTCCCAGTTGCAAACACTCCGATAGGATTATCTTCATACCAGAAGTATTTAGATCCGATTTCAAATTGTTCTTTAGCAATCTCCAGGTAAGTGGAGTTTCCAGTATATAGCCAAGCATACGTGTAGGCATCAGCTATCTTCACTTGCCAAGCATTAGCCCCGCCCTTAGGAGACCAGTCGATTTGAACACCATCTCCCCTCCACCTATATATGAAGTGCGGGTAACTTGAAGCATCGTCTCCATGGGGATGGTAACAGTACTTGAGCATCCAGTCAGCGTAGCCTACGAGAGATTCAAGTGCATTCTGATCTAGCCTACCCTCTGCAAGCCTAACCGTATCCAGGTATCTTCCCAGAGAAACCATTAACATAGCTATCTGCCAAGGAGCTACAGTGTGGCTAGCATACTCAGGGTTCGGTCCATCCTTATACCATCTAGTGTTGAAGTGGGATTCATTTACAACTTTCTCAGCTGCCTCAAGATATGTTCTGTTTAATGTGGCTAGGTACATGTTTATCAGTATGTCCAGCGCGTTCGCTGCTGCTCTTGCCTCATCTCCTGCTACCCCACTATACCCGGGTTCCCCTGGCCCATTCATGACCCGCCAACAAGTGTTCTCCCCCACCTCCATTGCTGCCTCCCATGCTTTCTCGTAACCTGTTAAATAATAGTAGTATAGGAGGCCTCTATTCCACTGGAATTCCAGGTGAGGACTAGAGCCCCTATGCGGATTTAACGTTCCGTTCTCTTCGTGGGGCGTGTGCGGAAACATTCCCCCCCAACACCATTTTATCCAGTAAGATGATGGCTGAGAGGGGTCACCCCAGTGTATGTGGAGGATATCTATGTCTGCTTGATGCCTCTCCGCTTGCTCAGCTAGTATCCACCACCTATAGCTACGATAATTGTGATGGCCTGCAAGTCTAATACTCTGAGCCAGCATTCCGAAACCGAAATCGTATTGCAGATTCATTTGGCCCGTGCCGCCATCTTCATCAACTATTCTAACGTCTCCGAAATGCATCCATCCGTAAAAGTCAACTCTCTCCCTTATGTCGAAGAGGTTCTTCCCATAATAGCCCTCTGTTCTACCTATGACCGCTGCTAAGTTGTTCTTCTCGTAGAATTCGAGTTTTTGGGGATCATATGGACTCCAATAGTCTAGGACGCCAGATTTGATAAACCATTCTGCTCTGGGTCTAACGTAGATTGGCGTAAACAGCGATTTCATGGTCTTAGACACTTGCTCAGCACTCTCCATTGCCGAGTGGAAGTATAGTACAAGCTCGTGGGTTTTATGTTCGCCCGCTCTATGCTGGAATGGCTGTGAGAAGTATTTTGGCATAATCCTCACATAGATTATTCCATTAGAAGAGGCTTCTATGGCTTTAGGATAGTTTTCCCAGAAATATCTCACACCCACAGCAATACCTGTGTCAACAGTTCTGAAATCCATCCACCCCTCAAATCTTCTCCCCCTATACTTCTTTAAACCATTTTCTACAACTTTGTAGCCCCTAAACTTCACACCCGGCCATCTATTCCAGTCTCGGCCTCCGCTTGAATCCTGGTAAACATATATGTTTGAAGGCATGTCGTCTTCGACAAGACCGTTTTTTAAAGGAATAACATAGCTTGAAATACTAGTTGGAAGGTGAAGTTCTAGGGATATGTCTTCGAAGTACACTGTGTTAGGACTATTTAGGCAGAGACAGTTCGGTTGTCCAGCCCCATTGTTTAGGCAGGGAAGACCGTTTTCCTCCGTGTAAAATATTCTGATATAGCTTTTATTAGCATAGAAGTATATTCTGGCAGTGAAGTTTAGTAGTCCGTCTCCCTCCATATTTCTATGTGTCCCCTTAATCTTAACTACGGTTCTTAAAACTCCAGCCTCCTCAACCTCTACTTCTCTAATACCAAGATTAGAATAATATTCTACTCCATCCTCGCTTAAGACGGTAAAGAATCCCTTTAGTAACACTAGTTTATCTGGTTCTCCATCTGAATCTGTATCCAACCACACGTTCTCCAACATTCCACTTTCCTTACTTATACTCATGTTCACGGGTCCCGTCGAGATGATTATAGTCTCATCGTTCTCGAAAACTTTGAGTGGCGAATTTACAATACTCCTCTTAACACTTCCCCCGTATTCAATAAAGTACCTTGTTTTCCCCTTTGCACCGACAGAACATTGGAAGTCCGTGAGCACCCACATTATACTTCCGTCAGGCCAATAAGCTAATGCCTTGAATTGAGCTGGAATCTCTCTAAAGGACTTATCAAGAAGTCTGACATTGTCTAGAGATCGCAAAGCTCCCATAGGTATTGGTACTCCAACAGTTACTGGTTCCTCTACTCTATCGAAGTTAAGCCAATTCTTAGCTACTAACCTTATTCTAGTTTTCCTCGATGAAAGGCTTAGACCAGATAATGTTGGGATAAGCATGCACATTAGTAACATTACTATTATTGAAGAGACGAGTAATCTCCCTCTCACAGTTTCACCCATAAATATATAGGTAACTAAAACTATCGAAAAAACCTATCTCTCCCACCTCACATATAGACGATGTTCTGTGGAACATCCCCCAACAAGTCTCGAAGAGGCCTCTACCTTCAACCCTCTCGTCTGAGCAGCCGTGCAAGACTGTTATGTGCAACGTAGTTTCTCCAGGGTGGACTGAGGCTTTAGTCTGGAGGGGCTGGTTACCTTTGATAGATAGGAGAACAGATTGCATGGTTTAGATGTAAAAGTTAGACTGAAGACTGTTAATCTTCTGTCATTCCCTGTATTTCCATAAAGTAAAGTATGGTATTTTTAGATTATTGATTTATGAAAGATATTATCTAAATATAAAGAATTAAATTTTCTAATTTAGATAATATCATGATATGACTATAATAAGATTTATATAAAACCATTTTTTATTAAAAGATCAACAATTCCTAATTCTTCGGGAGGCGACTCAGCTATGTGGGCTCCCGAGGGCATAACTCCTAGAGAACTTGTAGATGTTATTATGGAAATTGCGAATGTTAAGCCCGGAGACGTATTCTACGATTTAGGGTGTGGTGATGGAAGAATGCTCATAGCAGCCGCTAAGAGAGGGGCTAGGGCGGTGGGTATAGAGATCAGAGAGGAGTATTGCCGTCTTGCTCTCGAAAACGCGAAAATGTCTGGATGCGATGGTCTCGTGAGAGTGGTTAAAGGAGATTTTTTCGAGGAGAACGTGAGTAATGCAACAGTAGTATACCTTTACCTAACTATTCCAGTGAATAGGTTACTTGCACCTAAGCTTTCAAGAGAACTTAAGCCTGGAACTAGAGTCATAGCATTGGACTATCCTATTGAGGTTTGGAGGCCTGTTGGAGTAGTGGAGATCCACGATGGCCTTATGAAGAGGAAAATACATTTGTATATAATTGGAACATCGAACAATAATTAAAACATTAATATAAAGTTAGAGGTAGTGTTTTATTGCTATTTTCATAAAATGAAATTTCACTATTTATAAGGGAAAACTTTGTGTTGTTTATAATAAAATTTAAGTAACATTGATTTCATATAGTTTGGAAATGTTTAATTTAACGCTAGACAATATAGGTTCTCAGCCTACTTGAATCCTAATAAGTGTAAGCGTGCTCACAGTATAAGGGATGAGGGGAGCAATGAACAGGACATCCTACTATATTGCTGTTGAGACTGCTAGGAGGTATTTAAGGAAAAAAGATTTCCTTACATATGGGAGCCAGCTTGTTCCGGAGAGAGTCGGATCGGAGACGTGGAGTCTTTCATGGGCTTACATGAGAAATATCGATAATATTATCGATAAACCCAGTATCACGCGTGATCAAGGATTAACTATTTTAGAAGGTGAGAGGGAGGCAGTAGCAGCCGCGTTGAACGGGAACTACGTTATCAAAGACTGGGAACCCTTGAGAAGACTATGGTTGTACTATTTTGCGGAGAATGTCCGCAAATACTATGATGAAAGAGTTATTAGAGTTGTGTGGAGGCTTTATAAGAGTGCAGTAGACGACATGAGGAGGAAGTTTAAGATTTTAAGTAGGGACGAAATGAAGAAGCTACTGTATAACAAGGCTGTTTGCTTCTTCAAACTATACTTTTTACTTTCGAAATTTGAACTAAATAAGCTGATTGATCCATTATCAGATGCCCTAGGATTAGCACTAGGTTTGCTCGACGACTTCGTGGATTTCATAGATGATTTGAGATCGGGCTACGTTAACTTATTGTTGGAAAATAACAGTCATATTAGAGGAACACATTTAAGGAATGTGATTAGCGAAGTCTTGAAGTCGGAGTATAGGAGGAGGATTTCAAAACAAATATTGTTGCTCCTCCTGAAAGCTAGGCAAATAGGTTATACGATAAACAATAGTGTTGTCAGAAACCTTGTATTAAGACTGACAGAAGTGTTTGCTGCTCCAATAATTGAGGGCCGTTTTATTCCAGGAGAAAAATACTTTTTCAAGGGAGGCAAAATATTGGCAAGAATTCTCCCAAGAAATGAATACGCTGCCTATAAGATTGGGCATAGACTGATCGCCCTCATATTACAGTTTCCACAGTTACCTGGAAAAATGATCCACAGATACCTAACGTGAGTAACACTTAAAAACTATTTATATGATTAGAGTCCTCACAAAGAGGGGGCTTGGTTGGGCGGAGAAAATATAACGGCATTCATGTTACTAGTCGTAGCAATAGGTAAAGAACATGATGTTGCAAGAAATATTAGAGGACTAAACTACGTTGAAGAAGTCCACATAGTGTATGGAGAATACGATGTAGTAGTAAAAATAGTTGCTGATACGTTAAAGAATCTAGATAAAGTCGTGACTAAAATTAGAGGTTTTGATGGTGTTATAAGATCTGTAACATTAATATCGTCAGAAGAATAAAATCTTTTTTCTAGCTAATCTTAGAGCAAACTGGACATTCTGGATTCCTACTTACTTTAATTATTGTAAACTCCATGTTTAGTCCATCGTATAATAACAGTCTTCCCTCAAGACAATTGCCTAGACCTGTTGAAAGCTTAATTGCCTCAGCCGCCTCAATAGAGGCTATAATGACAGGTGTAGGTGGTATTACTGGAATTGGCTTAATGGTCTTTGCTTCACCAAATAAGCATCGTAAACAGGGAGTTTTACTTGGAATAACCGTAGTTGCTTGACCATAAAACCCGTTAACCGCTCCGTGAACGAGAGGCTTCCCAGATCGGACGATGAACTCGTTAACTACGAGTCTCGACTCAATGTTATCTAAGCAGTCTACTACAATATCTACTCCATCAAGCAGTCTATCTACATTCTTATCGTTCAATTCCTCAATAATTGGCTCAACAGTTACATTACTATTTAGCAACATTAGTCTTTTAGCTGCTACCACGGGCTTCGGTTTTCCAAGATCGGTTTCAGCATACAACAATTGCCTATTTAAATTACTTAATTCAACTACATCTTTATCGATAATTCTAAGGTAGCCTACACCAGCTGCTGTCAAAATCTGAGAGACTGCCGAACCCAAAGCTCCTAGACCTACTATAGCCATTTTTGTTTTCTTGAGTTTCAGTTGGTGCTCCAATGTGAACCCGGGGATTATTAGTTGCCTACTATATCTTGTCAACTCTTCTTGACTCAATGTTTCAACCACTTTGAACACCAGAGAACACTTATATGACAGTTCTCTTATTTTGTCCGAAACCATATATTACTGTTCCGCTTAACCCCCTTAACACATCATTACATTCATATAAATGACCTATTGCAGCAATTTTTCCACCGTTCTCGATGAATCTTATCGCAGCCAACACCTTGGGGCCCATGCTACCCATGGGAAACTCTCCTCTCTCAAGATATTTTTTAGCTTCTTCAACACTAATTTTCCTCAACGGTTTTTGATCAGGAGTACCGTAATTTAACATAACGTATTTTACGTCTGTCAGTATTAGCAATATGTCCGCTCTCAACATGGTGGCAAGTCTCTCACTTGCAAGATCTTTGTCTATAACAGCATCTACTCCCTTGAGAGAGCCGTCTTCTTCTACAACAGGTACTCCGCCGCCGCCACATGCTATAACTATGCAGCCCGAGTCCACAAGCTTCCTTACAACTTCTATTTCCACAGGTTCTATGGGTTCTGGAGATGGCACAACTCTCCTCCACCCACCCCTCGGATCTGGCTTCATAATCCAGCCACGTTTTCCAATCAACTTCTTAGCTTCGTCCTCCGTATAGTATGGGCCAATATATTTCGTTGGATTTTTAAATGCTTCATCCATGGGATTCACTAAGACTTGAGTTATGACCGTTGCCACGGGTACTCGTAGCCCCATCTTCTTCAACTCGCTAATTAATGCCTGCTGGATCATGTACCCTATGAGGCCCTGACTCATTGCACCACATGCATGGAGAGGCATTGGAGGAACGGCTTTCGATGCATACTCCTGCTGTATGAGAATTGCTCCGATTTGAGGACCGTTTCCATGCGTTATCACAATTCTATATCCATCCATTATTGACTTAACTAGTTGTCTAGCAGTTCTCCTAGCGTTCTCCAATTGGAATTCGAAGGTTCCTGGATCCCCCTTCCTTAATAAAGCATTGCCCCCGAGAGCAACAACTACTAACGGGTTAACCATTCTATATATTCAACTCCCCCAATTGTAGGAGGTGAGAAGCGGTATTGACTGCGTTTTATTATTTTACAAAATCGTATTTAAAGACTATGAAGAATGAGGTGAGATTATGGAGTGGCTTCCTTCTGGTAAAGAAATAAATAAGTCTTCTCGAATAGTGATCTATGGATGATGGAGTGGGCAGCCACTGATACATGATGACTCCCAACTCACTCTGACTAATTATTGCTATTACACACTAGACTGTTACGAGTTGATTGGTTAAACCGTCTCGTATCAGAAGAATCATTTCTTCTTAAGGTCTCTGTGACACATCACGATGTTTGCTCCCCTTTCTATCCAGTCTAAGTACTGTAGGGGCAGAAACATTAAACTGTAGCTTTTCGTATTCTTTTATATTGTTTTGCTCTGGGCGATATGTTTATAGTTTGCCACGTCAACGATTTTCGTGGACGTGTGGGTGATGGGAGCTGTGCTCCAAGCCCGTGGGGTCTAGCCCCCTAGATGGGAGCCCCGTGCCGTTGGGCTCGACAGCCACCCATGACCCCATAAGGATATCTAAATCCCCA
>JAPDJV010000007.1 GCA_029258925.1 Thermoproteota archaeon | reverse complement strand
TGAGGATAGGTGGATTGGGTTCGAGTTGAGTAAGAGGCTTTGGAGAGCTTTCAACAAACACTGGCTCTCAGCCGGAAGAGTACAAACACCAGTACTAGGATGGATAATAGACAGGTATAGGCAGTGGTCTAATAGTCTGCAGAAGATTTTCAGGATAGAAATCGAAAATGGGCTAGTAGTAGAGTTCTCTGAGAAAGATGCACCTCCTGAAGTTTCGATGAATATTCTCCAGGGAAAACCGTTGACTGTTGCTATTAGAGAAGTGAAGACTTGGGAAGAAGAATTATCTCCGCTTCCCCCATATACCACAGACTCGCTCTTGTTTGATGCATCGCTAAGACTGCATCTAAGCGCACAGGAGGCTATGAGTATAGCACAGGATCTGTTCGAAATGGGCTTTATAACATATCATAGAACTGATAGCACGAGAGTTTCACCTTCAGGTATAGGCCTAGCTATAGAATATTTAAAAGAGAAGTTTGGGGAACAATGGAAACAATTATACTATCCTAGGAAGTGGGGGACTGGAGGAGCCCATGAATGTATTAGGCCGACTAGACCCTTAGATGTCGAGAGGCTGAGAGAAGTGATAGTAGAGGACGTGATAACTCCAGTTAAGCGCCTGACAGGGAAACACTTTAAGCTCTATGACATGATTTTCAGAAGATTCATTGCAAGTCAAATGGTGAAGGCTGTAGTGAGAAAACAGTCTCTTCAAATAATAGTAGATGGCTACATTAAGGACTTGGAGAGAGTAGTAGAAGTTGTGGAACCAGGATTTTTAACCGAAAATCCCATATTAACTGTTGAGGACAGAGTAAAACCAGGAGAGTATAAGGTTAGAGATATTAGAGTGCTTCAGAGACACACAATACCCTTATTTACACAAGGCGACATCATAAAAATTATGAAAGAGAAGGGAATAGGGAGGCCTTCAACGTACGCAAAAATACTTCAAACACTATTTCAGAGAAAATATGTAATAGAAACGAAGAAAGGGAAAAGGCTCGTACCCACGGAACTCGGCATAAGAGTCTATAGATATTTAACAAGAAACTATGGTAACCTAGTTTCGGAGGAAAGAACGGCATTGCTCGAGAGAATAATGGATGAAATAGAGTTAGGAAACAAGAATTACCAGAGGGTTTTAGATGAACTATTCCAAGAAATTTATCTCTTACCATAACATTAAGGGTGTTGTAAATGAAAATAGCAGTCGTACATTTAAGACATAAAATGCTTACAAGAAAATATAATCCTGAAAAAACACTAAACATTCTAACAGAGGCTAGAAGAAGAGGAGCTTCACTAGCAGTAGTATCTCCCCTACTTAGTATTGAGGACATCCTCGAGAATTATCCTCGATCAAGAATAAAATCAGTCTTAAAGAGTTACTCTACTAGACTACCTGGCTCCGCAGTAAAACCCGTTATAGAGTCGGCAATATTCAATGGATTGATAGTAATAACGCCGGGACTGCTTGAGAGAGCTGGACCTAAGCTATTTTCGTCCTCAATAATGATTAGACCTACAGGAGTAGTGAGTAGTAAGGATAGGTATAGGAGGATAACTATTACGAAAATGGAGGCTGAAGTTGGGATTAGTGCAGGTAAGGAAATAACGGTGTTTAATATTGGAGAAATTAGAATAGGAATCCTGATGGATGAGGACATATTGATCCCGGAAATAGCAAGGTATCTTTCGGAGAACCGCGTAGATACTTTAATCTACTGTGTGAAAAAGAGAAGCCTTAGCGAACCCTCTAAAATAAGGAGGCTAGCATCATCCCGAGCTCTCGAAAACAACGTCCCAATAATAGTAGCAGGTGGTATGGTGGAGAGACATGGAGAACTCTTATACACCGTTCCCTCCCTCTTAGTAAATGAGAAAGGAGAGGTTGTTGGGGAGGCTTTCGAAGACGAAGACATAATATTGATTCCATTAACCCTTAAGCGGAATACTACGAGCACTACTACACGACAGTTCTCTCCAGAATCTTACAAAATCTTCTCTAAAATATGCAAGGATCTGTCTAAGATGTATAAGGGAAGAACGGAATTACAGTAGATGAATACCTTGAAAACTTGAATGATAATAACTGCCAGGGAATGTTTCATTTAAAAGTTTACGTAGAATTAACAACTTAAAAACTATCACAAATTCTCAGATAACCGAGGCGGTGCAGAGTTATGGAATATCGGACATTAATAGACATTTAAGTGGGAGAGGCCATGAGGCCGGTAGCAGGTTACAATGACATTGTAGTAGCTTTAACTGGTGCTAGCGGTGTGATTTATGGTTTAAGACTCATAGAAGTTGTTAGCAGTATTGGAATAACTGTCCATACAATTATAACGGAGAATGCTGAGGCTATTTTAAGAGAGGAGTGTGGACCGGATTCCATGAGGATAATAGAGGAGAGAAGCTCACATGTATACAAGCAGTATGATTGGAGCTCTCCCTTGGCAAGTAGCGGGTTCCTAATGGATGCTATGGTAATATGTCCATGTACCGTAAAAACATTGTGCACAATAGCCTCAGGTATTTCAGAGAATGTTGTAACCAGATGTGCTGCAATAGCTTTAAGAAAGAAAGTTCCATTGATACTCGTTTTAAGGGAAACGCCGCTAAACTCTATTGAAATAGAGTGCATGCTTAAGGCTTCTATCGCGGGTGCGATAATTTTGCCAGCGTGTCCAGCATTCTACCATAGACCGAAGAGAATAGATGATTTAATAGACTTCGTAGTAGGTAAAATACTTGATGTGCTAAAGATACCCCATAAATTATATAAGAAGTGGTCTCTTTGAACATTAGAGCTCGGTGAATTCTCTTTTACCAAAACGCTTCTTAACAATCTCCTTCACATCGATACCTAAATCCGCCTCCTCTATCTCTCTCAACATGTCCTTCCTGGCATGGCGTCTCTGCATCATGCTTAAACCACATGTTCCATCAGGAAGTAGTGCTCTCTTCTCGCAATAAGCATATTGACACTCCGGCCCACTGCAGTTATCACCAACCCATCTGCATACAGCTTCCTTCCTCGGCCTACCTCTAAAATACTTCGTAACCACAACTAAAGCATTCTTACTACACCTGAAGTGTCTGCATAAGGGATAACACTTTCTACTCTCTTCCCCAGGGAAATGTTTTGCAGAATTTATGTTCAAAAATAACGCCTCCACTATATTCTAAGCATCTTTACTTTAGATCAAAGCGGTTCACATTTCTAAGGCTTAAACCATTTAAATGCTATGTATTTTATGCTCCCAGTATTCTCATCTACTGTAGCTATAATAAATTTCTTTCTCACAGAATGAGAGAGTCTTCCAGCCCTAACAATATCAACAGGATCTATTTTCTTATTAGAATCTACTACGTGTACTAGAAAAGGTGCATGGTCTATTCCCGGACCAAGCTCGTAGACCGCAAAATCTGCACCGAATTTTAGACCGGATCTGGCTATGAAGCCTCTCTCCCTTAAATCCTTATATACCATGTACAAGAGATTCCCTTTTCTAAAATACTTTTTGATAAGCGCTCTTATTTGGGCGTCTGTAACCTCCCCTTTTTCGTTGTTTAGAACTCTTAGCAATCCCTTTTCCACCAAGTACAGAGCTTCAATTAACGATAGTTCAAGTGGTGCTTCAAAGTCGATATCTTTAGGCTTTCTTATGCCGAAAGGTTTGCCATAAAACCCCCGTCTATAAAGACTTCTTGATGCTTCTTTATCTAGAACAAGTACCTTTATTCCTATAAGCCTACCGATCGCTTGGTCCATCGAGTACACCGCTGGCTTTAATGAAGTCTATTATGCTCATGGGATTTTATGTAGAGCTAGGTATGCTAGATTTTCAGCAGAATCCTTCACTAAATCGGAGGACTCCTCTATTATGTCGTAAACTTCCTTCAATAACATGAGTAGTATTAGATTCGAAGAATGCTTCTCGTATAGCTCTACCTCGTTACTCCTGTACATATCATCTATTTCATCTTCGAGCCGAAAAACTTCTCTTGCCCCCTCTATTACCTTCTTTGGATTATAGTTCATCATTATTAAGGTTCTCTTAAGCCCCTCGTATTCCTCTATAAACTTTTCTCCAAAAGATACCAGCCTTTTTGCAACATCAACACTTGGCGTTAAGCCCTTTAGGGATAATAAGAGGAGCCTGTGGGAAATACCATTCATTAATTGAGCTATCCTCTCCAAGTTATATGCTATAGACACGTAAATATCTTTGAAAAGCATACTTGGACCAGTCCTAACAAGGTATTCGAGAGTTTTCGACTTTAGCTCTTCTGAGCGATTCTTAAAAGTCCTTATCCTGGAGTACTTGACTCTAACTATTTCAAGCTTACCTTTAGCGAACTCCTCTAGGAGAGACAGAGTTTCCCTTATAGCGTCCTCAGTGCTTCTAGCAAGATTGTTAATTAGCTCTAAAACGTGTGCCTCCGCAAGTGCCTCCTTATTTGATAGATATGTTTCACTCATATACTTACTCAACTCTTAGCACATATTCGTGTTAGGGGCCGGCTACAGTTTCCTCTACATCTTGAGTATTCACTAGATATACTAATATATTGTTATCGGTAGTTGCCTATGCCCGTTTACTTGGTTAGTTCAACTACTTGGGGATACTGGTGGTAGGCTTGGGTACAGATTAATCCCACCCCGTTTTCAGCCCTGATCCGCCTACGGCTCCAGAGGGCCACTATGTCTCCAAAACAATCGGCGAATCGAAGCCACATAAGCCTTCCGAAACTGTTCGGAATTATATAGATTTATTATGCTTGTTTGGAACATTAGGTATGTGGGGAAAATATGGAACTATTGTTTAAGCCCAACGAAGTCGCTAAAATGCTGAATGTTGATAGACATACTGTGACTAGGTGGATTAGGGAAGGTAAGATAAAAGCGATAAAACTTCCAAGCAGTAGGTATAGAATACCAGGGTCAGAGTGGTTAAGAGAGAGAATAGCATGGTAGCCATGAAGGCCGTTATCGTTGATTGTCTTGGAAGAACTGTGGAGGGTCGTAGAAGTACCGTGGACGTTATTGGTGCAGGTCCACGTAGAGTTGCAGGGGTGCTTGAGAAATTAGGTTTAACCGTAAGCCTAGTTCCCTTTGAGTTATTTGTGAGAGAACTAAGTAAGTACAAGAAATACGATGTAGTACTTGCTTCGGCTATGAGCAGCGACATCAATGTGGTAAAACATCTCTCTAGTACTTGGCATAGAACTACAACAATTCTAGGGGGTCCTGTAGCAGCAGGCTGTATTGAAAAAAAGACTCTTTACGGATACACGCTAGCTGTTCTAGGAGAGGGAGAGAAAACACTTGAAGAGCTTTTTAACAGGCAGGTCGTTTTCGAAGAAGGCGTCAAAATAGATGATTTACCTAATATAAGAGGAATAATCTTCAAACGCAGTGATGGAAAGATATGTTTCACAGGTTTCAGAGAGTTTCTGACTAGAAGTGAAATAGACAACTATAAGAGCTCTATAGAGGCTATTAGAGGATATCCATTGTATTGGGCGGCGAGAGTATACGTTGAGGTTGTTAGAGGGTGTAGCAATTTCAATAGACCTCGCACTCCATTAAAGGGATTTAATAAGTGCATAAACTGCGGTAATTGCGAGAGCAGCGATTTCAGCAGGAGAATGCTATGTCCCGTTAAAATACCTCCTGGATGTGGATATTGCTCTGTTCCAGTGCTGTATGGCCCGGCGAGGTCAAGGTCTATTAATAGAATAGTGGAGGAAGTTGAGGACCTCATCGAAATAGGTGTTACTAGAATAGTGCTGGGAGCCCCAGACATACTAGACTATGGCAGAGACTGGCTTGTTGAGCCCCAGCCATTGACAAACCCCAGTTACCCCCCACCCAATACTGATGCCTTGGAAGCTTTATTCTCCGAGCTAACTAGCATAAAGAGAGTTGAAAGAGGAGAAGCATGTATACTCCTCGAAAACGTTAAAGCGAATCTAGTTAATGAAGAAACTGCTAGACTACTAGGAAAATATTTCAGAAACAGTCCAATTCACATAGGTTGTGAAACGGGTTCTGCTAGACACGCTAAAATTATTGGTAGACCAGCGCTTCCAAGCCACGTTATACGAGCTGTTAAACTGTTGTCGGAAAATGGTCTAAGACCCTACGTATACTTCATCCATAGTTTGCCATATCAAAACGAGTCAACGGTTAACGCAACTATACGCGTGATGAGGAGGGTTGTGCAGTTTGGTGCAGAAAAAATAACGGTGTATAAATTTAGACCTTTGCCCTTAACAGCGTTCTCCAGAATGCTTCCGAAAAAGTCGTCGAATGAAAGAAAACTTGCTAGGAAAATAGTAGCCGAAGCAAGAAGGCTAAATATGGCATTAAAAAAGAGGATTGTAGGCAGAGTTGTCAGGATTATTGTGGTTTCATCTTATGAGTGGAGAGGGAGAAAATACGCTCTTGCATATCCGCTTACACACGGACCAGTGGTGCTTCTACCTCAAGCATGTGAGAAATTTAAGGGGTTTGTTGGAGTAGCCAGAATAAAGAAGGTTTTTAGCGATCGTATAGTATACGGGGAGCCGATATATGGGAAATTCGTCTATAGAACTTTAAATTAGCTGTTAGACTTTCATAAAACTCGTCGATTTAACCTCCTTTCTATCAGCTTATTAAGTGTTGCCGAGAGTAATCGTTCTAAAACATACTACTGCACTTAGAACTTTCGGAACTTGCGGCGACAGGCTTTTTCTGTCTCGGATTCATTGGCGGCTTTCAGGACTTCTCCAAATCCTTATGCCAGTTGTTTAAGTTCCTTGAAGATATAGCCTCCGTTAATGTTTTAAGAGACCTATGAAGCGGATTATTTTACCTATCTTCTCCAGAATAATGATCCATAAGCTTCTAGAGGTTAAGACTTAAGCCCGGATTCTTTCGTAATTCTTTCTAAAATATTTAATACCATCAGAGAAGTTTAAAACGAAAGCGAATTCATTATCCTCATCCTAGTAGCCTCGCTCAGGCTCCGAGTCCACAACTTAATCCTAGTTTCCAAAACATTTTCCACCTTGCTTAATAAGTCTTCGAACTCCTCCAACGCTTTAATCTCGTTCTCAAATAACTTCTCATCGCTTGATGAGAACATGTATCCAGCACTCTTCGATAATACTTGGAGCTTTCTCAGAATATCCCTCTCCTCCTCTACGCTGACTACTATTGTAAAGCTCACTAGTGCATGTACCAAGTCAGATACGTGGATCAGGGACTCTATTTCGTCCTCACTAAGCCTAGAAATATCTAATTCATTAATCTCCAATATTTTACCTATAATGGTGGCAATCTTCATTCTAAGCATTTTAGTCCCTTTTAGACCTCTTAAAACATCGTCTCGAGAAGACAGACCTTTCTTTGCCCGTAACGCTACTCTCCTAAGTTTTTTAATATTGTTTGAATGTTTTTCAACTGCCTCCTCTAGGTCTCCTAAGATGCTACTGTAGATGCTTATTGACATATATTCACACCTGTCGCCTCATAGATCTCCGTATAGTTACTATACTATTATCTGCTATCCCTTGCTCCCTTAATTCTTCTAGATTACACCATACCTCGTTCTCGGGGACGCTGTCTAGAAGGATTACTTTAAGTACCAACCTCTTCTTTCCTGCAACAATTAGATCCATGTAGTCAGAAATGTTTAGTGTAGAGGCTAGTTTGGGATTTATTTTACACTCTCCTTTCTTAACATTATCTCTTCTCCTAGCTCTTACCCTCTTCTCGAGGAGGATTTTAGACTTTCTCTCCGAGGTTGCTGGCGGTATTATTGAAACCAGCATTTTTATATCCATTTTCTTTTTCTCCTTACCACTATCGGATTCTTCCATCAATTTCCATTGCACCCCCGTATTGTCCTACTTTTTGACTTCCAGGTCATATACACTGAGAACATAGTATAGAGTATTCTTCACGTAGTTTTAGGAGTAACAGATTAAAAAGTATTGTGAGACAATTATTGCCTGTTAGTAGCTGGCCAGTTCATTGAATTCCACACGCTTCTCTATATAGTCAACTACGGCCTTTGTTACCTTATCTACGTGTACCCTTACCTGCTCCCAAGTATCTCTGTTTCTCAGCGTTACTGTATTATCCTTTAAAGTCTGGTAGTCGACTGTTATTGCTATGGGGACCCCTATTTCATCCGCCCTCGCATATCTCCTGCCTATGCTGCCACTTTCATCATATATTACATATAGGGGCACTTTCTTGAGAGACTCGTAGATCTCTCTAGCTTTCTCGGGAATACCATCTCTAGAAACTAATGGGAAGACTGCAACAGATATTGGGGCAATATCCCTGGGAATTCTCATAACTACTCTATCTCCTTTAACAGAGTAAGAATGTTCTAGAGTAACATAAACTAGTCTTTCAGCGCCGAAGGATGGTTCAACAACGTGGGGTATGAATCTGTTTCCACTTACCGTCTTCTCTAGCTCAACAATCTTAATTAAGTCCTTGTCGACTTTAGTTTCTAAAACCTCTATGAAACCCTTCTCTCTAAGCTCTTTCAGCACTTCTTCGCCTTTTTGAAGCATTATGGCCCTAATGATGTACTCAGCTTTATCACCGAAGACCTCTTTAATCCTTTCTCTGTCTGGAACCACCTCCACTACCTTTACTTTCTTGGGATTGGGGTAGGGCTCGAACGCCCGTAGATCTTGGCCGCTGTATACTGCATGCCTGTGAAGATCATACGTTCCCCTGTATGCGTGGCCTGAAACCTCGACTGCTCCCCACCTAGAAACCTCAACCATTTGATCAAATGTTTGAGTTGCATAGTGGGCTCTTTCGTGGGGTAGCTTTTCGTCGAAGTACTGTTTTTCTAGTGGTATACCTAGCTCGGAGACTAATTCTGTGGCTAGGGACATGAAATATGCTAGCCATTCATTAACTATAACACCCTCCTGTAAGGCCTCTTGAATTGTAAACTCTATAGGTTTTCCTCCCTTGATCTTCTCTTCGCCTGTTAGGATCCTAATCTTCTTATCAGCTACTTCACTTACATACGGGCAACCTGGTTTCTCGGGATTAAAGAAGAACTCGAACTCCATTATAGTGAACTCTCTGAGCCTTATCATCCCCTGTCTAGGCGAGATCTCGTTTCTAGCCACCCTACCTATTTGTGCAATACCTAAAGGAAGCTTGCTTCTCATAGTCTCGTATACTCGCTTAAATGAAACGAACATTCCCTGCGCAGCTTCAGGCCTTATGTATCCTACGTTCCCCCTATATGGACCTATAGTGGTCTTGAATAGGAGGTTGAATAATTTTACATCGCCTAGTTTTCCGCTACAGATAGGACATTTTATGTCATTTTCAACTATTATCTTAGACATTTCCGCTGGAGGAAGCCCCTCAACCTTTACTTTCGCCTTCTCCTCTATTAGGTGGTCTGCTCTGAACATTCTGCCACAAACAGTACATTCGACTATGGGATCCGTGAAGTGCTCTACATGGCCGCTTGCCTCGAATACTATTGAAGGATTGATTACCGGGGTCTCTATTTCCACTATTATATCCTGGTGCCTTAGGATGAAGAACTTTCTCCACTTTTCCATTATCTTCCTCTTCAATATTGCTCCCAAGGGCCCTAAATCGATGAATCCAGCCACTCCCCCGTATATTTCGTATGAGGGCCAGAAGAAGCCTCTTCTCTTACCCAGATCTACAAGTTTCTCATAAATATCTCCAACCTTGCTCATTGACGCCACCACGCGTCTTTCAAGTATTCCTGTATTCTTCTAATATACTCTAAAAGATATTTATAAGCGTATTTAGAGAATTATTGACTGTCTATAGGAGATGACAACATGGAGGAAGAGGTTTTTATCAATAGATCTGCCATGTATTTTGGAGGAACTAATGTTACTCCAGATAAGACCCCCTTTACAATAATAGGAGTTCCATTCGATTCCACCAGCAGTTTCATGCCGGGATCCAGATTTGCCCCCTCGAGAATAAGAATTGCGTCAGCAGGCATAGAGTTCTTTTCATTTAGAACAAGGTTCGATATGGATAGAGTATTGTTTAACGATGTTGGCGACCTGGAAGTAGTTATAGGAGATGTTAGAGAGACTTTAAGAAGGCTTGAAATGGCAGTTAGAATGATTTCTTCTAAGGGTAGAATACCTATTATAATTGGAGGAGAACATATCATTACTCTTGGTGCTATTAGAGCGCTATTAGAGAAGAACATAGGAGTAATAGTATTCGATGCACATTTAGATTTGAGAAGCAATTATCTGGGGCTTGAACTATCACATGCAACTGTTACGAGAAGAATACTCGACTTGCTAGGTTTCAAGAAGGTTATCATAGTGGGGGTTAGGGCAGTATCTGAGGAGGAATACGAGTATGCTAGGAAAAAAGGAATAAGCTATATCACATCGTACTGGATAAACAAGTATGGATTAATGGAGACCGTTAAGAAGCTTAGAAAGTTCCTAGAAGAATTCGAGAATGTGTATATATCCATAGATCTGGACGTCATAGATCCTGCCTATGCTCCGGGAGTAGGTAATCCTGAACCCGAGGGCATAACCCCCACAATTCTCTTAGACACTTTGTTCATGACACTTGAAAACAATGTCGTAGGATTCGACGTAACGGAGGTTTGTCCCTTAAGAGACGTAAACGATGTTACAAGTATACTTGCAGCCAAAATTATAGTGGAGTTAGCATCAATAATTTACACTAGATTAAAAAGTTAAATTCGTCACATAACTAACTATATTTAGCAACCTAGTTCTAGTAGCGAATTAAGCTCACCTAGCCTTAATCTTCTTTATAGTAGGACTTCTTATCTTATATAATACTCTGTGCCCACAATAACTACATCTAATACCAGGTAGAACTTCTAAATCCTCTATATCTATCATCCTACCGCAATTGCCACATCTATATTTAACCATTTAGTAAACACACCTCTACAGCATTTCACTCCAAACACATTTATTCGCTAAGATTTATAAGCTTAACCTACCATATTTTACCTCGATACGCAAATAGACAAGCTAATTGACATATGAAAGAACTGGAATGGTAGGTTAGATAATGGAGGAGGATAAGTTAGGTATAATATGTGGTGGTTTACCCCCTGAGTTATGTATGGAAATAGCGAAGGAAGAACTGCTGATAAGAGTTCGAATAGAGAGGAGGAAATGGGGAAAGGAAGTAACTATTATAGAGGGAATAAACGATCCAGCCATAAATCTAAAGAAAATAGCAGCTAAGTTAAAATCTAGACTTGCATGTGGGGGAACAGCTAAAAATGGAAGAATAGAATTGCAGGGGAACCATAGAGATAAAATAAAGGAACTGCTAGTTGAACTAGGTTTTCCAGAGGAAAACATCTTGATCTTAGCATAGCTCAATAGACAGCCTTAACCATACTCACTAGTAGAACAAGGATAGTCTAGTTAAGGTATAACATATGTATGACATAATGATAGTTTAAGTTGTATCTTTTAAAGACTCATTTAAATTAGGATGTTTATACATTATTGAAGCTTACTCATTATAGTGGATAATGGCGCTCTTTGTCTTCTACTGTTATAATCTTCTCAAATAGAATTGTACGCTCATTCCATGGCCTAACCGGCTACTAGTATTAACCTTTCTTTAAGTAACGTCTTATTCAAAATGTTATTGAAAGAGTTTAAAGTTCTAGAGCACGTATCCTTTTCTGATTAATACTTTTCTCATAGTAGTCTCTAAGAGGCTATGGTTAAGATGGTTATATATGTGTTATATATGTAGTTGAATTATTGGCTATGTTTATTCTCTAAGCGAGAGAACATTATACTTGTTGTTTGCGCCTTAAACTCTATGCCTCTCAATTAAATATTTCATTAGAAGCTAGAGCTTACTGTGGGGGTAGAGGTATCCCTAATTCTCTGACTAATTCCTTATACCGATTTCTCACAGTAACTTCAGTCACACCTGCAACCATTGCTATTTCCTTCTGAGTTCTACGTTCATCTTCTAGGAGGGATGCAATGTAGATTGCTGCAGCAGCAAGACCTGCAGGATCTTTCCCAGCTGTTATACCCTTCTTTTTAGCTTCCAGCAATATTTCAGCCGCCTTTCTCAAAACATTACCGCTTAACCCTAGTAGTGCCCCTATCCTAGGGACATAGTCTATTGGGTCAGCTATTGGAACTTTGACTGCTAGTTCCCTTAATAATAGTCTATAACACCTAGCTACATCTTTCCTACCAGCCTTAGTGTATTCAGCTATTTCATCTAGTGTTCTCGGAAGCTTTAATCTTCTACATGATGCATATATAGCTGCTGCCATCACAGATTCTATGCTCCTCCCTCTTACAAGTCCTTTTTCAACAGCCTTTCTATATATTACCGCGGCCTCTTCCCTAGCGCTTCTAGGCAACCCTAGGTGTGAAGCTATTCTATCCAGCTCGTTCATTGCTTGAGCAAGATTTCTATCCATACTTGACTGAATTCTTGCTCTAATCTGCCACTTCCTCCATCTGAGAACTTCAAGTCTCTTCTTGGGTTCAAGTCTTCTTCCAAAAGCATCCTTGTCACGCCAGTCGATAACTGTTGAAAGACCCTTATCGTGAACCGTTGGAGTTATGGGAGAACCGACCCTACTTCTCTTCTCTCTTTCCTCGGGTGTGAATGCCCTCCACTCGGGACCCCTATCTATGGCTTTCTCGCTCAAAACAGCACCACATTGAGCACAAACATATTGTCCTCTCTCGTGATCATAAATAATCTCGTTGCTACCACATATAGGACATACTAGAGTCTCTCCTCCATCAATCTCTATATCTCTTCTATTTTTAACTCTCATGGTTATCACCATGAACGATAATTAGTTATATTTAAATACTAGTAGTACATGCATATCCCTCTCTAATGTATAGATATATTTAAACTTTGCTGTGATTATGGTCTGGAAAGTGCTTTTTTAAATACGAAGATTCCTTGCTCCAAGGCACTCGTTGAAGTTGGAATCTAGCCAGAACTTCAGATAAATGTCAGTAGAGAATTATGTAGAAGGCTTAGGGAAGTGGTTATGGTGTTGAGGGAGAGTTATTAGAGCACGAACATCATTCATCACTTAAACTACTAGTCAATTAGTGAAAGTAGAGTTTTCTTCACTTTTTCGATACCTAAAGCGTAAATGAGCTTTCCGAGTCTAGGTCCATAGGGCTTACCTAAGATGGCTATGTACAATTTCTTAAATAACTCTCTTGGATCTTCATGACGTTTTCTTGCCACCTCGTACACCAGGTTATGTATTTCCTTGGGGGTCATGTTTGATCTTAGACTTAAAGCAAGCTCCCTAATAGTTCCACGGGTATCCTCCACCTTCGTAGGATTAAACGTTACCACATATTTCTCGGGAACAATTCCCTCCTTTATCCAAGTTTCCACGTATTTTCTTAGGGTTTCAATTCCCTCGGCGTCATCAAGTTTTTCTTCAACAATTCTCCAATCATTGTGGATCTGGTAAAATACTAATACATCCACGAATTTTACTCTCCAAGGTTTTACTCCTCCACATGCAAGCCTGTATGCAATAACGTGTCTGTGCCATCTCCTACCAACATTTTCCCCTACATCCTCATATAGATCCCCTATAAACTCGAACTCTTCTATAAGTCTGAGAAGGAACTCCGGGGATTCGTCGAAGTTCTTGTTCTCATCTACTTCATGTTTGAATAAGAAGTATTTTAATGACTCGGGAGGTAGAAGTCTGAGTATTCTTGAGAGAGCTCCAACCCCCTTACTCTTACTCATTTTGCGGCCTCTGTAAAGAACGAAGCCGTATTTGAAGCCTATTGGTGGTCTCTTCTTGAATAATTGGTTAAATATGGCTACGGCAGTATCCCAGCTACCGCCTTTGGTGTGATGGTCTACACCTGCTCCTTCAACGTCTACTCCTAGGAAATCCATTCTACTAGGCCAGTCAAGCCTCCACGTAAGCTTCCAACGTCCATTTGAAAGCTTCATATCCCCTTTAAATCCGCATCCCTTAACGTAATCGACATCCTTGTCACAGGAGAACACTATTTTCCCCGTGTTTGGGTCTAAGTCTAGTATTCTAGTAGTTGCTATTTTTCCGCAACTTGGACATACTGGCAGGATTATATCCTTCCAATCTTTAGGGAAAACTCTACCGCTTACTTCCTCCAATAATTTCCTTACTTTCTCCAAATTTTCCATAAAGAATAGGGCATAATCTAAATACCACTTCTCATCGTACAATTTGTTAGCTGGCTCGATGACGTCGCAGTCCACACCAAAAATCTCCATGAGATCCCTGATTTCATCTAGAAAGTGTTCTCCATAGCTACGATGACAGCCATAAACGTCTGGAACGTCGCATAGAGGTTTTCCTAGATGATCCCTTAATTGATTGCTGTATTCTTTTAGTTGAACAGGTATGCTGTCAAAGGCGTCCATGATATCTCCTACAAATATAAACAGCGTGTTAAAACCCCGCTTCTTCAATTCTTGGGAGAGAGCCCATGGATATAGGAATTCGCAGACCGTTCCAAGGTGTGCAGGTCCACTCGTGGTTATACCAGCACCTATGACAAAGGGAGGATTCCTCTCCTCTACTACCCTATCCGCTATTTTTTCAACCCAGTGTACTAGCCTCGCTTCCACATTACCCATTTCCTAGCACCGAGAAAATTAAGGTGAACCAGTTTTTGTTGGTAGCCGGGCGGGGATTCGAACCCCGGTCGGCGGGGCCAAAGCCCGCCATGCTTGGCCACTACACCACCCGGCTTCCAGACTCCAATATTTATAGGCTAACATAGAGTTTTTTAAGGGTGTTGGTTGCTTCTTGAGAAACATCTCTGGAAGCTCCATGAAGTGGAAACAAATTATTGGGTCCGAGGCTCGGCCTAGCGCATTATGAAAGCTCTGTTTTAAGGTTTTTAGCTGTGCTAACTCTTTTATCTTATGATCGTAATTGGCTTACATTTAATTGCATGTTTCGGGAAACGGCTAACTATGGTTCCTCTGAGGTCGTAGAAGGTTACGTTATTAACTTTAACTTTCACCCACGAACCTAAGAGGCTTCCATCTCCCTCGACGATTACTGGATGATACGATATTGTTCTACCGGTAAGTGTTTTATTGTAGTTTTTCTCAGTTAACAAAACAGCTACTTCCCTACCTACAAATCTCTTGTTTCTTTTCAAACATAATTCTTCTGCGACTCTTACTGCTCTAATAGTCCTCTCCTTCTTTATCTTAGATGGTATTTGCATCATTGAAGCTGACCTAGTGTGTGGCCGTACCGTGTATTGAGCGATATGGACGCGATCGAATTCCAGTTCTCTCATAAGTCTTAAAGTGTTCTCGAATGCTTCATTGGTTTCACCTGGATGACCTATTATTATGTCCGTTGCTATGGTCACTGTTTCGAGACTTCTTCTTATCTTTTTAACAATATATTCAAAATCCTCCACAGTGTAATTCCTGTTCATTAACTTAAGCACACTATTGTCCCCGCTCTGCACGGGTATGTGGACGAAATTGAACACTCTCTCCTCCTTCAATACATCTATTAAATCATCTAGAAAACCCATTAGATTGCCTGGGTTCATCATACCTATTCTAATCATGTATTCTCCTTCAACTTTCTCAAGTATTTTCCTCACTAGTTCAGGTAGGTTTGTTCTAATGTCTCTCCCATATACTGCAGCATCTTGAGCAGTTAGCCTTATTTCAACAGCTCCCTTAGCTACAAGTTTCTTAATAGAGTTTATTACTCTCTCCTCCCTATAGCTCTTTAACTTCCCTCTAGCAAACTTTGTTATACAATATGAACACTGTCCTAAGCATCCCTCAGCTATGGGAACAGTTGCTATAACTCCGTCAACTTCCAGAAGCTCTATGGGCTTATCGTGGTCGCCAAGTATCGACATCCTCCTATTGCTCTCAACGACTTCAGCGATCATACCTATATTACTTGGGGAAACTAGGCACGATTCTGGAGCTATACTTAGAACTAGCGCTGGCTGTGCTCTAGCCATACACCCTGCTACAATCATTTTTAGACCGCGGCTTAACGCTATTTTCCTTATTCTCCTAATCCTACTTTTCATTCTCTCCTCAGTGTCCAGCCTCACCGTACAGGTGTTTATTATCACTACTTCTGCGTCATCTATACTCTCAACTACTTCATGCCCCCTCAACTTGAGTATGCCCTTCATTATGCTCGTGTCTGCCTGGTTCAATGAGCATCCATAGGTCTCGATATATATCCTCACGGTACTCCCCGAAACACTTTGTTTATCCAGATACAAGATATATAAGCTTCTATTTAACTCATAGTGTATGGAAGTTACATGAGGTGATGGAGAGACATGGTATTCAACTACAAGTATGAGACGTTGCTGGATAGATTGTACAGCAGCGTCAAAGTCAAGGGGATAAAAACTGAGGTATTTGAGATGCCGAAAGCCGATGTAGTGGTTATTGGAGGATACACTGTACTAAGGAATTTTAAGAGTATTGTAGATAGTCTTAGGAGAAATGCTAGACACCTGCAGAAGTACTTATTAAAAGAGCTTGCTGCAGCGGGATCCGTAGACGAGTCAGGGGCTTTAATCATACATGGAAGGTTTAGTAGTAGAGCAATAAATGTTCTACTAGAAAGATACGTTAAATATTATGTTAAATGTCCAACGTGTGGTTCTTGGCATACGGTGATCAAGAAGAAGAAGAAAGTACCCTTCCTGGTTTGTGAGGCCTGCGGTGCCGAGACGTCGATAAAACCAGTGTAGCGTTAATGGTGTATTGCATGGAGGAGCCACTAGTTTACATTAAAATCTATGAAATGTCGGGGGAAGTGCTAGTAGCAGCATGCGACAAAGACATGCTTGGCAAGAGTTTTAGCGAGGGAGAACTTAAATTAGATGTCTCAGAAAACTTCTATGGTGGATATCTGGCTTCAGTCAGTGAAGCATTGAGAGAGTTGAGTAGAGCCACAATAGCTAACCTGGTCGGCGAGACCATTGTAAGTGAAGCTATAAAAGCTGGTCTAGTACATGAAGAAGCTGTTATTAGGATATGTAATATCCCACATGCTCAAATAGTGAGAATGCCGTAATATTTATGTGAACTGGTGTGACATAGATGGCAAGATTCTGCATCAAATGTGGAAAACTAGAGGACGAGAACAATCCTCTCATAGACAATTTATGTTCGAAATGCTTTCTTGAAGAAAGAAAGCTAGTTAACGTACCTGAAGTAATACGTGTAGCGATATGTAAGAGGTGTCTAGCATACAATGCTAAAGGTAAGTGGATTCGACCAGCAAGCCGAGATTTCCTAGAAGTCCTACAGGAGGCTGTAACAATGGAGTTGTTCAATAAAATAGAGACTAAAATGCATGGAGTAAAAGTGAGTTTTGAACCCTTAATCCCCCAATATCGTGAAGCATATATTAAAGTGAATGCTAGTCTCCTACTAAATCACGTCGAGTTGAAACAGCAGTACACAGTTAAAATCGAAGTCGATCAAGTCTATTGTCCCAGATGTCTTAGAGTGGTAACAGGTAGACACCGCGCCACAATACAGATAAGGGGTGACCAAGGTTTAACGCGCAAAGCTTTCACAAAAGTCTATGGATTTCTCAGAGAAGCTGCAAATAAAATGGGGAACATTGAAGAGAATATTGTTGAGGTTGAGGGTGTAAGGGGAGGTATTGACATTAAAGTAAGCGATTTCTCTACAGCCAGAAGAATAGCCGAATACTTGAGAAGCAAGCTTGGAGCACATGTAAAGGAGTCGTTTAAAGGTATTTCACAAGATAGGGAGGGCAGGAGAAGGGCTGAGCTAACAGTTTCCATACGCCTCCCAGCAATTCTCCCAGGGGACATCGTGGTTATGGAAGACGAATTAGTCAAAATATTGAGTATTGAGGGAGAACATGTAGTTCTAGAGAGAATAAGAGATGGAGGCAGAGGTACTGTGAAAACTATTGCTCTATGGGATGGAACATTGAAGAAAGTTCCCGATAATGCAGAGAAGAAGACACTCATAATATCCACAATAGACGACGATGTAGCGTGTTTAGTTGATCCAGTGACGGGACAAGTATTTTACATAGAAGCGGATAAAATACCGTACGACCTAAGGGAAGGTGATGCTATCACAACACTAATTATCGACGGAAAACCATATGTCCTAAATACCGGGAACATAACTATTATATGAGGTGATAGGTGATGCCAAGGAGAAGAAGAATAGAAGAAAAACCTAAGGAGTTAAGGATACCGGGAGAAGGAGAAGTTTTAGGGATAGTTGAAAAACTTCTTGGACACGAGAAGCTGAGAGTTAGATGTATGGATGGAGCAATACGCATATGCCGTATTCCGGGTAGAATGAAGAAGAGGGTTTGGATAAGAGAGGGAGACGTAGTATTGGTCTCCATATGGGACTTCCAACCCCATGCTAGAGGAGACATCGCATATAGATATACTAGAGATGAAGTTAGAAAGCTCGAGGAGAAAGGTCTCCTACAACTATATGAGTGAGACGCGTAAGGAATAATGTGGGGAGGAGTGTAAGTTACCTTTTAAACGTAGGGAGAAAAGAATTAAGGATAAAGATTTCTATGAAACCGTTGAAGAAGTATTTGACTCTATAACCCTCCTAGCTCTATACCACGTAATAAATAGAGGATACATTGATGTAATGTATGGCGTTGTGAGCAGTGGTAAGGAAGCTAGAGTATACTGGGCTAAAAACAGGAAAGGGGACGACCTAGCAGTAAAAATATATCTTACCTTTACGTCTGAGTTCAAAAAATCAATACGACAGTATATTGAAGGAGATCCTAGATTCGAGAGGATTAGAGGCGACACTAGGAGTATAATCTATGCGTGGACTAGAAAGGAGTATAGAAACTTGAAGAGAATGTATGGAGCTGGAATAAGAGTCCCTAAGCCATATTATTGTCATAAGAATATCTTGGTGATGGAGTTTATTGGGGAAAACGGGGTTAGAGCCCCCCTACTTAAAGAAACGCGTTTAGAGGAAGATGAGTACTATGACATTCTTGAACGCGTATTAAATTACATGGGCTTGATGTATAAGAAGGCGAGACTTGTTCATGCAGACTTAAGCGAGTACAATATAATGATTCTAGGCAGAGAAGTAGTTATCATAGATGTGGCTCAATCGGTTACATTAGATCATCCTATGGCAGACTACTTCTTGAGAAGAGACATTAAAAACGTGCTAAGATATTTTAGAGAGGAAGCTGATATAGAGACACCGAGCGAGGAGGAAGTATATAGGAGGATTGTGCAATGATCTGGCAAACAGAGTACCATACAATGCCGGGGCATACAAGACTTTACACTAGGGTTCCACAGGATAGACTCGGTGTCTTAATAGGGGAAATGGGTAAAGTGAAAAGAGAACTTGAGAGGAGAACGGAGACTAGGATAACTATTGATAGCACTACCGGAATGATAATAATAGAGCCCGTATCCCCCGATGTTCCCCCGATAATGCTTCTTAAGGCATTGGACTTCATAAAGGCCGTTGCACACGGATTTAGTCCTGAGAGAGCCTGGAGGGCGATTGAGGAAGACCAAGTCCTTGTAATAATTGATTTAAAGCAGTATGTGGGAGACCACCCAAATCATTTAGCGAGAATAAAAGGGAGAATAATAGGTGAGAGAGGGAAAATAAGGAGAGCTCTTGAGGAGATGACTGGAACCTATATCTCAGTCTCTAAGAACACTGTCACAATTATAGGAGACTATGAGAGCTCGAGTATAGCCAGAGAGGCCATAGAGATGATAATTCAAGGAAGACAGTACAGGACAGTATTTCTATTCATAGACAGAAACATGAGGAGACTTAAGCGGGAAAGACTTACGAAACTCTGGAAGTAAAGGTTTATTTGAAGGTGAACGCTGTGATGTTCTATAGTTTATTGCTCAGCGAGACATTGGTTATCTGTCTGATTGATTTAAAACATTCTTCTCCCTAGTAAACGTAAGTAGCCTTCTAGTATTACAAATAATGTCGTGGGCGTAGGAGCCTCAAAGCTCTGAAGAATAATCGATAAACGTTTTAGTGTTATAAGTGGGGCCGTGGCCGGGATTTGAACCCGGGACCTCCGGATCCACAGTCCGGCGCTCTAACCGGGCTGAGCTACCACGGCCACATGCTCCCGCCAGACTGTTCGTCACAGCTTAAAGCTCCAATACGGCCCCAGAGGGAATTCTAACCGTAGGTAACTAACTTCTTCACATACTTTAAAATTTTATGATAATATGTGGCTTCTTTAAAGCGATTTAATTATTTTGAAGCTAACTTTATATAATGTTCTATTGTTTCCGTGGGGTTCTTGAGTCCGCTTAGGTGACAGAGGTGGCATCTAGACCTGATGGTTGGATCCAGATGCGGGCAAGCATGCTGTTGCTGCTATCTGTACGGTGCGAAGGAGACTCACTACACGATGTTCTATAAGCAACAACAAACCCCGTGTGGGACTTCATATAATATTAGCTGTAATGAATTCCCGCTAACCCTCGTAGTCTATGTGGTTTTTAAGTTGTTTGGCTTTCTAACATCACTACTCTCTACTTTATCTAGGAGCATGTGCAAGCTTACTTGTAGCTTCTTTAGTTTACTTCTAACCTCACTTATTTCGTCATAAATGTTTTCAACCTCTCCTAAGAATTCCATACCCCTCTTGAAGATTATGTCGGTAATGGTGGAATTATACTCTTCCTCGATTCTTTGGATTATGTCGAGGCATGTAGAGACTGCGCCACATAGCATTGAAATTCTTCTGGAAAAAATGTTTGAGGAGGCAACTACGACTCTCTTTACTCTAAGTACTTCATCGACCCATAGAACCTTGTATAAGCTATGGCACTTGGGGCAGAGGACGTTGGTCTCGACCTCTTTATCTTTAAATACTGCATATAATTGTTCTCCACATCCACATGTTATGTAGCAGTGTATATTACCCCTATCATCAACTACGTAGTTCACTGTGTAACTCGTGGTCTATCCCCTTCTCCAGCATTTAAACAAATGGTATTACATGTAGTGTGGTGGGCCCGCGGGGATTCGAACCCCGGACCACGGGGACTTTCGCTGGCAGGTCCCGAGTCGGGTGGCCTTAGCAGGCTCATACCCCGCATCCTACCAGGCTAGACTACGGGCCCGCAGATTCCAGTATACTCTGTGAACATGCTTTCTGTTTAAATTTTTCTTAGAGAACCTTTAGTACTTGTCTTTCAATGATTCGAGGAGCATTATTGCTTGAGCTATGTCCCCACTAGTTTTCACTAGTGCCTCTCTTGCCTTTTCTAGGGATACGCCTGTTTGAGACGCTACAAGCTGGACATCTTCTTCTGGGATCTCGATTTCCGGTTCCTCTGAAATCTCGATTTCCCTAATGTTTCCAACAACCTGCAGTATATCCTGCCCCTGGACTCTCATCAATGTTACATGGGGATCCTCGACAACCATCTCTCTATCCTCCATTATAATTCTCACTTCCCTTACTCCATGAAATTCCTCAACTTCGACGCCCATTCTCTTCATGAGTCTCCTCAAGTCTCTGGGGCTGAGTCTCCTCATCTTTCCCATCCCTAAATTGCCTTAAACTGAAGTCCATGCTTTTCTATCTGGGAATCCTTATATATCTGTACCTTATACAAGGTATAGCCAAAATATTGTACCTAGTAGGCTAAATATTAAGCGGTGTATGATGAAAATGAGAGAGATAACGATCTTAGGAGGAGGCGGAGAAGTAGGTAGAATGGCAGTGTACGTTAGGTTCAACAAATCTGGAGTATTGTTGGATTATGGACTGGGTTTCGGTGAGAACGATATTCCCACACTGCCCCTCCACGTAGCTCCATCATCTCTAAAGGCTATAATCATATCCCACGCCCACCTAGATCACTCAGGCGCTGCTCCAATATTCTATATTTCATCTAATATCAAATCATTTATGACGAAGACAACTAGGGATCTCTTAAGGATAATGTACAATGACATGTTGAAGATCTCAGGATATTACCTACCATTTGAGGTAAACGAGATTAGAAAGATGCTTAAGAATGTAAGCATCGTCGAATATAACACTTCTACTAATATAGATGGAGCAGAGCTCGAGTTCTATAATGCAGGTCACATTCCTGGAAGTATGATAACTGTTATCAGAGCCAATAATAGATCTCTTGCTTTCACCGGAGACGTCAACACTACACTAACTAGACTTGTTAAACCAGCAGACCCTAAACCGATCGAAGCAGACACTCTCGTAATAGAGTCAACCTATGCTCTGGTAGATCATCCTCCCAGAGAAGAAGTGGAGAGAAAGTTCATTGAGGCAGTTAGGGAGGTCCTTGAGAACGGGGGTACGGTGCTCGTCCCCTCATTCTCGCTTAGCAGAGGCCAGGAGATACTTAGTATACTTAACCATTATGGAATAGACTATCCAATATATTACGACGGGATGATTAGGGAGATAAACAGGATTCTCCTAGCAAACAGAGACCATTTGAGAGACCCTACATCATTGGAGAAAGCTATTTCCAGCGCTATAGAGGTTAAGGATTGGAGGGATAGAAGGAAGGCATTAAGACAACCTTCGGTCATAGTGAGTTCTGCTGGAATGCTTAAAGGAGGACCAGCAGTATTCTACCTGAAGAAGATAGCTAATAACCCTAAGAATGGCTTATTCTTAGTAAGCTTCCAGGCGCCTGGAACACCTGGAAGAAGAATTCTTGAAGCTGGTACAATTAGCACGGACTCGAAGAAGATGATTAAGGCTAGAGTAATGTGGTTCGACTTTTCAAGTCATAGTGGTAAAAGCGGTCTACTTGAAATAATAAAGTCCATTAAAGGACTGGAGCGAGTAATATTAGTACATGGAGAGATAAAATCTGCTGAGAACCTCGCCGAGATTACTAGGAACGACCTCGGTTTAGAGGCTATTGTAGCAGAGAATGGGCAGAGAATAACCTTAGACTGAAATTTATAATAATTTAGCGGGTAATGTTCTTAAACCTCGATAACGTTGTCTACTCCCAGCCTCTTCAATACTTCGTCAAGCTTCTCGTTGCTATCGACCTTGAGAGTGTAGAGGTACTTCTTTGTTCTAACCTTAACCTTAATAATGTCTCCCAGCCTTTTAACCCTGCACTCCAAAACCTTCTTTCCTTTAATAAATTTCTCAAGTTCGTCAATACTTCTCGCTTCAACAGGCATACTCAATCCCCACACTAACTCCTCCAAAACTATGAGATAAGGAACTATATATTCTTATGTTTCCAACATGTAGTGTGGTGGGCCCGCGGGGATTCGAACCCCGAACCTCCGCCGTGTGAGAACACAACAATATGCATTGATGTTCCAAAACGATAATCAATAGGGACATCAACTATGATATTATTTGCCTTGAAATACGCATGGTTATTTATGAGCCTTGGACAAGTGGGCCATACTAATAAATGGTTGTATGATAGTTGTATGAGTGATGAATCCGAGAACAGTGCTTATTTATAGGCATGACCTCTAGGGCCGATGAAGTGTACTGTAATCATCTTAGAACTCCAATCAATAATATACACTATCGTATATCGCCTAAGCAAATCCTAAAAGTATCCTCAAAACCTTTGAGCTTCTTTATATCGTAATCCCTGAATGGTAAGGGGTTTGTTCTTAACTTATCAAGAACCTCTAATACTCTAAGCCTATAGTCTTTTGGTAGCCGCTCTAAAGTTCTAACGGCCCTGCGTTTCACCTTTACTTTGAAGAGTCCTTCACTCAAATAAACTCCCCGCTACTTGTTTCCCATAAGTTTCTGCTTGATTTCATCAAGGTCTACTAATTCATCCTTCGATTCTATAGCCTCAATTTCATCGGGAAGAGGTTCTTCCTCCTCGATGTTCTTTTCGATGATGAAACGTAACATAGACTCCATCCTAGCCAGCCTCTCTTTTATCTCCTGAATCTCTGATAAGAGTTCAGAGCTTGCCAACTTTTAACCCCTAAGCATAATTTAAGTAGAGCGACTCTAAAAGTTGTTGACTGAAAACTGATGACAATAAGCTTGGTGGGCCCGCGGGGATTCGAACCCCGGACCTCCGCCGTGTGAGGGCAGCGTCCTAACCAGGCTAGACGACGGGCCCCGAGACTATTCAGTAGATATTGGATTCTAATAAATTCTTTCGCCTAATTCTATCAAGTTTTCAACACGTATTTAGTTTTACTCTAACCTTGGAACTTCTATGAGAATTTTGAGAACCCCGCAATGTCTACTGCATTATGCTTCTTCCAAGATAGAATAATGTAGTTGTTCGGGCAAGAAGCGGTTTGAGGATGGGGATTCCATAAGCGAGGAATTGTTTAAAAGCTTATACAATAATATAGTTTTTTAGATGATGACAACCTCCGACACTTAGCCTATTTATGGAGGCTGTGAGGAGGCCCTGCGAGGCTGATAAAACTTCTGTAGCAGAACACTAGAATCCTTATGCCACTATAGTTAATTACATAATATTCTATTTTCGTGAACAACGGTCTTGGAAGAAGAGTGAAGATTGATCTTGGTAGCCGGGCGGGGATTCGAACCCCGGTCGGCGGGGCCAGAGCCCGCCATGCTTGGCCACTACACCACCCGGCTACGTCTACTTTCATATTATTTAGGGGGATTAATTAATTTTTCATAGCTTACTCGTATTCCCTCCAAGTGAAACCACACTTAGTGCACCTATAGAATCTTGTTGGGGGCTCGTCTGCAGCTCTAGTCTGCATCATCCAGTAATACGCCTCTCTATTGCCACATTTTGGACACTCAACACTCCTTGTCACTGGTAGTACCTTGGGTATTTTACTTTCATCTATAACTGCGATCTTCTCCTTATTAGTGTGCTCTATTCTCTTCCTGACAGAGTATCCTTCTAGATGGGCTTTAACAAGTTCACTATAGCCGCAGTTAGGACACTCTAATATTCTCTCCCCGTCGACTATTCTAGGCCTCATCAGCCTACCGCACTTTGGACAAAACCTCATGCAACATTCACCTCTAGACAGAGTATAATGGATTATCATGATTTAAAATTTAGCGTCTCGGAGACTATCTAGCCATTTACTCAATAAGGGAAAGATATTTATTTTCATGATCACATAAAATTTAGTCTTGCCCAAAACTTGAAGTATCATAAGAACCCGTAGATGATGGGAATAGTCTTGAAAGTCGTGAAACCAGTTGTTCTAAACACTAAAATAGTAGATCTCGATGCAGACGGGACGAGAATCGTTGTTTTAAATAGAGTGGATGCGTCGAACATAGGGGTTTCATCGTATGAGAGAGTCAGGTTAATGAGAGGAGACAAATCGATTACAGCACTAGTACTCGTAACAGACACTATTGTTGAAAGAGGAGTCATTGGAATGCCACCCTATGTAGCATCTGAATTAGATGCCGATAACGGTATGAACATTAGCGTAAAGGCTGCAGGAATACCCTCTTCTATGAGGTATGTTTTGAGGAAACTTAAGGGAGAAAAGCTTTCGGGAGAGGAAATAAGGCAGATAGTGAAGGATGCTATCGACGGGAATCTGGGAGACGTAGAATTGGCTACATTCCTGCTCTCAGAATACTTTTACGGCATGGACGGTGAGGAATTGGAGTCTCTAGTAAGAGCAATGGTTGACACAGGTAGTGTGATAGAGTTCGAGGAGACAGTTTATGATGAACACAGTATTGGGGGGGTGCCGGGCAATAGCAAGGTGGCATTAATAGCAGTTCCAACAGTAGCATATGCTGGACTACTAATACCTAAAACTAGCAGTAGAGCAATTACTAGTCCCGCTGGAACAGCAGACACTATGGAGGTTCTAGCCAGAGTCGACTTCACACCCGAGGAGATAAAGGAGATAGCGTTGAAGACTAAGGGTTTGATAGCTTGGGGGGGAGCATTGAACATGGCTCCAGCAGATGATATTTTCATAAGGGTACTGCAGAGAATAATGTTGGACCCATACATGCAGATGGTTGCAAGCATACTGTCCAAAAAGCTAGCTATGAACGTTTCAAACCTAGTAATAGACATACCCGTAGGGAGAGGCGCTAAGGTGACATCCATGGAGACGGCAATGAAGATAGCAAACCTCTTCGTCTACCAAGGAGAGCGCTTAGGCATTAAGGTTAAGTGTGCAATATCGTATGGTGGACAGCCAGTGGGATACAGTATAGGGCCAGCATTAGAGGCTAAGGAAGCCCTCGAGACGTTAATGGGCAAAGGACCCATGAGCGTTTTGGAGAAAGCAGCTGGAATAGCTGGAATACTATTCGAGGTAGCTGGAGTAGTTCCGAGAGGGAAGGGAGCGTACTTGGCGAAAGACCTAATAAAATCGGGGAAATCTCTTGAGAAAATGAGGGAAATCATTGAAGCACAAGGAGGATATCCCAATGTTAAACCGGAGGATATCCCCGTAGGAGAAAAGGTTGTTACCATAGAGTCTCCATCAGACGGCTACGTGACACACGTTGACAACGCTGCGATAACCCTTATAGCTAGAGCCGCTGGGGCACCCCATGCGAGGGGGGCAGGCGTAAAAATTCACGTTAAGGCGGGGAGGAAGATTAAGAGTGGAGACCCCCTGCTGACAATATATGCTGAGTCCTCACTGAGATTGTCACAGGCACACGCAATGGCCATGCGACTCAAACCCGTTAAAATAGAGGGAATGATTCTAAGGGTATATCCTGAAAAATGATGAATGTTATCAATTACTCCTTACTGCTTTAAGCTCCTTTAACTCTCTGAGAACAGGTATTTCATCTATAAGGTTAGGGTTTATCTGGTGCCATGCTATTCCCTTAGGTTTAGGAGGCCCATTCACGCTTATCACTCTACTCGGCGTGACAATGTAGTCTACTATGGTGTCCCACTGCGATGCTGGAATATCCACGTCTACGACCTGGCATTCATGACACACGCAAATTATAGGTGTTCTATCATCAACCATTCCCAGCTCGCTGAAAATACCCCACTCAATGTCGAAAAAACCATGCCCCTTACCCATCCTGACTCCCCTGAGATTAACCGCTGAACACCCTGTAACCAGTAAGTCTATTTTCCCGAGTTCCGCCATTTCCCTTAACCCTATCCTCCTACTGAATCTCTCAGCTCCATCCAAAGTAGACGAGAACTCCAAGTCCTCCTCTCGAACATATTCCGGCTTCATTAAGATGAAGCCCCTCGCAATACCATAGGTTGCCATGATGTAGGTTTTCCCATCTCTAATACTCCACTCTCTAAGCTTCTCTAGACAGTTATCCGGTGTTATGAACAGTAGTTTAGCTTGCCTATACACTTCCATCGACCTGATTTTCTCCACACACTTATAGCTACCCTCAAAGTCTGGAATGAAATTCGAGAAATCATAGTGGAATCTGGAGTCTGGCAATGCAACCTTCTTTAACTCGCTCCAAATCTTTTTCCTAATATATTGCTTTGTTTCATTAAATTTCATGTAACCTCCTCTCCCATAATCTTTTTTCAAATAAGTTAATATTTAAAATCTTCTTAAATGGCCCGAGTTAATTTTAAAGATTCCCCCACGCTTTAAACGATTGAGGTTAGAAATGGCCGAGAAAATTCTAGTTGAAAATTTATGGTGGCGTTATCAAAGTAGCGAAGACTGGGTATTAAAGAACATTAATATTACTGTTGAAAGAGGGGAGTTCCTAGGCATAGTTGGTCCAAGCGGAGCTGGCAAGACAACTCTATGCTTGGCGCTCGTCGGATTAATACCTAAGAGAATGAGGGGTGTTATGAGAGGCAGGATCCTAATCGACGGCACTGACATCCGCAAAATGCCGCTTAACGATTTAACTAGCAGAGTCGGACTAGTCTTCCAAGACCCTGAAGTCCAGTTCGTAACAATGAGTGTTGAAGACGAAGTAGCTTTCCCCCTCGAAAACCGGGGGGTTCCGAGAGATATTATGAAGGAGAGAGTTCGCGAAGCTCTTGAAAGAGTGGGTATGTGGGAGTATAGAGATAAGTATCCCCACGAGCTTTCAGGAGGACAGAAACAACGAGTAGCAATAGCATCAATGCTTGCTCTGCGCCCAGAAGTATTGATATTAGATGAGCCCACTTCAGACCTTGATTCGAAGGGGAAAATAGAAGTTATGGAAACCTTAGACTCTCTGAGAGAAAACTGCAATTTAACATTGATAGTAGTAGAGCACGACACCGAGCTTTTAGCGAAATACGCTGACAGAATAATACTCCTCTATAATGGTGAAATAGTTAGAGAAGGATTTACTAAAAACTTCTTTAAGGATGTGAAGTTCCTCGTAGAAAAGGGAGTACAACCCCCTCAGGTTTCAGAGCTTTTCTACGAGCTCTCCAAAATGGGGTTCAATGTCGACGGTCTCCCCCTAACAGTCGAAGAAGCCCTTGAATTACTCTCGGGAATTTACGTTAATCCAGGGAGGCCTAAACGGTATTTGAACAATACTTTCCAAAAGGAGGTCGGCGATGGAGAACCCGTAATTACAGTAGATAACCTAGCACATGTTTATCCCGATGGAACAAAGGCTCTGAAAGGAATAACGTTTAATGTTAGAAGAAGAGAGTACATAGCAATTATCGGTAAAAATGGTTCGGGGAAGACAACTCTAGTAAAACACTTAGTCGGCTTATTAAAGCCCACAGAAGGCAGGGTGATGGTATTCGGCAGAGACACCAGATCGCTCAGGATTTCTGAGCTCTCAACGAAAATAGGTTACGTATATCAGAATCCCGACCACCAGCTCTTCTGCCAAACAGTATACGAGGAAATAGCCTATGGTCTTCGAAACCTAGGTTTACCTGAAGAAGAGGTTAAGAGAAGAGTTAAGAAAGTAGCTGTGAAAATGAGTCTAGATAAAAGATTAAACGATCACCCATTTATATTGAGTAAAGGCGAGAGGCAGAGGCTTGCCGTAGCAACAGTCTTGGCCATGGAGCCTGAGGTCATAATAGTTGACGAGCCCACTACAGGTCAAGACGCTTACCAATCGAAGTCTATAATGAGGCTTCTAGACGAGCTCAACCATGAAGGTAAAACAATAATCGTTATAACACATAATATGAGGCTAGTGGCGGAGCACGCTAGAAGAGTAATAGTTATGGACGACGGGAGGATAGTACTAGATGGCCCAGTTAGACAAGTCTTCTCCAACCACGACGTCTTGAGAAGACTTGGAATAATATCCCCCCAAGTGACTAGACTCTCAGCAATGCTTGGACTAAAGTTCACTGCTCTATCTGTGAGAGAACTCGTGGAATCCATGTGTCCAACGATAGCCACGGCCAGCACTTTAGGGAATACGTAGATCACCAATCAAACAACATTCTCCCAACTAGATTCCCGGAAAACTTAGGAGAGGACATTGTAAATAGTATTTGAAGAAGAATATGAGTATTAGAACTAGTAGCGTCAATATGGAAATTACTAGATCTACTCGCCTAAACTCTAGTTCATGATAGTATGTTCTCTTACCTCCAAGCTTGAAGCCTTTAATCTCTATTGCCTGGGTTACCTCGATAATCCTCCTCACAGCTATCAACGCTAGTGGAACGCCCAGGTAAACGTACTTTTTAACTCTCTCGATGATGGAGCCCTTCGAGAAATCTGT
>JAPDJV010000022.1 GCA_029258925.1 Thermoproteota archaeon | reverse complement strand
CCATTAACAGCACCGTGTAATTCTGCCAGGTCTACAGCGAAGTATCTTTTCCAGGAGTCCTCCTCAAAGTACTTGATATTTTCCTCAAGCATGATAGGATCCCCGAGGAATTATCCTTAAAATATATTGATTAACAAGGAAGAATTATACTTACCTGGTTAAGAGTGATAAAGCGTGACTTTGGTTATCGCTTTAAAGCGGTTTACGGGCGATGGGAGGGTTGTCATGAGTGCCTATGACCCTAGAATCTCTGTGGGGTATCTGGCTTACGGGGTTAGGAAGATGCACCCTATAGCGTTCAAATCTAGTGAAGAATACGTATCGTTATCCATAGCTGGAGAATTCGGGATATTATCCTAGTTAAAAACTTCGGAGAATTCGGGATATATCACATCCTTCATAAATACTATTGAGAGCCCATTAATTACTTCTAAAGTCTCTAGGTTCCCGATAATTAATCGATATAAAGTATTATACATGTCATCTGAGCTAATCTTTGATCCCGCAGTGTTATCCATTCTTCACCCATGTAATTCCCCCAAGTATCCATCAATGTTACCGCGGCTGCTCTTCCTGGTAATAGATCTATTCCAATGTATGCTTTAGCTTTAAGCTCATCATCTAGTAACCAAGGTCTTAAACTGAGTTTTCCTAGAAGGCCTGAAATAAGATTCATAATAATATTTCTATATTTATGTAGTTCCTCCTTAGGTAATCGCTCCTTCATTCTTATAAGTCTTATTGTTACCATTTGGGAGACTTTCTCCTCGAACAACCTCTTGTAGAACTCGTAAAGTTCGTCATCAACAGATCTAAATATAACCACCGTAGCTAACACATTATCTTTAAACCTTCTATAGTTACGTACAATAGGTGATGGGTCGTCTCTATAACCCCATAGAAATGGGTTTCGAGGCAATAATGTTTTAAATACTTTTTTGATGCCTTAGCTAGGTCTTTATAGAATAGTCTGGCTTCGTTATCAGTAATATAATTCTCTGGGTATGCAATGGCTATTCTTTTATTTACTGGAATACTTATCTCCCTCGCAACACCCAGCTCTCGAGTGTTTTTCTTAAGGAACTTCGTATAGTGGTGTAAATCCGCAGGTCTAGACTTCTTCTTGAATTTAAGTTTTGGACCTTCGAAGATTCCTGCTTTTTCGCTAAATACTATTGGTTCCTCCTATAGGGACCTGTTATTGGTTTGGGTGATGTTTAGGCTGTTGAGGTTAGTTTAGGGTGGCTGCTATGGTTGCCGATGTTTTTGAAGATAGAGCTAGGTTTCTACTTGGATCTGGGATGCTTGTTTTCTAGGAATATTAGGGATCTTTATAGTCTCAGCGTGGATGGGTACATGTGTTTGGCTGACATGGTTTCAGTGGTGCTTCAGGAAGCCCTTAACGTTTAGGACATGGTTAGGGCTGTTAAATGTCTTGTTGAGGACGGTGTTGTTTCTGCTTTAACAGGCTGTGTAAGGTTTTCGTGGACAAAAGCTTCTTAAACAAGTATGGGTGGTTGAAGGTGTTCTGGAAAACGTGCCCGTATGCTCTAAGGTGGCTGGTGTTGGGTTAGGGGGGATGTGGGATTCGGCTATGTAGCCATTTAAGACGGGATAATTCTTGTTGGGCTAGTTGGAGTATTTGATTATGGATGTTTGAACTCTGTTTCTTCAAGTTTCCTAGCTGTTTTCTTCATATTTTTCCTTGCTTGTAAAATACTTGAGGAGTATTACTGTGTAAGTGTTTTAGTGTTGGTTTTGTGTTATTGGGTTATGAAGTATATTTTGTTTTTTGTCCATGTCTCGAGCTTGCTTATTATTTGTTTAAATTCTTTTTCAGGTTTGTAGAATAGTGCTGGTTTTCCCTGTTTTCTTGATAGTGCTAGTGTGTGGCAGTCTACTATGCTTATTGGGAATAGGCATTTACATTCTGCTGCTTCTAGGCTTAAATTGTCTGAGCTCACTGTTTCAAGGTATCCGGAGTTTACTAGTAGCTTTATTCTTTTCTTGGCTTCTTCTAGTCCTAGTAGTCGGCATAGTATGTAGAGTGTTTCTGTAATGTTTAGGGTTGTTGTGTAGGGTGTGATGTTTTCGTTAACTATTTCATCTATAAGTTGTTTACCATTTTCTGTTGCTAGAAGGATTTCAACTAGAATGCTTGTATCGAAGAACAATATCTCCTCTTAAAAACTTCTTCTTCAAGCCTAGACTCCTCCTCTAATAGCTTGCGGGCTTTCTCCACGACTTCCTCGGGTACGCTCATTTCCTTAAGCCTAAGTAGCAGTCCAGGTTTCCTAAAACCACTTCTCTCAATAAGAATCCTAATAACATCATCGTAATCTAAACGCTTACCCAGCTCGTTCTCCAACCTGATGAGCACCTTGGTCAACATGTTCTTCGTCTTCTCAGAAACCCTAATAGTCGTAGACGAGGTGCGCACTACAGTAACCCCCACTATCATTCTTATATTTGAAGTATTTAAATGGTAGATAGAGTATACATCATATATAAAATATACTTAGCCCATTAAAACCTGTTCTTCATGTTTTTAGAACTCTTGAAGAATATTTTAACGTGTTTTACAGCAATACTCTTTGAAATAGGACTTGCACTTTCTACGTGATTTAATTTTAATTTTAATGTTGTTTAGGCTTGGAGCAGGGGTTTACGTGTATGGGCAGAAGCTTCCTATACCAGCATGAACCACATTTCTTAGGTTTTTGAGTGTTGACTATTTCCATGTTTAGTGTTTTCTCTGTTTCTTTAAGTATTCTTTTGGCTGTTTCTAGGTTTCCTTCCGTTATTTCATTATTCTACTTTTAGAGTTCATTATTGGGACTGCTTTTCTTACTGGTCCTAGTGTTTCCTGGAATGCTAGTGCGTAGGTTAGGAGTTGTATTTTGTATCTAGATTGTTTCTTGGGTTTAAATTTCTCATACTCTATGATTACCGTTTTTTGATAATATTTCACCTAGTCTATTACGCATTGGATGCTGTATTTCTACTCTAACATTACTTGTCCTTTGCTTTCCGCTTCTTTTCCTTCACTGCCTTGCTTCATGCTTTCTGTTGGCGGCTCCCGTACTCCATAATTTACTATGATCCATGGAATTACTGGGCAGTAAATGCACTGTTTTACTAGCCGGGTTGTCCGGTGTTTGGCCATACGATAACATGGATTTCCCCTCCTATAGTTTGCTTGGATACTGGACTTAGAGGGAGGTGTATGGCGTCGTTTTATTGCGAGTGTTGGAGATATTAGTGTTGTTTAAGAAGGGTGGGTTTAGGGTTGTTGAGCTTGTTTTGAGTATGCTGTTCACTGTAATTGTTAATACTCTATGATATAGTTATTAGGAGGTTTCAGATAAAGGTTTGTTGAGGTCGTGAGCAAAGAGCTTTCTAAGCGTGTTTGTGGTATTTGAGTTGGATGGATCGCTATTGTTAAATGCTGTTTCTAAAGCTTTAAAAGATTTAAGTGGCTTAACTTAGGTTAAGTGTGGTAGGGTGATGTAGTTGTATTTGTTGAAGGAGGTTGAAATTAAGGACTTTAGAGCCATAGCCAGCATGAAGCTGGAATTGAAGGGAGTGAACATTATTGTGGGGCGGAATAATACTGGAAAGACCAGCGTATTAGAGGCTATAGCCCTCCTCCTCTCATCGTATAATGACTACAAGGATTGCTTTGGTAATAATGTTTTAAAGTTAGCGGTGGGCAGAGGAGGCTACAGTTACCTTAAGAGAGTGCATAGTGACATAGCTGTGGTAAAGGGTCATACCACTAATAATGAAGTGTTGTCTCTATATTTAGCAACAGGTAGGGAAGGCTTTGAGAAGCTAGGTACGAACCAACTGCTACGAGAGGCCATTGACACTGCTATAAGTGAGGTAGTTGAAAAAAGGTTTAAGAGAATATTACAAGGCCTAAAGATTGACATAACACGTTCAAGGCGTAGGATAGAGCTTTTACCGGAGGGCACTGAGCAAAGAAAAGCCTATGAGAGAGAACTGGAAATGATGTTAAATCGCTTGAAGAGATATGAGGAACAAGAGGATCTCATTAAGAGGCAGGAGCAACGGAAGATTATTGATGAACTAGGGTTTATCTCAATAACTCTTATTGATAATGACCCGATAAAAGTACACATGGTATTTAAACCTGAGTCCGCCTCCTTGTTTGAAGAAGAGGATAAAGAATTCGTTGAGCTTAAGAAGTATAAATCGCCTATTTTAGTTAGTGCTGAATTGCTGAGACGTAGACCAGGTAGAGATATCGTAGAGAAGCTACCTGTTGATAAACTCATTGATTTAATAGATAGGCTTAGGAGTATGGTACCTTATTTCTACGATTATAGGAATGGTATGGTGATCTTTAACTATAGTGATGGGCGTGAGATCGTGCCATTAGCGTCTGTCGGCGACGGATTTCTGGCTCTTCTAGAGCTCCTTACTCCGGCTATTCTAGGTGTTAATGTTAATGTTGTGGAGGAGCCTGAGATTCATATGCATCCAGGTTTCCTCAATCAGTTCTGCAAGGAATTGCTTAAAGTGGTTAATACTTATAATGTGCAGTATGTTATGGCTACTCATAGTCTTGAATTTTTGGAATACCTCTTCAAGTATGCGAGAGAGCTTAATGTACTCAATAACATTAACGTTATTAGAATGTATAG
This sequence comes from Thermoproteota archaeon, assembly GCA_029258925.1. Classification (GTDB taxonomy): domain Archaea; phylum Thermoproteota; class Thermoprotei_A; order EX4484-217-1; family JAPDJV01; genus JAPDJV01. The sequence continues at coordinate 27,443 of JAPDJV010000022.1, read as the reverse complement.
GCTTCCAAACGGTGAAATAGACTATGAGATTCTGAGTGGGGAGGAAGCTATTGAGGAACTTGAAGAGTTGAAGGGTGATCTACGTGGGCCGTAGACCAATACTTTTCTTATGTGAAGGTAAAAATGACTATAACTTTCTTAAGAGTATAGTGGTTGAGAAAATTTCTTCCGCTAGCTACGGCGAGAAGGATGAAATCATTAGAAGAATGTATGAGAAGGGGATCTCAGCGAGCATGGTGGTAATTGTAGAGGGTGGTAAGGAGAGGTTAATGAAGAATGTGCCCATAATAGTGTCTAAAATGAGGAGTATGAGGAGGAGGCAAGAAGTATTCGCGTTGGTGGACTGCGACCACGACACACCAGACAACTTGTCGAAGAAGATATTTGAGAAGATAAGTAACATTGTAAGCAATCCTAGGAGGTTCCACTCATATAAACCGGAAGTAAAGTTTACGCGTAGGGGAAGCTTCTATTATGTAATAAGTGTCACATACGTCGCACATATTACGCTACTAATACACGTATTGACAGTGCCACGTGCACTCGAGTACTGGGTAAGGGGAAAAAGGAGTCTGGACTATCTTAAGGGAGATCCTTGGTTTCGGGAGCTTATCAGAGCACTTAAGGAACTTGGTATTGAAGTGAGACCCTAGATGTAATAGAGGTTCTATAAATTCTATAATTCTTAAATGGCTACTGCTCGGTGCATAACCTTTACACATATTCCCCATATAAAATTTACGGAGTTAGTATTGTTGGAGAAAGCTAGGTTGCTCAAGATGCTACCTGTCTCCAGACCTCCCTCCTAGCACAGCACGATATTTAGGCTTGGCTCCTGGGATAAGGCGAGGAACATTTCAGCCCTTGCACTCCTATTAAGGGTTTATTGGAGGCTCTGAACTGAGCGTATGGTATCTGGTTATTTTTTGAGTGGCTTGGGCGTGGAGAGGTTTATTGAGGAGTGTTCGAGTGGGGATTTTGGTTCGAGCGAATTGTTAAAATTGTGTATTTCATAAGATAGAGTTGGAGCTGTATGGTTTAGTTGTGTAGTGTTTGTGATTAAGGTGTTGTGGTGTGGAATATCATGTTTAGAGTGTTGAGGGTTAGGAATTTTCTTAGTTTAAAGAATGTTGATTTGAAGTTGGGTAAGTTGAACGTGTTTGTGGGGCCTAATGCTAGTGGTAAGAGTAATATTGTTAAGGTTTTTAGGTTTGTCTCCGATTTTGTCCATGGAAAATCCACGGAGTCTATGGGTTTTAGAAGTTTTAAGGAGTTGGCTTACAATTTTGATGAGAGTGTTGAAGTGTGTGTAGAGTTTAACTTGTCAATTGATGATAAGGAAGTCTGCTACACTCTTAGGCTTCACCGTGAGGGGTACTTGGAGCGAGTCGAATTGAATGGTACTAAGGTTTTAGAATATGATGGAGAGACCGGTGAGTGCTGGTATTTTGCTAAAGGTGGGAAGAAGGCCACTAAGAGTGTTCAGGATCACTTTACATACTTCGATAGTGTTATTCCTCCTAGTTGTTTGAGCAAGTTGCCTCCTGATGTTATTAATGAGATAAGGGTTTTGGCTGACATGCTTAAGTCTGTTAGGGTTTACTCTTTCCTCCCACCCCATATAAGAGAGGCTTCGAGGGTTAGGGATCCTCCTGTTCTGGGTTATTATGGGGAAAATCTTGCGAGGGTTTTGCTTCACTTGTTTCTTGAGGATAGGAGGAGGTACATAAATGTTGAGGGTGTTTTGAGGTCTATGGTTCCCTGCGTAGAGGAGGTGGTGCCTCATATTGAGGGTGAGGACGTGTTCGTGCTGGTTCGTGAGAAGGGTTTGAGGAAGCCTGTTGGACCTGCAGGGATATCTGATGGTACCTTGAGGCTTCTTGCATTTATAGTTTCACTGTATGGTGGTTCTAGTGTTGTGGGGTTTGAGGAGCCTGAGAACTGTGTTCACCCCTACCTCCTGGAGGCTATTGTTGATCTTGCCAGGAAGGCTTCTTGTCAGACGATTATTACGACTCACTCGCCGTACCTGTTGGATCATTGTAGGGTTGACGAGGTTTATGCTGTTGATAGGCGTGGTGTTGAAACCGTCGTGTTGAGGCTTACGGATCACAAGGAGTTAGAGAGGGTTAAGAGGCTTCTTGAGGAGGGTGGCACGCTTGGGGAGGCATGGTATTCGGGTTTTTTCGGAGGTAACCCGTGAGGAGTGAAACAGTATGTCCAGTATACTGGTTGTTAGGAGGGCTATAGAGGCGTGGATATTGGGGGATTATGAGGCTTTGAGTAGAGAGCTTGGGATACATGTGTGTGTTGGGGATCCTGAAGGCGTTGAGGATCCCGCTAAGATTCTTGACGAATACATGATGAGGAGCGGGGGACGTAGGTATGTTAAGAGCTATGAGGCGGCGAAGAATATTGCAGGGATTATTGACCCAGTCAAAGCATCGCAGAGAGTAAAAAGCTTGAGAGAGTTTATAGAGGCATTGATGGATTTCTAGTGGGAGTCTGGAAACTCTAAGGTGGGGAAGTTAGCTTAATGTAAACGTGGATTTAGAGCTTCAATGTTTTGTTAAGATTTGTAGATAAGTAGCTTGACGCTGATGTCCATAGCGAGTGGGTTTTAGAGTGTGAGTGATGGGTTGTGTAGCGTTTTATAAGCTTGGGTAGTGTATGTATTGTTGGGGGTGTGTTGATGGTTTATGTGACGAGTGTTCCTAGGAGGTTTATCCTTGAGTCTGGGAGGGTTGTGGTGCTTAGGACTGGGGATGTTGAGGAGAGGGTCGCTAAGGATACTTTGTTTAGGCTTTGGGTTCCAGACATTGAGGCTGTGCGTAGGTGTCTTGTTGAGAAGCATGATTTCGAGATTGCTGTGCCCGCTGTTCCCAAGGGTGAGGTTTATAGTTTGAGGAGGGTGTTGGGTGATGTGTGGGAGCTTCATGTTAGGCTTTATGGTGATGGTTTTGTTGATGCGGAGGTTGAGGTTAGGAGGGAGTTTTTTGAGCATCTTGGTTCTAGGAGGCTTAATGTTGTTTACGAGGCTTTTGAATTCTATAGGGATGTTTACGATAGGCTTCACGTTTACTATGTTCCCATGGGTGAGTGGATTGTTCGTGTTGAAGAGCATTTCCAGGTTGAGCTACGTGAGCCGGATATGCTTACTCCTTGGAAACCTGTGGTGCTCGGAATTGTGGCGGCAGGCTTATTCACGTATGCTTTGCTGAGGCTTACGAAGGGTGACAGGAGATGAACTTGAATTCTAGGGTAGGGGAGTTGAAGAGGAAGTTTAGGGAAGCCTCAGAGTATGTTGGGAAGGGAGATGCCGTGCAGGCAGTTGAGAAATTGTATAAGGTTGCTGAGAACGCGATGAAGATTTTATCTGAAATCAACGGGATGCCAGAGTATGAGGTTGCTAGGAGGGAGGGTAGTTGGTGGACTAAGTTGTTGGATAGAGTTAAGAGTTGTGTTGTTTGGTTATGTGTTATGGTTAGTGGTTTAGTTACCAATGGGTTTATCAGAGTTGGGTGCTTATAGATATGATGAGGATGTTAGGATGCTTGGGGATGCTATTGATGCTGTTGGGGATGCTAGGAGTTTAGATGTTATAAGGTCTGTTATTTCTAAGACGGCTAGAGAGTATGGTGTGGAAATATATAGGGTTATTCTCTTCGGTTCTCGGGCTCGGGGGGACTGTCGTGGGGATAGCGACTGGGATGTACTGGTTGTTACTGGGTGTAAGCTTGATAAAAAGTATCGCGTACGCTTTGCTGGCACTATAGTTGCTAGACTTGCGAAGCAGGGTATAGATGTGGATGTAGTTGTCGTTGATAGGAAGTACTTCGAGAGGTATAGGAGTGATGTAGGTGATATCACTTACTATGCTGTGCAGGAGGGTATAGTTATTTGAGTGATTATGGTCGTTGGCTTCGTAAAGCATTGAGGGATCTAAGAGCGGCTGAGGTCTTGCTAGACGAGGGTATCTATGATTACGCTTTATTCCATGCGCAGCAGGCCGTTGAGAAGGCTCTGAAGGCATTCCTCATAAAACATGGCAAGCCAGTAAAGAAGACACATAATATAGCAATACTGATTGAGGAGTGTAAGGAGATGGATCCCAGCTTCGAGCAACTCTACGAACTGGAGATACATGAATTACATCCGAGAGCAGCTAGTGTTCGTTATCCCGTAGAGGATGAACCAGATGAAGAAGAGGTCAGAGAGGCCATAGAGAAAACACGTAAAACTCTAGAATTTGTCAATAGGAAACTGTGTTTAAAACAATCCAATTAAGCTTCTACATGCATAGATGTTGACCACAACCATACTACTATGTATACTCTCCTTCTAAGAGGACTTCTTGAGGATTCTTTGCTTGTTGGGAAGGCTTAAGAGAAGTGTTGCTCCTACAACTAGTTGAGTGATTTTGTATGTGTGAGTTGTTTGGTTTGTCAGCTAATCGCGAGGTTTCTGTGAGTTTTACTTGGCGCGGTTTCCTGGAGAGGGGTAGGGTTCATTGTGATGGGTGGGGTGTTGCATGGTATTTGGGTGGGAGTGTTTTCTTGATTAAGGAGCCTAGGCCTGCACCCAAGAGCCCCGTGGCTAAGTTACTGTTGAATGGTATTAGGAGCCGTATTGTTGTTAGTCATGTTAGGCTTGCGTCGCAGGGCAAGGCTATGTATGTTAATACGCATCCGTTTGTGAGAAAGTTGCGTGATCGTGAGTGGGTTTTCGCACATAATGGTGATGTATCAGGTATAATGAGAGATCCAGAGTTTAAGCTAGAGTATTATTTTCCTGTTGGTGAGACTGATTCCGAGCATGCCTTCTGCTATATTATGGATGGTTTGAGGGGTCTAGGTGATGGTGTTAGTAGTGTTGTCGAGGTTTCCAGGGTTGTCTGGGCTATGGCTAAGGAGATTGGGGGTTACGGTAAGTTTAATTTCTTGTTGAGTGATGGTGTTCACCTTTATGCGTACATGAACAGGTCTGGGACGTTGCATTACTTGCTTAGGCACCCGCCTCATGGAGGGTATGCTAGGCTTATTGATGGGGATTTTGAGGTGAGGTTGGAGGAGGTTAAGGCACGTGACGAGTTCGCGGCTCTCATAGCTACGAAGCCTTTGACGAGTGAGAATTGGGAGCCCTTTGAACCGGGCTCTCTATACGTGTTTAGCGATGGTGGTATAGTGTTGAGGGTGAATTCTCGCGGTGAGCTAGAGCACGCGTTAAGTATTGTTGAGGTCAGGGTTTTGGAATACGTGAGAGCTAGTCCTCATAGTGTTAGGCTTAAAGAGATATCGAGCGAGCTAGGATTAGATGTAAGTGAGACGTGCAGGGTTGTGGAGGGGCTTATTGCTAAGGGCTTTCTTATGCAAGATTCAAGAATCGCTGTGCCGCCGAGTCATCCTGAAGCCAGATTCTATACTGATCCCAGGAGAAGAGGGGTCGTGGATGCTCTAATAGTTCGTGGAGGTCTAGATTCTTCCATAAGCATGATGCAGGTTTTGTAGTCGTCTAACATGGTCTCCGCTGGGAGACAATTGCTTCTCTGCATTTAGTGTTAGGCTTCCTTGTACACATTATTCTACATTAATAAGTTTAAGCTGTGTTAGTTCTTATTCAGAACATGTCGAGTTCTGTATGGGCGTAGAGGCTTTCCTGAAATTCGTGAGAGAGTTAATAAAGCGTAAAGGATTCTGAAGTAAGCAGTGTGCCTACATTGTGAAGTTGCTTAACGGACTAGCCCAGTTAGGATGTCCTCTAGCAATTTACACATACTAGGCACTATGAACGCTTTCGTACTGCTACGTTCTGAAACCTGAGATCCCGGGCTCCTAATCCCAGTGGACCAGCTATAAAAGCTAGCATCTTGTTTGAGACGAAAGTTTATCATGGTCATACGCTAGTATAATTATTTGGGTGTATGATAGCTTGGCTGAGACTAGGGTTATTGAGCTTGTTGAGCCCGGTGAACTTGATAAAGTACCTCCAGGTAAGTGGGCGGCAGTAAAGGATGGAAAAGTGGTAGCATGGGCTAATACCCTTAAGGAGCTCCGTGAGAGAATGGAGGAGAAAGGGTATAATCGCGAGGAATACTATGTAATTAAGGTTCCAAGCCACGATTTCCTGGTTATCTAGGGTGTTGACGCAGTTTTATGTGTACTTTCATGGTTTTAACTAGAGTATTTAACTATGTTAAGATTCGTGGAAGATATTATCCTATGATACCCATTGCTATCAAGGCTAAGTACGTAACAAAGCTCTATGCATTAGTAGATAGCGGCGCAACCATAAGTCTCTTCCACGCTAGTATTGCGGAAGATGCTGGCATAGATCTATCCGATGCCAAGAGAGAATATCTTGCTGGTGTCGGAGGCTACGTGCCAACATATATAAAGAATGACTACCTTGGAAATAGTGGGTCTAAGAGAAATAAGAATACCAGTAGCGTTCACGGAATATATTTCCTCCGATCTAGCGATTCTGGGTAGACAAGGATTCTTCGAGCTCTTCGAAATAACTTTTGGAGAATGGAGAGAGAACTAGAACTAAAAGCCAGACTGGAAGCTTAGAGAGGCGTCGTAATAGTATACTACATGCTGGTATACTTGCGAGTAGAGCTTGGAGTATACCCTTGGTGACACATACTAATCAATATAAACCATGAAATCGTTCCATCCCCGGAACCTGAAGTCCCGGGGTTCAAATCCTAGTGGGCTTGCCATGAAGCGAGACATGTGATTAATCTTATGCCGATAAATGTTACCAGGGAGTCTTAACTATATGTTGCAGTGTTGTTCTTTTAGCGAGTTTCCGGCTCAGTTTAGTGATTCAATGTGAAGATTGCTATGGTTTGTAGTTAGAAATATCAAGGACGGTAGCTAATGGGTATACAGGTGTTACGACCTTGGCACATATAGTTCGTGCCCGCTACGAGAATGGTGTTTTGAAGCCTTTAGAGAAGCTTGATTTAAAGGAAGGCGAGGAGGTTGAGATAATTATTATGCCGAGGGTGAATGTGAAGAGGTTGCTTGGTAAGTATTATGTTGAGAACTTTCCTAGGAATAAGCATGTACTGTTAGATGAGGTTTATAGCGGTGAAGCCTAGGGCATGTTTAGACACAACTATATTCATAGACTACTTCGTATTTGGCGTCGATAAGATTTCAAGGTACATCGCCTCATACTCGCTATGTACACCATCCTCCGTACTTTGGGAAACAACTTATATCCTGCTCAAAGCCAAGGCTATGAAAGACGCTGGTATACGTAAACACTACGAGGTCTTGAAATACCTTAGGGAGAACCCGGATTACGTGAGAACAGCTACTAAGGAGATAGTTAATGATATAAAGACTCTCATCAGCTTGTACAAGATCAGAATCCTTAGGGTCTCTCCATACGGGTACATGGTTCGAGAAATGCTAAGATACGGGTTACTACCAAGTGATGCACTAATAGTAGCTACTTGTAGATTGCATAAGGTGAAGACTCTAATAACGTGTGATGAGGACTTTAAAAGAGTGGTCTTCTTAGAGATAGAGATACCATAACCTTCCGTGCATACTAACTGATATAACTTCATGTATGTAGCGTTCTCCGGAAACTGTACGTAGCCTGGTTATCCTAGGTAGGATCTCCTCTTGCTTGCTAGGTGTAGAATGCTAATAAATAAGGTTAGGGTAGTTCGTATTGTGCTAAGAGTTCTCGGTGTGTTAATAGTATGTTGTGTTTTAGACCGTGTTTCTTGAGGAATTCCTTGAATGCCATGTCCATGGTTAAAAGGTGTAGATTGTTTTCTAAGGCCGTTCCGTAGAGGAGGTTATCGATCATATCTCTGTATCCGAGCACTCCCGAGTTTGAAGGCCTCTGCTATTGCTTGTTCTCTTGGCTCCAGATGTTTGAACATGTTTCTCAGCATTGAAGTTATTTCATTTATTCTTGACTGTGGTAGTTCTAGGCCTGCTTTCTTACACTCTTAAACTACCTTGGGTATTACTTCGATCCAAATGATGTTCATGTAGTAGAAAATGACCTTGCCAGACTGACATAGCTTGCCCAGCTTCTCTAGGTCGCTGTCCGTGAGACCCTTTTACTTCGATGCCGAAGGCGGGGAGAATGTAAGTGGAGTCTACTAGGATCTATAGCCTACGTGTCATATAGCGTCGCCTGCATCTTCTCAGACTCTTTCTCAAATTCCTCCACGGATACCCTGCTTATCTTCTGAGACTCTACACCTAGCCTAAACACGGTCTTCACTGGCCTCAGAGCCACTTTGTCTTCCTCCACTACAATATTAGTTCTCCATCCTCCTCAATTCTCAGCTTCTCGCGGACATCTACTGGTAGGTAGATTACACCCTTCCTACCTACCTTAACTCTATACAAGCATTTACACCTAGATACGATACAGGATTCTAGACTATATGCGGATTGTCTAGAATTATGAACAACATCTGGACACTTGAGTATTATAGCTCGGCTTAAGGAAAGATAGATTCGGCTAGACTAGGTATTATTCGTGAGAAACCATGCCTCCTAAGGAATGCAGCCAGCATTTAAAGCAGGAAAAGGTTCCTCGAGGAGTGCTTAAAGAGGTTGAGGGAGGATTAGGTGTGTATCGAGGTTGCCAAGCTTATTGAAGGGGTGGATTGTGTGGGGAATTGAAGGGAAAGCTTCCGAAACTGGGTTTGTATAATGTTTCAAAAATAGAGTTCACGTTTCTCTACGTGGTTGCAGTATTGCTAGTTGTTCCTTAAGAGTTGCTTGGTTTGTTGATTTTTCTCTGTTTTTAGAGTCTTATTTCTTCTAGGGGTACGCCCCGGCTCTTCCTTAATAGTATTAGTGATAGTGTGGTGAATATTATGATTGATGTGAAGACTGAGATTGCTGCTAGTCTTAGGTTTGCTGCTGTGACCGTGTCGCTGCTGGATAGCCATGTGAAGTAGGCTCCTGTTGGTGGGTAGGCTCCTGTTCCATGGTATGTTAGTAGTGCTGGTAGTGGGCATAGTGGTATGATGTATATTAGGTTTCCTAGGTCTATCCATAGTTGTGAGTATGCTATAAAGCCTATGATCAACGGTATGTAGCTTGTCATTGTCAGTGCTTTGGTCCTTCTCGATACTATGACTGCTAGTGCTAGCGTGTAGGCGAGCCAGTATAATGCTATGCCACCTAGTACCAGGTCTACTAGTACTCCGAAGGGGTTCTCTGGTAGTGCTAGTATTCCCCACTTCACGTATGATAATCCTATGACTGATACGAATATTGTGAAAGCAAATATCAGTATTGCTACTAGGCTTCCGAGGAAGTCTTCTATCATGAATTTTAGGGGGCCTACCCTGGTGAACTTGGTTATGTATCTTGCTGCTCTAGATGTGTAGAATATGCTGTAGGTTAAGCCTACGGCTACGGATGACATTGATAGTAGTCCTAGGAAGCTGAAGGCCATGGAGATATTGGTCTTTACGACGTATATGTTCCAGGCTGTCTCGGCGGGGATTTGGCTGAAAACGAAGATCCACATTACAACCCAGAACTCTATGAAGCCAATGGACCACCCTAAGAGCTCGGGATTCGTAAGCAGGTCCTTGATTTTAAGCTTAAGATATAGGGTCATGTCGTGTCCTCCTCATGTTTGGCTTAGTGATAGCTCGTATATTCTGTCTAGTGTTATGAGTTTGGATATTGGTTTTCCGAGCTCCCCCCTCACGAGACTATAGGTTTTATTGGATACTTCGAATTTGAGCACAGCGTCTGGTACATCGCCTAGGATCAGGCTTGCTTTGATCAACTCTCCGGCTCTCAGGGGTCCGTAGATTCTGCCTTCAAACATTAAGTGTGTACTCCAATCCCCTAAGGCTGAGAGCAGCCATGTCTCATGAGTGTTCAGCAGTATTACTCCATCGTACTCTCTAAGGTATTCTACGAGCTTACTCTTCCTCGCCGGGTCGAGCTGCTCGAAGGGTTCGTCTAGGAGCACGTGTTTGGCTCTCGATGTTAACGCTATGGTTGTTGAGAACGCTTTCTGCTGTCCCGCTGAGAGCTCCCAGGGCTTCCTCTTCTTCAACAATTCAACGCTTAGCCCCAGGTCTTCGAGCATTTTTAGAGCTAAGTCTAGGTCTCCGCCAGTTAAGTCCATGAATAAGCGTAGGTGGTCGTAGGCGCTCAAATGGAACACGCTATAAACCTCACTTAGGTTTATAGCTAGTACCCCGGGCCTACTATATATTGAGTCCAAGTCTATGCCATCGACTAGTATTTTGCCTGAGGTTATTGGTGTTAGGCCTGTGAGTGCTCTGAAGAGTGTTGTCTTACCTGAACCATTAGGTCCCAAAACCAGGTGTTTACCGGCGAATTTCGCTGATACACCTTTAATAACTGGCTCCTGACGCCACCTATACTTAACGTAGAGGTCCATGACCTCGATCATCTACTTATTGCACCCTAACATTAAGGCATTAACGGGTTCTATTAGAGTGAAATGTTTCTATGAGAAAAAAGTTTTACTAAATACTGATTAACGTATTGTATTGGCGTTTGGTGGGATTTTGAGTGCTAGAGAAGTCCTCGTCAACATGGTGATAGTTTTAGTTATAGTGTTGGCCATGGTAGGTTACGTCTTACACTTGCCTGAGGTTAGGTTTGAGAAAGTCAACCTCCTACTCAAATACCAATACGACTATATGGCTGAATACTATAAGCCTCGCTGGCTTAGTAGATCCGATATTGGTGGGTATCCTTCAAGCTACTTTGTAGCTGGCGTGTCGTGGATAAGCTATAATAAGTCTTACTGTGCAGCCATATGTCTCCAGATGGTTGCCTACAAGTATGGTGTTAGGAAGCCTATAGAGTACTTTAACTTCATAATGGGGTTCACCTATGGAGCATATCTCGGGGTCTTCGATAGCGAGATCTTCTTCATCCCCGGCGGCGACCCGTTCATGGGCTACGTTAATGCATCTAGGATTCTGGGCTTCGAATACCACCTACTGGTCACGAATGATAGAGAGCTGTTTATTGACGCTTGCCGCTACCTCGTATCAAAGGATATCCCCATAATACTGCCTGTTAACGCGTCCAGGCTATACCATGCGGGATACTTCTCACCACACTTCGAGCTACTAGTAGGCTATGACGAGGACGAGTTCTACCTTTACGAGCCTGTAGAGTCAAACAGTGTTTTCGAGTTCGGTGAACGTGGCTACGGGTTCCCCGTTGACCTCGTGGTTAAGGCTGTTGAAGAAATGTCTGCTGGCTTCAGTCAGCCGTGGAGATATGCCCTCATATACTTCACTAAGACTGGGAAGCCTGTTGAGGACTTGAAGCCGGTTCTAGTTACGAATGGTAGGCTACAGGTTGGATGGAATATTACGTGGGGTAAGCAGGCAATGTACTTGGGTTCCAATGCAATTAAGGTGCTCGCGGAATACGTTGAGGAGGGTAAGGTGGGGGTTGAGAGCATAGTATGGTCTATGAGCTTAGCATTAGTGTCGAGACATGATAACGCGGAGTTCCTTAGAAGACAATTCCCGGACAATAGTCTAGTATTAGAGGCTGCAGGCTACCTAGATGAAGCGGGAAGACTTTACGGGAAGATAATTGATATCTCTATGGACGGTATTACACCTGAGGACAGGATTGAAATAGCTAGACTTCTAAGCGAGGCAGCGGGATACGAGAAGGAGGCAGGACTATTAATGATCAATGCCTGTAGCTAGACGCTACTAGCTATTACCCTACTACGATTCGCATGGTATTTCTGCGGGAAGCCTGTCTACTCCTTCTATTAAAAACATGCTTATTGGAGGAGAATACTAGCTGGATTGCTGTGGAGGGATCTCGATACAATTACTTTCCCATTTCAAGTATTATGTGGGCCAGCGTTAGAGGTATCATGATAAACCCTGAGAGCACGTGCAGTTTTAGGGAATACATGTCTTGAACCCCGATTTTCAGCATTACCCCGATACCAGCTGCTATCAAGAAGTCTATAAGTAATGTTAGGGAAACTAAGCGTCTAGCTTTTGAAGCCTTCTTCATCTCCTGCTTCGACGAGTTTTCTACCATAGAGTATCACACTCAATTATAGTATCGTCCCCCGCAACCCCCAGTATCCAAGTAGAAGCAACCAACTACACTATAGACCTTAAAATCCTCTTAATAGTTCTAGGGAAGAACCCTCACTATCGAAACTCTAATAAACAAGCGTTGCTTGAATACATTGTGCCTAGATTGGAAGCAAGATGTCGTAGTGGCCCTCTTAGATGTTAGTAATGTGGCTGGAGGTTTGATTTACAAATTATTTTAAATTTGAGTGTGTGTTCGAGTTTGTGAGGGTGAGGTTTTCATGGTTAGAGGTTCGAATTCCTTGAGAGTTGTGGGTGTTCTCGGTAGTCCGAGGACTAGGAGTAATACTGAGATTCTCCTCGACCGCGTACTGGACAAATTGGGAGACGAGGGTTTCTCTTGTGTGAAGGTTAGGCTTAGGGAGTACGTGGTTAAGCCATGTTATAGTTGTAGGAAGTGCTTGGAGTCCGGGTGTTGTTGCATAGATGATGATATGACTGGGAAGATTATACCCTTGCTCTTAGAGGCTCACGTGATCGTTGTTGCTTCGCCCGTGAACTTCGATAATGTTTCAACGTTAACTAAGATATTCATGGATCGTACGTGGTGTATTAGGGGTAGGTTGAAGAATAAGGTGCTTGGATCAATAGTTGTTGGAAGAGGCTACGGTCTAGACTCGGCTCTCACATGCATACATAACTGGGGGTTGAAGCATAGGATGATCATAGGTGACAGGGGGGTCATGGGTATTGCATTTGACTACGGTGAGATACTCAGCGATACAAGGGCTTTTACGGATGCTGAGAAACATGCCTCGAGACTGGCCGAATTGGCACTACTTGTCTGGTCGAGGAGTTTTGCCTAAGAGCTTGAATCTAAAGTGCTTTATTTGTTAAGTCTTAGTGGATAAGGGTTTACTGTTTCACTAAAAGGCTGCGATTCAATATTTTCCAATAAAATTAGTACAGATAGAGGTTTTCAATGGTTCCTCAACGGTTGAATCGATGACCGTATTATTTGAGGCTGCTATGCTTTCTTCTCCTAGCTAGCGTGACTTTAGCGAAGAATGCTAAATTCCAGGACCCATACTTATTGTGTAGAATATATTTCTCCCTCGATAACCTGTTTAAGAATTCAAGAATATACTTCTCCACGCCTATGGCATCGAATATTACTACGTAGCCTAGAGCCAAGCCCGATAAGAATGAGGCTACCTCCAGGTTTAATATGAAATCTCTGAATGAGAGCACGTGGAGATCTACGTCGCAAACTCTATGCTTCCTACATAGTCTTCTCCATATGCTATACTCCACTTCCCTCTTCTCCCTCATACCAATATCGTCTTCGACTACTACGAGCACATCCACATCTCTCCCTCCACCCATATACACGGTGCTACCAAACACTATGACGCTTAGCAAATCTCGGCCTAACAGATCTTTCACAACGTCAAGGAGCAACTTATAGAACTCCTCTCTCTCTAAGATATGTTCTCGCAATCTCCACCACCCTACGAGCTTTACCCATAGCCTTTACAGCCGTGTCTTCACCTATGTATTCGCTCGGCGAGACTATGGCTCCTCTAAGTAGGAAGGGATACCTGGATCGCGTATAATACTCCGTAAACCAACCAAGTATATCGACTACTTCCTCAAACTCCGGTCTCCACTCATCCTCGAAGATCCTAATGAAGAGAGAGGCCAGTCTAGGACCATGATTATATACGTATTCTCTGCGAGCCTCTATCATAGCCTTGACTGCTTTCTCCACAGCTTGTTGAGCATGAAATACGCATTCAGGAAAATCCTTCTCCTCGTATCCTTTACTTGCTCGCTTAATATCCTTTAGTGCCTCCTCCAGATATCTACGGGCGAATTCCTCGTAGAACCCCATTACGAAAACCACGTAATCTTAAGCGTGGGAAATTCTATATGTTTTTCGCAATAATTGTTCCTAGGATTCAAAGTATTAAGAGGTCTATGGGTCCGATGACAACTGGATTACCTTGATCAATGTTCTCCCTCAGTATTCTCACGGCTTCCTCGAAGCCTCGCCCTCATTCTCCACCCTTATTCTGATTCAGAAGATTCCCCAATATTTTCGTACTGTGTCTTGACAGGCGGATCTCAGAATACTATGAAGAGCGGTCTTAATTCCCTGCACATAACGTATTCGAAGTCAGCCATCCCGCTGAGGATCATCATGAATTCGCATGGCAGTCTCCGCCGCCCAGTCCTCTACTTGTAGACATCCTTAATCCCATTGACCATGTAAGTGTGTACCTGGAAACCATGTGGGGGATGTTGAGAATTCTTGACATGTTCTACTCCAAGTACATGGACTTTGTGAACATTGTTAAGACTAGTGATCGGCCTCATGCTATTTCGACGAAACAGTTGTTCCAAGACTTACGATTTTACCAAATTTTTATAATTGATCCTTCGAATATAGTAGGGTGGAGTGTTGAGTGTGAGGAGGGTATTTGTAGGTTTTATTAGGGATCATAGGACGAGGAGGATTGGTAGGATAAAAGCTGTTAGGAGAGCGGTGTCTGAGTATGGTGGTGAGGATAAGGATAGTGAGAAATGAAAAGGTTGTTGAGACTAGTGCTCTAGCTAATAGTGGTTATGAAGCCGAAACACCCCAGCTACTAGTTCCAATATGGCTGGCTCCGAGAGCGTGTAGGGTTAATGTTGTAGCATCTAATGCAAAGTCTCCTGAAGTAGAGGCAGATATAGTGATATCGCCGTTGGCCGATGAGGTTTTATTAAGCGATAAGATGATTAGCGAGCTTCAAATAGCACTTGAAGACGTTGGAAGAGGGTTGTGGAGGTTCAGGTGGGAACCGAAGGAGAAGCTGAGACGTAGCGAGCCACCAAGATATTGGAAGTAAATTACCACACATATTCTACGTAGTTAGCTTAGGAAATATAAGTATCAGACTTCTGTCTTTCTCGTTGAGTAGAAGAGTTTCTTCTCCACCATTCTCACATCTCTCATTATTCAAGTTTTCCAAGCTCCTCGCGCTATATGCCGCGGAGATAACTCTTCCATTCATAGTTACGATCACTATTCTTCCACAAACTTTAATACTTCACGCATCTTGCAGACCATTTATCCCCTGCTAGATAGTCTCTGATAATGTATCTGAGAACGTGGCTATATTGATACTTCGCCTCTAAGCTATTCTCTTCTATAAAGTGGTGTAGAATTCATTTCGTTCCATGCTCATGTTTTAAATGGGTGTTGCAATATTTAGCCTTAAGATCTAGGACTTCTTGCACGGACTTGAATTTTAGTCTTGCCACTAATCCGTATGCTCTCTCCACCAGGATTACGCCCTCCAGCGCCCTTATACGAAACCATGATGGTGCGTAGTCTATGACCTTCACGTCAGCGGGCAACCCTATTATGGATTCCAAGCTCTTGGACAATTCTTCCTCATATAGCTCTGCCTTCTCGTATGGTATACTGTAGCCTGTAAATACTGCTATATCTATGTCTCGGAACATGTTAGATTTCACGAAGCCTCCGAAAATAGTGGCTAATATTATTTCCTTCCTTTTGTTCAATATGTTGGAGAGCATTGTAACTATTTTATCCTTCTCATCAGGGCTTAACTTGTGGAATTTAAATTTTCTCTTATCCTCAAGGATCCTTAGAGACATAATTCTCCACTTCTCCAATAAACTTCTCAATAACGCTTATACCGTTCTCTTTAGCCTCACGATATATTCTAACATCGTCTACTCCCCAGTATCGGTGGACAATCATGTTACGTAGTGAGGCCAAGGAGGCCATGCCCTCGGCGACTTCGGGACTTATGACTCTTTTCTCCGCCATTTTCACGAATACCTCCCTATAGCTCCTTGCCTCCTCGCCGAAACATTGTTTAAGTATCGCAACTCCTAGGTCTGTGGCTCCTTCAACGATAAGTACTATGGAATACCTCATTGCAAACCTCGTTCTCCTATCTCCTACATAATCTCTCAGATCTAAGGTGATAATACTCTTAGCTTCTTCCAGACCCTCTCTAATTTCGCTTAAAGTGCTTTCAACATACTCTTTGTCAATATTAACCATGAGCACCCACTCTACATTAAAGAGGGCGGCCTCTATTCAAATGCATGTTAGTTATGCCATGTATATAATACTTTATCCTATATGCTCTTTAATGATATTTGGAAACCCGTATTTAATAACTTAACATTGAAGAGATGAGGGTTCAAGATTTTGGTTAACTATAGTTAATGTGTTTCAAGTATTGATAGTGTGGTGAAATAGCATGATATTTGAGAAATCTCTTCTGTCCTACTCTAGGATCTTCGAAGTGAATAGCGGTAATAGGGTGTAGTTGGCATTTCATTGAAGCTATTCCTAACATGTCACGTATTCGATTTCACGGTTTTCTACAAACCGCTTATTGAGATGCCGGAAGAAGCTGCATACTTATCTAGTAGGCTGGAGTCTGGTTATGCTTTGTCCCTGTGAAAATCACAGCGGCTTGGAGAATTCTTCTTTAACATTTCTCCCCTATCCATTTAAGGAATAGTTTTTCAGCATATTCTTCAGCCTTCTTATATTCCTCGTCCCTGAAGAATATGCTGTTCTCTGCGAATAAGTCGCCTGTCACGAATCTCCATTTAAGCTCTTCTATGATGGGTTTTCCATTTTCATCGATTCCCACTAGTCTGCCAGCTTCCCCCGTTCTCAAGTTGTAGATGTATAGTCCTCTCTGGCTCACGATATCTCCCTCAGCTACCAAGAATTCCCATGGATCCTCCCACCTCCATCTAAGATACGGCGTGTACGTTTTCCCATCACACTTCGTCCTCCTATAGCATTGGCTGGGGCACCACAGTAAATCCTCTATCCACTCATCATCTATCCAAACGCATTCCATAGCTAAACACGCCCCACAACAGCTGTAATGTCTAGGTTCAACACTTATTTAAAATGTATACTTCACTTTCATTGCCCATTGCCTAAACTCGTGGAACTAGATGAGAGGTAGGGTGCTTTGCCTAATATTTAACGACTCTCTACCATAACTAAATGTTCCATTATCGATTCGAGCATTCCATCTTTGAAGAAGTTTAGTCTCAGATAGTTATGTAGTACAGTTTTAGTTTCCCCACTTCTTCATCCGGGATTTCGCCTATGAGAACTGCATTGAACTTCGAGTAGAATCTCTCAGCTTTTTCGCTCTGAGTTGCTAGACATATTCTCCTATACCCTATTTCCTCGGCGTGTTTTATCAGGTACTCCATTAACGCCCTGCCTACTCCTCTTCCTCTGAACTCTTCTCTTACCGCTATTTCTTCAAGCCAGCCGTTCCACCCAAACCACCATCTTAAGACTGCGAATCCTATAATATCGTTGTTGACCTCCGCTACTGCTATAATGGAACTCCTGCTCCCTAAGAGCCTCTTCCATCTAGGCATGACTTTCTCACAGAACACTTCCCTAGCTCGACTCTTATCTCCTATTCTCTGTCCAAAACGCTTCTACAGCAATATCTATCATCCCAAGTATATCCTCTTCTACCGCTCTTCTGATGATTATTGAAATGCCTTCCACCTCGGTCTAGCATAAATCTACCAGCAACTAATAATATTTGAGTTCTCCGTCTTCCAGAGAGTTTACAACCATATACCTATTCTTTAGGGGGTTTGATTGCTGGTAAGCGTGTGAGGAGTTGGCAGTATTTGACGTTAAGTTTCATAGAATTGCAGTATTCATGTATCTGGGTAAAATATTGCTTGATGTGTTTTGAGGAGCCTCGAGGTGTTTGTAGTATATATTTTTATATGTGTATATACTTGTATTTCTCGGTGATCGCTCTGCCTATAATAACTGTTAGAGTTGATGAGGAACTTAAGAAGCGTATGGATAGGTTAAAGCATATTAATTGGAGTGAAGTTATACGTAGGGCTATAATAGAGGTTGTTGAGAGAGAGGAGGCCAGGAATCTTGCTAAAGCCGTTCTTTTAAATGAGAGAGCTAGAATTAAGCCTGAGCCAGGTTATAGTAGTGTTGATGTTATTAGGAAGTGGAGGGAGACTGTAAGGTGGAGAAGACCGTGATTGCTGATGCCAGCGTGGTTGTGAAATGGTATTTAGAGGAGGAGTATAGCGGGGAAGCATTAAGGCTTAGAGACGACTACATATCCGGGCTTATTAACATAGCCGCTCCGGAGCTAATGCCTTTTGAAGTTGTTAATGCTGTCAAGTATAGTAGGCGTGACGTTAGTTTAGAGAAGCTTAAGATGATTATTGAGAGCCTTAGCTTGTACGGCTTCAAACTTTATAGGTTGAAGGGTGAATATGCTTTGAGAACTATTGAGGCAAGTGTGGAGAACGATATCACAATATATGATGCAAGCTATGTAGGTCTAGCAATACTTCTCAACACCACGCTTTACACAGCCGACGAGCACCTCATCAACAAGCTTAAGCAAAGATATAGAAAGCACGTAAAACATATCAAAGACTACCCTTAAACTGAAGTCCTAAAGCATAACTTATAATATTTCGTCCGAAACACGTAATCTGTGTTTTAGTATGTTATAATATTTAAGCCTTAGTATGATTATGAGAAACCTTGTGCTTCTAACTCTAAGATAGCTTGCGACTACTGCGGACGCCAGGAACCCCCGTAATTTCTAGGAGGAAGCCTAAAGAGCGCTTCCAGTCTTCCTCCTTGCTTCTTCGAAGAATCCTGCTGATCCCCTAACATTTCCGCTAACTTCATTTAGCCAGCCTTGTGAAGACTAGTAGGTAATGTAGTATGCCTCCATGTTTTTCAACTAGTTTGAATCCTGTTTTCCTACATAATTTGATTACTGTTTTTCTGCGCGGATAGTCTGGGTCTAATAGGAGTTCGCCTATTGCCAGTAGGCCGTTTTCTTTTAGGGTGCATTTGATTTCCAGTAGGGCTTTCTCTTTGTCTGGAAGTTCGCCGAGTACTGTTATCATGAAGGTGCGGTCGAAGATTTTATTTGGGAATGGGAGTTCGTGGACTGATGCCACTATGGGCTCCACGTTCACTACTCCCATTTTCCTAAGCTTAGACTTGAGTTTCATGGTTATTGACGGCTGTATGTCGATGGCGAGAACCATTCCACTTATCCCGGCACGTCTTGCCGCTTCAATAGTGAATGTTCCGGGACCTGAGCCAACTTCTAGGACACGCATCCCGCTCTTAATATTAATCCAGCTGACTACTTTCGAGGGAGGCTGTATCCTCCTCCTGATGGGATTGTCTATGAAGCGTGCAATGAATGCGGGTATTGGGAAATGCTTGTATCTGCGCACAGCTCTAACAACGACCTCAACGAGAAATATCAGCCCCAATATGATGAAGAGTATCCATTGGAGCATGGCGAACAGCATTTGAGTAATGAACATTACACCCCTATCCTTATAGTTAATGCCTTAACTATATAAAGGCCACTTAACCGCTGAGAGAATTGTTTGAAATATTTTCGTGATATCGGAGAAAATAGTTGATGATGGCTTTAGTGGGGAGATTTTGGAGAACTTATACAGGTTTCACGTTAAATCTTGTCTTAGAATAGTTTTGAGAGTCCTGTGAGCGTAAGTATCGTCTTTAGGTGAGGCTTTAAGGTTTGATGTGTGGTTTGTTTTTGTCCAGCATTTTATGTTCTTCGAACCCTAATTCACCTGTCTAGCTTGAGGAGTAAGGTTTGAAGGAGTGCCCTGATCTAACGATAGAATTATTGGAGAGTTTTCTCGACTGGAAAATCAAGGATGTGCCTATTCAAATAGATAGATGCTTCATGCGGCGGATTTAGAGAGTGTTAGGCGGATCAGTAAAAGAATTTGTTTCATGACAATTTCTCGATCATTTTGTTCCAACTCGTTATTTTTATGGTGAGCCCTGGCTTGGCTTCCGCTATCTTCATCAGCTCTTCGTCTTCGGTCAGCAATGTTGCATTATAGTACTTGGTCGTTGAGTATATCATTCTATCAAAGTAATCTTTTAGCCCTACGTTGAGTAGCAGTTTGTCGGCTACTTCCTCGATTAGGGGATTGGTTAGTTCCGTCGCTTTAAGTCTTTCTTCAGCAAGTATTCCCTTAAGTCCGCGTATATACCTCTCAAGCATTCTCATTCTTAACATAATGTTTCTACGGGTTAGTGCTAGTATGATCCACTTAGCTTCTATGAGTGACACTGGACTATATGCTACATCGAACTCATCTAATAGTCTGGGGAATAATCTGTCAAAATCTCTGAGACCCACTCTTACTCCGAATAATGGGAGAAGGTAAGTGGTGTCTATGATTAACTCAACCATATATGTTAGCCTCTTTCTGCATTTCCTCACTTATCCTCTCAGCTTCCCCGGGCTCAACTTCCATGACCACATCCTCTAGCAACTCTTTAATCGATGGTATGGGCTCGATGATCAGCTTATTATCTTCTATAGTTGCCTTAACTAATCCTCCCTCATGTATTCCAACAATCTCCCTAACCTTCTTTGTAGTATATATCTCACCTCTTTTCCCAACACGGAGAATTATATTCTCAGACATTCCATCATACCTCTGAATTTATTCGGATATCTGAAATATATAATTCTTTCCGACTTAACGATATTCCACCCCCCACTAGAATTATTACGTTAGTTTAAACCTTTGCGTGGAGATAGTGTTTTAACCTGTTCGTGTAGTTCACAAACCTTATAAGATAAGCGTTGAAGATTTACGCAGGACTTGTTTAGAGAGTATAAGAGTGGAGTGTATGATCGAAGTAGTTTCATTGGACTTTGGCGGAACAATAGCTTACGAAGTTGGAGAAGACCACGTACTCTACTATAATGTTTTGAGGGAGCTAGGCTACACTATTAGCGTTGACCTGGTTAAGAGGGGGCTGGTTGAGGCTAAGGGTTGGTGGAGGAGGGAGAAGGCTAGGACTGGTAGAGTGTGGTGTGAGGAGGCTTACGTGGAATTCGTTGAACGCTTCTTCTCTTCAATAGGGCTACCTGTCTCAAGAAGCCTTGCATTAAAAGTGGTTGACCTATTGCCTCATAGAGTCGCGTTTAGGGCATACGATGATGTTGAACCCGCTCTAAGAGAGCTTAGGGAGAGGGGGTTCCGCCTAATAGTAATCTCGAACGTTTCCTCCCTGAAGAACCTCTTAATATATCTTACACGGATAGGTTTAATGAAATACTTTGAACTACTAGTAGCCTCGGGCTCCGTTGGCTACGAGAAACCAAACCCCAAAATATTCAATATCGCATTGAAAGCTCTGAACATCCATCCCCGTAAGATCGTGCACGTTGGAGACGACTACAAGGCAGACTGTCTTGGAGCTGAAGCTGCTGGATTAACCGGCATACTACTAGATAGAATGGGGGTTCACGGTGATAAACATTGTCTAAGGATTTCCAAGCTAACACAGCTACCAACCATCTTAACAGAAATATCACGCTAAGCAACACCACAAGTAGAAAAATTACTCTCTCAAGCCTTGTTTAACACCTCAGACCTCTCCACCAAGCACCCTGGGACCCGCCTCTCCGCAGTGCTAAAGCTCTCAACACTTACCTCGGCTGATGTGAAGTTCGATTCCCCAGTAAGCTTCAATGAGACAACTATTTACAACACATAGGCTTCAAACTCGTTATCAACGAAAGCTAAAACAAGCCACAGCCTCAATCACACTCTATCACTGTATTTTATTGCTATTAGACTAAGTAAAAATATCCTCCTTAATCTCTCCATAAGCAAGTCTAATGTATTGGCAATTCTATTTCTTTCTTCAATAGTGAAGCCTCAATCCAGCAACTCTATCTTTTAAAAACTCAGTAGTATTCTAAGATTCTTCAAGAGTAGATCAAGGTATTGTTTAGCTTCTCTTATGGTAAATAAATATCAGTTCATATAAGTTCTTCAAGATAGTTAAGTAATATCCGTGCATGGTATGGCCAGGCTGTTGAAGTGTTAGCTTAGCAATGTACTTGAACTCTTCATGGAACCTATATATTTTGGAAACTTGTTACATCAATTTTACAATTAATTTCCCCGATTACGTAAACT
Source organism: Thermoproteota archaeon (assembly GCA_029258925.1). Taxonomy (GTDB): domain Archaea; phylum Thermoproteota; class Thermoprotei_A; order EX4484-217-1; family JAPDJV01; genus JAPDJV01. The sequence goes on along the minus strand of JAPDJV010000022.1, from coordinate 5,311 downwards.
ATAAACCTAGCGTAGCTAACAATGAAACCCGTGATGTAGACCTTAACGATCTTTTCCGAAGACTGTTGGAGGTTGTAAAGTAATCGTCTCCTACAGTAAAAGTATTCCTCATTTAACTCCTTGCACCTACTCCTTATACGGTTAAGGAGCCACTAGGTCATCTTTAAACCATATTTAGCTTACTTAACAAACCCTAAAACCAGCATTTCAATATCTCTCCTAATATTGTAGAGATTTTTTATTGTTCACTAAGCTAAAATCTCTGCACTCAATATATTTATGTACGGCATTAAAATTAACCACTTATACTAACACTTTCACGTAAAACTTATCAGAAGCTATAGTGTATTCTATAGTGAGCGCTTTAGAACATATGCTTGTCCTAACTATTACACGTATTGGAAGATGCTATAGGACGACAATTCCGAGGGGATCAGAAGGATACTGAAGATAAATGAGGATGATAAGATAGAATGGGTGCTTGAAGATGTTAAATCATTATAAGAAAAGCTCCCAGTGAGAAGTCATGAAGGAGTTATTTGATCTTATTAATAAACTTAGAAATCGAATTAAAAAATACGAGAGTCTTCTAAGAACCAATGAGGCATTAACGCGATATGTTCTTATCGACCCTCTGCTTAGAGTTCTTGACTGGGATATAGAGAATCCTGATATTGTTAGACCCGAGGAAAGGCAAGAGAGTGGTAGACCTGACTATGTACTTTACTGCAATGGTAGAAAGCTTATAGCCTTAGAAGTTAAAAGCTTAGGTTTAAAACTCGATGAAAAGAAGGCTCTAGACTTAGGCTTTAGTTATAGCTGGAAAAATAAGATACCGTATTTTATAATAACGGATGGTAATGTATGGAAGGTTTATGATGTAAAGAAGATGGGTGGTGAACTAATACTCGAAGTTAACATGCTTAAGGATCCTATTGAAGATATTGTTAGGAAGCTTCTCTCCCTTTGGAGACCGTTAATAAAAGACAGCAAGATAGAACCTCTTAAGCCTACTATACAACCTAAACAACCTAGTCCGGATCTAGACAAGGTTAAGAGATTCTATAAATTGCTAAACTATAAAGAAAAAATGTTTCTCAAAATAGTATTTGAGGCTTGGAAACAAGGGCGGAAACTCACTAAAAATGAATTAATTAATGAATTAAAGAAAAGAGGTGTAACTGTAGACGAAATGGGGTTTACTGGTATTAAGAGTGGTATTACGAGGCTTAGCAAGAGAATGGGTTTATCACCACCTATGCCTACAGCGAATGAGTTAAGAGAGGAATATTGGAAGATTGAAACAAAAAGATATGTATTGAAGGATGAATGGGGACAAGCATTAGAAGAAGTAATAGAGATGGAAGAGACTATCTAATTGGTTAAACATATGTTATGTTTAACAAAATGGAGTTCGCAGTCCATGAATATAGTTATAGAATACCTTATTAAGTGTAAGATAGCCGAAGTGTCGGCAAAAATAGTCTACTCCAACAACCCTTACTGAAGCGCTTATGAGATATTATAAAGAAAGTCAAGAGCTAATTAAGTAGAGTAACTTAAGCGAGTTAAACGTCTGCTTCTCCTCCTAAATAAAGGATGCTGTTAGCTATGTCAGCGATGGCGCTTGGGATTTACTGAAGCTTTAAAGGCGTTTTGTTTGGAAGGATCATCCTGATGAGATTAGGAATCTCGTGGACTCCATGCTTAAGGACTGCAACATAGGTGTGTTCCGCTTTGGAGTCCTGGAAGAGATTGTTCGTTTAGCAATGACGGAAGGCGCCGAACATGAATAATTGATTGTCAGTAAAGATTAATGTCTCTCTGTCTAATATTTGGCAGGAAACCTTACTGATTTAACAACGAGAAGTGGGAGAAATTACTGAAACGCTATGAGGTCATAGTAACATGGTAGGGTCGATGTTAAACACTAGATACTGCTACAAATAGCATAATCACCCATGGGTCTTGTTAGGTGTTATCCTTAGGGTATGGCTGGTGTAGGTGGAAGACTTTTAGGTAAACTTTATATGAGTTTACCTAAACGTACTACATATAGGGTGGTGTTTGTGGGGTATGTTACTGTTTCCGCTAAGATTCCTCGTAGGCTGAAGGAACTGCTTGATAAATATGGGGTTAAGCCTGGTCCTGTCATTAGGAGGGCTTTAGAGGAGGAGGTGAAGAAGCATATGCTCAGTGAGATCGAGGAGAAGGCTAGGGAGCTGAGCAAGAGGATTTCCCACATACCTGATGAAGAGGTTGCCAGGATTATACGTGAGGATAGGGAAGGGAGGTAGCAGTGTACCTTTTTGATGCGAGCTCTATTGTGAACTTGATTAAGAAAGGCAGAGTCAAGCCGTTTGCCAAGGGAGCCACTCTTGATTTAGCGCTTTACGAGTCTCTTAACGCTGTATGGAAGGAGCACGTGTTGCTGAAGAAGCTTGACAAAGATACCGCACTAGTGTTCCTGGAAGTCATAGACGGAGTGTTTAATGTAATCGAGATATTGTCCATAAGAGGGTTAGAGAGAGAAGTCTTTAACCTAGCCTCTGAAGAGAACATTACGATATATGATGCATCGTACATATATATCGCCATGAAGAATAAACTCACACTCGTAACCGATGACCAGAAGCTTAAGAAAAAATCATCAAAACGTGTACGGACGATCACCAGCAGCGAGCTTGCAGGAGAGCGCTAAACCAAAAACCAACAACATACTTTCAAAACATGGAGAGCGGTGTTCAAGCCATCCGTCACGAACTGTGTTCAACCCGAAGATTATCAAATAGTGGTTGCTGGAACACACGGTTCTAGGGACCTTTTTGACACTGCTGTTTCCGATCCGGCTTGAAGCTAATGTTTACATGGTACGCGGAGGAGATTCGGGTTTAGTGGGCGGGTTGTGTTACCTCTGTTTGTTGTAAGACTATTATTGGTAGGCTGACTAGCTGAGAGAAGATACGTTAAAACTCCATGAACATGGTATCGAAGCTTATATGGCGCGTATATGATGAACTTAGTATAGGGCTATACAGCGTATTCAGCCTCACGAACAGCAGTATCATGATCTCCCTCCGTAAAAGCCTTTTCAGTTTACTTCGAAGCATTCAAAACTCTATTCTTCAATAGTACCAGATACTCGTAGCTTGTTCCCACACCACATAAAAGTTTGCCAATACAATTAAATGGCTTTAATGGCAACAGCATGACCTGTTCAGCTATGTTTTTCGAGAACTCTCTGCAAACGCTAATCCACTGCAGCATTTTCTCTCCTTCTTAAACCAACCTTTTTAGGTCTCTCTAACTCTTGCTAAACGATAACACTAAGCTCATAGGCATGATAGTGTAGATTATGCTTGTGAGAAAGTGCCTAGGTGAGGAGTGTTCTTGGAGTTTAAAAATACTAGTCTTAGATGTGGAGATATATGATAGTGTTTGATGGAAACCTTTTCTAACACCGACCTCGACTCTTAGTCCTCCGTGGTGCTGTATTCCTTGACTCCTGCCCGTGATGTGGAGTTAATCCTTCGGCGGATCTCGTGGGATACCTAGTGCGGAATTGCTTAAACCCTTGCTGATGAGAGCTTAAGTTATCCTCCCATAAACTTCAATTACTCCTATGGGTAAGCCTATACATCCCTACTCCTCGTTTTACCACATGCTTTAAGAAGCATTACTAGGGGAGCCCTTGGTTAAAAGATATTATGTATGCGTGCTCTGGGACGGCTAAGAGACTAAAATAATTGCTTAAGGCTATGTACCGTCATGACACAAACACTTAAATAGTTCCATTCCCCTACTCACGTAAGGTAAGGTAATGTTGCTGTCTTTATTCTCAGTTATTAAGGAAAGCGATTTCAGAGTAGCATTAGAAAAGTCTTTGATCTGCTTAATGGCTTACACGGCAATGTGATTGAAGAGCGGGGAGAATTCTGCTGGTGAATTTTATGGACAAAGTTTTAATTGTTGGTTCGGGAGCTGGGGGTGCAACTGTTGCTAAAGAGCTTGCAACACGAGGCGTTGAAGTAGTAATTTTGGAGAAGGGAAGGTATCATAGGCTTGGGGGTGAGAGAGGGGCTTTAGGGTTCTACAGTGGTTCCATAAGCTTCTCAAAGTTTTTGAGGAATCTCAGTCCAGGAGAGAGATCTGTTGAGGGAGTTGAGATTTTAAGGGCATTCATGGTTGGAGGAACCTCTATCGTTACGTTTGCCAACGGTGTCAGAGCTCTTCAAGAGGAGTTGAGGAGTTTGGGGATCGGCTTGGAAGAAGAGTTTGCAGAGGCTGAAAGAGAGCTCGGTGTTATATCATTACCTGAAAGCCTGATAGGTGAGCGAGCTAGGATCCTAATGGATGCTTCAAGGGAGTGCGGATATAATGTGAAATATATGCCTAAGTTCATAGATCCCTCGAAGTGTAGGAGCTGTGGGAGCTGTGTCTTGGGGTGTCGTTATGGAGCTAAATGGTCTGCTCAAAGATTTATTGGGGAAGCTGTTAAAGCTGGAGCGAGGCTTGTCACCGAGGCCTCGTAGATGAAGTTCTCCACTCAAATGGTGAAGTGAAGGGTGTACGCGGGCACGGTTCTTCCAGAGCCTTCACGATCAATGCCTCTAGCATAGTGTTAGCAGCTGGAGGGATAGGTACTCCGATAATTCTCCAGAGATCAGGGATAAACAATGCTGGAAGCAATTTCTTCGCAGACCTACTGGTTAACACTTACGGCATGATTAAGAAGGGACATATGAAAGATGAGATCGGTATGGCAACGCTGATAGACGAATTCCATGAGAACCACGGTTTCATACTGTCGCCTATCCTAGATACTCCCCTAGACATGTTCATGTATCTACCAGTATTCAAGAAGATACGTGCGTTTAGGAGGCATAGAACCCTTGGATTAATGACTAAGATTACTGACGATGATTCTGGAAGAGTAGATGTCAACGGTGTAATACATAAGCCTGTTACGGAGAGATCGGAGAAAACTGGATATGGGTGTTGAGATCTCTAAGAAAATACTTTCCAAAACCGGTGCTGACCCCAACACTTTTTACGTAACCAGGGTGCGAGCCGGGCACCCGGGTGGAACGGCTGGAATAGGGAGAGTCGTAAACATAGACCATGAGACTGAGATAAGTGGATTGTTCGTGAGTGATGCAAGCATACTTCCCAAAGCTCCTGGAGCCGTTTCCTCGAACCGTATCACTCTATGTGTTTTTGTTTTATTGTGACATGGCTTCATCGGTTCCTGCCTCGCCCATGGGGATTTAGATATCCCTATGGGGTCATGGGTGGCTGTCGAGCCCAACGG
>JAPDJV010000051.1 GCA_029258925.1 Thermoproteota archaeon | reverse complement strand
AACAAAAACACCACCAACACCAGGAAGCCTAGAAGCCATCAACTCCAAAACCTCACTAGCAGGAGTAATAGGGTAGCCGGCATAAAACCTGCAGCCAGCTAAAATAGCACCCTCAACAACAGCCTCGTTCCCGGTCATAAACTTCCTCAACAATGCCCCCTAGTGTTTCGAAAAATATGAAACCAATATATGTTTTCCCGTACGAGAGTAACTAATGACTTAAGGAAAATAATTTCTTTAAGTAAGCTATTGGTAGCCGGAGGGCAAGGTTTTCGAAAAAACAGGAGAGCATGTAAAGGTTTCTTCCAGAAAAGTTTCCAATACTTTAAAGAGTCCACAGGATATTGTGTGGAGAAACACGAGCTAATACCACTTGAAGACCACTAGTACGACATTATGATTGCATTAGGAAAAATAATAAAAAGGCAATTTCACGTCTATATATTCAGATGATGAGGCCGACATAGGTGGAACCCTTAAAGGGATGTCGAAGGGTCGATTATCTGACCAAGTTATGATGTAATATTGAATTAAGTGGTTCCAAATAAGTGTTTAAATAATTCTCACTTGGAACGTATAATACCGAGAAAAACGGACTCTATACTCTTCTTCACGTCAGCAGGCAGCGTGTCTCCCGTTATAAATACTTCTCCAGTCTCCTCGATCCACACTACTCTTATAGCCGATCCATCGATTCTAAGCATTATCCAATTCCGGCCATACTCGATCATTTCAACACTATACCCTTGCATTCTAAGCTTATCCACGATAATATTCAACACCCACACCCCATTGTAGATCTCTATAAAAGAATGTAACCCTTATAATGTTAATCCCTATTCACAGCCATCAATTCAATGCATTAGAGCGTTGTCTTTGCTCAGATTTTAAAGGAATATTTAAATCATTAGCCTCCAACAAGTGTATTAGCCCCTCTATTTTCAGATTCTATGAGAAAACCGAGATTACTGTGAGAATTAGGCGTTTGGGAAGTGATTCGTATGAGAGTTATTGTGGTCGGCGGAGGAGTATCTGGGGCAAGTGTTTCAATGTTCCTCAGGAAAATTGATAGAAAGTGCGAGATAATTGTTTATGAGAAGACTTCACATACGCCATATTCTAAATGCGCACTACCCCTAATTTTATCTAATAAGGTGACAGATCCTAGGTCCTTAACTGTTTTGTCTAGAAGAGACTTTGCGGTTAGGAACATAATGTTTGAAGTAGGCAGTGAAGTCGTAGACGTTGACGTTAATGAAAGGATTCTTGTTGTGAAGAGCACAAGTGGAATAATGAATGATAAATTTGATAAGCTAATAATAGCCTCTGGTTCTACTCCGGTGTTACACCCTAAAATAAACTATGATTTAAATGGCGTTTTCGTACTCAATAACATTGATGAAGCTCTTAAAATAAAGAAGTTTATTGAAGAGTATAAGGCTGAGAAAGCTGTAATCGTGGGGAGTGGTGCTGTAGCTATCGAGACTTCTATGGCACTAAGAGAAAGAGGCATGGATGTGACTATCGTCGATAGAGGAGAGTTTCTGTTGAGGAGTTGGCTTGATAGAGAACTAAGCCTGGTACTTGAGAAGGGGCTCAGGGAGATGGGAATAAAAATTTACCATAATGCAGATGTTGCCGGAGTAGAGAAATTAGGTGAACATTCGCTAAAAGTATGCTTAGATGGAGGGATTTCAATACATGCCGACATCCTTATTTCAAGTATTGGATTTAAACCTAACACTATGCTTGCCAGGAAAAGCGGGTTAGTAATTGGAAATAAGGGTGGAATAGTTGTTGACGAGTTCATGAGAACGTCAAATCGAAATATCTATGCAATAGGGGACTGTATAGAATCAGTTAACATCCTATCAGGTATCAGAGAGCCTGTAATGATGGCTACAGCAGCTTTAAAGCAAGCTCGTATCGCCGCATACCATATTAAAGGATTAAATATTCTCCCCTATAATGGACATGTACCAGTGGGTTCGATAAAAGTTGGCGAAAACATTGTATTGTCCATAGGTTTGAATACCAGGGCATGTATTTGGGCAAATTTGTCCGCAAACTCTGTAATACTTAGGTTACCACATAAACCAAGATACGTTAGCAACTTGAAGAAGATAACCGTGAAAATATTGTATAATGATATAACAGGTTCACTTCTAGGATTCCAATACATAGGTCCCTTCAATCCAACACCACTTATTCCAGCTCTCACAACACTGCTAAAAATGAAGACCACTGTTAAAACACTAGCATCAGCCGACTGGGCATACAGCCCCGAGTTATCAGATTATTGGAATCCCTTGGTTGAGGCTTGCGTGAAAGCCTTGGAGAGATAGTCAACTTACACCGGATGAATACCCAACTGGGAATATGTAGAGAGGTGAGAGGTTTCTAGGCAATCCAATAACCTTAGAGACCATGTGATCTATGAAAGCCCCAATAGCAACAGTCCCCAAACCCATTGAAGTAGCCTGAAGATATATGTTCTGGCCTGCATGACCCGCCTCCATTAGAACATACCTTTCTCCACGATCTCCATAATGCCTCATAGTCCTATTAAAGTCCGCCGCGATGACCACTGTAATGGGAGCGATGGCAATAAACATTTGATTCAAGCACGCTCTAGCAAGTTCTAATCTAAAGTCCCCACTTTTAACACACCCAATACTATGATTCGAAGGATTATAGTAGTATATTCCTCTCTCAACACCCTCAACATTACCAATTACAACATAAGTTTCAAGCGGGTAAATTGCTCCGGCACTAGGAATAGTTCTACGATTATTCACATAGCCTTGTGTAGCCCAGAGAATCTGGGATAATTGCTCTATACTTAGAGGCTTCTTAGAGTATTCTCTTACGGATCTCCTAAGAAACAATGTTTCTTCCAGAGAAAGCTTACCTCTCTTTATGGGTGGAGGAAGAATTATTTCATTATTCATAACTATCCCTACATACATTAAAATCGGATACCTGATATAATAATGTATCTTTCAATTCTAAATAATCATTGCCTGCGCAAATTCAGTATAGCCTTAATTAATGGTACTCCTAGAACTAATGTAGATATAAGTTCCCCGGCAAATATTCCCCCATAGGTTATTGCAAATGCCATCAACGTTAACCCACCGTAAGCATCTAAGAATTCAGGTATGATTAGCGGTAGATATGAGCCTACTATTAGTGAGATAGTTAGTGACGCTATTAGAGAGCAAAATATTGGTCCTCTCCTACGCATCTTAAAAACAAAATACCCGGCCACCAGATTAGCAATGCTCCCCAATACCATGTCTATGGGATTACCGAGTACGTAAGCATTTGCAATAAAACATCCAATAGTCAGTCCCATTATGGCTGGGACTCCGTGGACTATTGGTGTTAGTAGAAGTGCATCACTAAGCCTAACCTGTATAGGTCCATAAACGAGTGGTCCAAGAGCTAAACCTAAAATGATCGTAGTAGTGGCATATAGAGATGCGTAAAGCGATGCCAGCACTATGTCTCTAGCATTCATATTAAATCCCCAGTTCAAGGAGTGTCGGAAAGCTATTTCTTCCTTGTCATTTGCATGCTTGTGCAAAAATAAATAATAGATATCTCGTTGAATGTAATCATGTGAAAGGAGATTTGCACTTAAATGTAAAGGTGAGCTGATGGCGAACATTTACTGGTTTCCCGAGGAAACGAGATCGCAGTATATTGCTTCGTTCCTAAGGGTAGTTAGCGATAAAGAGGGCGTATATAAGAGCGCCGTTGATATATTAATAAATGACGGCCCACTACCACTCAACGAGCTCTGCCTAAAACTGGGACTTAACTATTTTAAAGTTAGGAGGATCCTAATAGATTTGGAGAATCTAGGCATAGTGGGTAAGTTTAAGTCTAAAGGAAAATTCCTTTACGTGATTAAAAAACCTTTAGTAGGTCTCTGCAGAGTTATTGATAGGAGAATACTTGAACCTGAAGACACCCAACTTAAACTGCATCTCCTGTCCTCAATATTATCATCGCTCGTAAATTCTCACTGGATTACAGATAGGTATGTCAACTGGACTATACATAGATGTGGAGTTCTCGAATACTACGAGACTAGGACATATATGAAGCTTGGAGAGAAGAACCCTAGAATAACATATTCGACTATAACTGGAATATCGGACAAGCCCAGAGTTTACATTACTATAGATGGAATGAGGGTAAATTCCAGCATACTTCAAATAAGACATCCCCTAAAAGTTTTAAAATATATTAGAGTAAGTGTTGACCCCCTAGAAGTCTCAAGAATCTATGGTAGAAAAAATGTAGGCGAATTCATGTCGGTGAACATAAGGGATAATGTTAGAATATTTGCATGTAAAGATGGGAACCATTATAACGCTTGTTTTACATATAGAATCGGCCAGTTAAAAACAAATAGCTTTGACTTTACTATGAGGGTACATAGGCTACTAAGACCTATTTCTATGGAAGTGTGGGCAGACGATCAAGACTTGTTAACGTCGATACCATTAAAAACTGGTGTTGAAGGTGTTGCACATAAATTAGCTTGGAAGGTGCGTGAGGAAGGTGAATGGATCGTAGTTAAAATAAAGGGCCCAAGACTCCTAGGATCTTACGAGAGACTGAAATTGATATTAAAGGCAGATCCTAAATATAGGAGTGACCTGCGAGACTGGATTATACTCGGCGAGGCTAGGGGATGTCCTGCAACGTGTATACTTGATCCATTTGATCAAGTCCACCCGTATTGAGAATACCGTACCAGACCATTACTTTTCATCCCAGTGGCTCAATCCCTTGAGCATTGATATTATGTGATCCGCTTCCGGCAATATCAATTCCTTTAAAGCCAGTTCAACAGCATTAGGTTTGCCTGGAACTACTGCAACAAGCATATTACGTATTATTCCTGCAGTGGCTCTGGAGAGCCAGCTAGAGACTCCTATCAATCGCGTTGAAAATTCTCTGAACAATTCTCCGAAGCCAGGAAGCTCCTTCTCGAATAATCTTTCCACAACATCCACGCTGATATCTCTTGGCCCTATTCCGGTTCCACCTATTACAATAACTATACTTGGTTCTTCTTCTACACATTCCATTATTGTTCTCATGATCATCACGTAGTCGTTTGGCACAAAAACCTTCTTTGATACAGAATAGCCTGCTTTAGCAATTATTTCCTCAGCCAGCACCCCACTAACATCCTTGGCTCTTCCATCATAGATTCTATCACTTACAACTATTATTTTGAACATTTAAACAATTCACCAACTAGACGCTTTCTCCTCCGAGAGCCGCTAAGAGCTCTCTCCACGCGCTAATTACCTCCATAGCTTCCTCCTCGCTTAACTTTGCAATAATTGAGCCGGCATGTACAATTACGAAGTCTCCAGGTCTAACATCTGGCACAAGAAACGTGTCGACTCTAAGTCTTATGCCATCAAAGTCAACTACTGCAGTGTTTTCCTCTATTTCTATGACCACGCCAGGAACCCCGAGACACAATTCCCACAATCCTCCTAATAGGGATTTTCTGCGTAGAGCTTAAAAACGTTAACGGAGCTAAAAATAGGGGAATCAAAGCACTAAGAGGCATGTACAAGTAATGGTTGATGATAAAGAGGTTATTGCCCTCAGACTCAAGATTTCAGGAGTGGTTCAAGGGGTAGGTTTTAGACCCTTCATTTACCGGATTGCAGTAAACAGTGGAGTGAGAGGTTATGTTAGAAACTTAGGTGGATCAGATGTTGAAGTATTTGTAGAGGGAGAGACCTGTAGAATTTCAGAGTTCCTCTTCAAACTTGCCACAGCTAAACCGTGGCCAGCATACATAGAGGAAGTAGAGATTGAAGAGGCCAACTTAAACCATTTCCCTGAATTCAAGATACTGAAAAGCGGGTCATTGAGAAAGAAAATATCCATGATACCCCCGGACTTCTCAATATGTGACGACTGTTTAAGAGAGATTCTGGATGAAGGCTCCAGATGGTTTAACTATCCTTTCAACTCCTGCGCCTGGTGCGGTCCTAGATTTAGCATCATGTATAGTATACCTTACGATAGAGAAAATACCTCTATGAGAGACTTCCCCCTATGCGAGAACTGTACAAGCGAGTATACGGATCCAGGAAATATTAGGAGATTCCACGCCCAAGGCATTTCTTGTCCAGAATGCGGACCTAGAATGAAGATAATAGATAATAGGGGGGAGGTCATCGAGTGTGTCGATCCCATAGAGGAGGCTGCAAGACTTGTTGATGAGGGATTCATTATTGGAATAAAGGGTTTGGGAGGATTCCACATAGCATGTCTTGCAACAGATGATGACGTAGTCCTCGAGCTGAGGAAGAGGAAGAAGAGAGAGCAGAAACCTTTTGCTCTAATGGCTTTAAATGTGGATGTTGCCTCGAAGATAATCTTAGTCAACGACTTAGTTAGAAAACTCCTAGTAAGCCCTCAAAGACCAATAGTACTCGCTCCTAAGAGGGATGATAGTCCCGTTTCAGAGTACGTTGCACCGGGACTGTCAATGTTAGGCGTAGAACTTGCTTACACAGGAATCCACTACATTCTCCTCAAGAACACTAAAGACAAGTTCCTAATAATGACAAGCGGTAATCCTAGGGGGTTGCCAATGTGTACCACAATAGATTGCGCCTTGAAAAAACTATCTGAGATAGCAGATTACTTCCTAGTTCACAATAGGAAAATCGTTAATAGAGTCGACGATAGTGTTGTGAGGCTAACTCTTGGAAAAACAGCCTTCATCAGGAGGTCGAGAGGATATGCCCCCACATGGCTAGTATCTACCATAGAGTCGAAGAAGCCTATAGTGGCTTTTGGAGCAATGCTCTCAAATACTGGAGCCATAGGAGTGGGAAAGTATGTCATTCCAACACAGTTCATAGGAGACTGCGAGAATATTGAAACAATAGGATTTCTTAGAAAAGCGTTGCATTTTCTGGAAAAAGCTTATGGTATATCAGATCGAAATAAGGTGATAGTATGCGACTTACATCCAGAATACTCGACAACTAAGCTAGCTGAAGAGGAGGCAAGAAGAAGCGGTCTCCAAATAATTAGAGTACAACACCATCATGCACATATGGCTTCAGTAATGCTTGAACATAGGATACGGCCAGACGAGGAGGTTGTAGGTATAGGTATTGATGGAGTCGGATACGGTGATGATGACAAGATTTGGGGAGGTGAGGTTTTCCTAGCTTCCTACAGCGGTTACCGTAGAGTTGGACACTTGGAATACCATAAAATGCCAGGAGGAGATCTTGCAACAATCTATCCTGTAAGAATGTTAGTTAGCATTCTCAGCAAATTTATGAGGTGGGAGGAGGTTGAAAGATTTCTTAAAAATAGCATTAAAGCACCAGTTAAGGGGGTTGAGTTAAATGTTCTCAGGAAGTTGATCGACATGAAGTTTACTCCTGAAACATCTAGCACTGGTAGAGTATTAGACGCATTCTCGGCTCTGCTCGGAATATGTTACGAGAGAACGTATGAGGGCGAGCCCGCAATGAAGCTTGAAGCATATTCTAAAATAGGTGGGCCTGTGATAAGTCTGCCACTAAGATTCAAGGACGGGAAGTTCATTGTTGAGACAAGTAGGGGATTTGAACAGGCCATGGAAGAAATGGATCGCATTGATCCCAGAGTACTTGCATTTTCAATGCAATACGCTATAGGTAGAGCTCTAGGTGAAATTGCAAGAAGAGTAGCGAAGAGAAATCACAGGTTTCTGGTGGTGTCAGGAGGAGCAGCAGTGAACGATTATATTATAATGGGGATAAGAGATGCCATAGAAAATTCTCATTTAACTCTACTATTAAATGAAAAATTGCCGCGGGGAGATGGGGGAGTTTCGTCAGGACAAGTAGTAATAGCGGCGTCTATTATTCAAGGTATGGTCTAAAATATCAAGCTTCAACCCGGGCTTTGCTTTGAAGAGTGAGTAGTTCCACATCTAGAATGTTTGAAAGAGTCTTCCATAAAACCTTCTCCCTCCACAATTCCACTTCATTTCTTGAAATATTGTAGGGTTTACATGTTACCGTCTCCACTCCATTCTTCAAGAGATTTCTCACGAATAAGCACATACCGCTACAATGATTTATATCCGTACAAGCTATTAATGCATGGACCCCAGTATTGCACAGAAGCTTCTTCATGAACATACCCGTCTTGAATATTATCGGTAAATGTTTAAAACGTTGGCTATATAATAATACTTAAGGTTTTAAGCATAATTAGGTAGTTAAATTAATAACGTCTACATTTTACGAAGTAAATGGCTAGAAGCACGTGCCGGGGCCACTTAAATCCTGAGAACTAGTTTAGAGAAGATTTTAATGGAGGAATAAATGTATGGGGACAGAATGTGAGAGAAGGCTTCTAATAGAGTCCATTAGACGATACCATGAAAAACTGAAAGTTACTGATAGGAAGATTAGTGTGGTATGGGCTGTTTTACCGTTGATTGAGTCAATAATGGTTCTACTTGTCCTGGGAATTGCTCTACTCACGCTATCTTCTATAGAACAGGCATTGTACAACTTTTACTCGTTCACTATTAGAGACATAGTATTACATACAGTTTTATGCCTAATAGTCCTATCATTCATATTCGGATTGATTGAAAGCTACCTAGTGTACCTTCTAGTAAGCATAAGAAACAATCACTTTAACAGGCAATGCCTTATGATAGAAGATGCCATTAAGTATATTCATAGCTACGTGTCTGAGAAGGGAATAGAGGAGGAAATAAAGCATCTTCTATTAAGCGTTGAGAGGGAATTTAGAGAGATGAGGTACGAGAAGGAGCATAAACCAGCAATTATATATTCATTGCTAGTATTCCTATTGGGTTCTGGACTCGGCTCTATCATTAAGTTCTATGTTTTCCACTTCCTGAACAAAGATTTTTACAGGCATGAGAGGAGAGAGGATTTTGTACTTGAAGATCTCTCAAGTCTTATAAGAAAGATTTGTGGAAGAGATCTTGCCTGGACGAGGCCAACACCTATCCCTAATAGGAGTTCAATAATTTACATAGCATTATCTATCTTAACTTTAGGACTATTCGTATCTTATTGGATCTACTGTATAATTAAAGACGTCAATAATCATTTCGAATACCAGGCTTCATGGGAGTATAGCCTCTTAGAAATACTCGAGACGTTGTAGGAAGGAAAATATATAGTTCAACATATTCTCGGCACAACTTCTCCTCTTGGAGGATCAATTATTCTAGTACCCCCTACAACAGACTTCAAGAATACTAAACCCTCTCCCTCCTCCGTCACTTCTCCTATAATAGATGCGTCACTACACCCTATGTTCCTCAATTTGTTAATAATGGTTTCAGCAACTTCTCCATCAACAACCATCACAGCTCTACCCTCACATGCTAAGTGCAGGGGATCTATACCGGTTAATTCACATATAGCTCTTACACCCCTAGATATCGGGATATCTCTCTCCCTAATGACAATGTTTACTTGCGACTTCTTAGCTATGTCATTTAAAGCTGTAGCTAAACCGCCTCTGGTAGGATCTTTAGCTGCATGTAAACCACCTATACTTAACACCTCTCTAATCACTTTTGTAATAGGCGAGCAGTCTGATAGCAGATTAAAATCGGTAGCCTCTAGTTCTAGTTGCATAGCTAATATTGTTGCACCATGTTCACCGATTGTCCCGGTGACGATAACTTTATCTCCAACCTTAGCTCCGGAGTCAAGAACTAGCTCGTTTTTTCTCACTAAACCTATTCCAGCTGTCGTGATGACTATTTCATCCACGTTACCTTTCGGCATGACCTTAAAATCTCCTCCTACAATAGCTACCCCCTCCTTGACTGAGACTTCGTTCATAGATTGAACAATTCTCCTTAAATTATCAATACTAAAACCTTCTTCAACCACGATGGAGTCTACGATGGCTATAGGTAGAGCACCCATTACAGCGAGGTCATTTATCGTTCCAGTGATAGCTAGTTTACCTATGTCGCCGCCTGGGAAGAATATTGGCTTAACAGTGTAGCTGTCTATAGTTAATGCAAGAAGCATTTCCCCATTTAAGGGGATGATGGCAGAGTCGTCTAGATCATCTAAACCTACACCACTAGATACTTTCTTAAAGGAGATAATACTTCTGATAACTTTATTTATGAGTTCTCCTGTTTTTATACCTCCGCTACCGTGTGCAAGTGTTATTATGGAGCTCATATCCGTGGCCTCCTTGCTATATGATAGCCTACTCAATTCAATACTTGAAATACACATATATGAGTTTCCTAAAAGTAGAGTTGAAAGGGAGTTAGTGAGGTAGCCATGGGAGAATCACCTGTAAGTAGGATTATTAAAGCGTATAGGGATCCAGCTATAGCTAAGTTGATATGTAATAGAATCACAGAGCTTGTGAAAACTCTAGTTAAAAAAGAGAAGAAAGAGATCATCAAAATAATGCATGTCTGCGGCACCCACGAACACACGATAACCTATTATGGAATCAGAGATGTTCTTCCAGAAACAATAAAACTCATAGCTGGACCCGGATGTCCAGTATGCATTGTTCCTGCTAGAGAAATCGACGAGGCTGTGAAAATAGCTCTTGAACACGATGCTCTAGTATTATCTTATGGAGACATGTATAGAGTGCCCGGGTCTAAAATGAGTCTTGCAAATGCTAGAAGTATGGGTGGAAACGTACAGGTGGTCTATGGTTTCAGAGATGCTGTTGAGAAATCTAGGAAAACCAAAGGCAAAGCAGTCTTCTTTGCCGTAGGCTTTGAGACCACACAGCCCACAATAGCATCTTATGTTGCCCTAAACAAGATTCCCCCGAACATGAGTATACTAGTATCCCATAGGCTGACTGTGCCAGCAGTAAAATATATTTTAAAGCAACCCGATATTCCGTTAGATGGAATAATAGCTCCCGGACATGTTTCAACAATAACCGGTGCGGGAGCATGGAGCTTCATTGCAGAGGATTGCGGGCTTCCAGTAGTTGTAACAGGCTTTGAACCCATAGATGTATTACTTGCAGTAATGGATTTATTAGAAATGCTTGTTAAGGGGAAGCCGAAAATAGTCAACGAGTACTCCAGAGCTGTCAGCTGGAACGGGAATGTAAGGGCTAAAGAATACATATTGAAAGTGTTTAAAGTAGTAGATGCAGACTGGAGAGGAATAGGAGTATTACCTGAAAGCGGCTTAGCACTGAGGGAAACCTACAGCAGTATTGATGCAAGGAAAATCTTCAATATAAGAATTGATAGGTGGATAGACGTGAAGCCTGGATGCCGGTGTCCTGATATAATCCTTGGGAGAGCAGAGCCTACGGATTGCCCAATGTTCCTCAGGGCCTGTACTCCTGAAAAACCTCTTGGAGCATGTATGGTTTCAAGTGAGGGTACTTGTGCTATATGGGCTAAATATGGAGGGTATAGACGTAATGTCTCAATTAGAGACCAATAGAGACTTTAAAAGTGATTGGCAGGTTCACCCACTACTCAAATCCATGCTTTCAAACATTGTAATAAGGAGACCTGTGAAAATAGAAGTTTTTATCCCAGATAATGAAAGCTATTATGAAACGCTAATCGCGGACTTCGACTACCTTCAAAGAAGATTCAGAGAGAAAATAATCGTAGAGTTGGCTAGGGGGAATAGGAGGGTTCCATCGACAATAATTCATGGATTATATAATGGTCGAGTACTTTTTATGGGTTTCATAGCCGGAGGACTTTATAAGCTACTGGCCAAAGCTATTAACTATGCAGGAGGAGAAGACCCTAAGGTTCCAGCAGAGGCCATTAGAGTATTAAGGTTTTTGAAGAAGCCCGCACACTTAATGATGTTAATGTCTCCATTCTGTCCATTTTGTATCGGCTTAGGCGAACTATTACTTAGAATCACTTCTACTACGGATATGATAGCACTAGAAATAGTCAACGTTTATGATTGGAAAGAGATGGAGGATATTACAGAGAAGGTTGGAGTTCCTGTAACCGTAGTAAACAGGAGAGCAGCAATAATAGGGGCTCCACAGAACATTATAACACTCTCAAAAATTATTGTGGCATATTCTCAGTAGTTGGAGTATACCATTCTCCCACCTACAATAGTCATTTTAACTTTTATACTCGTTAATTTGTTGGGCTCCACTTTAAAGGGGTCCTCATCTACTACTATAATATCACCGTATCCCCCCTTCACAAGCATACCATATCCGGCAAGCCCCATCGCAATGCCTCCATTAATAGTATACATTTTAATAGCGTCTTCAACAGTTATTCTCTCCGGCCCACTTCTTGAAGTAGCGGCCCACATACCCTTCCAAGGATTTACTGGTTCCACAGGTGCGTCACTGCTTCCAGCTACTACTAGACCTGATTCAATGAATGTTTTAAACGGGTAAGCCCATCTAGCTCTCTCACCTATTCTATCTTTTATCCACCAGTCTGAGATCACGAAGTGGGGTTGCACTACTATTGCCATGGGCATGGTCTCGCGCATTTTCTCTATAATGTCTGGAGGAGAAACACTTGCATGCTCTATTCTAACAATACTCGACGTATTGTTGTCTATAGATGATAGAAGAGTCTGTAAAGCCCCGTCTCCTATTGCGTGGAAAGCTACGATTATCGATGATACGTGTGCCTTTCTAACAATGTATTTAAGTTCATCGGTGCTTAGAAGCAGTTTTCCTCTCCAGCCAGGCCTGTCACTATATTCTTCTCTTAAGTAAGCCGTCCTACCTCCGAGACTTCCATCTAGAAACGTTTTCACGCCGAGTATGTACAATTTGCCGTCACCAAATCCTCCTCTAATGCCTAGTCTGAGTAGGTGGTCTAAGTATTCCAGGTCGTACATTACCCCCACTCTAGCCTTCAATAGTCCCTTGCTCTTCAAGTTCATTAACGCCCTCATATCGCTTGAAGTAGCTGAGGGGAAGCCGAACAGAGTGATTCCATATTTTAATCCCTCTTCAATTGCCTTTGAAAGCATTGTCTCGAGCTGCTCTGTTGACGGGGGCGGAATAACTCTTTTTATAAGCATTATAGCGTTCTCATATAGTACTCCAGTAGGCTCCCCATTACTGTCCCGCTCTATAATTCCGCCTGGAGGATCGGGGGTCTCTCTACTCACTCCAGCAATTCTTAGAGCTAAACTATTCACCGACGCGACGTGACCACACACTCTTACTAGTAGAACAGGGTTTGATGGTGTAGCCTCATCTAAATCCCATCTATTAGGCGGCCTTTTTTCATAAAGCCTCTCCTGATCCCAGCCTCTTCCAATAATCCAGCTTCCTTTACCCCTATTCTCAGATTCCCTTCTTACCATCAGTTTTAACTCCTCTATGCTATTACACTTGGTCAGATCCAATGAAGCAGCCAGAGAGCCTAGGGAGTTTAAGTGAATATGTGAATCCACGAGGCCGGGTAGGGCTATCCTACCTTCCAAATCCACAATTCTGCCGCCTGGAATCGCTTTCCTCACTTTTTCAAAACTTCCCAGAACTTCAATAACCCCGTTTACTATTCCAATAGCCTCTACTGTGGGATTTTCGGGATCATTGGTGTATATTTTTCCATTATGCAATATAATTTTACACATAATATTCCCTCAGGCGCGAAATAGCATTATAAGCCATGCTAGTATTAGGGCTAAGCCCGTAATGTTTCCAATCATATTTAACATGAAACTGTCGCTTCTTAAATTTGCTATTCTAACACTTTTATTCGATACCGGATAGAAAAGGTATACTCCTCTAATAGTGGTCATGTCAAGAAGTATGTGTGTTAAGTACCCTATTATAAATGCCTTAAAATACATTATACTAGATGTTAATAGCATTACTATTAGCGATGCTAGGAGGCATGCTGTTATATTGTGCATGAGCTTTCTATGTTTGTACTTCAAATCGATATCCGGTATAATGCTTGCAATTCCCGATATCATTGTGACTTGGACAAATACGTCTATGCCTGCTCTAAGCAGTATTAGTGCAACTCCTATTCCTATTAGCATGTGTCCAACTCTCTTTATACAGTTCCCCCTCTCATTCTCTATAATATTCCTGTCTTCTCCCGAAGAGAAATGCTTAATATATGTGTTGAGGTTAAGACTAATGGAATGATGATACTTGCCCCCCGGAGAGTCATGACGATATTACCGCGATCTGACCTCCTTAAGAATAATCATGTTTCTAGTTCTTCCTCTAAATGCTCTAGGAATGATTTCATTAGTAAGGTCTTCTCCGCAGCTATCTTCCTGCCAATATCCGTGTACATGACGTTGCATAATTTAAGAAGTTTTTCGTGAAAATGTTTTATTGTATCCTTAATACTTCTTCCCCTTCTCCCGGACTCCATGAATGCTCTGGCTATACCTATAGCTCCTAAGGCGTCAAGTTTATCTGCGTCGCTCAATATTTTAGCTTCTAATAATCGAGGCTTAACATTGTAAGTGAAGCTATGAGCCATAATACAGTCCAAGACTTTTTCTATAGTCTTCTTATCCACATTTAATTGCTCTAATATTATTCTTGAAATAGAAATGCTCTCCTCCACATGATGTTTTCTCAATGCACTATGTCTGCCAATGTCGTGTAGTAGAGCAGCAATGGTCAGAATATCCGTATCTACGTTTTCGTAGTGTTCAGAAATTATTTTACAATATTTTAACACCCTCTCGACGTGCGGGTATCCGTGGACTTCATCTGTTCCCATGACCCTTTGGACAATATCCTTTATTTTATTCAAAGTTTCTAAGCTAATTTTACTCCCTTCCATAGCAATCGCCAAATCTCCACTAATATACAAGTTTACCTTTTAGAAAAATCTATATTTGTCCTCTTGGCTCTCAAACACGCTAACTATGTTTAAAATATGTTCAGAAAAAAAGGCTTCATAGCGGAAAGAGTTTTAGCATACTATTGTGTTCCATTCCTGGAATATTATTAATCATTGTATTTATGTGATTTCTACATTTTACATTGATTTCCGGGTTCAGACCACTACTGGATTGATCTCATATATGAGTGTGGTGCATTATAGGCATGTATTATGACGTACAACGCTTAATTTAGAGCTTAATATTATTACCGTGATATTGTATTAACATGATTATTCATTAGTTACTGTGACTCCTTCCGCTCAGCCGTATAATTTTATCATTTTCTCTGTTAATATTTTTTCCCCTGTCCTTAAATAACCCTTATATCAATAAGCGAGACCTTTTACTAAACTTTATGAGAAGTTATTGTATTAAGATGCCCGAAAGACACTAAAATATATCTTATAGGATAATAGATACGGGGACAATTATTGGAGAGTATTGGCTTAAAAGAGTTAGTGAGGCTCTTAGAGAGTAAAGGATTCGACGTAACCGTAAGTGAAGGAAGGTATTTATCCTTGGAAACATTTATTGCAGGCGTACCTAGTGTTGTTAAGTTTACCCTAGTAAAGGGTATTAAAGGCAGGGGACGAGTGTCAATAAAGCTTCTAGAAGGCTTATCCGAAGTAAAAATGCACTACAATACATTAATGAGCAGAGAGACCTCTATAAAATTGGAGAGCTATGTAAAGAGGCTTCTAGGAACATATGACCCTCTTATTGATATAAGCGAGGATGCTGTTGAAATACTAGCAAAAGTAAAACCTGGCAAAATGATAGAATTAACTAAGGATATACTAAAATTATGGGACTATATCGAAAAAAGTAAAAACTATAGAAAAGAACATTTTCTTCAAATTGATAATAGGAATACTAAAATTCTAGCAATTTAATAATAATTTGCACCGTAAAGTTGCTGAGCCCCACAAGCCTTACAGCAATATGGAAAGGTGAACATTAAATGATTACACCCGAACTCAGTTTAAGCGAGTACACTAGTTTCTTTAAGAATATTAATCCTTGGAAAGGAAATGATCCTATTCTAAAAGAGCTTGACGAATCTAATTCTAGGCTTCTCGAAGCAGTATGGCACTATGGTCCTAGGAATATTAGTTTATTGAGTCGAACATCAGGTATTCCAAGAAGTACTCTAACATATAGACTGAATAGATTAACTAGAATTGGACTTAAAATAATACCTTCAATACATTTGCCTACTTTGGGTTTGAAGGAAGCATTTTTCTCAATGTCATTCAAGCACGACATGTTATTGAAACTATATAGAATTCTTATGAAACTGCCCATAGCGACGATCCGAATAATGTTAACTTCTAGAGTGAACATAGAAGTCGGGGTCTACGTTAATGACGTAACTGAGACATCAATTAATAGTTTTGTGGATCATCTAAGGGAGACAGGGATTATCGTAGATTACAAGCATGAGATAATATCTGACGACATTTTGACGACTGTCGTATCCCACACCTACTATGATTACCAAAGCCAATCATATACTTATAAATGGGCTGAGTGGATAAGAGAGGTAATAGAAGCTCCAGACCTACCTAAATTAATGTATAAAGAGGTTAGTAAGGAACTTCTCGACTCAGTAGATCTCAAAATATTAGAGTTACTCTTAACCAATCCTACAATAGATTACGTAGATATGGAGAAGAGTATTGGCCTGAACTACCAAACACTAAGATATCACTATATAAAGCACATCGAAAATAGGGGGGTTATTGCAGGGTGGACTCCCCTTCTAATACCAGTAGACTTGAATACCTCGTATATGAAGGTGTTAAGGGTAAAATTTAGTGGAAGCTCTGAAGCTAATAAATTTATAAACTCCATGTTTTGTACTCCTTTAGTTATTAGGGTGGCTCAGACATCGAGGGAAAACGAATACATCTTTGACATAGTTATTCCAAGAGGAGAAGAGCTCGGATTTACATGGTTTCTTGAGAAGTTAACAAACATGGGCTTCATAGATTCCTCCTCATTATCGCTTTCAATACCAGAAACCTCAATATATGCTCCACCACCACTCTGTACGGCCGAGGAGCTTAAGAAAAATGTTGAAAGAACATTAAGTAGTATTGACTTAAAACATAGTCTCTCAACATCATAAGAAAATTACTGTGCTATTCGTAGCATTCCAATTTTCGTCAAATACTGACACTCTACTTTAGCTCTGTTAGCAACAATATTACAATCCATATTCTTGATGCTGAAGAGAAACACTTCAAACTATAACTTGTCTAATAATTAAAACATATTTATTTTCTCTCACAGAGATAGTCATTGTAGTAGTTATTGGGTGGAGCAATGGATTTGCACGATTCCAAAAGAGATAACACTTCAATAGAGATTTTAAAGATGAGTGACGTAGTGAGGTTAGAGGAATTATACGTGTCTAATTCCTCCGAGAAAGTATTGTACTGGGATACTCAAAATGTAGGGTTGCTCTGGAAAGTTGTGGATAATTTAATAGGTAAGCCCGGGTTCAAATTCTCGGTGATTCCTTTCACCTTGCTCTTCAATAAAGTGGTTTTGAGCTTTCTGTCAAATCTTGGTGTAAAGTTCGTAGTAGCTTTTTCCTCTCCCATAAACGACGTACTTTGCATAAGAGTAGATGGAAAAATCTTTCACTGTATACTATTAGAGAGGGAACATGTAGGCTTCGATGACGTCAAGTCAATTATTTCCAGAATAAAACGAGAGAGGCCTCAAACGAAGGTTTTGGGCGAGAAATATTGGATTAAGAGAGGTTTCTCCAAGAAAATAGATGATGGACACAATATTCTTAGAGATGTCGAATTATTTTCTAGAGAATTGTTGAACTCGTTCTTAACTCTCGCTTATAAGTGGTTCTCTTTTTCTAAGAGTGCGGAGGGAAATGGAAAGTACTTAGTTAACGTGCTTCCCTGGAACACACTGTTTGTGATCGCGGATCACGTTAACGTAGATGAAGTTAAGGTCTCGTTCTCAAGCATTAATGGAGTTTATCCTATAGAATTCAGTGGACTTCAAGCAATAAGGTGTATTAAATCCAAGTATCCTGTAGAGAGTGCACAGAAATCACGTTATTGGAGAGGTAGATTGATGGATTCAGAGGTTTTTAAGGATGGCGTGTATCTGCATGTTGACGGCTACAGATATGAGATATCATCAGGCCGCTTCAGAGGAATGGAAGCATCAAGAAAAATAGCTTTAGCAACCTGGAGGGGGAAGCGCGGATTACTTAAAATGTTTGTTACATTCAATGACGTATTAATGTACTCTAATGGAGAGGCCATTATCAACATTAATACGCCAATAATATTCGGGAAAATGTTGGTCTACCCATCACTTATACCCGTAGAGATATGTCGGGAGAATATTGATCTCGTACAAGATCAAAAAGTTCAACTAGTCGAGTACTTTAGTGGAGAGCACGGAATAATACTAGCATCTCCATATATGAAAATTAAAGTGGACTTAGAGAAGGGGAGACTGAAAATATTCTTTAAGGAGAAATTAAAACTGGGATTCAGAAGCGAGAAGAATTATTGTAATCCATATAGACTGCTGCTTGAAACCATAGTGTCGCCTCGAGTAGTTGAAGGAAGAGGATACATTCCGGATGAAACATTATTGAAAATTTCTCCTATAAGTATCACACCAATATGGTTAAGGACTAGTAATAACGTGATTAGCATTACACTAATCAATTCACATAAAGAAGACTTAGAAACAAATATTTTCATACACAGACATCCTCTGAGAGCATACGAGATACCGTTGTATAGCAAGGGCGGCGGGGAGATTCTTCCAGTAATAGGAAGAAATGTTTTTGTGTACTTGGCTGGTAGGTCGATGAAGAATGTGAAAATTATCATTTAAGTATTTTTCCATCAGTTTTTCTGGGAATATATGTTTCGATTATTGGAGACCATTATATATGGCTAATTTAGTTAACATCTATTCTAAGTGTACCATTAGAGTAGTTCCACGATATTCTGTTTATTTTCACTGGAAGAATAATATCCTTATAGTATCTTATCTCGTTAATTCCCCCTAACACTATTATTTCCTTACCAACTCCCAAAACTATTATTTCACCACTTGAAATACCCGGCATATCGAGCAATATTTTGAATCCCTCCTCCCCCCTCTCCTCTATTTGAATATCTGGCTCCCTAAACTCTAGACTGCAAGTCGAGTTTCTAGAAAGTAATGATTTAATTAGTTCAAAATTTACACCCCTTCCATACTCCGATTTTATCAACTTCTTGGCTTCACCATATGCTCTCTCTATTTCAGATATCATCTCCCTTACATCATTATTTTCTTCTTCCATAGCATGTCACCGTCTAGGAGATGTGAACTAAATTTTGCACTCTAAGGCTTTTAAATTTACACAGCAATCTCTCTAATATTACTGTCGAATATTTCTTTTACCTCCATCTTTTCAACAGCTTTTTTAACTAGACCTTCAAGCTCTAGTTTCTCCCACAAATTGTTTAAAACTTCGAGGCTGGCTCTCGTGGTAACAGGTAGGCCTCGAAGTTTTGGTGAGAGCTTGCAGTGAACAGCTTGCTTCGAGGATATTTCATATAAGCCTATTCTTCGTGAAAGTGTTATTATTTCCTCTTTGTCCATGGCTATGAGAGGTCTCAAAATAGGATATTTTATTCCATAGTTTATGGAGAATATGTTACTTAATGTCTGAGACGCTACCTGCCCCAGGCTCTCGCCAGTAACAATAGCTTCACCACCGACTCTTCTAGCTACTTCTTCTGCGACCTTAAGCATCCCCCTCTTACATAGTACACATGTGTATCTAGTTGGAGCCCTCTGGCTTATTCTCTTCAAAATGCTCTCATAATCTGCTTCGACGTACGTAATTGAAGGTCTAGGATACCATCTTTTCAGTACTCCTAGTATTCCTCTAATTTTTTCTTTAACTTTCTGGCTAGCATAAGTCCCTAAATTTAAGTGTAGTATAACTGGCTTACACCCCCTTCTCATTAACAACCACAGTGCCACAGGACTATCTATCCCCCCTGAAATCAAGGCTACTATTTTTCCCTCGCTTCCCGCCGGCATTCCTCCAATTCCCCTGATGATAGTATTGTATATGTATGCCTTGGATGTTCGGGCCTCAATGTATATAGTGTGATCTGGATTATCCAGATTGACTCTTACACCCCTATCCCTTAATTCCTCTAGAATGTCTGCTCCAACAACTTTTTCTATTTCCTTACTTGTGATAGGGTATACCTTTACTCTTCTAGCTCTCACAGCAAATGTTGAATTATTCTTTATAGTGCTTCTTGCTAGATTTACCGCCACCTTCCTTATAATCTCTATTTTATTGCCTATTTCTAGGCAGGGAGATGTACTCACTACACCGAAAACTTTAGACACTACATCAGCAACTCTGAAAGCTTCCCTAGTCTTTATAATAATTCTACCTGGAATCAGGGTCACGTCAGAGAACTCTATTCCCTCTCTCTCCAGTACATATTTTATAGAGTCAACGAGTGACTTCTCCAGTCTCCTCCTAACGACGTTACTCTTTAATGTTACTTCTCCATATCTCACTAATACCGTATTAAAGAATGTCTCACTTTCGTCCATATCCTATTTTGCACCTTTACTAAACGGGTTTTCACACATTTTCTTTATTAGCATTGCTTCTTCTAATTCTCTTAACTCTATTTTCCCCTTTCTTACTTCAATACATATGGTACATATAAAATCTAAGTAGTCTTCTAGTCCTGCCTTTCCTTTAGCCATCTTATCTACCAACCCCTCTATTTTCACCATAATATCAGTATTACTGTAAATATCTTTAAGTAGCTTATCCCCTCGCTTGCCACTTAAATAGTTTGATACTGCTGCAGGGGTTAACCCAAGAAGCTTCGAGGTCTCATATACGCTTAACCCGTGCTTCTCTATCAACATTCTTGCTATAACTCCTCTTAGAGCAGGAAACAGCCTTTTAGATAAAACCTCACATGGAAGCATACTCTAGCACTCCCTCTCTTCTACACAGTTAACAGTTTTAATTAGACAACCTTACTACTTAATTCTATCCGCTACAGTATTAAGCTTTGGGTGATTCCTGTGACTTCAATTGAGATAATAGGTCATGTTACTTTAGATAACATAGTTACTAGAAAGAAGTTTTTTAGAGAAATTCTAGGAGGGCCACCTTCATACGGAGGTTTAGCACTAGCGTCATTAGGAGTAAAAGTTTATGTTACGACCAGACTAGGAAGAGACTTTCCTGAAAAATACTTGAAGCACTTAAAGAGTAAATTAATTTTAAATGAGCCATACTATAATGAAACAACTACTAGATTCCTACTCGACTACACTGTTGATCCTGAGAGGATAGTATTATTGAGTAGCTCGGCTAAAATTTCGCCTATAACCTCCACAGCCGGCATTGTGATGGTTTCTCCGACATACCATGAAGTTGATGTAACGGAAATACCTCGCTTAGCAAAGCAGAGTCTTGTATCAGTTGACATACAAGGCTTTGTTAGGAAGAATATCGGAGATGGAAGAATAATTGTCTCAGAGCTTGGAACAAATATTTTAGAAATTATTGCAAAGGCTACAATAGTCAGAGGAAACTTTGTGGAGATAAGAGCCTTGACGGGGGAAGCCGACATAGAAAAATGCTTAAAGACTATAGTTAGGAAGGGAGTCGAGGTTGCCATTTCAACAGCTAGAAATGAGGTTAAAATTTTGTGTAGTGAAGGTTTCATCAATTTAAGAGTACCCCCTTTAGAAGGAGTGTGCCCGACTGGAGCCGGAGATGTTTTCACAGCATACTTTACCTACGAATATGCCAGAAGCTATGATGCATATAAGGCAGCTCTATTAGGTCTAGCTGGATCTAGAATAACCGTTAAAACCGTTGGTCCAAGCAAGGTAGACGTAGACGAGCTCCTAACAACTTATAGAATGCTTAAGGAGGGCGTTGAAATACTTTAGACTATTCACTTATTTGAGTACCTAGGTTATTTTAGAAACTATAGTAACTTTTAAATATTTTAGAAACCTTTTATTCTGGTTCTATGATTACAATTACTTTTATTTTCTTTCCTCTATGTTTCTTTAGTTTCTCTTGGTACTCTTTTGGTGGGTAGATTAAGGTTCTATCGTAAGAGAACTTCATTAATGTAGCTTCAAAAACGTAGACTTCACACAATATCTATCACCATATGTGAGTATAGATAGCAAATCTTATATATTTTGCTATCTATATAGTTATGTGGGGTCTGGGAGGATGAAGGTTAAAGTAACCGCTAAGGTGAAAGCGGTTACCCAAACTCCCAGACCCTAATAGGTTTCCTTAGAGCATATCGTGATTGGATGCAATATGTGGTAAACAAGATATGGAATTTAAACTACATACCATCAATAAAGGAGTTACACCATAAATTCTACAGGATACTTAAGGAGCAAGGTTTTCGTGCACATCATTGTCATAAGATTGAGAGGGGAACTAGAGAGATAGTAAAAGCAATGAGAATGAAAATGAAGAATGGAGAGAAAGTTTCAAAGCCAATTTTAAAGAGGCTAACAGCTAGACTACCAAGATTATAAGCTAAACTTAGAGGATAAGGTATTGAGAATAGCGGCTCTTAATGGTGAATGGGTAGAGTTAAAGCTGATATGGTATAAGCATTTAGACAAATACTTTAATGGTGAATGGAAGCTTAAGGAGATTTTAGTAAGCTATAGGGATAACACAACATGGGTTTACCTAACATTTGAAAGAGAGGTAGTAGTTAAGCCTCTAAGAGCAGTTACGGGTGTAGACGTAAACTTTAACAATATAACATATACGATTGTAGATTTGAGAGGTAAACTAGTTTCAATGGGTGTTATACGTTTAATGGTTTAACTAGAGCATTAATACATAGAAAGATGGCTGAAAAACCACAAAAGAAGTATCCTAAGTCGTGGAGGTTTAATAAGTAAAGTATTAGAGGTTATTAGAAAGCATTATAGGAGAGCTAGAAACACACTCATAGATTCCTCACACTATGCTTCAAGAAGAATAGTGGAGATTGCAAAAGAGTATAATGCAGTGATTGTTCTTGAAGACCTTAATAAGTTAAGAACTAGAGGTAATGGTGGTAAGAGGTTTAACTGGGAGCTATCATTATGGGTTTACCGTAGAATACAAGCACACATACATTACAAAGCATTACTAGAGGGATTAATGGTAACCTATGTTAATCCTAAGGGGACATCTAAGACATCACCATTAGGTGGAGAACTAGAGTTTATCAATTATAGGTGGGTTAAGCTACCTAACGGAGTAGTAACTAGCAGAGATATTAATGCTTCTTGGAATCTAGCTTAAAGAGGATGTGTCCCCAAAGTGGTAAATAGGGGGATGAAAGCCCTAGAGGGAGATGAAAACCCAATCCCAATGAAGGGGAAGTCCGTGCAAGTTTCTAAAATACTCTTAGTTACCAAAAGATAAAGCACGGACAACCACTTAGCTTGGTCTCCTTATAGGCATAGAATACTCAGCTTTCTGATACTTTATCAACGCTTCAAGAAAAGAGTCCTCGTCGGGCACGCCGATGAACTCTAATTCCCCGTTAAGGGCTATGGAGGGTACAGCTGTTACCCCATATTTATAAGCTATATCAGAGTTCTCTATTCCCTCAACAATGTCTGAAACCACTTTCCCCTTCGCCTCAAGCGCAAACATGTTGGATAGAACAGCTGCCATTGGACAATATGGACATGTTGGAGTTACTATCACCTCAACGTATACCGCTCCCACCAGCTCCCTCCTTAATTTACTAACTACTTCTCCGCTCAGCCCACTATCACCTTTAGAAACCTTGATTATTGTATCCACTAAGCCCTTAAATTCCTCACCAGCCGGGATACCAGTATATCTTATATAACCCTCTAGCAGAGCCACTGTGGGAACTCTATCAATACCGTATTTCTCAAAGACCTCGGCTTCCTTCTCTCTATAATATGTTGTAAGAGATATTTTACCACCGGATTCCTCAACGAGCGCTTTAACAATAGTAATAGTGTCTTCACAGTATTCACAATCCTCTCTTGCTGAGAATACCATTATGTCTACAGGGTTAACCATTTCCGATAAGACCTCTCTCAAAACTTTTCTCACTCTATTATCTATTTTTATTACCATCAGATACCCCTCGCGAATAAGGATTTACTAATTTCTCTTGTGTAACTGCAAGGATTTAGCACCCACTACTTGGTATGTTGGTAGTATTTCAGTATTTTTATAAAAGCTTTTGCAACAAGCTTTACACCATCTTCTCCCATTATGGGATCTGTGTGAAGAGTTAAACATCTTCTAGCCACATTCTCGGCGATTGGTGTGAGACCCTCTCTAAACTTGGGAGCTGTGTAGTATTTGTTTAATGGGCACCTCCACGGACAGCCTTTCCCATGACCTCTAAGCTCTTTGAATAATGGATTTTCGTAGAGAACTCTTGGATATGCTATTGTTGCGGGAGCGCCTTCGGCTCTCAGAGCGTTATATATTATGTCTCTTCCCACTCTTAACTCCGCATTATTTATTAGAACCTCGTATAGGCTCCAAGAACTGCAAACATCCCCATATTCTCTAGGCAATCGTATTAATCCCTCCTCCTCTAGAAAGCCCAATGCTTCACTATATATTCTCGCATGCTTTCTCCTAATCTCATTAAATCTATCTAATTTTCTCAGCTGACTTAAGCCTAAAGCCGCTTGGAGTTCTGTCATTCTAAGGTTGTACCCTAGAATTTCATGATAGTATCTATCAGTTTGGCCATGGTTTATTATGAGTCTTGCCCTCTCCGCTATTTCGTCGATGTTCGTCGTAACCATGCCTCCCTCTCCACTCGTAATATTCTTTGTAGGATAGAAACTAAATGCTCCAATATCACCTAGAGACCCGGTAAACTTCCCTCTATACATTGCTCCAATAGCCTGAGCAGAGTCCTCGATTACCATAATACCGTGTTTTCTGGCTATTTTCATTATCTTATCCATGTCTGCTGGATGTCCGAATAAGTGGACAACTATCACGGCTTTAGTCCTTTCAGTTATTTTTTCCTCTAATGATTCCGGGGATATAGTGAACGTTTTTTCATCAATATCTGCAAAGACAGGTAAAGCATTCGCGTGTAAGACAGCTGTGGCCGTAGCGACAAATGTGAATGAGGGCACTATAACTTCGTCTCCTGGACCAATCCCAGCTGCTTTTAAAGCTACGAAGAGAGCTGCTGACCCATTGCAGACGGCTATAGCGTTTTTAACGCCGATTTTCTTTGCAAACTCTTCTTCGAAAACTCTAGTAACAGTTCCAACAGTCGAAGCAAGCCTCCTACTTTTAAGCACTTCCACCACGCCTGCGATGTCGTCTTCCTCTATTAGAGGACCTATTTTGATTTCTCTATCAATAAGCCTGCTACCCCCCTCTATTGCCGGGATGCCTCTCATATATTCCACCTTAAAACTGGATTATAGTGTTTTGAACGCATAGATTAAATGCTTTACTCTAAAAGTAAGTCAATAATGAAAGTGTACGCAGACGGTAAATAATATTATAATCTATGTGATAGGGTTCTCCTTACATAGATCAGCCAGAATATTGTTGCTAGTATTGTAATTAAGAGACCTACAATGATTAATATTAATAGTACTTGAGGACTTGTTGCTTCTCCAACAATGATTGGTATGGGGCCTATTAGTACTATGGAGACAAAGCCTCCTGTAAATCCCCCTAGAAGGCCTCCGATGACAACAATCATTACTCCTAAGAATATCAATGACAGGGCAGCGATTAATATTTTCTCCACACTCATGACACCCACCACTCTAAGGTACATAATATTATGAGGAGAGCGACCAGTATTATTGATAAAATGAGCAGTGCAAATGACACCTTTTGTGATGAACCTATTATTATCGGTATGGGGCCAATTATTATGACTCCTCCCCCCTCAACCTTTCCTTGCGGAGATTTCCTTAAAATTGATAATATTATCGCTAAGAATAGAAGCAGTGTTCCTATCGAAATCATTATGAGTCCAAGTACTATGATCTCTGAGAGCATTCAATATCACCTGTTAGTTTCCTAAGAGTATTTTATTGGAGGAGGTCGAAAAATCTTTACCTATGACCTACAAAATTTTATTAATCACCCTTGAATACTGCTTAGCGG
This sequence comes from Thermoproteota archaeon, assembly GCA_029258925.1. Taxonomy (GTDB): domain Archaea; phylum Thermoproteota; class Thermoprotei_A; order EX4484-217-1; family JAPDJV01; genus JAPDJV01. The sequence goes on along the minus strand of JAPDJV010000051.1, from coordinate 7,565 downwards.
ACATAATAATTTGAGAGATACGGGTATGGAAGCAATAGTATATCACTACGGTATTAAGAGGGAAGAAGTAGAGAGTTTTATAGACTATTTGAGAAGAGAGCTTAAGAAAAAGTACTCCCATGTGGAGTACACGTTCATGGAGATGGAAGGAAATGTTCTCTTCTATTGTAGAGTAAAGGTAGACGACGATCTTGTAGAATTCAAGTTAAACGTAATACCAGGAGAGAGCATAAGTTTAGAATGTGAAACGACTTCTAAACACTGTATTGAATTAAAGAGAGTTGTGGGGAGGATAATATACTCGTTCTCCGAAAAACCCCGTGGAAAGCTTTACTTAGTGTTTACAGATAAAATGGCTTTCGCCGAGACCCCAACAGTTACGTTAAAAGACAAAATAATAACAAAAATGATGAGCACCAATATACTCTACTTCTTGATAACACTAATGATAATCGCTGCTTTCATATACGCGTTTGAAGAGTATGCACCCATAGTTCTAGTAGGGCTTCAGTTCACGTTATTAGCATTCTCCGATAAATTGTTTGTCAAATTAGGAAAATGGACACTCAGTGATGAGAATAGGAAAGTCCATTTACTCGAAGTAAGTATTTCTGAAGGAGAATATAGGGATTTTATGAGGAATATGCTTTCTAGAATAGGTTTCTTGAAGGAAAAAATATATAGAAACCTCATTGCAGTTTACGGAAAGATAGACTTACTTCATGCAGGAGAAATATTAGGAGTATATGCTAGAGACTATGATTTTAAGTTGAACGTTAAAAGTATAGACATATACAACATAATTAACAGAATTTCTAAGAAAATGGGAATACACACACCTAAATCTACTATATTAAACACTATAATTCCCAACGCTGCTGCAGCAGGTATAAGTAGGTCAAGGTCGGCAATGCTCATTACTTCAGGCCTCCTGGCACTATGTGATGAGGACGAGGTTGCCGGGGTTGTAGCCCACGAAATTAGCCACATATACAATAGAGATCCTCTTGCATTGTCCACTATAGTTGCAGGAGAATACTTGAGTAGAGTGTACATAATAGTTCCTTTAATGATGAGCTTTATTCCAACATATGGCCTAGTATCGCTAATAGCGTTCCTATATGTTTTCGCTGTAATAACAGGGCTGTTCTTCTTAGCTAAATTCTTTGAGACAAGAGCGGACATGCAGGCCGCGCAAATATTGGGAAGAGCCGATAGTTTAGCAAGAGCATTAGAGAAAATAGGGTGGAAGAGGCTTCGAGTAGAGAGATCAAAGTGGGGTAAAATAAGAGCATGGCTTTCCTGGAACCCCCATCCACCAGTCTACTTTAGGCTAAAGGTATTGAGAAGTGGTCTATGGAAAAATGAGAGAAGACTTACTCTACTAGCGGGAAAGCTGTGTGTTGCTGAATTTCTAAATACATTATTCAAATAATTCCACAGATCGTATCTAAATGGAAAGGTCTCCGTGACAAAATGTAGTTAACCCACTTAATCCTAATCATTCTAATTCATTCCATTAAAATACATGCCTCTTATTATCGCTATGTCACAGCATTCAGTAAAGGCTTCCCACTAATAGTAGATAACAATATGGAAATATTAGACCAAATGCTTCTAATAATCTCAAGCATAACCCTCAGCAAGTAGTTAATAAATTATAGGAAGAAGCTAGTAACATCATTAGTCCCGTTATATTTCATTAAGAATTAATTACATGTCGAGCTATGTTTTAAATTAGAAAACTGCAGTTTACAAAGAGTAATAACTTTTAAGTATAAGGGGTATAAGACTATTAATACAGCGTAGAGCATATGATTGAAGGTGCTGGTTAGCGATGGACGAGGAGTTAGCTTTGGAAATTCTTAGCAAGTATATAGGTGATATTGTCACCTACATAATAGAAGAAGATGGCTATAATATTGACATAGATGAGGAGTATGAGGATGTACTCTATTTTATCTATAAAAGAATCGAGAGGGCATGGTTTAAGGGAAAAGAGCCTTCTCTAAGAGAGTTGGAGAAGAGGCTTAGATTAGCTAGGAGAAGGCAAAGAATAAAGTTATACAATCTTATAAGCTATCTTGTAAGCAAGTACGTGAAATATAAAGGTATACTCCCTTTAACATCTTGGCGTAGAAAAGGTTTTTATGGAAACCTTTGAAACATGTTAAATACTTCTCTTAAGTCTCCTTATCTTATCGATTTGCTCAGAAACTTCTATACCGAGATCTTTAAGAGATCTATAATACTCCTCCTTCATATCTAAAACGAGTTTCGTATATCCCTTCAAGCGTCTTATGTCTAAGTACAGTGTTAGTAAAGCTATTGAGGGGATTATAGCAATTAATATGATGAATGGAATTACTATTTGAGTAGGAAGTTGTAGCATGTACATTAGTCCAACGATATTTTCTGATGAGGTGACGAGTTCGACGAGCTTAAAAATTATTGATGAACTATTGTAGATTTTAAGCGAGTCAAGTATATAATAATCTGTATTCTCGAGGAGAACGTACTTTGCTTCTAGGTAGTGTCTAGAATTGGGATCAGCTACTTTAAGTTTAAGAAGTGTTGAATTAATCGACGTCACAACACCGTAGCCCTTTCCCACTGGAAGAACATCTCCTAGTTTCACAGGCTTCTTAATCCACAAGTAAGTATATTCCCCTGTAAAAGCAATGCTACCGTCATCCCCCTCTACAAGTCTATATATTGCTCTAGCATCTCTATCAACATAATACAATGTAGTTGGCTCCGGGGACTCGTATGATATCCTCAAAATTGAAATCATCGTCCTGTTTCCAACGTATATCGAGGATCTGAACACGAAAAATACATCTGCTTTCCCCTCAACACTCGACGCGTAGCCTGCAACCACCACGGGAATGCCACTGGGACCTCTTGAGATGGGAATTATAGCGATGTTATAAATTACTATTACCAGTAAAATAGAAATAATCCCTATTCCTACAAGCACCGTTATCTCGTCTCTCAAATAGAGCTCACCTCGATTAACACCTTTTCATAAGATTTCATTCTCTTCCACATTACCAGCATAGTACTAAGCGCAACGAATGCCAGTAGAAATATTGCTGATAAGAATATGTATTCATCAAAATTTTCACTTCCTATTCTCATCCCGCTTGAGAAGTGGGATATTTTTATTTGGGATTCGACATTGAGTGCAGAGTCGAGTTTTAGGGGAAGACCATAACCGGGATACCATGTTTCATCGGGTTTCACCAGGAGGTCCCCATTGAGGGGATCCCATTTATTCACAGAAGGTAGTTCTTCCTCTATGAACAATGTCAAATATGCTGACGAAAACTCTCCTGGACCAAGAGCGCTCTCATTTGAGGTAAGAGTTGTTTCCACGGGAACCCAGCCTATTTCGGGAACATAGATTTCTGGCCATGCGTGTCCTAAGGGTTTATAGCTTCTCTCAGCATCGCTCCAATCAGTTAATATTAGCCCTAATGCTCTTCTTGAAGGTATTCCAATGCATCTAGTAATTGTAACGAATAGGTCGGAGTAATCGCTGCAGTCTCCCTTATGAAGCTCTAAAACTTTTTTAACGTGAACCCTTTTCTCCTGCACTTCATACGTTATTGTTGATACTACAAAATCCCTTATCTTAGATACAGCTTCACCTAGGGTAATATTCTCGTCTCCGAGAATCTCTCTCTTTAAGTCCTCCGTATAATTAGACACCTCAGGGTCGCTATAATTCCACCAATAGGTGGGTTTAACATACTTTTCGTAATCCTCTGAACTTAAACCGAACTTGCTATTTATGAGGGAGCGTAGATTGTATTTGTATAGTTCTCCTGAAATATTATATGGAGTGTACACGGTTATATTGAACACTATTCTTCCTTCAAAGAGGTTATCACTGCTTTCTATATAAAGCACGGTGTTGCCGTTTTTTCCTACAATACTTGCTAAAGCTACCTCTCCGGTTCTTTCAATAATTCTAGACGACTGGAATGTGATATTCCCCGGTAGAGGAATTTGCAGTCTCATTTTTCCATTAAGACTCTCTATTCTGAAATAGTATTCTATTCTATAGCTCGCGGAAGAAACGTCTATAATTCTTGAACTTGAATTAGGAGTGACACCACTAAATACATGCAGGTTGAAGATGGACGAGAATAGTAATAGAACTACTATAAAAAATGTACTTCTATAGATGCTAAGCCTGGCGTTAGACCTCAACTCCCAATTATCCCTCTTAAACTATTTCACATCAAGTAATAGTTAATCCTGTTAAAAACTGTGACGGGTTTTGACTCGAGCTAGGATTTAAGTAGATGAGATCTATAATAATAGTTTGAGTTTACATTAAGGTTTCACATTTATTGGTGTGATAATGACGCCTAAACGGAAAAGAGAGGAACGCTGGAGATCTGAAGTAATCAGCAGACTAGGACTAGACTTCCTTGATTTGAACGATGAAGAAGTGAAGGAGATCTGTGAATTAGTTTATGAAATGATTCCGCGTAAAACTTCTTTCAAAGCATATTTTGAGAGAATTAGTAGAAAGAGGGAAAAAATTCTTCCACTTATAATCTCTCATCTGCTTGAGAAAAGAGGTGTGAGAGACGAGAGAGAATTAGAATTTTACGTAACTTATGGTGATAGAGCAATAATTCCTCATACATCACTAATATATTTCGAAGCAAAGAAGCACGGTAGAAAGGATATAATTGCTTTACTAAGGGATCTATGGTTAAGAAATAATATAGGATTTCCAATAAGATGTCCTCATTGCGCTTTCCCTTCTGTATCACCTAGATTCGAGTGCATAGTATGTGGTAAAGTCTTAAGCGAGGAGGAGGTAAAGGAGGCCATAGACTTCAAAACCCTCCTGAAAGTGTACTCCGAAACTTCTGAAGAGGAGGAGATTAAAAGGATTTTAGAGCAGGGGTACATTTTTTATTGTGGGGAAGATGGGTTAACTAGCAAGCCGAGGATGGGCAAACATTGCTATTTATTAGAGTTAACGTCTGAGGAGAATAGAATTTTAAGGAGAAGAGTGAAATATGTTAAACAATAAGGGCTGGTACATATGGTGCTCATTCAAGTAGATGATGAGGAAACTTATGATGAAATAACTAGTAAAACAGATATTCTAATAGCTGGTTTCATAAAATCCAGTAAGAGGGAAGGGAGATATTTTAACACGCTTCTTGAAGACCTTGCTTGGAGGGTTAGGTCAATAGCTAAAATTGTAATTGTGGACGCAGATAAAAACCCTATTATAGCTAGGAGAGAGGGTGTGTGTATATATCCCGCTCTAAGACTTTATCTTAATGGAAACTGTATATGGGAGCAGGAAGGATGCTTTATGGATTATGCTAAGGACATGCTTGTTATTAGGAGGAGTATTAGAAGTGCGTTAAAATCGGCAGGTGTAAACGTTAAGATATAATCAAATAATTCTTAACTATAATACTCATGGATCCAACACTCTTAAGAGTGTTGGAAGAATCGCTATAGTTGAATATTTTATAGAGGGGTAATCTGTTTCCAGAGCATCCAGCAACTTGCAAACCCCTCCATACCACTCTGCCTCCCTCCTCAAAGAGCCGCCTACACCACTTAAGAACTCCAGCTCCTCCCTTCTTATCCTAAAAAATGGTCTAACAAGTTTTGTGCAATTCAAGGATACTACAGGCTGACAATGGAATATTAAGTTGGGGGACGAGTCAAGGAGACCTCTAACTATCCTAGCCGCTACTTCATCTAATGTTTCGAGAACCAGTGTCTTGCAATGAGCCTCAAGTTCTCGGCAAACATTTTCAGCAATATTTTCAATAATTGTAAGCCTCTCCTCCTCACTTAACGACGTATAGTTTCGGGGATATTCTACACTTAATACGCTTACCCTTTCCATACCCAATACTTTGCGAGAAAGTTCTAGCACACTTTCAGCGAGCTGGGGTTCATGGATTCCTACTATAATCTTTGTTTTATAGCTTCTTTCAATTTCAAGCAAGATTTCAAGTTGGATCATTAGGATGTCTTCGTGAAATGGGTCACATAGAACTAGTAGAGTATCATGGGGTTCAAGCATAGTGTATTTTGATATAGTTTTCTTAATTCTACGCGTAACACTTTTCTTCAAACAAGTGGGACAGAATATTTCCCCGGAGTCTCTCTTAAAATAAAGTTCTCCTCCTTTACCGCAATAACTACATTTATCTACTCTACTGGTCGTCACTACTTATACCTCATTACATCTAGTTTAACGCTTTCACACACCTTCTTTAATTTTACTAAAGCCTCTCATAGTTCCTCTCTCGACAGGGACATCTTTAGATTCCGCAAGATACCATATAATGGTTTGCACTTGAAGATTTCCCGACAACTAGATTTCATCATGTCTTTAGCTACAGAATTGGTATTATATAGTATTGCCTATTCGCATACTCGGGTTTTCCTCAGAATTTAAAAATGTCACCTAAATTCCTGAAGCTCTCATGCTGAGATCGCCTGCTATTAGAATGCATCATCAAATTCTATTTAAAATAATATTTTCAAACGATTATTTTGAGAAAAAGTTATATAGAAGTGCTGGATACCATGAAACGACGAACTCTGAAAGTAAAATAAGGGTTTTAGGGTGACAGACATGGCAGCTTATGGAACTCCCGTACTCATACTTAAGGAGGGAACCCAGAGGACCGTAGGTAGAGATGCTCTGAGAGCAAATATATTGGCAGCTAAAATACTAGCGGAGGTCTTAAAGACCTCTCTAGGACCAAGAGGCCTCGACAAAATGTTAGTTGACACATTTGGCGACGTCACTATAACTAATGATGGAGCCACTATAGTTAAGGAAATGGAGGTTCAGCACCCCGCCGCAAAGCTCCTAGTGGAAGTAGCAAAGGCGCAGGATGCTGAAGTGGGAGACGGCACTACAACGGCTGTCATACTCTCAGGAGCACTACTTGAGAAAGCAGAGTCTCTACTAGACCAGAACTTACATCCCACAATAATTATCGAGGGATACAAGAAAGCCCTGGCTAAAGCATTAGAGGAGCTCGAAAAATATGCTGTAAAAGTAGATCCAAAGGATGAGGAGGTTCTCAGAAAAATAGCGGTCTCCAGTTTGAGCAGTAAATTCGTTGGAGCAGGGCCTAGCATGGGACATATAGTGAAACTTTGTGTAGAAGCTGTAAAAACAATCGCCCAGCCGAAACCCGATGGAACATTTAAGGTTGAAATAGGGAATGTGAAAATAGAGAAGAAGAAGGGAGAGTCTCTCTTAGATAGTGCGATGATAAGAGGAATAGTCCTAGACAAGGAGGTAGTCCATCCAGGAATGCCTAGAAGAATAACGGGAGCTAAAATAGCATTGCTTGACTGCCCGCTGGAAATAGAGAAGCCGGAGATTACTGCAAAAATCAATATTACAAGCCCCGAGCAGATCAGAATGTTTCTTGAAGAGGAAACAAGGTTATTGAAGGAGATGGTTGAGAAGATTTCTTCTGTTGGTGCCAATGTTGTTATTTGCCAGAAGGGTATTGATGATGTTGCACAGCACTTCCTAGCGAAGA
>JAPDJV010000042.1 GCA_029258925.1 Thermoproteota archaeon | reverse complement strand
ACTTTGTGACCAGACTATACGATTATCAGAATCCGGATGAGGAGAGAAGGCCTTGGAACGATCCCAATATTATACCTAAAAGCATTAATGGAAGAACAGATGACCCTCGAGTAGGTAAACCTTGGGACTGGTTTTATCCACCATATAATAGATATCCCCTTAATCCCTATAGAGTTTTTTAAAATTAAGAATCCTTTAGAGCCTTAAAGATTATTCTGAATACACACCTCCAAGATCATGGTTAAATCTTTTTAACTATCCTATTATAGTGACGTTTAATATTATATATAGGTTAGTTAGAATACCATATGTAGCTGCCAAGTAAATAGTTTCCTTTGGGAGCTTGGTGTATACTAGCGCCGCTGTTATGGTGAGGGGGATTATCAGTATTAATCTAAAATATGTTGTAGGTCTTCCTATTGTTAGGATTGCTGGTATTGAGGATGCTAACATTAGGGATAATGACAGGGGGTCGTAGCATGCTAGGAGTGCTGGGATATATGTGAGAGGATTGCATAGGCTAGACCAGCAGTAATGATAAATTGTTTTGGTTAATGAGTCTGTTATTTCGCTGAGTGTTAAGTTTTCAAGTTTCAGTGGAAGAGCTCTTAGTATTATAGTACCGTATAAGTATTGTAGTTTACTTAAACCTATTAAATAGGCTATAATAGTTAATGGTATTATTATGGTAAGTATTATAATGATTGTTCTCTTTAGGAGACTTCTTTTATTGTACTTTATTACATGTAGTATTATTATGTACGGTATTGCTGATACTAGGTACAGTGCTGCCGACCATGGATGTATGAATGGCATTATTACCCCGAGCATTATCGTTACTATTATTTTTGCATAGGTGTTTGGGTTTAAGAGTAGGCTGTAGTAGAGCAGCGCTAGGGCTAGGTTTGCTTCGTTAGCCTGAAATCCCCCTGTCCGGAAGCCCGCTATTATCGGGCTTGACGCCGTCAATAATGCTGCTACGCCTGCAATATTGTCTCCGAAAAAGTTTCTGGCTAGGAGCCATATTAAGATTATGATTAGGTTTATGAATATTATGTGGTGTACGTAGTCTGCTAGGATGATTAGATCTATCCCCGTGAGCTTATATATCGCGTAGAGAATGGCTATGTGTAGGGGTCTTTGAACTCCCCAGCCTCCACTTATTATCAAGAACCTTCGGCTTTTTAGAGTTTGTGTTATGATGTTCCAGAATCCCTTCTCTTCTACCAGTTTTACGGTGTAAGCATATACCGCTGAATCTGTTGATATGGGTTTTATTGGTTGTCCGGCGTAGATTATGTAGGGTGATGCTATTAGGAGTTCTGCTATTATTATTGATATTATAAGGGGGGTTATGCTCGTTTTACTAAATTGTTGCTCAATGTTCCAGCACTTCTTTCTGAACACTTGTATTATGTCTGGTATCCATTTTAAGAATAATAATATTGTGATGTAGGGTAGGACTAGTATTGCTGGAGCATATATGCTCCTATCTAATAGGAAGAATATTTTGTCGTCTACTCCGGCAATCTTAGAGCATATTATGAAGATTATTGTTATACATTCTACTGCGAAAAGTTCCATAGCTAGGTATTTAATTAGTTTTTTAAAGTGGAGGTCTTGTTTTTCAAATAATTTTATTGCAAAGATTGTCATGTTTAGTATTATTGTTGCTGTGAAGACATATAATATGTTGTTTAAGAATATGTTGAGTGTTACAGCGTACATTATGAGGGCTAGTGCGGTTAGCTTGTTTCTTGTGGCTACTGTTAGGAGTGCTACTATGATTGTGTTTGCGAGTATTATTATGTTGTTTAATTCTAGGTTTGCTAGTGTGCCTAGTGGGACTATGTAGGTGGCTCTTTTCTCTACGCATACTATTGGTATGTTGAATACTATGGAGAAGTAGTACGATGATAGGATTAGGCATAAGGCTAGTGCTGGATACTCTAGGTTTGCTAGCCTTATTTTCTTCAATGTGAGCGCCCTATATGTTGGGTTTTTTGCTCATATTTGTTTTATATGGGATAATTATTTTTGTTGGTATTTTGGAGCATTACTTCATTAATTGCTTCTAGGCGATGTTTACATGGTTTGATGAATTTGCATAATTCCTGAATTAGGCTAGCTTTCTAGTTTTTGAGCAGAATCCCTTAGTGTTAAACCATGGTTTCTATCTGAGCTCTAAGCTTTCTGACGTGGAAGCCTCGGTTTGATAAATGTGGGCTAGTTCGCTGCTGCCAACTGCTTTCAGATATTTCGCTATACTCTTAAGTTCTTGGTAGTCTGTTACGAGCGTTAGTTTCTTTTTCATGGTGTGAATGCAGGAGCCAGTCATATATGGTGAGGTCTTCTCTGGAGGCGAGGTTGGAAAATCTTTCTGAGCCCTTTATTGATAGTGTTCTCACTATGTTAAACGAGTAGCTTATGATGTTTAAGGGTTCTAGTATGTGTTTTCATCTAGTCTTTTCAGCAGTTTATATTCTTTCAATACCGTGCTAAGGGACTTGTATAGTGCTATGTCGAGGGTTACTCCATAAGCCAGCGGCTTGACAAACCTCTCTCAACAATGTTCGCTATGAGCTTGCATCGAAGAGGTAAATTTCACTTTCTCTCTCCATTCTCGCGTATGATCCTGGCAATCTTTTCGTCGGGGATTTGCGAACCTCTTACTTAACTCTTAAGTCTCTCCTCGATTTCGCTGAGCATACGCTTCCTCACCTCCTCTACACAACAGCATTAACAAGAGAACTTCTCCTCTCAACGAGAGACAGGGAGTTCATGGAATTCCTAAGGAGAAACGGTGAAAACATAAACATCATAGTATGCGAAGAAGTGTTTACAGGAAAATATGCTAACAACACCTAGAATCCCGGTGCCTCACTATATGGGAACAGATTGTTTGAGTATTTTGCTTAATTCTAGGTCGTCTCTCAATATTATTCCGTATTGTGATGCTTCCATGGCTAATCTATTACCTTTTTTCATAAGCTTTAGAAATTCTCTCTTAGTTACTGGGATTACTTCGAATCCTGGGGGGTAGTCTAGTGCTTTAAGTCTATCTATGGGTCTTCCTCTAAGCTCGTCTGACACCAGCAGTATGTCTACATCGCTCCATAGGTTAAAGTCTCCTCTAGCAAAAGATCCTATCAGTATCGCTGTTACCTTAAACTCGAGTTTTTTAGCCCATTTCTCAGCTAACTCTATGATCCTCCTCCTCTCCTTAATTCTCTCCTCAACGATCTCCATAAGTCTTCAACCCACTCAATAATTCTCTCAGCATATTTTATAGCTTCCCGGCCCTCACTCTCCGTATAGTATTCGTGTGGAGCTCCCTCACTCCAAGCGTTAGGGTATCTTGTGGGAATGTAGTATTTATCCAGTGTCTTGGCTTGATCTATGAGGTTCTTTGGAATGCTAACTTTTTTCGAGGATAGTCTTACTAGCAACTTTGAAGCGCTGTGACCGTAGGCAGGTAATCCGAGTCCGTGCATTAAAGCTTTTACGGCCATCTCGCAGGCTTGCTGGGCTTTAAAGCAAGCCCAATTATAGTCTCCCCTCTCGAGATCGCCTAGAGCCGACTCTAAAGTCTTTTTTGCAGAAACCATCCACCTTGAAAACTCTTCTTCGTCGAGCACCCACATACACCGCCCATACTTCATGAAATAATTGTTCTAAGCGCTATAATAATGTTGTTCAAAAATGTGAACACTATCAAACTGTTGTTTCCAGAAGTTTTAAAGCAATTAATCAAGGATCTCTTGATAACCCTTTATGGTAAACACCGTGTCCACTTACAGTTTTCAGCGGTTATGTGAGAGCCTCTATAGGATTTTGAAGGCATACAAGACTAGTTTTCAATACGCTGATTCCATAGTTGCTTCAAATCCTTAGGAGCGAGAACACTTTTATGCAACTATCCTGAATACTTAAACACCATTCTAACACGTTTCCCAAAGAAGTTATTGCACTCTACAAGGGAGTTGAAATAGGTGTGAAAATTAACTTTGTAGACAGCTGCTTATACTTGGAGAAGAGTATGGAGAATACCTATTTCCATGGATTGCTGTAACTAGTATTATGTGGATTCTTGAAGTGTGTGAATCAGCATTTTAAGTCATGTGGTTTCAGGATACATGGCAACGTGTTTGCAAGATTCTTACATGAAGCTTTCACGTGATTCTAGGATTCATGTTCTCTTATGGCTGGCTTCACTTCTACTCCTAGTTTCGCAGCTGCCTCATATGCTTTGTGATCTATGAAGCCTCCTATTATCACAAGCTTCGGCTTCACTCCCTCCACTTCCTCATATAGCTTGCCTATCCTGTAGAGTTCGGCTATATTGCCTTTAGACACTCTTGATTTAACTTCGACTATTACGTGTTCTCTATCCCTTACGACAACGTCTACCTCAATTATTGACGGATACCCGTAGACCACGCCTTCCTCATCTCTGTAAACCCACTTCTCCACTCTCCCCGCCCCCAGAACCTCCTCCACAACAAATCTCATCCCCTCCCTGAAACCTGCCTCACTCAATACTCCAAACCTATGGCTTACTACAAGCAGTACTCTCCTAGTCTCACGCATCTCCTCCTCTATTCTTTGCTGTCTTTCTTCTAGTCTAGCGAATCTCTCCTCCAATCTAGCGAAATGTTCTTCTATTCTCTGTTGTCTCTCCTCGATTCCAGCAAATCTTTCCTCAAGCCTCTGTTGTCTTTCTTCTAGTCTAGCGAATCTCTCCTCCAATCTAGCGAAATGTTCTAGGAGCTCCTTGAAGCCTAGTAGCCCCATTACGGCATGCCTGAACACTCGGTCCTCTTCTAATGCTCTTAGAAACCTCTCTTTCTCGCTGGCAGATAGACTGGGCATGGGTGAAGCACCTACTATTCAACAATTTAAGTGTTAAGGACAGTATTATTCTTTTTCACAGCTCACTCACCCTACTACTTCATGAATTAAGGTATTCTCGGCAAAATATCAGTGCAGTTACCTTAAACCCGGTTCTCCGCATGCTTCCTTAAGACTCTATTTTTCTTCTTAAATATTTTCACAGATCCTTAAACTCTAGACGATTCTCTAATCAACGTATTGATGTGTCCTTCTGCTTCAATTATTGAGTTTAAATAATGTAAACAGTATTGGATGTGCTGATGGTGGATGGAGGCTGGTCTGTGAAGTAATATGAAGTTATATAAGAGGAATCTATTCATTATTCACCGGCTTTAATCAAAGAATTTGGAGAACTTGGCTACAATGGTTACCTAGTTGCTGACGTAAATGAAATATATGGCCATCCTAGTTGACGGTGCTGCCAACCTCTCCGAGAATCGTCGTGAAAACATTGTTCTCGGAGCACCATATCGTGGGAATAGTGCTGGGAAATATGATAAACCCTATGGTGAGAAGCCCAGGGATGGAGGCATTTTCTTAGTAAAGGTCTTTATAGGTCTGTGCAGCCCTCTTTTGTAGGGGATGCGTCTTGGATGTGAGGTGTGTGCTGTTCGCCCTGAGGGTGTCCATGACCCCATGTAGAGCGGCTTGTAGCCGCGATGAATAATAGGAGCTATGTATAACCTGTCCCAGCAAGACCTACGATGACCTAGGGCGTGAAACGGTTGGAATCTTAAAAGCTTGAACAAATAATGTTAAGGAGACTGGAGGGGAGTGCGGCTAAGTGTTTCTGAAAGCCATTCAATGGTTTTCTTAAGGCCTTCAATTAGAGTTGTCTTAGGGCTCCAGCCAACTTCTCTCCTAATCTTGTTTATCGACGCATAGCTATGTCTTATGTCCCCCGGTCTAGGTGGTTCATGTATTGGATCATATTCTACGCCTAAGAGATCCATCATCTTCTTCGAGAGATCTATTATTCTCGTTGGAACCCCGCTACCAATATTATATGTTTTATTAACTGCCTTCCTACACTCGATGATTGATTTAATGGCTTCTGCAACGTCTTCAACGTAAATGAAGTCTCTCGTCTGCTCTCCGTCGCCGTAGATTATGGGGGGCAGTCCTTCTAAGAGTCTTCTGCCGAACCTCGCTATGACGCCTGAGTAGGAGAGGCTTTGACCTGGACCGTAAATGTTGAATGGTCTAACGATAGTGTACTTGAAGTTTTCAAGTGTTTTAGACAGAGATTTTATGATCGCTTCTGCTGCAACCTTGCTTGCACCATAGGGTGATATCGGTTCGAGGGGGTGGTCTTCGTCTATTGGCAGATACTTTGGTTCACCGTATACTGCTGCAGAACTTACGAACACCATTCTACTAACACCACTCTTAATACATGCCTCGGCCAGGCTTGTTGTAGCTAGGACATTGTTCTCCACGTATAGAGTTGGCTTTAAGATAGACTCCTCTACATCTATGTAGGCGGCTGAGTGGACAACTACATCTACACTCCTCAGCAATCTGCTGAGCCCTGGATCCATAACATTCATTACGTGTAGTTCTAAGTCCAGCTTTCTAATCATTTTTAAACCGTGATCACTACGTCTAGATAAGTCATCTAGGCAGATGACTCTATGGCCTTGGCGGGCGAGCTTTACAGCAATGTGGCTTCCAAGGAAGCCCGCTGCACCCGTGACGAGAACATTCATCTAAAACACCTTTCCTCAGCTAGTACGATATGGAGGCGACAATATATGCATTTCCAAAACATGAAGACAGCCTTAAGTATTCCTCAGCAGTCATCTTACATGGTATTCGAATGTTTATAGAACTTTTAAAGTATCATGAGCTCCAATGGCTTAAGCTCTCCTGTTACGGGATCCACTTGTAATCCCAATAGTTCAAGTGCTACTACTCCCAGTAGTGGTGAAGTCTTATCTGGGCCTATAGCTACGATGCTCGTTGCGCCTCTACACCCTATTATCATGTATGCTTCTGAAATAGAGTATTCAACTATTTCATCACCAACTATCTTAAAACTCCTCCTATCAACCTCCTCTAGTTCAAGCTTATCCGCAATAGATTTTGGGATTACAGTGTATATCGCACCCGTATCAGCTATGAACTCTATATCTACCTTCAACTCTCTCCTGAAGGGGTAGAAATGTTAGATTATATCTTTCTGTATCATAGTATGTCTTTCATGCCTTTGGAGAAGTTCGTAAGACCTATAAACTCCTAAGACATATGAACCTAATGGTGACCGCTGGGTTCCCGAGGGGAGCTTGTGCTCCCGTAGGCGGCTCAGCGGAGACCGTGATGAACCTAACCGTGTCAGATACGATATAAATTGATAGATGAAGATACGGTTTAGATGAACGGCTTCTCTCATAGGAGGGGGTTCAATGTAGGTGTTCCAATAAACATAACAGTTATAATAGAACATATGCCCTTCCATAGGGGAGAGGGCACGTAACATTCTACTTAGACGGGGAGTTCATAGGTGAAGCCACACTCGTCAACGGTGAGGCAAGTATTAGTGTAGATCCATTCGGGGAGCCAGGAACTCACTATTTCACAGTAGTATACTCGGGCGACGAGGTTTTCAAGGAGGGTAATAGGACGTTTCTCATAGAAATAGTTGGAGCAACACCCACAACCCCCACAACCCCCACAACTCCTACTACACCTACAAGCCCTACTACTCCAACTTCCGTTTCCTCGAACCGTATCACTCTATGTGTTTTTGTTTCATTGTGACATGGCTTCATCGGTTCCTGCCTCGCCCATGGGGATTTAGATATCCTTATGGGGTCATGGGTGGCTGTCGAGCCCAACGGCACGGGGCTTGGAGCATTGCTCCCATCACCCGCACGTCCACGAAAATCGTTGACGCAACAAACTATAAGCATATCGCCCAGAGCAAAATAATATAAAAGAATACGAAAAGCTACAGTTTAATGTTTCTGCCCCGGCAACCCCAAGTACGCCCACTCAAACAACTACTGCCGAGGTTACAGCGCAGGCTGTGAGCCTAGACTTCTTAATCGTGGGTGGTGCAGTAGCTGTCATAGTAGTTATTGCAGTGATTCTATTATTGTTGTTTAAGCGTAAATAATACCATTTTTCAATTATAATAGTCATAATGTTGCAATGGGAAAGCCAGAATAGAGGTTGAGAAAGTTCTCGGCGAGGAATGCGAGCTGGAAGAAGTTAGGGCTAGGAGACTTGTCAAACGAAGGTAACAAAGTATTATGTTATGGATCACAAGTGTACTAGTAGAATATCTAGGCGAATCATTATCACTAGCTAGAAGTGTAGAGGCATTATTTGAAAGAGTATTGAGGGAAGAAGTAGCACTACATACTATAATTACTATTCAGAAAAGCAGAATGAAGGGATGAAAGCAGTAATAAAAGAACTAAAAAGCTGAAGGGTAAAATTTCTGGAAGAATTACTATTATAGACTGTTATTCTACATTAGACTAATGTTCGTTCAATATTTTAACACCATATCTAGGGTTCTCATAATTTGGTCTTCAACTATTTCGGAAAAATGTTTATATTTTGTAGATGTTTAGACCTTGTGGGATGCTATTATGCTAGTTAATGTTCTCAAGAGATTTTCTAAGATTCTTCCGGTAATCGTAATAGTCTCAATAATTCTAATAGCGGGGGCTTCCTCAAACCGGACGTATTGTGGAGGAGGGGAGTGGACTCCTATTGGGCCAGATGGGGGAGACATATATTATATTCATATTACTGGTAGCCACATACTGTTTGCTTCAACAGGTTCAGCAGTTTTCAGAAGCTTCGATTATGGGAATACGTGGGAACCTGTCTTCACTCCTCTAATGGATGTCGGATTTACCTCGATGGATGATGTTGGGGGCACATTATTTGCTGGACTAGCTAGGCATGGAGGCATAGCTGTTAGTAGAGATAATGGCAGTTCATGGGAATTGATCGCATTAGTAGACGAGGAGGGTGCGGGGAGGGACACTGTCTCTGTTTCAGCTGCATCGCCCTCGAGAGTTTTCTTCGGTATTAGGGGAGTTGACCCGGAGACAGGTGTCCCATGTGTTTACGAGGTTTTGCTCAACGGCTCCACGTGGAAGCTCTTCAAGCACTGTTTACCGGTGGTTCCTCAGGAGAAAGTGCCCGTTGTCAGCGTGGCGTACTCTCCTAATCTAGGTGGTTTAGGCGAAGCCCTACTGGTCTCCCTATACCCTGAAGGACTGTTCATTGCCAGAGATCTCGAAGGCAACTGGTCCTGGATCAAGGTTTTAGAAGATGAGACTACAGACGTGGATGTCGACTTTGAGGGTAGGGTTATCTATGTTGGAACATATGGGAACTGGATCTGGCGCGGAACGCTGACCAATACCAGTATTGAATGGGTTAACCTCAACCCGCTGGAACCCCTAGGATTATCAGTGGACACTCCGCCCATCATAACGGAAGTCGAAGTTGACCCATATAACCCAGACAGGTTCTGGTGGGCTTCCCAAGTCAAGCTCCTAAACACTTATCCTAGAAGAGAGGAAGCCCCCTGCTTATCCGGTGCAGCAGCATGGGATCCCAGTAGTGGGTGGCTCCATAGCTTCACTGGGAAACAGTGTAGCCATATAGCTGTTGATAGAGGTGAGAGCATGGAGTTCACTACAATAATAGACGGCGTTCTTGGCGCTAGAAGGGCTTTCGCAGGCTCCTACTCTTGCCAATCTGTTCTAGTAACTGAGGATGGTGGGAGAACATGGCATGCAACACCGTCTCTCCCCCGGGGGGACAACATTTTCGCAGTATCCGCTGTAAACATAGGGGGCTCAGAGGCAATTGTTGCTCTATGCATATCAGGCATCGAAGTGAGCTTCGACTACGGGGAGACCTGGATCGACGAGTTCGATGTTCCCCCCGGCGACTTGGAAGTAGGGTTGCCTTGGAAAGCTCTACAGATCCCTGAAGGATGTAACGTGACTATTGAGGTTGATGGAGTCGAATATCCCGGGGACTTCCTAGTATTAGGCTCTTATCCCGCTCCAAAGGAGAAGCCTAGGAATATCGGGCTAACAGCAGTCTCCATATCCTACATACTTGAGGCTAGGAGGTGCAGGAAGCCTCTGATCGACGGAACATTAAACCTTGTCGACAAGCCCGTTGTAGACGGTGTTGTAGCCGGGAGCCGCGTGGTTGTAACTATTCAAACAGAACCATCAATAGCATTATACGATTTCAATAGTGGAACGTTTCTGGAAACAGTTATCGATGCTAGTTTAAGCGGGGGACTAGTTAAGATAGCTTATAGGAATATTAGTAGCAGAGACTACTGGGCTGTCTCAACATATGAGGGTTCACCAATATACATGCCTCCGACATCTAACGACCACTATATATGGTATGGTCCGAGCAGAATATACGTAGCCGAAGGCCTCCTAGAGAACCCGGGGAACACTTCGTGGAAACAAGTCTACCCTGTTACCGGGAGGGAGAAAGCTGGAGTTGTAGGTCTCTCGATAAGCCCAATAGGAGAACTCTTAGCAGCATTCTCAAACGGGAAAATAGTCTACGTCGAGAATGCGTGGAGTAATAAGCCTAGAATAATAGTCAATGAAATATTGGGATTCGGCAGTGGAGCAACTCTAACAGACGCTGAAGTGGACTGGAACAATGGCCTAATATTCATCTCCTCCCTGCCATCAGGTAGCTGGGAGGGAGGAGTACATGTCTTAAGCATAGAGGAATTAAAGGACAGTAATCCGACGATAACTCCCCAACCCTTAAACACGGGACTTAAGACGAGGCTTGTCAGAGATGTTGAGTTAACTTCGAATCAAAACTACATAATTGCAGGGAGCTGGTGGATGTCTGCTTGGAGACTCAAATTAAACCTCAACACTACTGCAACACTAACATCAATAGAGGAAACCACTATTCCAACCACTCCAACGGAAACCGTAGAAGGCACAACTACAATAGAAACCTCGACCCCGAGTGCAACTTCGACTCCTACAAGTACATTCACAACAGGTGCGTTCACACCTGCAACAACACAACTCGTTAAGGGAGAGCAACAACTGTTCGGATTAGAACCTAAACAAATAATTGTCATCGCAGTGTGTGCTGCAGTCCTCATAGTAATCATTGCATACCATGCTATGAGGAGAGAGGGAAACGCTAGTATGTGATCCACATATTCACTTTCGAGAGAGCATGATTTTCTCTACAATATTAATGGTTTTAACGGGACTCGTTTTTTCCCCATCAAATTGGTGGGCTCCAACATTCTCTGAGATCAACTTGTAGATTGCCATTAGCTCCCTTAATTCGCCTAGCTCATACTCTATGTCGGGCCTACGCTTTAAAGCAGTATTTAATGAGATCTTTAAGTGAGCTATGAGAGTTCTCCTCTGTAGTGAGAGCAAGAATTTTCCAAGAAAGCTCCTAGCCCACCATACCGGGTCTCCTATCCTCAGCGAGACTGTTGCAAGGAAGTCGACTAGAAACCTGTCGCATATGATAGTGTAGCCTAGGAGTTTGTAAACGTAGACTATTGCTAGCCATGGGAGTATTGAGGCGAACTCTATTAAACCCCATAGTCCTCCAAGCCTCTTCATCCACGAGGTGCAGAAGTGCTCTGCAATCATCCCCTTAGGGTTAACAATGTACTCGAAACCATGCAATTTCGTAAATAATCTGTAGACTATGTATGCTAGAGTGTGGAGGCTCTTAATCCAGAGAATTCTGACAGACAAGCCTCTCTTAGATAGTTTTAAAGCGAGAAGCCTGGATACCAGAGTCTTACCGCATCCATCAATTCCCGTGAAGACTACGATCATGTTATAACCCTGTACCTGTCAAACACGTTTAGAGTTCACAGGCCACTAGCTTAAAGATGTTTCCCCGAGACATGTGGCTTAGAAATCATAGCATACCAATTTATTTAAGAATTCCAGTACTCTAGAATTGGTGAGAAAGTGTCTAAGGAATCGGATATATTAGAGTTTGAGCGTTGGATTAAAAAAGTGTCTAAGCAGAAGAGAATCAAAGTTGGATACATGAAGATTAGGAAGGTTATAGGAGTATTCATACCTGTTGAAGGTGAATCTGTTGGCAGTGAGATTAAATGTGAGGTTGAAGAGAGGAAGTCTTGAAGTAACTACCTCCGCTCTAGTCAATAGTGGTTTTGAAGCTGATACCCCTGTAATAGCTGTGCCTTTAAGACTTGCACGCAGACTAGGCTTATGGCCTAGTCAACGAGCCTCCTTAGTTGAACTCGACACCGCTGGGGGAAGAGTGGAGACGCCATACATTAAAGGCGCTCTAGAACTTGAAGTACTAGTTGAGGAAGGCGCTCGAAAGAGTATAGTTGTGGACGTAATAGTGGCTCCTCGAATAGACGAGATACTGATAAGCGACTATGTTGCAAGCGAGCTTGGTCTACTCCTACTTGATTTGCGGAGAGGATTATGGAGGTTCAGCGACGACCATTCAAGCAGAATTAGGAAAAGCGCATCTCCCCAATACTGGTAAGACTCAAGTAAAATATTGCCAACCTGAATGATGAGGGATTTAAGCGGCGTGTTATTAGAGAACAAAGTATTCGTGAACAGTGAGCACACATTTCTCAAACATTTACTTATGCTACAGTTACTAGAGTATATGATGTTGGAATAAGCTGTCCGGAGGAGTTTAATAGTGTCAACACTTTTCAGCCGTAAATCTAGGACGCTTTCATTAATGAACTTCATTGGATCACCTATTGTTAAGGCAGAAAAGATTCCAATCACTAGCTTAATGAATATAGAAGCCTCATTTAAGTATGCTTGCGTGAACCGCATTGGCTACTACTTCCTCCACAAGTTAAACGAGAGAAAAATGTTGTCAGAAGAAGACCACCTATACAGGAGATACGTTAGCGAGGGAGAGAGGTATAGGCGTATTCTTAAGGCAATGGTGAGGTTGACGAGGGATCTAGGTGGAGCTGGAGTGGATTTCGCTGTCTTCAAGTCTCTCCGACCATACCCCTCAACAACTGTTGATATTGACACAGTGTTGTTTGAAGACTATGGGAAAGCATATGTCTTGCTTAGAGGGAGAGGTTACAGTTTGCTTGGTTTAGGTCCTGAAACAATAACGCTACTAGACCCCTCCCATACTGTAGGTGTTGATCTTTACAGGGAGATATCTGTTTCAAGAATAGTCTACTTGGATAAGGAGGTTTTGAGGAAACATGTAGCGCTAGTGGAGACTGAGGAAGGCTTTGTGAGAACTCTTTGCAGAGAGGCTGATATAGTTGCTTTCTGCGCTCACATAGCTTTCAAAGAACACATGTTCACTCTTGCAGACTACTACACAATATTGCACCACGTAATTAACGCGGACCCAGCTCTCCTGAAAGATATTGTAGAGGAAACTTCTAGCGTGAACGCCCTATCAATAACCTTAACCCTAGTCAACACCCTACACTACCTCGCACACGGAAGCCTAGTGTTTACAGAGTATCCCCTAACGCTCCAAGCATTATTTGAGGCGACTAGGCTTATTAGAAGAGGATTAAAGTTACCGCATAAATTCCACTATACAACCATAACAACCACTCTTACAGAAAAAGTGGTAAAAGACCCTTATTCGAGGAAGAGCATAGCATATCAGTTATCCTATCTTGCCAAACCCAAGTATCTAATTGAATTTGTCAGAGAATTGAGAAAACACTTTAAGAGGGAAACTTATTGAAGCCAAATATTGGGAGAATAATTGATAGTGCTTGAAGCAAAATGGATTTAGGGAATGATTTAATTTTGAGGTTTCCTCCAAACAGGATGTTTTAAAGAGAATTTTCATCGATATTTGAATACGTGCTTGATCTAAGTCTATGTTCTAGCTAGTAATTTATTGAACCACTATATGTATCCAAGTTTCTTCAGTTTCTCTATTATCTTCTTCTTGTCTTCCTCCGAGAAAACTTCTCCGTAAGCCTCTTCCTCATGGCTTGAAACAACTTCTCTCAAAACATACGTCACATAACTTGACACACTAGTAAAACCCGTGTTTTCTATTAGCTTCTTAATCCTATTATATAGTGTTATGGGTATTGAAACCGTAGTATACTTCCTCTTTGCCTCCTCTCTCATTTATGCCACCGAATAACATAATTCAATTATCATTATTGCCATCGCTTTAAGTTCTGAAGCATGCTCCTAAAAATTTTATGCAGAACCATTCTTCAAGAATCGAACTCCACGGTCTAAACTATTGTGAACCTCCTAATCATTACAATTAAAATATTTCTTACATATTTGCTTGCACAATGGTGGTAAATGGTCAATATCTCTAGAGTTTAAATTGCAATAATTAAGTTATGACGGTCAATGTTGATGGTCTAGTTGATTAAGTGAGTGAAGTCCTACATAAAGCTTCATTAAATTATTTGCATAGGCTTTCTAATCCGTACTAACTGCTGTGGTGTTCTAAATACAGTGAAAAATATTGAAATGAGGAGCATGATTTAAGGAAAATATTTAGAATATGTAGTAAAAATATAGTCTTGAGAAACAGG
Source organism: Thermoproteota archaeon (assembly GCA_029258925.1). GTDB lineage: Archaea > Thermoproteota > Thermoprotei_A > EX4484-217-1 > JAPDJV01 > JAPDJV01. Next base: position 20,769 of record JAPDJV010000042.1, on the reverse strand, counting down.
AACCTCAACTTGAACTCCCCAGACAATAGGATTTCCGAGGAGGCTAGAATGGTAAAGGTCTATGCAGTACTCCCTGCGAGAAACGAGGAACAATACATAGAGAACGCTCTGAGGTCTCTGAAAGCCCAAACCCTAGTGCTTATGGGAATAATTGTAGTCGACGACGGCTCTACGGACAGGACCGCAGAAATAGCCCGGACTTACGCGGACATTGTTATATCACTACCCCGCCACGAAGAGAGTTATGTGGGTAGGCCGGAGCTGGCTCGAGTGCTGAACGAGGGATTAAAGAGAGTGCCCGAAGACTGCGAGTATGTCTTGATAGTAGGTGCCGACCACATCTTGCCGGAAGACTATGTAGAAAAAATAGTCCACAGAATGAGAGAAGAGAAGGTAGTGATTGCTTCCGGCAGGATAGAGGGGGAGCCATGCGACCTGGAGACGCCGAGGGGGAGTGGAAGGGTCTATTACTATCCCTTTTTCAAATCCATAGGTTTCTTCCCCGAGAATTGGGGCTGGGAGTCCTACGTGGTATTCAAGGCCTTGTATATGGGGCTAAAAGTAAGGTGTTACGGGGATATAGTCAGTAAGAGAGCTAGACCTACTAGTAGGAGTAGTAGGAAAATGTACTACTTGGGTAAAGCAATGAGAGCCCTAGGCTACGATTGGAAGTATGCAGTGGGCAGAGCTTTACTGAATACTAGTCCAAGCATGTTAAGAGGCTACTTCTCCAGAGATATGGAGGTTTACAGAGATGTAGCCCCCTTCGTCAGGGAGTGGCAGAAAAAGTACTTCTGGCAACTTGCCACATCGAAGCTAGTGCGCTTGAGACGTTGGAAATGAATTCTCGTGTAAGCTTTATTGACACGGCTCCTCCAAGTAGGAGGGGAGAATATTTAACAACAATATACAAGATTAGACGAAGAGAGTTGCATAAAGGATAAAGGTCTTAGAAACATTGAACTATTTAGGGCTTAAATGGAATAGTAATTCTGTGAGGTTGATATTCTTTACCTGCTTCTCGTACATGACTGTTGTATATTCCAACATCTTTAAATGACATAAGGATGATCATTCTCCGCTGAAGTGTGCAGGTGGCAAGCAATAGTCTGTAGAATTCTAGCTGGTAACAATAATTTTGAGCTACTAAATTTAAATAATAGACTATTGTTCATGAAGTACTGAGCAGTCTATTAGGGTTGATGTATTTGAAGGAGTTAAACGTGCTCGAATTATCTGGGGAATCTTTAAAAAAGGCTCTTAGAGGCGGGGAAATCACTGTTTCAATAATTGGTTTAGGACACGTTGGTCTGCCGCTTGCATGTGCCTGGGCTACTGCTGGAGCGAGGGTTATCGGTGTTGACAGGAATGAGAGTGTTGTAAGTATGGTTAACAGGGGTTTGAATCCAGTTAGAGACGAGCCCGGTCTAGATGAAATTGTTGAAGACCTAGTGTTGGCGAATAGGCTTAAAGCAACAAGAGATCTCCCTACTGCTGTGAGAGATTCAAATGTGGTAATATTGACCATACCAACTGGGGTTAAATGGAATGAGCCTGGAAAACCACTGGACCTAATGATTTTGAGGGAGGTATTGGAGGACGTTGCCAACTCTATGGGTAGAGGGAAACTGGTTGTAATAGAATCAACTGTTCCCCCAGGTACAACACTGAATATTGCTAAGCCGCTGCTAGAGGAAGTGAGCGGTCTTAGGGTCGAAGAAGATTTCGGGCTAGCTTATAGTCCGGAGAGAATAATGAGTGGACATGCATACGAGGATATTGTCGAGAACTATCCTAAAATAGTGAGCAGTGTAGGCTCTAAAAGTCTCAGAGCAATCAAAGCATTATACGAGGTTATTGCAAGGAAGGGCGTGATAGCAGTTTCCTCCCCAATTGTTGCGGAGTTCGAGAAGATAGTCGAGGGGATATATAGGGATGTGAATATTGCTCTTGCAAACGAGTTAGCGAAAATGGCCCAAGCTCTAAGGGTAGACTTCGAGGAGGTAAGGGCAGCAGCAAATAGTCAGCCATACTGCCACCTGCATAAACCTGGAACAGGTGTGGGAGGCTACTGTATACCAATATACCCGTACTTCGCAATGCACGTGGCAATGTTAGAGGGGTTAGACCTACCATTAACGAGACTCGCCAGAATAATCAACGAGTCTATGCCGGAGTACATAGCATCTTTAACACTTAAAGCCATTAGCACCCTTGGTCTAAAGCCTGGTGAAGCCAGGGTTTCAATACTGGGTCTAGCATTTAGGGGAGATGTAGGTGACACTAGGCTGACGCCAACATACGATTTAATAAGACACTTGGAGGCATATGACATCAATGATATAGCAATACACGACCCCTACGCTGGAGGAGGATCAGCAAAATACCCCCTCTACAGGAGCTTAGAAGATGCTTTAAGAGAACGTAGCATCATAGTAGTTGCAACAGACCACAGTATATACAAGAATATTGAGCCAAGCAAGCTTATTGAAATGACAGGTGTCGAGAAAGTGGCTATAGTAGATGGCAGAGACATTGTAGACTTCAAGAAGCTCCCCGAAAAGAATGTTGTATATGTAGGCGTTGGGAGACCTTGGATAATCAAGCTATAATAATCAAGAGCGGACAATTAAAGCCAACGTGTTAACGGCCATTAGCTCCGCCATCATAACATATTTAGGATCCTTTAAAACAGTCTTCGTTGCAATTAGGCTGGAATCTCTTCTCTCTTCAACTCGAATATAACTGTACCCCCCGTAGTATAGGGTTCTCCGGGATCCGGGCACTGTATATAGCCTACATCGTCTACGACTCCTATTCCTAGATCTACTGCTGAAACACCTTTCAAAAAGGGCATTAGTAGAGAGGTCATAGCGGAGAGTGCATGTAGGCAGATTTTAGTAGAAGACTCTGGAATCACATAGAACCATTCAACAACGAAGCTGTCACCAGGCTTATAATTTATGGCACAGTGGCCGCGGACCTCCTTAACCGAGATTATTATGCGATACTTCTTCAACACAACCACCATGATAATTATACCCGGTAACCATTTAAGTTTCAATACTCTTAACCAGAGGATTATGTAATGAAGTGATGGTTCAACAGGCAGATGCTTACAGAGTCCAGAGTCGGCTACATGTTTATATTTTCTGGGGTTCCTTTTAAGATGTGGCATTTAGGGAAGTTGACGGGTGTTGTTGATTGCTGTTAATAGTTGTAGGCACGAGGCCTCAGCACATTAAGCTCGCCTCTCTAGCTAGAGCCTTGAATAGGCAGGGTATCGAATACGTTGTTGTACACACAGGTCAACATTATGATTACGAGCTTGACGAAATATTCTTCGAGGAGCTAGACTTGCCTAGGCCTATTGCACATTTAGGTGTGGGAAGCGGCTCCCATGGCTATCAAACTGGTACAATGCTTATGAGATTGGAGAAAGTGTACAAGAGGTTTAAGCCTAAGATGATAATTGTCCCCGGAGACACGAATAGTGCTCTGGCTGGTGCACTAGCTGGTGTAAAAATGGGTTTCCCCATAGCACACGTGGAGGCTGGGCTGAGATCACGCTTGCCATACATGGCTGAAGAAGTCAATCGAGTACTAATAGACCACGTTTCGGAAATGCTTTTTGCTCCAACGGAATATGCTTACGCTAACTTGTTGAAGGAGGGAATAGATTTTTCAAGAATATTTTTAACGGGTGATGTGATGGCCGACAACATAATACTATTTGAGAAAAGAATTGATGAAATATTTAATGAGTTTCATGGGGAAAAATACGTTTATGTGACAGTCCATAGAGCAGAGAACACTGATAATTACCTTAGGCTTAGAAACATTGTTAAGGCGCTTGTCAAATTAAGTAAAGAGCAGGACTTTACCGTGGTCTTTCCACTTCACCCGAGAACTCAAAACAAGCTCTCAGAGTATGGACTCTTAAATACGTTGAGGAACGCTGAGAATATTAAGCTCATGAAGCCCGTTGGCTACGTGAAGAGTTTAAGGTATGCTAGAGACGCGAGAATCGTATTAACCGATAGTGGAGGTCTTCAGAAAGAAGCTTTCATACTTAGAACTCCAATAGTAACGCTGAGAGAGACAACGGAGTGGATCGAAACCGTTGAGTGCGGCTGGAACATTCCTGTAGGCCCAGACTCTTCTAGGATAGTGGAGGCGGTGAGCACGCTTTTAGAGAAAGAACTACCTGAAGTCGACCCGCTGAAATTTTACGGTTCGGGAAGGGCTTCTGAGAGGATAGCTAATCTTGTAAGAGAATATTTGAGTTAATGGGGATGCTTTGAACATGTCTAGGAGAATATTTGTGTTATCTCTCGAAATATGGAGACATCCAAGATCTATAAAGATAGCTAAAACCCTCGTCAGATCCGGTTATAAGGTGAAGTTGTGGGGTATTAGAAAACGCTTTAACAAGGGACCTAGACTCATAAGAGCTTTACTAAACTATGCGTTAGCTCTTGTCGAGATAGCGATTATTAAAGCAGATCTTTACTGGGTTGAAAACGTTCCAGACATAATATATATCCCCCTAGCCATATTTAGGAGGAAATATGTTTACGATAGGCGTAGTCCCTGGTATTATAGTGTTAAAAGGGAGATCGGAGGGAGCTTTCTGCCTCTAATCGCAAAAATTTTCGAAACAGTGTTAATGAGTAAGGCATCCTACATAGTTTGCGCATCCACATCCCTAGCAATGGAAGTTGAAGGACTTGGGAAACCTGTAGAAGTCATTCCCAACTATCCGGAGAAAAAGTTTAGCGAATATGCTACAAGAGATGTTAGAAAAGAGCTTGGAATTCCAAGTCAGAGAAAAGTGTTGTTGTATGTAGGTAAGCTTTCTAGAACTGAGGGAGTCGATATACTCGTAGACGTCGCTGGGGCGATCAAAGACTTAGATGCCGAACTATGGATAGTTGGAGACGGTCCCCTAAGAACCGTTCCCCGCCTACGGTCTTTTTTGGTCTCCGTAGGTCGATTCATCACGGCTTCGGGGTACGCCCCCTCCCACCCGCTCCTTCACGCTAACATCCACTTTTCAGGCATACTGCTCGGAGCGGGTGGTCTCGGAGACGCCCCGATACACTATCATTATAATATTGTGCAGTCATATTTATAAATTTTTACAGTCAATTTTTAGTATAGGTGGCTGGAACGTGTCTGAGTGTAAGAAGGTATTTACTGTTAGGACTAGGCTTGTTAAGCTTGGTAAGGGGAGGATTGGATTCTACGTACCGAAGAAGCATCAGAAAGAGCTTGAGAGGTACCTTGGGCATGAAGCAACGCTCACAATATGCATACATCCCCGAGGAAGCAATAGTAAGAGCTAGACTTACCATCAAAGGAAATGAAGCCAATTGGCTAATACTAACAATGGCTAGGTTTAAGGCGGGTACACAGAGAGCGTTAGATGTTGCTAAACAGGGTAGAACAAGGTTCACGGATTTAGTAAGAGCGTCAATGAGCGTGATTGATAATAATAGGTATGCTCGTGGCTCAGCAAAGATAGTACAAGGAATAGTACACTCAGTTATAGCGTTACGGAAGCTGGGCGAAGATGTCTCTTTAAGTGATGTGGAGCTTGGAGATTGGTGGATGATACAATCAATAGGAGCTAAGAATGATGCTAGTGAGAAAGGGAATAGGAACATAAGGCTTGTTGGAGGAAACACGGTTGAGGTGCTAGTTTTCGATGATACCTCTTGGAGAAGGATTAAGGTAGAGTATAGAACTTCAATGAGGTATAATATGATTCTCAACGAGGTAGCTAAACTGGGTATGGAGAATAAGCTCGGATATCTAGCGAGAATAGTTCTACTAAACTATTCACCTTATAGAGCATACTGCGAACTACAGGTCACCATTCCATGGAGCCTATACGTGAGCCATCTCCCAGTTAAAGGATGTGTTCATGGAGATAATATCTGCGGTATAGACGTTAATCTTGATAGGATAAACCTAGCTGTAGTATCTAGGCAAGGGATTCTGCTGGATACTTATACTGTTCGCTTCCCAGAACTTAAAGTGCAGGGATTAAGCCGTGAAAGGAGAATCAGTATTATAATGAATGCTATTCACAAGGTGCTAGACTATGCCGTTAATCATGGATGTTCACTAATTGTATTAGAGAACGTCAAAACACTAGGATACTTGAGATGGGTTTGGATAAGGAGAGGTAAAAGAAGGAATAGTACATGGAATAGGAGAGTATCATTGTTTACAATTGAAATCGTTGAGAGAATATCGTGGCACGCATCACAATATGGACTCAAAATATATTACGTTAACCCCTCTTATACGAGTAAATTAGCAGAGCTAATAGGTAAAGATATTGGGCTAGATAAGCATACAGCCTCAGCATACATTATAGCACTCGAATACCTAGGACTAAATCCTAAAGAGGCGTACCAGAACCTACAAAGACCTTAAAAGACCTACAAACAAGAAACAGCTTCCTGACCCTAAAAATCCTGTATTGAAATATGAAATGCTAGATCCCTCAGTGGAGAGAAGTTTTCTTCACCTATCAAGGGTCGGACTCATCATCATCGGGCAATATCTGATGAATATGCTCTCCGATTCTTCTGCATGGAAGTTTTTGTTGCTTACTCGTATCTTAATGCAACTGCTGGAGGTATTTTTGATGCTCTATATGCTGGGAAAAGTCCTCCCATGATTCCAACTACTACTGTTAATCCAAGGGCCTCACCTATAAGAGTGGGGGTTATTTTCGGCGAAGCAGTTATTTTAACTCCCAGTCCTCCGAGCCTCAGTCCTCCCGATGCAAGCATGTGTGCTCCTATCGACCCAATGGTTATCCCAATAGTTGCCCCTATCAAGCTTATTATTAACCCTTCCGTGAGTATCATTAGGAGGACGTCTCTACTCGTGAATCCGAGAGCCTTTAGAACCCCTATTTCCCTAGTTCTCTCCATGACAGATGTAATCATAGTGGCAGCTACTCCTGCCACTGCGACAGCAAAGGATGCTATTGAAGTGGAGTATAGTAGGAAGTCTAGAGCTGATGTTATTGAGTTGACAGTTTTAGCAATTCTTATGAAAGCAACCATGCTAACATAATCCTCATAGGTGTCTTGAAGTTTCTTCACTAGGGAATCAACTAGCGACGCGTCTTTGGCAACTATGAATATTCCGGACCACCTGTCCTGTTTGAGAAGCGATGGACCTGCTGACAGCGGCAGGAAAATTGTTTTGTCCGGGTCCACTAACAGGGCATTCCCGTATCTATCTAGAACACCCGTTATTCTGATAGGTATTTTCCTAAACTTTATTCCACCTGAAGCTATTTCCGCGACTTCTATTGTTACGACATCTCCAATGCTATGGACGGCTTCACCGCTATATTTCTCGTAGACTATGTAGTAGCCTGCAAGGCCTTCTGATCTAGATGTTGGCGGGGGAATTTTTCCATCTAGAACCTCCAGATTGCTTATGACCTTGAATATTACGTCCAAGTTAGTGGCGTAAATGTAAACTTCCATAGTGCTGCCCCTCTGCTTAATCGTTCCCCTAGCATAGTAGAAGGGTGTTAGCTCGCTTACTTCGGGAAGGCTTCGAATATAGTTTAAGTCTCTCTCGGTGAATACATATCCTTTCTCGGGGAAAAGTACTACAGTGTTCTGGCCGAAAGTCGTCAGCTGCTGTAGTATTGTCTCCGAATACCCCTGCATCACGCTTATTATTGCAACCATTGCTATTGGACCGATAGAGACTCCAACTATTGTCAGAGCTGCTCTAAGCTTCCGCTCAGACAATACTTTGTACGCGTACCTCACTACGTCGCTTACCATTATCAACAGTTCCTCACCTAATGCTTCCTCAAGTACTTCCATAGGAGCACAACTACCGCGGTCAAGAATACTATTACCGCTATGGTAATTGAAGTCTTGTATACGTCTAGAGGTGTTTCCGGTGTCGGCGTGACGGTTACCTCGGAAACTTCTACTGAGACCGGTACAATGAACTCGGCTACACAGTCCTCGTAGAAGTAGTCTTGGTAAAGTATTTTCAGGACGACTTCGTCAGCCTTACCCTTAAAGGGTATGTCGACTGAGAAAGATGTCTGCGTTGCTGGATCAACGTCGCCTATGAAACTTGAACTACTGTTTCCCCCTATGGAAGCCTCTATTTCTAAGTTTCTGGCCGTAGCTATACCCGTGTTAACGATGATCCCAGTTACTCTAACACCTTCCTCAATGGGTTCAGCCATGACTTCTATGACATTTAAATCTATGAATGGTTCGAGTATTACAGCAGTAGTCTGGTTGAGCACGTGGGTGTGGCCAGCGGCATCTCTGTAGAAAACTGATATGATTAAGGGCATTGAGCCGCCGGGTATGTAGCCTTGTGGAAGAGTCGGGTTCAAGTATATTGTGTAGTTGAGTTCTACGTATCCACTAGCTTCAACTAATTTAACATATTTGATGTAGTTGTCTACCGCTAGGTAAGTTGTTGATGGAATTAGTGCTACGTAGACGTCTCTTATAGGACTTGACCCAATGTTAGTGAGTCTTATGGAAATGTTAGAGGTTCTCCCCCTTAGTTCGACGGGTTTAGGTCCCTCAACTACTAGTATTTTCGTGCTTCCAAGGACTGGTATTTCAAAGCTCTCCTTTACACTCCTCCAGTTACCCCATTGATCAAGGAAGCTTATGGTTATCGATCCATTGTAGACGCCTGGCTCGACCTCGGAGCTTATGGTTAATGGGATTTCAAATACTATGAACTCTCCCTTACTCACCTGAGAACTTGACTCCTGAAATGTTGGCACCTGAGACTGTATTAGACTTATTAGCGTAGATGGGGTTAAAGAGGATATCTGGCCGGCGAAGAAGGGTAGAATGCTTGCAGTAGACTTGTTATTAAACGACAGGAATATTCCCTCCGGAAGCTCAACGTATCCAACTATACTGCCCATACTCTGGAACCCCTTATTCCTGAACACAGTGTACAGTATACTCCCAACGTCTCCCGGTCCAGCGCTCCCATCAACCCACAAACTTAAGACATTCTCTAATTCCCCCTCACCTGAAACCTCTAATTGAACTATTAACATGTCCCAAGACCTATAATTCGATCCCCCACTCTCGACAACGTATTCAGCTATAAGCGTTGCATTATAGACTCCCTCAGACAATTCGCCTACATCTATTCTAAACGATGAAGAGAGTTCTTGCTCGGGTAACAGAGGGCCTGGCAAATATTCTTCAACGCACCTACTGTCATCAGACTCGAAGCCTTCTGGCAATAATAGTGTAAGCTTTATCCCACTTATTGTGAAGGGGAGCGTGTTCACTATCGTAATAGTGTATACTGCGTTCTCCGTACATGGGTATACTGGAACGTTATTTACCCACCCATCTTCCACGACTATTATCCCAGTCTCCTCTCTCGCGGCAAACTCTTCTATTCTAAGAGGTATCGTGATCTCCTTCGACCTAGTTAGTGTTGACCCGTAGAGAGGTAGCGCGTACATTATTCTAAGTGTGACATAGTATGTCCTGTTTTCCGCGGTAGGTGAAATATCGAAGTATAGTGTTCCGGTGAAGTCCGAGCTTGGCGAGACGATTGTGGAACAATAAGTCTCGTTTAAAACTGGTCTAAGAGGACCATCCACTTCCACAATCTTGATTCTCACACCCTTAATACTATATATTCCAGTATTAGCTATTCTCACCGTTAGCTCAGCTATTTTAGCTCCAGGATAGTTTGGACTAGGCCTAGCTGTCCCCCAGTACACTTCAACGATTTCAATAGTGGTATCGTAGAGGCTTGGATCGTCTATGTGAATCGGTATTGTGAAGAAGTCTCTGACTACATGTATTCCCCCAGCTTCCTGGACTTGGTATGTCAGATTCACTTGGATTAAGTGTTCTCCTATAGTTACTGCTTGTGAAATATTTAAGTGGAGATCCAGCGTGCCAACGTATCCTGGGGCAATACCTGTTAAACAGCTTCCTCCTATCGATAAAAGCCTCATTCCCTTAGGCAACTGTATTTCGGGAACTATGCTTCCAGTGGAAGATTCCCCCCCATTGTAAATCCTTAACCTTAAAACGATGTCTGTTGCATTCGGTAAGGCTATTGCAGGTGAACCCTGATATAGCCATTCAACTCCCACTATGCTAAGAGGACTAGTGTAGTTGCTTACTATAACCGGTATTTCGAGGAGTGTTTCAGCTTTAATCCAGCTTCCACCAATATTCATCAAGCACTCTATCGTGAGCGAAGTGTTGTATGTTCCCGGCTGGACTCCATGTAGATATATTGGCCCGAAGACCAGTTCTGCAACATCGCCGTAGCCTATTGACGGCCCGTAGAAGTCCTCTAATACTCTTGAACCATCTCTCCCAGTAGCTCCGTCAAACAAGTAGAGTTTAGCATTTATGCTGCTTATAGTATTCTGATCCAAGTTCTGCAGTGAAACTCTAAGCGTCATGGACTGGGAATCGCTGTACGCAACATTGCTATTCCACTTAACGGAGACTACTCTAATTTTAGGGGTTGGAGGAGTCTCTACTTGTAGGGTGACTATTTCCTCCTCAACAACAGTGTATATCACGTTACTGTACAGAGTTGTCTGTAACTCTAGCTTTATGCTAGTAGAATAGTTCCCTGGAAGAGCATCGTAGTCCACATTTATTCCGGAAAACACTATTTCAACACTATCGCCTTGAACCACCCGTAATATTGATGTTCTAATGGTCTCTGGAGTAAAGGGATATTCTAGTTCAAGTACAGCGTCCCCCCCGTCTACATTTACTTCACCAGTATTTCTGGCTCTGACTACTAGGGATAGATCGCTCGACCCGGGGTAGGGCCCCTCCCCCTCCCAGTATACTTCAATTATTGAGAGCTCCACCGACGGCCAACTTGAGACTTCAAGTACAATAGTGTTTTCTTCAACATCTACTTTAAGAGACCCATTAACAATGTAACTGTACTCGAATACTTGGAGAGCCTGGTATTCTCCAGGAGTGACATTTCCAGCTATATTCAGGATATAGGTGAATCTAACTACTTCTCCAGGCTCTATTACTCCATCTCCATCTGCATCAGCTCCAATGCTTTTAGTATAGTTTTTGCCATCGCTGCTCTCGAAGCCCTGGGGGAGATGGAGTGTTCCAATAATACTTGAAACATTATATGGAAGCTCGCTTCTAGCTTGAACTATGTATGTTGCGCGAGTACTGCCCGGATACGCCTTTTCCGGGGTATCTGTTGAACCCCAGCACCAGTTAACTATTGTGAAAGCCTGGCTCTGTGTGCTTCCAGAGCTTGATGGTAGAGGGATTAAGCTGACAAATATTAATGTCAAAATAATAGTTGCCGCGATTCTGGCATCCATATTGTCACCTTGATAATATTGCCTTAGACTAGAATATAAAGGATTTCAGTGAAAGAGTTTAAGAAGTTTTTCAATACGCTTTACACTTGGACTTATCTAGAGAAAGTTCTCCAACAATTACTCCATCCCTCAGAAGATACACTTTCTCAGCGCACGCCGCTATTTCGGGGTCGTGGGTCACAACTATTATCGTGTGTCCAGCTTTATTCAACTCTATGAATGTTTCCATAATGATTTTAGCGGATGCTGAATCAAGGTTTCCGGTGGGCTCGTCTGCTAAGACTATTTCAGGGTTGCCGACTATAGCTCTAGCTATTGCAACTCTCTGCTGCTGTCCCCCGCTAAGCTGGGTAGGCTTTTTATTCAGCCATGATAGTTCTCCTCCGACTTTAAGCAGAGCACTTTTAACCATCTCCAACCTCTTCTTCCTAGGTATTCTACGCGGTATGAGAGGTAACTCTATGTTTTCTAATACAGAGAGCCTGTTCACCAGGTTGAATTGTTGGAATACAAATCCTATTTTCTTATTCCTTATTTCGGCCATCTCCCTGTCGCCGAGCATCGTCACGTCAACCCCGTCAACATAGACTTTCCCACTTGTAGGCTTATCTAGAAGGCCCATCATGTTGAGGAGGGTAGTCTTACCGCTCCCTGAAGGCCCCATTATAGCCACGAAATCCCCTCTGTAAACCTCTAGGTCTACTCCTCTCAGAGCCATGGTTTCAACACCGTCTACTCTGTAAATTTTCTTCACTTCAACAAGCTTTAGAACAATCTCCCTCAAATAGGACACCATCGAATTATTATAGGCATTGCTCCAATGGCCTTAATCTATTCTAAGATTCCGTAAGAGTTTATTTAAGATTACGTAGAGCGTATTTGAAGTATTAGGCTCCATACAGCTATGATAGTTCGAATACTATTTTCTCATAGCCCTTCACGAAGTCCCCTTTCCTCTTCCACAAATACAGGACTCTTTCCTTAATATCGTACTCCATATCTCCCTCGAAACACTTAATGATAGTTCCAGGCGGGAATATCCAGTAGGCTTCAAGGTCGTATTCGGCTACTTCAGCCTCGTAAACGTTCTCATAAGTATTAACACCCTTCTTCAATGGACCGGAGAACTCTATTATGAATGTTACGTGTGGTAGCTCCGGTGCCCCACTATGCTCTATGTTCACTAATAGAACCTTAGGTTTAGTTCGAGTGCCGTTGATGAACACTTCTTCGCTGTCTAACTCGGCCTGCATGTTATGTGCCAGCTTCCAAGTCTCCCAGTAATACTTTTCCTCATTATGGTATATGTCTGCATAATATTCTTCAGGATCATAGTAGTCGAACCTTATTATCTCGACGAATCTACCTGTCTTGGAGACTGTGAAGAATCCCTGTGCGTGAATAGGTTTGGGCTCCACATTCCCCCCATTTACCTAGTTTTTAAGATGATTTAAGCTTGTTTCAGCGATACGTTTAAATGTAAAACATGTATAACTAGTTATACAGGTGATACATTTGAGTGATGAGGAAAAGAAAAACGTGTCTATTAGAGGTGTCGAGAAAGAGGCTTATGAAAGTCTAGTTAAGCTAGCTAAAGATACTGGTAAAACTCTTGGAGAACTTGCTTCGGAGGCGTTTAAACTATATGTTATTTTGGCTGAGACAAGTTTGGATATGTTGTCTAAGTTCTTGAAGATGACTAGTAGGGCAGCTGAAGAGGTTAGGAGACTTGCACAAGTAGAGATTCCGACAGTAATCAGAAATATTAGTGAAGTAGAGCTTTCACACGGCGATTTAAGTATGTTCACTAAGCCTATTATAATAATGAACTCCGATAGACTGGTATTAGGGGACGATGTAACAGTTGAGGATGTTAAGAGGAAGATAAAGACTATATTAAATGTTAAAGTGGTTGAGATCCCAGAGCACATACCTAAGGTAATTCTCCTAGAGAAATCGAGGTTTGTCGAGAAAATTGTTGTAAGAAGAAAAAGTGGGTCTTAAAAATCTAAATTAACAACTCGCCTTTCTCGAATAGGAAGGAGAATTTTTCTTCCACCAAATTATTATCTAGTTTCTCGTATCTCTCAGTACTTCCCACATCATACCAGAAGCAGTCTTCCTCGTACGCGTAAACCGGGTATCCCTGGGACACCAAGTATGGCATTAAATCACCCATTATATCTAGTTCCCCCACAGTCTTCTTCCTTAAATCCCTAAGCACTTCCAGAACTCTCCCCTCTAAAGCAAGTATTCCTATTCCAACTTTTAGAGGAAGCACTGGCTTCTCCACAATACTCTCTATTCTCCCACTGCTCTCTGTTCTCACAACTCCAACTGAGACCTTGTAGCCTTTGGCCGTTGCTAGAGTCGCCATCGATCCAACTGCTTCATGATGTTCCAGCATTCTCCTGAGATTTATGTCGGATAATATGTCTCCATAGTACACTATGATCCTATCATGGGCTCCAACAGCTTTGTTGAGATAAGCATTTAAGAGTGCTCCTCCAGTTCCAGGTGTTTCTGGATTATCTTCAACGTAGTTTATGGATACGTTGAATCTTCTGCCGTTGCCGAAGTAGTTTTTTATCTGCGCACTTTTGTATCCGACTAGCAACACTATATCAACTACTCCATGATATCTTAGAAGTCTGATAATGTATTCTAGGAGGGGCTTCTGGAGGGGGCCTATTGGTATCATTGTTTTCTGAAAGTAATATGTGAGAGGCCTCAGCCTAACACCTTTACCCCCACACAATACTACTCCTTTAATACTTCCCCCCATGGACACCACCTAGCCTACGCTTCGTCACCCTACTCCAATAATCTCCGTGCCACTCTTTCCAACGTAAAATTCAGCTCACTCTCTGCTTCAAGTAGTTTTGCGAGTGGGGATAGAGGTCGCATAATAAATCTCCTGTAATATACTTCTCTAGACACCTATATAATATGTTGCTCAATTATGTTCAGAATAACCTAATTTCTGACTCAAGTTTTCTCTTAACTTTTTCAAAGACCTCAAATACTCTTCTTCTGTCTGGAATATTACTTCTAGCACCTTTGCCAGAGATCTTTATTCCTGCAGCGATGGAGCCTAGGAGAGCGGAGTCGTGGAGACTATAGCCTTCTAGAAGTCCAATGGTGAATGCCGCTGCGAACACATCTCCAGCCCCAGTAGTATCAACAACCTTCATTGGCCTATATGGGGGTACATGTATTTTCTCGTATTTTGTAACAATGAACGATCCCCTAGAACCGAGCTTCACTACAATTATTTTCGGACCATATGGTAGAATTTTTTCTGCAGCTAGAGGATCATCTACGCCGACTAGGTTCGCTAGCTCCCTAGTATTCAAGTATAGCACGTGCGTCCTACTTAGAATAGGTTTTAACGCTTCTATACCTCTCTCTGTTGCAGAGAAGCCGGGATCGTACGAGAACTTCAATCCCCTCCTACTTGCCTCCACGGACGCTTTTAACGCTATTCCTATTCTAACGCTTGCAACGTGAACTATCTTCGTCTTATCAAACAGCTCCCCTCTTAAATCACCCGGCTCTAAATCAAGGTTCGCCCCCCTGTAGGCGATCATCCTCCTAACTCCTTCCTCACCTACTATTATGAAGACTATTCCAGTGGGCTTCTTAGAGAACTTGACGTATTCAACGCTTACACCAGCCGACCTAAACCCGGATAAAACCATTTCGCCGAAGTAGTCTTCGCCTACGCAGCCAACAAAACATGCTTTAGCGCCCATTAGTTGGGCTGATACAGCGAAGTTCGACGCCGATCCACCTGGAGACATGGCGTAGTCGAATGCTTCTATAGCTTCATCAGCTTCCGGAACTTTCTTAACGTAGACCACTATATCGATGTTCGCGTTTCCTATTGAAACAACATCGTACTCCATTATCATACCTCGGACAGCTTCTCGACAATGTAGTCTTCAATAGTCCACCCGAATACCTCCCTTAGTATTAAGATGGATGCTTGGGGAGGTATTAAACCTCTCTCTGTTATTATTGCGTCGATGTATTCGGGTGGAGTAACGTCGAAGGAGGGGTTTCTGACATCTATGCTGGGATAGTTCTTTAAGAAATCTTCTCCAACTACTTCAATAGGACTTCTCTCCTCTATGACCACTAGTTCCCCTATGACTGTCGCTGGGCTGAACTTGAAGGTTTCTGCTGCAACAAATACTCTCACTCTAGCTTCGTGGGCTGAGAGCGCTATCTGAGATGTTCCAATCTTGTTGACTACAGCACCATTAGCTGCAACAGTGTCTGCTCCGACAATAACCTTGTCAACATTTTTCATAACAAGCCTGACTGCTGCATCTGGTATTAGGGTTACTGGTATACCTATTTCGAGGAGTTGTTTGGCAGTTAAGTGGCCTTGAAATAAGGGCCTTGTTTCAGTCGCGTAAACTCTTATTTTCTTTCCTTCGAGGAAAGCTGTTTTCAATATTTCTATTGCAACACTGCTATTGCAATGTGTCAAAATAGTTTCTCCATCCAAAATCCTCTTCGCTCCAATAACCCCTATCTTCTTCTTCGCTTCTAGAGAATACTTTATGAACTCCCTTGCTCTCTCAACAACAGTTCTCTTGGCATCCTCGAAGCTGCCTGGGATTCTTCCAAGATCTCTAGTTACGTAAAGTACTGCGTTTGGAAGCGAAACTGCTGTCGGCCTAGTATTCAGTAGTATCTTTTTAATCCTGTTCATGTATGTTATGAAGCTGTTTACATCATTCGGCCCATTGTATTCTAGTGCTGAAATCATTAATGCTTTAGCTGCAGCTCTAGCTATTTTCCCAGCACCCCTTAACTTCATAGTCTTTATTTCTTCGGCTATTCTCATGACTTCAACGGGAATCTCCACTTCCACCACCTATTTCCTGCAATAGTTCCTCCACTCCCCGTATGCGGGGAGGCCACTCGCCATACACCTCCTTAATTAGTAGGGGGATTGCCTGCGGAGCCACTAGCCCTCTCTCTGTTATTATTGCGTCGATGTATTCGGGTGGAGTAACGTCTAGGAGAGGAGCATAAACCTCTAGTTGTTCGCCGATATTCATCCATGTTTCCCTAGAGAGAATGGCTTTGGGTTTTGCTTCAGGTATATCGACTAATTCTCCGAAAACGGTGTCTAAGTAAAGTTTGTATGTTCCGGCTACGACGAATACTCTGACTCTTGCCTCGCTTGCAGATAATGCCATAACTGATGTTCCAAGCTTGCTCACTGCAGCTCCATTGGATGCTATAGCCTCTGCTCCGACGAAAACCTTCGTCGCATACTTCATGAAATACCTTATAGCACTGTCTATTATTAGAGTTACTTTGAATCCTGCTTTTGAAAGAAGCTTCGCAGTTACGTGTCCATCGTCTCCCGGCCTAGACTCGGCCACTATTATCCTGAAATCCTTTCCATCTCCCTTGGCATATTCCAAAGTCTTTAGAATAGTTATGCTGTACGCATTTGTCATGACAACGTCTCCATCCACTATTCTCTTAGATGCTATTAGGGCTGCTCTATTGAGGCTCTCATACGCATTCTTCAATTCTTCTTCAATAACTTTTCCTAAAGCACTCTTCACTCTCTCAACTTCCCCGACATCCTTGAGGTCTAGAAATGTGGACAATGTTTTCCTGAAAACATTTATCATCATAGCTGAGGTTGGTCTAGAACTAATAGTCTTTCTAACATAGGATACTAGGAGATTCTCTAATTGTTTAATTGACTTACACTGGGGTAGAATGCTTTTCAACACGTTCAATGCAATAATACCTGTCTCAGTAGAGCTTCTAATAGTATCATAACCTATCATAGTTTCCAATCATATCCCCTTAAATCTAAAGTTAAGCTACTAACTCTATAAATATCTACTTAGCTAAGTGTTTCCAGTAGCAATGTGAAGGCTGTGAGTTAATTGCTGTTCAGGTGGGAGAATGGTCTTAGAAGTGTTTTTCGGAGAACAATTCTACGCTCATAAGCCGTGGTTCGATCACCCGGAGAACCCCAACAGGCTTAGACTACTAGTCAATAGCTTGATTAAATACAGTATAGTTTCTGAGGGGGCTTTCAATAAACCTGAACCCTTAGAGGACTTAGATGTGCTGAAGAAAGTCCACTATGAGGGCTACGTGAGGTATGTTATTGATTTATGTAGGAGGGCTCCTGCTTTCATCGATCCAGACACCTACGTCTCCAAGGGTACTATTGAAGCTGTTAAGTACTCTATTGGATCATGTATTAGTGGGGCTAGGAGGATAATGGATTGGGGTGGAACGGTCCTGATTTTATGTAGGCCTCCAGGCCACCATGCTGGTAGAGGTGGTAAAGCATTTAACGCGTCCTCGAATGGCTTCTGCATATTCAACAATATAGCTTTCTCAGTGGAGGAGGTACTTGAGAGAATTGGAGGTGGAGACAGGCTTCTCGTTTTGGACTTCGACGTCCACTATGGAAACGGCACTCAAGAAATATACTATAGAGACCCTAGGGTAATACACGTGGACATACATCAGGATCCCCGAACTCTCTACCCGTACACGGGGTATCCTTGGATGACTGGAAGTGGGAAGGGTAGGGGGAGTAAGATCAACATAATAGTTCCCCCGGGTTCCGGAGACGATGTCTACTTGGAGGCTATAGGGATCTCGGAGGAAGTCATTGAACACTTTACTCCTGAAGTAATCCTAGTTTCAGCGGGCTTCGACGCTTATCGTGGGGACGGACTCGCTGATCTAAGACTTACCTCGAACAGTTATTACAGGCTGGGTAGGATTATTAGGAAACACTCAAAGAGAGTACTCGTAGCACTAGAAGGGGGATATTCTACTGGACTTACTAGAGGGGCACCAGCTTTTATTGCTGGATTAATTGGAGCAGGGAACCCTGTTGTAGAAGAGGAGACTTCTTCTGCTAAAAGAGTTTTCTCGGAGTTCAACGAGAATGCTAGAATTCTTCGAATGGAAATATCATACCTTAGTTAAGTGAAGTATACTATTATCTCTCTCTCCGCCTCCTCCCTGAAAACCTTTTTCTTTCTGGGAAGCTCTACCCCAATAATGTCATTTGAGATGATGGCGTAATAATATATCCATAGACCTGGAGTAATTATTGTAATGTACTTCAATTCATCGCTTACGATCGTTACCCTAATTTCGAATCCCTTAAACAATATCAGACTACTATATCTGCAGCCAACTATGAGAGGCTCGATTGGCTCCTCGAACTCGATGTACAAATACTTTCTTTTAGGTGTATCGTACTCCATAATTTTGTCAACGTTTCCTTCAACAGTTATCTTCCTAGGTGAAAATGTGATACAGGTGTTCTTCGCGTAGAAACAGACATCTTCTCCCTTAAACTCTACGTAAAATCCTGTCCTTCCCTCTTTATCCCATGCGATACGTATTCGACGTCCCACTTTTCCTCCCTAGCCATTCATACTAGGATTTTCTCCTAGCCCTTCTCGCCTCCTCTTTCACCGTAACCTCGACTGCTGCTGCACCAACTCCAATAAGCTTTCTGAACACGCTGTCTATGAACTTGATGTGGAAACCTTTTTGCCCCACAAATGGTCCAAATGCTTCACTTTTAATTTTGAACTCTATTAATGGTCCAGCGAAGTCTGCGTCTACTAGGTGCTTATAGACCCATGCAACTGGGTGTATTGCTCTTATGAACTCTGTGAAATCTAATGTTAGCTCGACTGCTCTAAGTCTGAGCTCTGTTTCTTCCTCTATGCTTCTAATCCTCTCTCCTCCCTTGCCGACAATTCTACCCATATGTCCTTCCTTAACTATTATTAGGGCGTCCGGTGTATGAGGGCTAGTGATTTCATACGCCTTCTTCTCTTCAACTAGGCTAATTATCGTCAACATGTCTGCATCGGGCGCATATATTCTCGCGCTATCCATGATCTTAGACTCGAGTTCTGTTAGAGTTCTCTTCCTAACTCTGGCCTCGAACACGAATTTTAGTCCTCTCCTAGCTCCGGGCCTTATAACATCCTTTACGCCCAAGTCAACTACTCTTGCATCCTCCTCTCCAAGAAGTATTTCGCGCAGAATTGTGGCACTATCTTTTTCGATACCTGTCTTCTGGAATATGGGGTCTCCTGCTATTATCAGCCTGCTATTGCTTCCAAGCCTCATCAATACTTCTAGGCAGCTCTCTAATGGCACAGCCTGTACGTCGTCTAGGAATATTATTGAATTATCGAATGTTCTACCTCTAAGATAGTGCGTGTCAACAAGCATTATCTTGCCTTTTCCAAAAAGTTCTTCTATACTTCCCCAATCAGTTATCCCGCTTAAAATATCTATTAAATAGGCTTTAGCTAGATCATAGTATAATGCCCCCACCTCTACTGCGGTATACTCTCTTCCCGTAACGACATCTACTATGGGCTTGCATATGAGTAGCCTACTGTAATCTCCATTAATAGTGGCTGTTATCCCGTATACTATGCTAAACAAGCTTTTACCTGTTCCAGTAGGGCCAAATAAGCCCACTATCTCGGCATCGCTTTTCAAGGCTTTCAGCATTTCCATCTGGCCAGCGGACTTCGGCTCTATTTTAGCTAGTAGATTCAAAGATTTCATGTCCAACACCATGTAGCCGGCGTTTTCCACACCTAATAATACTATGAATGAATTTAAGCTTGTGGGAGTTACTCCATAAAACCTTGCTTAGACTATTTCATGGAACATGCTCGTGAGCAGCTTAAAAGTTGAAAACTGCCCCCATGGATCTCAATAATCTTAATGTGGCTTTCACTGGGAGGCCTATGATTGTAGTTAGATCTCCTATCACCATCTCAACAAGCTTGAATCCAGCACCTTGAATTCTATACGCTCCAGCAACATTAAGTGGCTCACCTGTCTCCAAATACTCCTTTAATTCCCCACCACTATAATATCTCATCTTCACGTATGCCACATCAATTGCACTCCTACACTCAAGGGTATTCGAATTACAGACTGTGACGGAACTGATCACCCTATGCCATCTACCTCTCAATTCTCTTAGCATTCTCCTAGCCTCATCTAGATCTCTAGGCTTCCCAAGTATCTTATTCTTAAAAACGATGATAGTATCCCCGCTTATTATCAAAGCGTCCTCCACTATGTGGACCACGCTTAATGCCTTTGCTCTAGATCTCGAGACGACTACCTCTAGGGGGCAGAAATGTTAGATTATATCTTTCTGTATCATAGTATGTCTTTCATGCCTTTGGAGAAGTTCGTAAGACCTATAAACTCCTAAGCTCTAAGAGTTTATTGGTGACCGCTGGGTTCCAAGGGGAGCTAAAAAGACTCCCGTAGGCGGCTCAGCGGAGACCGTGATGAACCTAACCGTGTCCAATACAATATAA
>JAPDJV010000044.1 GCA_029258925.1 Thermoproteota archaeon | reverse complement strand
CCCAGTCCTCGAATGACCCATCTTCCTTGTATAGGTCAGCGTAGTAGATGTCTGAAGCATAGTATGCTCCAATAGCGTCTACAACCTCTCCATCAGTGGGGAGCTTCGAGGACTCCGTTCTATCGGTGACCCTGAACCTAACAGGCAGTTTATCAGCGTCTCCTATGAGTATGACGTATTTAATGTGGTATATGCTCTCAACTAGTGCAATATATCTTTTAATCTTCTCAGGCCCATCACCATAGGAGAAGGATGGGTAAACGCTTCTCTCGAGAGAAGCTATTGCAGTTGGCCTACCAGTTCTATCCTTAAACTCTTTTAACCTTAAAGCCTCATCGTAGAATTCTTCGGGGGTAATTATTAGGATTTCGTATCCAGTAGTATTGGTGGCCTTAAGCATTTGACAACTGTAGGATAATAGTATTGGAGACAAAAATAGTAGTAGTGCTATGAAGACTGTTTTCTCCATAATAGCACTCCTCTAAGACATTATTATGTATGTATATAAGTTTAAGGCTCTATATATTACTGCCGTGTTGTACGTTAATGTTCAATAAGTTTAGACCATTATTTATTATGTCTCACTCAAGAAAATAAGTTAACAAATATCATTGAAGATAAAATGAAGTATTTTCCCTTTAACATATTATTTTATGTGATTACTTATTTGTATGTATTAGTCCTATTATGTAGAGTACTTACATGATCCAGTCATATTAGTAGTAAAATTTTTAGCTATATACACGAAATATATAATTAAGCAGGTGAAGAAAATGTACGGTTACATGGGTAAAATTCTTAGAGTTGACTTAACTAGGGGGGAGGTTAAAGTAGAGGAGGTGAAGGAGGGTTTCTACAGGAAGTTTATTGGCGGTGCAGGGCTAGCTGCAAAAATAATATTTGATGAAGTGGGTCCGGGAGTAGATCCCCTTAGCCCCGAGAACAGACTGGTCTTCGCCGTTGGGCCATATCAGGGAACTAGGGCCCCGGGAAGTGGGAGATGGATTGCTGCAGCCCGCTCGCCGCTAACGGGAATATGGGCTGACTCCTGTGCTGGCGGGGCATGGGGTCCTGAATTCAAGAAAACAGGTTTCGATGCGTTGATCGTGCAGGGAAGAGCCGAGAAACCTGTTTACATTTGGATAAAAGATGGTGAAGTGGAGATAAGGGATGCATCCCACTTTTGGGGTATGGACAGCTATGAAGCCCATGATGCCATAATAAAGGAGCTTGGAGAGCCCAAAGCCAAAGTTGCCACTATAGGTCAGGCAGGAGAGAATCTTGTTAGAATAGCTTGTATAATGAGCGATAAACACGCGTTTGCGGGAAGATGTGGTTTAGGCGCAGTAATGGGTTCTAAGAACCTTAAAGCAGTTGCGGTTAGGGGAACTAAAGAGGTTGAAGTAGCTGAACCAGGGAAACTTGAGGAGCTCTGTAAGGAGCTTTATCCTAAAATAGCTGAAGGAGCTGCGGCATTTGGTGCACATGGAACGCCATTCTACATGCCAGTTGGCTACGAGCTCATGGGTGATGTTCCAGTAAAGTATTGGAGTCAGGGAGAATTCATATCTGGAATAATGGCTTTAGGAGCTCCAAGGTACACTGAGAAAATATTTGTAAAGAAAGAGCCCTGCCTGAATTGTCCAATAGGCTGTCACAGGTACATTAAGGTTGAGAAGCCGGAGAAGTATGCCTGCGAGGGCGCTGGCCCAGAATATGAGGCTATAGCAATGTTTGGAACAAACTGCCTAGTGGATAGTCTTGAAGCAGTTGCAAAAGCCAATGACTTATGTAACCGCTATGGCCTAGACGTCATATCCGCTGGAGCCCTAGTAGGATTCGCCATGGAATGCTATGAGAATGGTTGGATAACGAAGAATGATACTGGAGGAATAGAGTTGAAGTGGGGAGATGGAGATGCAGTGGTAGCTATGGTTGAGAAAATAGCTTTGAGGAAAGATCTTGGAGACGTCTTGGCGGAGGGAATCAAGAGGGCAGCTGAGAAAATAGGTAAGGGTGCTCCCGATATAATAGTACACGTTAAGGGACTTGATATACCAGCACATGATCCAAGAGCCCATTTATCTATGGCAATAAACTATGCCACGGGAACAAGGGGTGCATGCCACGAAAGAGCAGACCCATTCTGTATGGAACTTGGACTAGTAATACCTGAATTCGGATTAGAGAAACCCACGGATAGACGAAGCTGGGTTGGACAGGCATTTGCTACAATAAAGTATCAGGATCTTGAAGGCATGTGCGACTGCTTAATACAGTGCAAGTTTATGGCGTTTGGAGGATGCACTGTAACGGATAAACTGAACCTCTTAAACGCTATAACCGGTTGGAACATGTCCATGGAGGAGTTTGCTAAGACCTGTGAAAGAGTGTTCAACTTGCAGAGAGCATTCGATGTTAGAATGGGTGTTTCAAGAAAAGACGATACCCTACCCTATAAGATGTTTAAGCCAGTGCATCCCAAGCACTCGCTGATAGCATTAGAGCCAATGCTGAACGAGTACTATAAGCTTAGAGGATGGGATCCCGACGGTAAACCCACTAGGGAGAAACTTGTTGAACTCGGATTAGAAGATGTAGCAAGAGTTCTCTACGGTTAAAACCTAAACAACCTTTTTCTCCATAATGATCTATAAGAATTGTTTACATTAAATTGTATCCAGAATCACCCTACATTTACATTGGGCTAAATTTTTCGTGGTATTGCACGAAAAATTTATTTTGAACTATTGCACATAATATACTTGGGTGAGCAACATGGCCTGGTTCCCAGGCTGGGGAAGAGGAGGAGGTTACAGGTGGGGCTGGAGAGGACCTTGGCCTGGTAGAGGACCATTCAGCTATCTCCCACCATGGCAGAGACCTGGCTGGCTATTTGGCAGAGGATCTTGCTGGTGGCTCTTCGGCTATCCATGGGGTGCTAGATGGGCTTACCCATGGTATCCAACGTATTATCCATGGTATCCTACGCCATATTACCCGGGATACGGTTGGCCAGTACCATACTACCCTAGATATGGCTGGTACTGGTGGTGAATAGAAGTGTACTGGTGGTACTATTATTATGGTCCACCAGTAATGCCGTACGATCCGTTCACTATGATGAGCACGATGATGTACTGGATGATGTACCCATACTACTATGCAATACTGTTTGAAACGTATAGAACGATGCTTGACGCGTGGAAGAAGGCTCTTGAAGCACTAACGAAGCCTATGATTGAAGTGCCAAAACAGTAAAATAAAAACTTAATTTAAACAAATTTTTTACCACAATCTTTTTTAGCAATAACACATTATTCTAATCGGGAAATGTCTCAAATAGGTGATTTGAATGGCATGGTGGTATAGATGGTACCGTAGAGGATTATATTACACTCCTCCACCCCCGCCTCCGCCACCGCCTCCACCAACATACCAACCCACACAACCACAACAGCAGTCCCAGCAGCCGTCGGCACAGCAATACCCGCAGCCATCTCAATATCCTTCATACTATCCGCCTCAAGCCTACTATCCACCATACTATTACATGCCACCACCACCGCCTCCACCTATGACTCCGGAAGAAGAGCTTGCAATGCTAGAAGACTATAAGAGAGCTCTCGAGGAAGACTTAAGGGATTTACAAGAGGAGCTTAAGGGGGTTGAGGAGAGAATAAGAGAGTTGAAGAAGGCCTTAGAGAAGAAGGGTTAGAGAGAATTTAAACAGGCCAATCAAATAACATTCTTTTTTCTTTCGGAATTTAACAATGCTGACTATTAATATTCTCACTTAAGACTCTCTTATAAGCGGGTAAGGGCGGTGATGAGCTCAAGAGGGGCTGAGCTCAATGAATCTTAAGGCTTGTATAGGCTCGCCACCACCTAGTAGGCTTAACTGTTCCTTTTGGAGCTTTAATAATTTTTCTCTACATGTGAAGCAGATTGATGGAATATTCTTAGGATCAACGGCTTAATTCTAAACTTATAATATGCTTAGATACTCATACTTTGAATTACAGTTCCAGT
Source organism: Thermoproteota archaeon (assembly GCA_029258925.1). Taxonomy (GTDB): domain Archaea; phylum Thermoproteota; class Thermoprotei_A; order EX4484-217-1; family JAPDJV01; genus JAPDJV01. Next base: position 31,198 of record JAPDJV010000044.1, on the reverse strand, counting down.
TTGTTTAGCAATATCTTTGCTTTGTCTTTTTCTTGTTACGCATTTCCACTTCTCTAAATTCTCAAATCTGTGCTTTCCATTTGGAAGCATTCTGGCAAGCCGTGTAATCAACTTATGAATGAAACCCTAGCCCTATTTTCTTCCCTCTATAACGTCTCAAAATAGGCCTCAAACATTTAGGAGTGCCTATTTCTTGAAAGTTCTCTCAATTTCGATAGTAAGGGTATCTCTTTCAACCTCTCCTCTGGTAACAGGTCCCAGTATATTCCCTTTGGTTTGGGGAAAGGCTTGGTGGTTCTGATTATCCTCACAGGTGTAACTATCATATCTACTGGTAAGTCGTGTCTTTCTCTAGGTATCGAGCCGTCGTCTAATACTTGAATCTCGTGAACCGTTGTAACTACTGGCGTACTCTCATCTACTAGTCCAAGCTCTCTTAGAATACCGTACTCTATTTCACCGTAGCCACCGCCCTTACCAAGCCTAGAACCGTCTTTCGAAACAGCCACGCTGCCAGCCACTATTAACTCTACTCTAGGAAGACCATCTAAGTCAACTCTCGTACCATATATGAACGCTCCCCTAATAGTTGATGCATGACCATACGATGCTACAGGGATTCTCTTAGGATCTAATAGTAGAAAGCCTTTTCTCAACCTAGGTGTAGGCATTATGAGAGTTTTCCCCTCGACTAGAGCCCTATATCTTACGTGTTTTTGGGGAGAGTCAGGATTAACTTTAACAACGCTAGCCTTCCTCCAAATACTCGTAGTGGACAATTTCGATGCAGCTATTTCGGCACCAAGAAAATTAGGTATTCTACCGTAAACAGGCCTGGGAAACCTTGCAATATTCTTTTCCTCCATAATCCTCCAAATAATCTTCCTAATACTCTTCTTAACATCCTTCACATTACTCGAATTCAAGGAAAACACCTGAACATTAAATCGCCTAACTACGTATTATTCGAGTAAAAATTATAAATGATGCTTCAGCCATCAACTACAAAGCAAGTACAGTTATGGATAACGGACTTAAATATGGTTGGGTAAAGTTGAGAGTATCACTTGATTCACCATATTGGTGTGAAGTAGGCGAAACAATACTAAGCTGCTTAGTTGCTGAAAACTCATTGAGCAAGAACATAGTAGTACAGACGATATCTATTCTGCTCTCAACAATCTCCTTTGTAGCTTAGGTTTCCTAGTCCTTGAAAGTCTTCAAAATATTAGATATAGCCCCTATTAAGCCGTTTACAGGACGCAAGCATCTCCCAATCCATTTCGTTCACTTTACAATGATTTGGGCTTTAGAGCTAAATCTTTCTATTATTTTCCTAGACTTTAGAGTTGGAAACATTTATTTCAATCCTAGCACAGCATATATCGTCAACATTGCTTGGAGGATTGCTGTTGCCAGATGTAGTATTTGTTTTCGAAGTGCATCAGCCTAGGAGGATTAGGAGGGAGATACCATACAATGTGCTACTAGACTCTATTAGGAGTAGACTTAGCGTCGAGTCTTTGGAAAAATACATCTTCAACAGCGAGCTCGACAGACTCGTCGTGGAGAGAGCTTCTAAGAGATGTTATATTCCGGCTAACAACATCATCTTAAATGCCATAGAAGAGTTTAAGAGGGGTAGTAAGAGGTTTAAGGTATCTTACAGTATCAGCGGGGTTTTCTTAGAGCAGTGTGAGAAGTGGGCGCCGGAAGTAATCGAAAGCTTTAGGGCTCTAGCCAGCACGGGGATGGTCGAGTTCATAGAGCAAACATTTTACCATAGTCTCGCAAGCCTGTTATCCGAGCCTGGAGAATTCATTGAGCAACTTAAAATGCATAGGGAGATAATGAAGGATATTCTAGGAGTAGAGCCTTTAGTAGCTGAAAACACCGAGTTCATATATAACAATAGGATTGCATGGATTCTGAACAATCTAGGCTATAAGGCTGTTTTAACGGAGGGTGTGGAGAGAGTTTTGTGGTGGAGAAGCCCAAACTACGTTTACAAGGCTTGGGGCTGCGAGCTAAGAGTTTTGATGAGAAACTATAGGCTAAGCGATGACATAGGATTCAGGTTTTCAGATAGAAACTGGAGTGAGTATCCTTTAACAGCTGGAAAATATGCTGCATGGGTTTCCGCTACACCTGGAGACATAATAGTTATTGCAATGGACTACGAGACTTTCGGAGAACACCATTGGCCCGAGAGCGGTATCCACGACTTCCTATACTGGCTTCCAAGAGAACTGTTGAAGTGGGATAACGTGGAGACCATAACTCCAAGCGAAGCGGTGGAGAAACATGAGGTTAAAGATGAGATAGACGTGCCGGAGTGGGGCACTATTAGCTGGGCTGATGAAAGAGATCTGTCCGCATGGCTTGGAAACGAGATGCAGCAGAGATGCTTCAAGCTATATCAGGAATTAGAGGCATACGTTAAAGCTCTGGGAGATCCCACTATACTGAGGATTTGGAGGCTTCTAGGTGTTAGTGATCACTACTATTACATGGCAACTAAGAGGGGTGCAACAGAGGAAGTCCACAGCTATTTCAGTCCCCATAAAAGTCCAATCCTATCATACCAAATATATCTCACAAGCCTAACACTGCTAGTAGCAATATTGTCTCATAAAATAAACGATAATAGGATCAAGGTGGCTAAGAGGCTTAGAGTTGACTTGAGCAGAGCATTCCAGTTCTTCGAGAAGCCAGGTAAACCCGTTGGAATACAGGCTAGGAGCTTAATCGAGTTATTGAATGCCATCGAAATTGTCCCTGAAAAATCGATAAGATACCATGTGGAAAACAGGGATCTACAGAAATGGCTAACAACGATGTTTGGACTTGAAGATGTTTCGGCAAAACTAGATGAACTAATAGGGCTTGAAGAAGCGAATTTTAAGGAAAAGGTTATAGAAATCATTAGGAATTCTATAATAAGAGGTTGAGGTGGAAAAGAGTTGATACAAATAGGTGTTGCAGCATATAGTGGAAGACCTGATCCAGTACACGTCGAGAAAGCAAAGAGGGTTATCGGAGGGATTGCCGAGAAATTGGAGAACGTTGCATTTGTTCTCGGAGGGTACAGGGGTTTAATGAGGATTGCAGTAGATGAGGGGTTGAAGAGGGGGTCTAGGGTAATACTCGTCTTGCCAAGAGAGTATGAGGGAGACATCGTTCCAGAAGAATGTATTCTGGTTAAAACCGGCATGGACTTTAAAACTAGAAGCTGTATTCTTTTAAGAAGTTGCAGTATTCTAGTAGCTCTAGGAGGGGCAAGCGGCACACTCATGGAGATAGTTACTGCTATAGGTTTGGGGATAAACGTCTTTCAACTAGTTAACACGGGTTTACCGACGGACGAACTGATGAAAGCCTATCCTACAGGCATGATCGACCCGATACTGAAATCTAGAATACGGTATTTTGCTGATCCAAATATGCTAGTTAAAGAAGCTGTGGATTTCTTAAGAAAGTCTAATTAAACTTCTCTCCATAATCTGCATATCCGCCTGAGACCAAAACAGTGCTCGTAATGCTTCGTCTACAATAAATAATAGACTGTCTGTCCACCATGGTGCGAGAGCGCTAGAAGACTTTTGAACACTAGCTCATCATGTTCCTCGACAGCTAGCCAGCAATCAAATTCAATGACCCCCATCAACTCTGTTCTTCTGCATCAAATAATCCTTCTCTCCTAGCATTCTCCAATATCAACAAGACTTCGCTTCTAGGAACATCATACCATGTTCTATAAGCATCGGCAACCGCGAAGGGTATGAAGGATCTAATATTCGGTGACACAACCATGTCAACTACGCCACTCTCCAGGAGTCTTCTAGCACTGCTTAAACACGCTGTAGGGACAGCTGATATGATCATTTCAGCACCTTTCCTCCTAGTAAATCCTCCAGCAGCCATCATAGTGTAGCCAGCTGCTATACCGTCATCAACCAAAATAACTTTTCTACCATTTAAGTCTGGATAGGGTCTTCCACTCCTAAACAAAGACTCTCTTTCTCCAATAACTTTCCTCACGTTCTCAACCAATTCATCTATTAGTTCTCTTGGAAGATTTCTTAGAATCCAATCCTCTATAAACCACTCACCATCAGGTCCCATCGCTCCAATACCCATCTCTGTGTTGAGAGGGTGCGGCATTTTCCTCACGATGATTAAGTCGAATTTCACCCCAATTCTCTTACACATAGAGTAGCAAACCGGGATCCCCCCAGATGGAATAGCTAGAATTACGGTATCGCCTATTTCTACACCAATATCCTCTAGAGCCTCTTCTAGTAGCTTAGATAGCTTAATGCCAGCGTCCCACCTATCCTTGAAGACACCGATCCTCTCCGAGAATTCTTCATCATAGTATAGTTTCCTCAAATATTCTCACTCAATTTCAATATTGTGTGAGTTCTATTTATGTCGATCACTATTAGCTTATTGATTTAAACATTTAAATTTTAGTAGGATAATATCCATTAACATTTTTAAATTAGCACATTAAGATTTACCATAAGATGCGTCTAGAGGAAGATGTATAGTTGAATGAGAGGGAGTCAAGCTTTATCGAGAAGATTAGTAGATTTATAGAGGAGAAAGGAGTTGTAGTGAGGAAGTCTTATGCTGGCAGAAGCTACGATTACATTGTTCTACCTCTAGGAGAACAGGGTGTAGTAGATGCAAGAATACTCCTTGCTGCAGCATTCGAGATGCTCAGGATATCGAATATTAATGAAGCTGACGTAATACTCGTACCTGAAGCTATGGGTATACACATAGGATGCTTAATGAGCTTGATCTCCGGAAAACCCCTAGTGATCGCTAGGAAGAGAGGTTATGGTCTCCCAGGGGAAATCGTTGTCGAGAAGTCCACGGGATACGAGAAATCCTACTTGTACATAAACAACTTGGATCCCTCGCTGAGAATACTTTTAGCAGACATAATGATTTCAACAGGTGGAACAATATGTGCTCTCATAAAAACTTTAACGAGCAACGGTTATAGAATAGTCGATGTTGTAGTATTGTTGGAGAAGCCCCGCTTCAAAGGTGTTGAAAGAGTTTTAAGGGAGACAGGGTACAAGGTTAAATCATTAATAAAACTGTTCGTCGAGAATGGGGAGGCGAAAGCAATACCCAACCCACAATTTTTCCCAAAGGTGGAGGCATATGTTTACAAATAAAATACTTGAGGCACCCATGGCTCTCACGTTCGACGATGTAATACTTCTCCCAGGATATACTGAGATAGAGCCCTCGCAAGCAGACTTGAAGACAATGTTCACTAAGAATATTGTGCTAAATATTCCAATAGTTTCTTCGCCCATGGACACTGTAACCGAGAGCAAAATGGCCATAGAGCTGGCATTAAACGGTTGCATAGGAGTGTTACATAGGAACTGCAGTAGGGAAGAGGAGGTTGAAATGGCCGAGAAAGTGAAATCATACGTCTTCAACCCGGAGGAATACCCGAATGCTATAGTCGACGACAGGGGGAGGCTCATGGTTGCTGCGGCAGTATCGCCATTCGACATTAAGAGAGCAATAGAGCTTTCTAGATATGTCGATGCACTTGTAGTCGACGTAGCCCACTTCCATAACAAGAATGTTATGGAGGCAACGAAGAAGATTATGGAGGGAGTAGGGGTTGACTTGATCGTAGGCAATATTGGAACATATAAGGCTGTAGAGGATATTTTAGCAAAACTAGAGGAGCCAGCGGCGCTAAGAGTTGGAATAGGATCGGGGAGCATATGTATAACAGGGGAAGTAACAGGTGTTGCAGCGCCAACACTATTCGCAGTTGCAAGAGTCTCAGATGCACTAGTAGATTACGGTGCTAGGAGAATACCGGTAATAGCTGATGGAGGTATAAGGAATCCGGGAGACGCGGTTAAGGCACTTGCAGCTGGAGCATCAACAGTTATGCTAGGTTATGCTTTAGCCGGTACAGACGAGGCTCCGGGGAAAGTAGTCGAGGTTTCAGGGGTAATATATAAGGAGTATAGGGGTATGGGTAGTAGAGCTGCGAAAATGAAAAGATATAGTTTAGACAGGTATAGCAAGCCTTCGAAGGCCATCGACGAGGGTGTTGAAGGACTTGTTCCAGCTAGGGGACCTGTTAGAGAAGTGCTGAGTGCTTGGGAGGCGAGCATGAAGGCCTCGCTAGGCTACATTGGAGCTAAAAGCATACGCGAGCTATGGGAGAAAGCTGTTTTCGCAAGAATATCGCCTCAGGGAAGATACGAGGTTAAGCCTCACAGCATAGTTGTTAAGAGGAGTCCCTAGATGTGGGATCCGAGAGCTTTCATAGAGGAGAAAATAGAGGAAATTAGGAAGATCGTCAAGGGGAAAGCTCTAGTAGCTGTATCTGGGGGAGTCGACAGCACTACTTCAGCAATAATAGCTTACAGAGCTTTAGGGGAACTGTTAAAACCGGTGTTCATAGACACAGGCTTCATGAGGCCTAGTGAACCCAGAAGAGTCCCCGAAATTATAGGTAAAATGATGCCGTTGAAAGTAATTGACGGAAAGAACAGGTTCTACAGAGCTCTAAAAGGATTAGAGGATGCCGAGGAAAAGCGAATAGCGTTTAGAAAAGTATTCTACGAAATACTGTTAGAACTAATAGAATCATATGAGTGCAGTTATCTCATCCAAGGCACAATAGCCCCAGACGTAATAGAGACTCTTGGAGGAATAAAAACACAGCATAATGTGTTAGACTTCTACGATGAAGTTTCGAGAAAAGGAATAAAGGTAGTTGAACCACTCAGAGAATTATATAAAGATCAGGTGAGGACAATAGCTGAATACCTTGGACTACCAAAGGAGATAGTGTATAGACAACCCTTCCCGGGTCCAGGACTCCTAATAAGATGTATAGGAGAGTTCGCTCTTGAAAAACTCGACGTGGTTCGGAGAGCAACCATGATAGTTGAGGAGGAACTGGCTGAAACAGGGGCATCTCAATATTTTGCGGCTGCAACGATTAACTCGGCTGAGAGGAGAAGCGATCTGGAGCGTTCTTTGGGGGAACAGGTTGGAATATACGAGGTTAACGGGGTAAGAGTTACGGGGGTTAAGGGAGATGTAAGAGCTTACGGTAAAATGGTTGTAGTGGAAAATGAGGTGGGCGCTGAGAGGTGGCAGAGTCTCTTAAAGATAATACAGCTAGACGGGAACATATCGAGAATAGTAGTAAAAATCTCTGGTTCCCTAAATACCGGGGGATATATTGTCTTAATTAGAGCAGTAGACACCGAAGATTATATGACTGCAAGAGTACACAATTTGGAGAAAAGCAAGCTATTATCTATTGCGAAGAGAATCGAAGAAGAAGTACCGGGAGCAACATGTATATGCTACGATATAACACCTAAACCACCCGCAACAATAGAATACGAGTAGTCGAGGTTGAGGAGATCTGACTCTCCACGTAATAGTAGTCTCTTTTGGGGGTCAATACAATCATCTAATATATAGGAGACTAATTGAAATAGGAGTTAAAGCTAGGCTGATAAATTATAGTCTAGTTAACAGGGAAATGTTAAGGGATGTTGATGCCGTAGTTTTAGGAGGAGGCCCCCAATCATTATGTAACGAGGAGGATAGGAATTCCTTAAGCGGGCTCGCCGAAACAATTGTAAAAACAGATAGACCTGTTTTGGGAATATGCTTATCACATCATCTAATAGCGTATGCCTTCAAAGGGGTTGTCGGTAAAGCAGATAAGCCCGAATATGGAGAGGTAGAGATAAGTGTTATTGACGAAGACGTGTTGTTCGATGGATTGCCCAAAAAATTCATTGTATGGGAGTCCCACAGCGATGAAGTAAAAGTGCGGCCTAACGTACTAGTGAACCTCGCTTCAAGCGAGAACTGCATGTACCAAGCCTTCAAACATCGCTCTAAAGATGTTTTCAGCGTTCAATTTCACCCAGAAGTCTCACACACGATGTATGGTAGGAATATTTTCGAAAACTTCATAAAACATGTTAGGAGCTAGCTTTCTCCTCTTTAATTACCTCTATAACGTCTCCTATTATCTTCGTGCTGGGTATCAGCACTCTTCTCTCCCCGGAATCTATGACCGTGAACATTACTGTTATTTCGCTTACCGTTCCCTCATATTTCCCGAGGAGCTTAACCTTGTCCCCTATTTTAAAGGGCCTAGACATCACTAAGAATACTCCTGCCACAGCATTTCCTAAAACCTGCTGGGTTGCATAGCCTACTACGACAGCCATGAAGCCGCCCATTGCTAGGGCTGCAGCTGGATCTGCCTTGAAAACCGAGGCTAATAGAGATATTAGGACTCCGTAACCAACGATTCTGGTAATAGTTTTAACACCCTTGGCTACAGCCATCCCGGCGACAATTAGCACAGTCTTCATGATAATGGCGGATATTTTCTCAACTATCAGTGAGCCAAAGATGAAGATTTCTGCTGCGTGCACGTAGGGAATGTAGTCTAGCGGGATCCCGTATTCCGTGAAAAACCATGTTGTGCTAGCCATCATAAAAGATAATATAATCACTAATGCCACAACTATTATTATGTCTACTGTTCTCTTAGATGCTGCTTTAATGTAATCATTTATTTCATCGACATTCAAATGAACATCCACCATCTCAAACCCCCTCTACAAGTGATCCCAGAATTCATTAAACGAACTTCTTATTAAGTTCTACTCAAAAAGCTTAAGAAAACTTTCATAGCTGGCCTAGGCCAGCTATCATAGTATATACCGTTAGAGCTATCAATACTATTATAACTGATATGACGATGTAGTCCCACGTTTTAAACACGTACTCTACTGGAATAGTAGGCTTCTTAGTGTATCCGAAGGCTCTGGACTCCATGGCTAGCGCTAGTCTCTCAGTCATGTTCAGAGCATGGCCAAACAATGGAACTAGAACAGGCATCATCCTCCTCAATTTCTCGATTAAGCCTGCCCCCTCAAGACTCCAACCCCTAGCTTTCTGGGCATCAGTTATCTCCCTGTAAAGTCTCTGATATAATGGTGCTATTCTGAGAGAAGTCGCCATTACGAAAGTGAGTTGATGAGGTAGTCCTACTTTCTGGAACATGTATAGTAGATCGGTGAAGGGGACGGTGAATGAGAGCACTGCTACGAATAAAACAGCGAAGAACAGTTTCTCGGCGATATTGAGTCCGAAGAGAAGGCCTCCAATAGTTGCTCTGAAAGGCCCTATGCTGAAAATTACTCCAGCTAGCTCCCGGTTCGAGAAGTACGATGGATTATAGAAAAACGCCTCTAAAACTATCAATAATATGGTGAATGGGAGCATGTATAAGAGCAGTGTTTTAAGCTGTCTCCAAGGAGTCCTGCTGATCAATCCTGGAACAACTATTATGACTAATGTTGCTAGCTGCCATACTGGATCAGTCCACACTGCTAACTGTAATATTACGAGTATGCTCCAGAGCAACTTTGTCCTAGAGTCCAGGTTATGCCAGAAAGTGTCGAGCTTCTTATATTCTAGAGCCACGGGGTTCACCTCTACAATACTCGACTATTTCCAGCGCCTCGCTAACGGTAATAGGATGGAAACCCTGGTCTTCGAACAACATAGTTATTTGCGGGAGCTTCAAGCTAGCTTCTTCTAGAATACTCTTATTAGTGAAGACTTCTCTCGTTGAAGCGTCGGCAATTATTTTTCCATCCACCATTACAATTATTCTCTCAGCAAACATTGCAATGAGCTCGACGTCGTGTGTGATCACCATTATCGTAGTTCCCCTCCTATTAGCTTCCTTGAGAGCCTCCATGACCATTAGGGATTCCACCCAGTCTTGTCCAACATTCGGTTCGTCCGCGATTATCACTTTAGGTTTCATAGACAATATTGAGGCAAGTGCAACCCTCTTCCTCAACCCTCTTGGGAGAGAGCTGGGGGGCTTCTCCTCGTAACCCTCTAAACCGAGAGCTCTGATAGCTTCCCTAACCCTCTTATCCACTTCTCCATCACTTAATCCGAGGTTTCGAGGGCCGAAGGCTATTTCCTCCCACACGGTTGGCTTGAAGAGCATTATGTCGGGATTTTGGTAGACATATCCCACAATTCTCGCAAGCTTTGATACACTAGTGTTCCTAGTGTCAACACCCCCAACAATAACCCTCCCCCTACTTGGTTTTAATAAGCCGTTTAGGTGTTTCGCTAATGTTGTCTTACCTGAACCGTTTTGGCCGATAACCCCGATGAACTCTCCCTCACTTATTCTAAGACTTACCCCTCTAAGTGCAGTCTGTCCACTTGGATAAACGTAGTGTACGTCCTCCACGATTATTAGGGGTTCTTCAAATTTTAGTCTACGCTTATGAGGGAGAGCAATAGGTTTGGGCGTTGAGTTCAGTATCTTTTTTAAGAGCTTCTTTGCTTCGAGAATACTTGCTGGAATGGTGTTCAACTCTAGAACACCGTTGCTCTTCAGTTTATAGAAGAATTCGATTATTTGTGGAGGCCTAAGAGAGGCTTCTCTAATAACATTGTAGTTTGATAGAATCTCATTGGTTTCTCCCTCCTCGACGATTTCCCCGTTGTTTAGAACGATTATCCTATCGGCTAGCTCTGCTACTTCTCCTAGGATTTGAGTTATCATGATTATTGTGATCCTGTGCTTCTCGTTCAAATACTTTGCAACCTCGTACACCTGGCTTCTTCCAATGGGATCCAACATTGCAGTTGCTTCATCGAAGACTAGTATTGATGGAAGCATTGAGAGAGCTCCAGCTATCGCAACTCTCTGCTTCTCTCCTCCACTCAGTTCAATAGGATTCCTCCTCTCATATCCCAACAGCATTGTGGACTCTAATGCAAACCTTGCTCTCCTCTTAACTTCACTCAAAGGTAGCCCTAGATTGCATGGCCCGAACACAACGGTGTCCCAAACAGTTAAACCGAAAGCCTGTATTTCGGGGTCGTCGAAGACTAGCCCGACCTTCTGAGCTATAATGGGTATCGGGTTTTCCTTAGTATTTACGCCGTCAACGATTATCTTCCCCTCAAGTCTCCCTCCCTTAATGAAGTGGGGTATTGTGCCGTTGAGAATGTAGGCTAAGGTTGTCTTCCCAGCTCCAGTTGGACCAGTTATAACAACAAATTCTCCTCTCCCAATTTTCAAGTTAATATCTCTTAGAGCAGGCTTGCTCGAACCAGGATACCAATAGGATACGTTAACTAGTTCCACTGAGGCTCTAGCCATTTTCAGCCCCTATACTTATTCACTGCTTCGGCTAAGAGGAGACCTAGGAAGGCGTTTATGAACGATGCATAGGCTAGTGTTGGGAAGTAGGGCAACATTATGCTTAGACCCCACACGAATACTAGGGGAAAGAGTACTCCGAAAGTGTTTATGAATACTGCAAGCGTGAGCGAGATAACCCAGTTTAAAGGCTTATTGAAAGCCCTATAGGTGTAGGCGAATGCTGCCCCCGCTAGTGCCATAGCAGGATAGGAGGTCCAAACTATTGGAATCAGCCCTATGAGCCCTTTAGAGAAGTGGCTGAAGAAGCAGCCTAAAGCAAGAACTACTGCTCCCTCAGGTAAACCAAAGTATGCTGCAGCAAAGTATCCTGCCAAACTATCTAAAGCAGCTGTTGGACCAAGAGATATGTATGATCCAGCTATGGATAGTCCTAGAAGAACTGTTATTCTAGCTATCCTAATAGTGGTCCAAACCTTCTCTTTCACTTTCTACGCACCCCCTTAAAGAATATCATCAACAATACTATGACAATTAAAATAGCGTAAATCAATAAGTTTAGACCAGGAGTCTGGCCCTCCACGATCTCCGAGACGTCCTCGGCTCCCCTAGATAAGAGCACTATGTTTCCATACACTTCCACGGGAACACCTTTAACCCTCAATTTAGCCCCCTTATCAGGACGATAGGATCTCGTTAAGTCCACAACTTTAACTGTCCCACTACTATCTCTGAGAACATAATATTCTATGTTGGAGCTCTCAACATCTCCCTCAACCTCCACTAAAGGCGTGTTCTCAGATAGTTCACTAATCTTCTTCTTAACAGGCTTTAGATCAGCTCTCCCTATAATAGAGGGCTCCTCGAAAACCTCTATTACTGGCCTATCCTTGAGTAACATGTCTTCTCTGGGTATCATCACCATTCCCTCGAAGTACACAATATCCCCGTTGCTCAGGCTAAGAGTTCTCTTAATGTAGTTTGCACCTAATAGTATTGCAGAAGCGTTGTCGTGGAGAATATAAGTGTACTTCGCTAAATTGTACCCAGTATAGAATCCCATATAACAATATTTCCTCCCATAAATCTTCGAGGCCATTTTAATTATTTGAGAATAAGGTACACTATCATTTGTGACATAGTAGTAGAATTCCCGGGAGAATCCTCCCCCTGAAACCACGATGCTCCTCCAACCTGGCATTACATTAGTTAAATTCCATGGTACTCTTATTTTTCTCCACAAACCGTTAGAGTATACTATTGTAAAATTATCGACTACTCCGTCCCCCTCAAAGGAGACATCAGTGTCTTCAGGCCAAACGCTTAGATATAGGTCGATGGTTCCCTCATTCAATGCAATATTTCTAGGTGAAACCAGTTCGAAAACTATTGTCTGACCCACGGGCTTAAAGAATCTCTCAATACCGTCTCCACTCCAACGGTAAACAGTGTATCCGCTAGAGCTCCCGTCCCGGGAGAGGCCAGCCCACCAAGAGGCTGATAGAGAGGCTGATACAAATATTCTTAGGTTCTCATACTCAAAATAGGCGTTTACATGCCAGTGGCCACATAAAATTGTAGCCCTTCTACTGTTAAGTAGTTCTAAGACCCTCATGGTGGCATGGTCTTTAACCCAGTTTATTGGAGGCTCGTGTACTAAAACAATTATACTCTTATTCCCGGATAGTTCCAAATCTTCTTCAAGCCACTTCACTTCTTCCTCGGGGAAAGAGTATATGAGGTCTCTGCCAACCACTATGTGCGGGCTTAAGACAACTATGTGGACATTGGAGTAGTCGAGGGAGTAATATTCTGGGCCTAAGATGGATCTATAGAGGTTCAAACCATAGTCGGGGTCATCTGGGCTTATAGATGGATTACTGATTCCATGAACGTCATGGTTACCGGGAACACTTATAACTCTCACGTCTCCAAGAATACTTCTCAAAGATTTCAAGTATAACGAATACCATTCAATAACATCCTCGGTTTCAGGATAATTAGAGTCTACGACAATGTCCCCGGTTACAGCTAAAACAATTTCCCCCTTAATACTCTTAACCTCTTCAAGTGCATGAATGAATGTTTCATAAGGGTTAACGGTTGCATTATTTTTGAAAACCTCCCTAACCTCGCCAGGGTCTTCAGCTAAGTGTATATCGGTTAACTGAACTATGAAAAAATCCCTACTCTGTTCTACTGTCTTTAGGCCGAAGACCAGTCTTCCCCCAAAATCTACTACACGGTAGAACCATGGTGTAGTATTCGTATATCCTGATGGAATCGAAACATATATCGTATTATATGGTCCAGGCTCCAGAATAGTCTTACCGGAGCCATCAGTTAAAACTATTTGCTCCATATTAGACACTCGAACACCCCCTAAAGGAGTCTCGCCGGAGTCAAAAACCCCATTACCATTAGAGTCCTCGAAGACCACGACTTCAATAGGATTAGAAGCTTGAACGTGTAGAATGGTGTTTAATGGGTAAAGTAGCAGTATGATTGAGAGAAAAAACGCTCTTATTACGAGACTTTCATCAATACTCAACAATTTAACCTCCGGCTTCCTACTGTATTATTATTCTTACAACCCACCATTCAAAAGCTCTATTAAACTCCTTATCGAAGTTCACCCCTTCCCCAGAAACAACACCGACTAGTACGTGTTCAACTATTTGATGTTCTTGATCCGGGGGCAACACTATCTTTAATGGACCTCCCTTCGACTCAGGTATGTATTGGCCGTTTGCCTTGAAGGCTATCATAATGTCCTGACCATACTCTTTAAGTCCTTTTATATCGAAGACAACTGTATAATCGTCTCTAGCGCGAACAGCAATTCTAACAGCCTTGTCCTCGGCTCCAACATATTCAAGGAGCTTAACCAGGCTTACGCCAGTATAGTTTATGCTCTCTTTGAGCCATGGATCAAGAATAGTGTACTCCTTGTCAGCAATGTTTTCGAGCATATCTATGTCGAACTGAAATCTCCCGTCTTCAGTGTTTGTTTTAGTAATTTTACCCTCAACAGTCAATATTACCTCTCCAGTAGGCTTTGGGGGAGGCTGTTGTAGTGTTTGAAGCCAGTACATGTATGCTCCTGCAACTGTAGCAGCTATGATTATTATGGCTATCACCGCTTTTAGTATAGGCTTCACGTTTTATCACCTGAACCAATCACTATGCCTCTTATATAGCTTCCAAATAATGTATGCTAGGCCTCCCTCAATCAGCCCCACAATCCAGTTAACAAGATTCCCTAATTCGTATCCTAGTCCACTCCAAATAATGTCGAGTAGGTTCATGGTGAAAACCTCTCCTAATCATCAATATCTAATGTTTAAAATTATATTTAAACATTATGTACTATGTAGAATAGGAAAATGGAGAACCTATAAGAAAATTGGCTAATCAAAATAATTATTTGTTTAATGATTTCTCGAGATCTCTTATGAAAGTTTGAATAGTCTCCTTATGAATAACCTCGTTTTCGGATAGAGCCCGGAGTACTAGTGACAATACGTTGTTCGGAGCTTTCTTGGAGAGGTCGCTGTAGAGGTCAGCCATACTAGCCTCTATGTTAACATAGTCCTTTAAGACTTCTAGGTAGTGCATTATGTCCTTTATTCTCTCCTCGAGGCGTCGAGGAGGCTCTGGTCCCCTGGCTAGTGTGAACCGCTCTTCCATCTCCTTAATCCCTTCAATAATGGCTTTGAGAATCAAATGGTGAAGATATGTTTCTCTGGCAATAGCACTCATAGCTCTCCTTAATCCATGCCAGCATTTGCCTGCTTCCACCATTAAACTCTGAGAACACTTTTTCTCTACTTCAGATGCCATTATGAGTTTTTCTAAAAAGTTTTGGAGCTCCATTCTAAACAGAAACCCCCATAAGTTGAATTCACTTAGATTAGCTTTAAGCTTTCCTAAAACTTAAAGTTTAATACAATGTTTATGATCCTTATTGCAAGATTTCCATCATCATGCTAGCCTACTGAGGTCGTTATTTTTATCGTTGTAGAGTTTGTAAACTTGTGGAAGCAGTTTACTAGAAACTCGTTTTCACTAGCTGAGCAAGTTGTCTAGAAACATCATTATTAGGAATCCCATTAATGTACCTACTGTAGCAGTCTTCTCGTGGCCCTTCCTATGGCTTTCAGGTATCATCTCGTCGCTTACAACAAATATCATTGCTCCAGCGGCAAACGACATTGCGTATGGGAGTACTGGTTTGAAAGTGCTCACTAATACTACTCCTAAGAGGCCTCCAACAGGTTCAACTAGGCCTGAGATAGTAGCATAGTAGAATGCTTTAAGCCCACTATAATCTTCCTCCCCAAGTATTGGAAGAGCTACTGCCAGTCCCTCAGGTATATTCTGTATACCTATACCTATAGCTAGAGCTGTGGCAGCAGCGTAGTCCCCTGTCCCATAACCTACTCCAACGGACAATCCTTCCGGGAAATTATGTATTGTTATTGCTAGTACCATGAGCCAAACTCCTTTAAGTCTGGGTCTCGGAGGACCCTCATACCCTAATATAGGGTGTATATGGGGTATTACTCTGTCGACTACTTCAAACAAGAACGCACCAGCAGTAAATCCAATTAGCGTAGACACTATGCCGCCTTTCTCGAGTGATGGCACTAGGAGGCTGAAAGAACTTGCTGCAAGCATAATACCAGCTGAAACACCCAGCCCTGCATCCAAAACTCTCTGAGGAACTCTCTTTAATAAGAGGGCTGGTATTGCACCAATACTAGTACACAGCCCAGCTGCAAGACTGCCGAGAAGTCCCATTAAAATAACATCCATGAAGTCCATCCCTATATTAAATGCTTAAGAGTGTTGAATCAATAATTACTTTTAAGTATTGTGTACTACAATCTCGCGTCAACGAGAATCTTGAGATAACTATTAAACGTTAAAGGATACTCCTCTAATTTGAACGGTAATGTGATCTCCAACATGTTAACCCTGTAATTAGACCCGTGTAGAACAGTGCTCCAGAATTCAATTATGTTAACTCCCGGAACTACATGAACCCTACTGCCTTAACTCCTTGTCTCCTTATCCACTCCTCGGAGCTAGTAACGCTATGTACCGCTACTATTATCATTGCAACTGTTTCGACTAGAGATATTATTGTTGATTGAATTAGCATGAAATTGGATGAAGAAAGCGCCAGTTTCGAGAGATGCATTGGGGCAACGTAGGGTACGCTCAAGAATAGTGTGTTTAGGGGAGATGGAATATTTTCTACTGGAACCATTAATAGTCCTACTATGGCAAAACTGAGTATCTCAAATATCCCTCTAGAAATACCTATTCTGACGGATAGTGCGGCAATAGTGAAACCGTAGGCTAAGCTCTGTATAAATATGAGTAGCATGCCTAGAACGAGGAGTCCAATGTTATATACTGAAAAAACATTTGTATTAAAGGCTTCACCGAATATGAGGGCTATGAATAATAGTGTTCCTATGGAAACAGCTGAACTCGGTATTATCCTACCCAATACTACGTTGAAGGGTGAAATATTCCTTAGAATGTGTTCTTCAATCATCCCCAGTGTTATGAAGAAGCGCATCCAACCACCTACCATGGTGGATGTTTGGGAAACTATGGTCCAGGCAACAATGATCCAAAAAGCCTCCCTACAAGCTAGCCCTATGTAGTCTCGTGGAACGAATAAGAGTATTCCAAGTATGAATAGGAAAACCCACATCGCTTGAGACAATATTAGATTAAGAAAAGACCACTTGTATCTCCATAATCTGAGAGTATGTAGCCAGAGAACGGCCTTGAGCCTTACTAGAGCCATTATATAGCACCCTTGCCTAGAGCCTTCCTCTCACCAATGTCTATGAGTATGTATGCCAGTGAATTGTAGACTATTGTCATGCCTAGTAGGACTCCTATTAGAAATGTTATTGGAGCTAGCTGGGGTGAACCTATTATCGAGGCAAGTCTAGCGAGTTCAATAGTGTACGTTGATGGGAGAATCCATGAGATGACTTGAGTCCAATATGGTAGTAAATATGCTGGGTAAAGTGCTCCCGAAAACAGTAATATCAGGGGGTTCAGCCAGCTGAGAACATGGGTTTCCTCCTTAATCGATATCAGTATGGACGCGAATAAAGCTGAGAAGCCGAGGAGAGGGAGCATTCCCACGACTATAGCTAATGCTAGAACAAGTATTTTCAGCACTCCACTACTTAGATTTTCCACTAGTATTATTATGGGGGCGAACTCGAGGAGCTGGATTAGAGAGAGGAACAGGTATCTGGGTATATACGATAATATGAGTGTTGTCGAAATCCTGTGGGGTGCTAGGAGAACATATGGAAGTGCCCCGATCCACCTTAAGAAAAGTATGTTCCCCCCAACCTCCCACATGACACTTATTGCTGCCATTGCAACTATTGTGGAGGCAATGAAGTATATTATGGGGTCAGCATTTAGACCAGTATTCTGTTTAAATGCTGAAGTACTTCCAAAAAGCATCCCAGCGCCAAGTATTAGGCCTAGCATTAGATATGGCCATAGAAGCATTGATAGTAGTTCACTTTTATTGTTTTTGAAGAAGTATATGTCTAGCATTATGCCCGACTTTAGGAGAGAAATTAAACCCATGAATACCACCTTAAAATCCTGTTCTGCCAGTGAGCTTTATGAAAACGTCTTCAAGAGTGGGCTCTTTAACCTCGATCCTCCTAACGCTACACTTATGGTCATGTAATATTCTGAGAGTTCTAGAGGTGACCTCATCTACCTCATCCGAAGGAGACACTATTTTAATCCTATACCCACCATTCTCTCCTACAATACTACATGGAACTCCTATACCTTCTCTTATCTTCAATGCAATGCTATCTAAAGATGCCCTCGCCGACGTTAGAACGAACATTTCTATTCCAACACTCCCAGCAACCCTCTTCTTAAGTTCATCAACAGTTCCCATAACAATAATTTCTCCCCGATCTATTATTGCAACTCTATCGCAAACCATTTCAGCCTCAAACATGTTGTGTGTTGTCATTAGAACGGTCTTACCTTCTTCGTGAGCTAGCTTCACAAGCATCTCCCTAAGACACCTAGCCGATGGAGGGTCTAAGCCTAGCGTCGGCTCGTCTAATATTATTACTGGCGGATCCGTGAGAAGAGCTCTTGCAAGACTTAGCCTAGCCTTCATTCCAAGCGAGTATTCTTCGTAAAGCTTGTCTTCGACGCCAAGCTTTCTCAATCCAACAAGCTCAAGCAACATGTTAACTCTATCCTCAAGGAATTTCCCATCTAAACCATAGAGCATGCCGAAATACTTCAAATTCTCCTTTCCAGTGAGCTTCCAGTAGAAACCCTTCTCCACTGTTAACGAAACACCTATAATTCTCCTAACTTTAGAAGCATCCTTAACGACATCGTAGCCTAAAATAGTTGCCGTCCCGCTATCAGGTAATAGCAGTGTACATAAGATTTTAACAGTTGTAGTCTTACCGGCTCCATTGGGTCCCAAGAGACCGAAAACCTCTCCCTTCAATACACCAAATGAGACCCCTTTTAAGGCCTCAACTACTACTCTCCGTCGACCGAATATCCCTCTCCTAATAAATGAAACATAGTTCTTCACTAGATCGTTAGCTTCAATAGCAATTTTCGAACTCAACTAAACTTCCCCGGTACGCTACTTTTCGAGGACGTTACCAAAATATGGTGTCCGTCCATAAAAAGTTAGCTAAACTGCATGGACTACACCTTCACCCTTCCGCTACTGTAACATGCGCTCTAAACCAGCGTTAATTTAACAGACCACCTAAAAACAACTCTAATTTTCCAGAAAAAGAAGAAATGTGGCTAGGCAAACTCTCTATCGTTCTCTAAACAAAATACAAAGAAACTGTACCGCAATCTCAATCATCATAGATTCTACAACAGATTTTCAGTAAAACCCTTTAGTTCGCCAAAGTTGGAGCATCTCTGAAATCCTATCACATTAAATTTATGAGACATTTATACCAAGGATTATGTTCCCAAATACATTAGCTATGGGATAAGTACTTTAGGCTGTTTAGAAATAAAAGTTAAATACACTCCCCCGAATAAAAAGCTCCATAAGACTTTAGGAGAGAATTAAAGTTGCCGAGAAAAAATTTCGGCAAAGCCACGATACTCGCGATAGCCTTTATAATGTTAATTTCATCGCTCTACCAGCTTGAAATAATATACATAAATACCTGTCAACGTCAATGGTATGATCTACCATTCTATGTAAGAAAGCATCCGGAAGTAGAGGGAGATCCATGGAACTCGGAGGAGTACTGGGTTTGGATGAGTACTTGGAGAGACATATATTACGCATTAATAATTCTCTCTGCAATATTAATATTCATGGCTGCATGGCTCTGGGAAGATTAAATCCTTAATGAAGTACTGCGTGAAAGCCGTGAATCATAGTTAAGTTTAATTTGAGACAACAATTACTTCCCCTTTCTAATAGGGTTTGGATTAAATTGCAGTAAGGATTCCCGACCTAGCTACAGGCTTCCAGGAAGACCATTCTTTGACGTAGAATAAAGAATATTATTAGGATAACCAAAAATAAATACTACCTAAATTGCTTTGGTGATTAAAATGTATAAAGCTATAGTTCCATACGAGTCCTTTGAGAAACGTGGAGTAACATTGGAACTAGATATTCCTGACAAAAACTTGGTGGCTGTTGCTATTCCTCGAATGCCTCCAGCAATTAAAGACGTTGAAGCAGAGACTTTGAGAGCTGTTGAGAATCCTGTGGCTGGACCCAAGTTTTCTGACCTGCTTAGGCCAGGTAGGCGGGTGACAATAATAGTGGACAATCAATTTAGACCTACCCCAGCACATCTAATGCTCCCACCACTATTAGATATGATCGAGGATTCGGGTGCTGAGGCAACGCTGATTTTTGCCTGTGGATGCGTCCCACCTTTGAACGACAAGGAGATTGAGGAGAAAGTTGGTAGGAAAGTTGTTGACCGCCTAGGTAGGGAGAGAATTTTCAATAATGAGGCTAGGAAGACGGAAGATTATGTTTTCAAGGGGATTACTCCCCGTGGAACACCTGTCTGGATCCATAGAGTTGTTGCTACAGCAGACGTTAAGATCGGCATAGGCCTTATTCAGGCAGAGCCCTTTGCAGGGTACGGTGGGGGAGGAAAGATCATTCTACCGGGTGTCTGCAGTTATGAAACTATTGAGATAAATCACATGATGGCTTTATCCCCGAGAGTTTATCCAGGAAACTTAGATAATCCTATGAGAGCTGATATCGATGATGCGGCTGAGCTAGCCGGGCTAGACATCATAGTAAATGTCGTACTAGGTGTTAATGGGGAGGTCCTGAACATTGTTGCGGGTGAACCCCGCCGAGCCCATAGGAAGGGTGTTGAAGAATACAATAAGGTCTATGCAATAAGATTACCAGCTCTAGCCTATAGGAAGGCCGATATCACGATAACTGGAACTAACTGGCCAACAGACCACCTATTATTCCATACAGGTTGGGCTGTAAATAACTGCGACCTAGTAACTAAAGATGGAGGAACAATAATTCACGCAACACCCTGTCCAGGCTACGGCGAGTGGCCTGGATTCGCATTAATGGATCTTATGAAGGACTACATGCCTCCAACACCTGAAAACCACGAGAGAGCGTTAAGAGATATCTTCCAGCGTAAGAGGGAAATGTGGTCTGGATGCATATGGTACAAGTTATACGAGCTTCTAACTAGGAAGGAAGTCGTGTTTGTTACTGAGGAGGAAAACGTCAGCATGGGACGAGAAGTAGGGTTAAAGGTCACTACATCTCTGCAGGAGGCATTCGAGGAGGCGCTTAAGAAGCATGGAAGAGGCGCAAGAGTAGCATTCATACCTTATGGAAAATGGACCGTTCCAATCCTACAATAAAACCACCCTTTTTATTTATATTTGATTGAGTCTGACAGCTCGAGAAAGCACTATTTAAAGAAGGCTTTGCGATAAGAATTATATAGCTCCTTGATATTTCCAGTATTCTAGGAGTTGCTGTTCATGAACATAAAGATCGTAATATTGTTTGCAATAATTGGATTGATCTTTTGTTCCGCCTCAATATACTGTTACTCCTATGAGTCTAGGTACACGGGTTTACTACCTCTAATATCATATCCTTTAAGAAAATATACTCTCCCACTAGCGGTAGTAGGTGTGGGATTTTTAGTTGCATCACTGATTCTATATTTAAGGATGAGGAGAGTATGAGGAAGCTAAGGAAGTTCTTATTGGTTCTAGCTGTAACTTGTTTTATTGGGGAGATTCTAGGCGAGATAGTGCATGAAGTTCTCGGTCACGGATTGCTCGTAATAGTGCTTGGAGGAAGTATTAGGAGCATATACGTATCCGTTCTTTGGCCCTATGAATCATCTTACATAGAATTCTATTTCCCCAGAGGATTCCCAGAGTCATGGAAGGCGGTTCTAGTGTACTCCGGTGGAATCGTAGCTTGCCTCCTAACATCGTTTCTCATTCAAGTAATACTCTTACTTAAGAAGATTAGGGAAAATCTAAGTCTACTATTATTTTGGACATCTTATTGGACTCTTATCAGCTCATCAGGATACTTATTGTTAAGTTGGAGTAGGCCGTTTGGCGATGTTAAAGAACTCATAGAGCTAGGCGTTTTGAGTGGAACTTCTTCTGCAATACTAGGGTTCGCGTTTTTCGCAGTAGGCTACATTGGACTTACCGAGAGCTTTAAGAGAGTACTACATTATGCTGGTCTAGGTAAATGGACCCATATATTCTTGCCAGCCATATGGCTCTTACTCCCTGCAACAGTTTACATTTACTCGCTTAAACACGATGTTCTCTCTTTAACATATTTACCAGTTAGCGCTATTCCATCGCTTCTATCGAGGCTCTTTGTCGCCCGTGGAAATAATGTTCCCACTTAATGAACGATAAAAGATGTGCGCTAGTGTTGATAGTATAGGAGGCATGGAACGTTGGCGTAAATCCAGTAGCCCAGACCCGCTTCGATCACGTCTGCTAGAATATAATAGTTTTCTTGCCAACCGTAGACGTAGGGAACTATGAGCCCCATGTTTACAGCATCACTCCACGTATACCATTCACCGTTATAGTAGATCCAGAGGTTTTCAACGCTTACACTTATAGTTGAAGGTAACCCTATGAGGTTCCAGCCCACTTGAAGACTTGCAATCCATCCAGTACTGTAAGAGACCACGAAAACCCAGAGCTCACAGTCCTCGTAAACGTAGACCCAATAACCTTTCCCAGCATCAATACTGTTAACAGCCTCAAACCTGCTTCCAGCCCACCCGTAAACATACTCCATGACAATTCCGTTTTCGGCTGCCTCCTCCCACGTGTAAAATTCCCCATTATAATTTATGAGTAAATCGCTTAAGGATATGCTCTCGCCAGTAGGAACACTTATCAGATTCCACCCCCTCGACAACAACGATATTCTTCTCATACTGCCGCAAACAATTTTCAACATTCTTGACTCGCCTGGGCTCAACGTAAACTGGTAACTCGAGTTTTCCATCATATCTATTCTACAGCCAGTGGTATCGTCTCGTAGAATTACTGAAGAATACTCAAAGTTCTCGGGGTGATCAAAACTCCATGTTAAAGTTATTGTTATAGGTGTTGTAGTGTATGAGTGAACTATTAGAATCCAACCCTTACTACTGCTCGGCCCCTTCCGCCAATCCTCCCAGAGCTTATCATATGGTGATGGAAGATCTGTTGCGAGATAAATGTCCACGGCTTGACTTGGACTTGGAGGAGGATTCGGTACATCTCTATTGTCAAGACTGTCAGTGGAGTCTGTTGCCTCGCCGAAAACAACGTAGTCGTAGTATTCTCCTTCTTCTATTGAAACCGTACAGTACCATAGGATGCCTTCTGGCACTTCCTCCGGATTCAGGAAAGCTCTTATGAAGTCATCCCACCTAGTGTCCTGCGACAACTTCAAGTATTCGTAGTGCTCGAAGTAGTTTTCCTCGTGTGCTGGGAGATATATTGATATTCCATGCGCGTTGGAGTGCTCAGATCCATGTCCTTCAGCTATTATGGCGTCTTCGACGACATCCATTACATTTACTGCAGCCTGCTGAATGGCAACGTCTTGAATGTATTCTTGAATGAGTTGTGCATAATGGTATAGGTCATTGTAGTAATAGTAGTGAAAGTACTCCACGTAGTTCCATGCATCGTAGATCTCATCATAATAGTTTTTAACGTTAATAATTAGCATGTACGCTAAATTGTCGAGCGCATTTGCAACATCGCTGGCCTTGTCTAGATCCAGAGCTGAGAGAGTTTCATCTCCACTTGTACCATAGAACTCCATGTACTTTTCTACAATTATCCTGGAAAGATCTTCTGGACTCATCGAGGGATTAGATACTAGTTCCAATAGGATGGCGTCGTATGGATAACCGCTTCCTGGAACTGTCTCCTCTGATGCAACCATTATTTTAGTGTAGTCTTTTACTTGATATCCTACCTCGAACATTCCCATTAGACACGCATCAAACGCTATAATATCCATCACAACGCCTTTCTCCTCATATATGTTCTCTAGAGCTTCTTCGAGTTCCCAAATAGTTAGAATATCTTCGTCCGTGTCGTCGGAACAGACAGCTGTTTCGCCAATATCGTGAGCCTTCCATCCATTGCCGTGATTCCAGACTACTAGAACGTAGTGTTCTGCAGGAAAGTTTTCTATAGCCCACTCGGTGAACAATGCAAGCGTACTTGGATCTCCCATGTTTACTTCACCTAGTTCACTGCATGGAGAATTCACTTCATCGTCGTCTTCGTCGTGGACGATGTAGTAAACGTAACTTCCATAGCCCGAATATGGATCGAATAACACTAAAATATTGATGTCACTGTTTGAACCAACTCTCTCCATCTCATTCAGATCTCTCAGAGCTGCATCCTCCAAGTTATTATCTCCGTCCAGGTAAACTATGAAAGTCCACTTCTTAACTGGAACCTGGTATCCAGGTGGGTAAAGGTAATAGTTTTCCGAAGTATAATAGTCTTCAAGATCTCCTTCATCATCATATAGGTACAAGTCTACATGGTAGTTTCCGGCTTCAGAACTATTTGGAACATAGACATACAAGTATCCGTATTCCACAGCGTCACCAGTTATCTGCCATGAAGCGTAACTACTGTTAACAACATTATTATTACTATCAACCAAGTAGCCTGCAACAGTAACCATTAGCGTTCCATCGGTTGTATCTACATCCATTTCGATTTCAAGCCCATCATTATATCCATCGCCATCAGAGTCTAAGGGATTTATTGTTACATCGTAAAAGTATTCGTTCGACTCTAACTCTATCGCATTGCTTATCCATCCGGAATCGTGCCAGAGCCTACTATTCCATGGATCCCCGGACCATAAGGTTAGCTGGAGATCGTAGCTACCGCTCACAGCGTCTGAGGGCATCTTGAACAATCTCTCCGCCCATACAGTACTGTTTGCTGGAACAGTTACTACTACATCGTTTTCATGATCGTAGATAATATTTCCATTGGGATCCCTAAGGGCTGCACCAAGACCCACTTCTATATTATAGGGAGAACTGTTATCAATATAATAGCTTATCTCGAATGCTTCACCCGGATTGGTAATGTTAGTGTTCAAATTATAATCTAGTAGTCCAATATCATATGTTTTAACCTGGATGTAGTCTAAATAAGCTCCCTCGAAGTATATGCTCATATCAGAATAAAAGTAGAATGCGAGCCAGAAATCATCTGTATTAAGATATTCATCGGGCACTCTAATATCTACATACCTCCACTCACCATTAGTTGAGCCCGTAGCCTCCCATATCATGTGCCAGTCCTCTCCATCGTATACGAAGAGATAAAGATAATCGTATTCCTCCTCAATATCGTACCATGTATAGAAAGATATTGAAGCCACGTCCCAAGACCTTGCATCAAATCCTCCCCTAGCTAGTACGGCGCCCATGTAGTTATCGTATAAGCGTACCTCACTATTCGGCACATTCTCTTCCGAATGCTCTCCTGTCTTAGCACACCAGCAACTCCAATTGCCCTCGTAGGCCCTGTAATCATCATCACCCCAATAGTCAAATCCAGAAGCATTATCTAAATCTTCAACATACCATTCTCCCGGAAACTCTCCTTCAAAGTCTTCAACAAAAACAACAGTGTCCCCATAGTCTCCAGAGGTTTCGGGAGACTCCATTAAAGGTTTCTTAAATGTATTTATTCTACTTATTGTAAGTACACTGCAATTCTTTGCATTGGTTTTCATGGTTTTAATTGGAGGACGAAGCGTATTCACCTTAAGCCCTATTATGGTAGGTGATAGCATTGAAATTATTAAGAATATCGTGGCAAGTATTGAAGCTATGTTAGAGTAGCTTGCCATCTATAAATACAACCTCCAATAATCATCGATTGTATGATTGTTTAGTTTAGTTGTGAAGGAAATATATGAATTTTTACAAAGGAATTGTTTTCAAAGAGAAAATTAAATATTTTACACTTGAATGATTAAGTGTGTGGTGGCATTATGGCCGCCTCCAAGCTCTCAGCGTTTATAATATTGACCACGATGATGTTAGTACTCATACTAAATAGTGGTTTGAGAGTTCACGGATATAGCGATCAATGGAATTGCACTATAGTGATAACTGTTTCCGGAAGTAATCTAAGCGATGAGGTTGTCTTCGGAGAAGCATATAATGCTAGTAATGGAATCGACAGCCACGATATGCCAAATCCTCCCCCAAGCCCTCCCCCAATACTGGACGCATACTTCATCGAAAACCTTTCTGAACCCTACAATAGGCTTCAAAGAGACGTAAAGTTTGGACCTGTTGAAAACAATTCTTGGACCTTAATAATATACTACTCAAACACGGAGTCCAGAAACATTACATTATCTTGGAGTAATTCGAGTCTACTGAAATCAGAGTACAATATTTTTTCCCTTGTAGACTGCTTAACCGGATTCAAATGGGACATGATTAAGGAATCGGCCATCACGATTCAGATGTCTCCTGGAGAAATAAGGAAATTCAAAATAGAGGCATCAAAAGATTACGAGCCTCCTAAAACAGTTATCATAGTTGGGTCGCCAAGCATCCCCATGAATAACGTGACTTACATAACTTCCTCTACAACAATATCGTTAAACGCTTCAGACAATAAGGGGGTTAAATCAACATACTATAGACTATCGATATGGACTAGCTGGAAAATATATCAGTCACCATTCAATATTTCGAATGTTCCCGACGGACCCTATACTCTAGAATATTATTCAGTAGACATCTACGGGAACGTAGAGGAAACAAGATCCATTAACATACTTCTAGACAACACACCCCCTAATACGACTAGTATGATAACTGAAAACCTCATGTTATCATTGGTAGCAGTAGATAACGGTGTTGGTGTAAGTTCGACATACTACTGTATTGACTGCAGCGAGTGGAACGTCTACTCTACTCCAATAGACTTGAATATTCTTCCTCCAGGAGAACACGAGGTCAAATATTATTCAATAGACTTTCTGGGAAACAAGGAGTTGGTTAAGAAAATTACCTTAACAGTACCCTCGCCTACGACACCCACAACACCAATAGCATCAGCTACTCCGACTACACACATGACGACTCCAACTACCTCCGCCACTCAGGTAACAGGGACTGAGACAACTCAACCTGAACAACCTATAAACATGGCGACGGTAATCATGATTGCTCTAGGTATTATAGGAATATTAGCTATGCTATTGGTGATATTGAAGAAGAGGTAAAATATTTTCATTAATTCCTCGATTCAATTCAGGTTAATTCATCAATGACGTTCCCAAATGATGGATAACTCGTTTGGACTTATGCAGTATGCCGATTTCTAATAATGGTTCTCACATGGTTTCAGTCCAATGACCATGTGGTGACCTAGTAATATTGGGGGATTATCACAATACTCTATTCTTTCTCTTCTCATCAATACTCTACCAATGGTTCCATTAACCGTAATAAGGAGACTTGTCTAGAATAGCAAATTGGGTTGCTGACTAGAGCTTGTAGAATGTTTTAGAGTGTTGGGTAGCTAGTGTGATTATGGTGTGCATTTGGATCGCTGTATGTTACATAGATTTTTCTTCACATTTTTAGAGATCTATGGAATAGAGATCTGAATAAGGCAAGTTCTTTCTCATCATGGGCTCTGCTAAATACCAGTGCTACTATACCAACACTATCGGGTACATTATCTATTAGGCTTCTGAGCTCCTCGTAAACCTGTTTAATGCCCCTCATGGCAATTAGATCAGTTAAATTGTCTATAATAAGTATTGTCTTAGTGTTTCGAGCAATCCTCTTAACTAAGTTCTTTAGGTAGAGCAGGTTTGGGGGAGAAACTATTAGATTATCTTCTAATTTCATTGGTTCGTGGGTTTCATAGCTTAAGTGGATCACTATGGGTTTTTTCTCTACGAACTCAATTCTCCTAGACAAGAGGCTTTTAGGCCTTGTTGCAACAACAATTTGAAAGCCGTTCATCATGAATCTTAAAATCATTCTCTCAATTTTCTCATCATAGTTTTCGGTTGGACTTGCCTCTAATAGTAGGAGCATGGGAGCGTTTATACATGCTAGTTCCTCCATGAGGCTCCAATTTAATAATAGTATGAAAGAGAATACTGATAGAAATACTCCTATTGGGACTAAGACGCCCTGCATTAAAATGATGGTGTACGGTCCCATCTTAAATAGTTCTCTCAGAGTATAGTATAATGTAATGGAACACATGGTTATCATAGCTATGTTGGCAAAAGCGTATACAACGTATTCTTTCTCTGCAAATATTCTAATCTTGTAAGTCCTACGGAATTCGTAGAGTATTGTAGCAATAGCCACTATGCCGAATATTGCCCCAATATAGTCAGCTTCATCCCTCATAACCCAAGGTTTTCCTTGATGTGCATCAACTATGTATAAGCCTATTATCCCGGAAATAAACAGTATGAATATCATAGCCACTATTAGTCTAATAAATCCTGGTTCACGCCTACCACTCTCCACTCTACCCATAATCTCGATTATACTATCGAATCCAGCTAGCAACATAAATAAGGCTATTAATAGAGTTGAACAGATGTTGATGTAGTAGTAGGGCTTGAATTCAATATTGTAGATGTAATCTAATAGAGTGTATACGTGGCCAGCTAAAATCAGTATTCCAGCAGATATTATAGGAACACATAATGGTTTAGCGTCGTATCTGAACATTAAATAGATGGCGTAAAAGAGGGACACTGTTATTAATATCAATGTGAATACTGGGGGAACCTCTTTAAGAGGATACTCTCTCGGAGGATGTGGAACTGGGTTAAGAATTATGGTTAAGAGTACCATGACAAGTGTGACGCTCAGCCATCCAATACATATGTGGACAGAGTATTTTCTTAGGAGCTCCTTCATACCCATGGTGGGTCCTCCTTTAATCATTTAATCATTTCACTCACATAACCTAAAATAATAATTGAAACATTTGATTTAAAGATTACTTAAAGAGGAAACCCTTTTTTAAAATATCTATTTTAATCCGTACTCGGGGCTCATTGTAGCTCCTCCCAGGATATTCGCTGTGTGTTGTCGAAAGAACAAGTCTCTTCAAACCATGTTCTTCAAGTAGGCTTAGAAGTATTTTAACGAATTCTTGGGCTTCAACATAGTTGTTGAAAACCAGGTCTATTGGAATCCCCGTAAAGAAGACGGTGTTCCAGCCAACGATCTCCCTCAACCTAATTACCTCCATAATCCACCTAATTGCCGCTTTAACAGCGGGCTTAGGCATTAAGTCGAGGGGACGAAGTCCATCATATATTTTGGTGAGTTTTAAGGCCATATATGCTTTCATCAAGTTCCCATCGCAGTGAAGTATAGTGTACTTACCTCTATTTTTAGCTATTCTCACTGCTCTCTGGGCCGTATAATATTTTTCTTCGAGGAAGAACCTTGGATATAGTGGGCCGTGGTAGTCGGCAGCGTCATCGGCTATTCTAATTGCGTCAACCCTATCTAAATCACATCCTATCTTGACAAGTTCTTCCAGCACACTTAATATTCGATCATAGATGTCGTATGCTTTACGCTTATCCAGTTTCAAGAGTAGTGCGAAACCAAATTCGTGGGTTACCTACTTCATTTCACGACGTTCTCTCAATGGTTTGGCGAAGAAGGATTCAGCTGTTTCTGTTGGACCCAAAATTTTGAATAGGGTAAACTTGTCTTTTACGAGCCCCTTTATCCTCTTGGTGTAGGACTCGATAGCTTCAATAATTTCATCGTAGTCGGGCCAATCTACGCGGTCTCCTTCCACTCTACTAGCCCAAAATCTAAGTTTTTCGCCTTCGATCCTCCTTAAGGGTCCACCTAGCACATAATATTTTCTCCACGAAGCTATTTTAGCTCCTGCCCCAATAATATCGCTTAGCCTCGCTTCCATTTCTTTATCGTCTGACTCGAAGTGAAGCGGAGGTCTTGGAGGCTCCTCGCCTTCAAACACCTTGTATACGATTTTCTCCCACTCATCGAGCCATCAATCTCATGGAACACCATTTTTGAAATACCTCTATAATAATGTGACACCTTATAAGATACCTTTTGAAACCTTATTATAATCGTACACGCTAAATATCTTGAATTAGATGAGGAAGCGTCTTCTCTTCAAAACTATCTTCCCTCTTATAGGTATTTTCTGACCACACTTAGGACAGGAGTTGTTCGTTCCTAGTCTCACATCGAGACTCCTATAGTGTAACCTATAAATCAATGTTTCACCGCAACTAGGACAATAAGTTGCCTCGTAGCTTGGGTCCCAAATATTTCCTACGTAAACATATTTTATCCCCATGGACTTAGCCTTGTTATATATTTTCACCAGTAAATCTATGTCCGTTGGGGGCTTCAAGTATTTGTAAGCTG
Organism: Thermoproteota archaeon; assembly: GCA_029258925.1. Lineage (GTDB taxonomy): Archaea > Thermoproteota > Thermoprotei_A > EX4484-217-1 > JAPDJV01 > JAPDJV01. Next base: position 913 of record JAPDJV010000044.1, on the reverse strand, counting down.
GATAATACCTGTTTACATGTAGAGGTACTTCTTCTCCTAATAGCTCAACGTGGTTTCTTAAAACCCAATCAATGCAATCATCTTCATCGTTAGCCCCTGTTACAACTAGGAAAACCATTTCTACGTGTAAGCCTATTTCAAGAGCTTTAACAGCGTTCCTGAAAACTATTTTAGGGTCAAGTCTATGGAGATGACTACTATAAGTCTCGGGACAACCCTTAATATCGATGTTCAATGCGTCCAATCCTGCATTAGCCATTGCCTTAAGTGATTCAATAGACATATAGCCATTGCTGACAATTGTTGAATATAGACCTTTTTTAGAAGCCAGAGTGAAAACGTCTAGCAGGTACTCTAAATGTATTGTTGGTTCATTGAAGCTTGCACAAACACCTTCATCCCTATAAGCTAGGGCTTTCTCAACAACTTTCTCCGGTAGAGTATAGCTATGTAGTTTCGGATCAGGCTTGTTAAAGCTTAAATGGTAGTTTTGACACCATGGACAATACATGTTGCATCCGTAACCAGAGAACGTCATTGCAGTACTTCCAGGCCAAAAGTGGAAAAAGGGTTTTATCTCTATGGGTCTACTCTCCAAGGCGCTTAGCAGTCCGTAGCCGATGTTATATAGTGTTCCATCCAAGTTCACTCTATTCCCACAGGCACCTCTACCTCCCGGAGGAATCCTGCATCTCCTCTCGCATACACCGCACTCGACGACTCCTCCTCCAAGAGGTTTCTGGAATACTGCTTTAACCGTTGACTCCAGCTCCAATAGCCAATCTGTGTTCAAGCATGTCCACCTATTTTCCTGCAAACCTGAGGATAATTCTTACTAGAAAGTTTTTGAGGAGGAAACCCATTCTTAAGCCTCTAAACCCCATCAAATAATCTTTTACGCCCTCCTCGCTCA
>JAPDJV010000046.1 GCA_029258925.1 Thermoproteota archaeon | reverse complement strand
CCCCTCGGGAACCCAGCGGTCACCAATAAACTCTTAGAGCTTAGGAGTTTATAGGTCTTACGAACTTCTCCAAAGGCATGAAAGACATACTATGATACAGAAAGATATAATCTAACATTTCTGCCCCCATTTTAATGAGCAGCTCTAGGTTGCCTCAACCATTATTCTTGAAGGTCTTCAATATCTCGTTCACAAGCAGATTTCCCATAATCCTCGCATTCTCCAAGGGCTTCAATTTCTCGTCTTTTCTCACGTCTCCTATGCCAGCTACCCCAATATAGGGGTAGTTTTTCATGATGATAGGCTTCATTCTTAAGCGTAGAACAAAGTCTAAGAGGGTCTCTAAAACCGGATACGGGTTGTCACTGCCTGAGACAGCAATTAAACCGCAAGGCTTATCGTTCAATGGATAAGGCTCCTTGAATCCTCTTCTCTTGTAGAAGTATGATAGGCAGACTAAGCGTTCCATGAATGCTGTGAGCCTTGAAGGTATTTTGAAGTATAGCGGTGACCCTATGACTATTCCATCAGCCTTCTTCATTTTCTCGAAGACCTCTTCAAGATCATCTTCTATAATGCACTTATATGGCTCCCTACAGCATTCATCGAAGCATACGTGGCAGGGCTCTATGTTCAATTCAGACATGTAAACTATCTCGGTTCCCGTATCAGGATAAATGTCTCTAGTGGACTTCAACACCGTCTCCACAAGGAGACTCGTATTCCCATTCTTCCGCATTGAGCCAACAATTCCAAGTAAATAGATTTTGCGTCCCATAAACTCGGATCCCTCGTAACATATTCTTCACATGAAGTTTTCAAGTGGAAACTATTTTAACGAATTTTTCTAAACACCATTAAAATATTCTTAACTATTTGCTTTGAACAATGGTTCTATAGAAGTTTATGTGGTCATGCGGCCCAATGGCAATTATTTAGTAGGCGAGTTATACAGTGAGTCCGCGTTCTAAGATTCCTAGTAGACGGCTTTAGGAACAGGCGCTTCACACGTGACTCCTAGGAGGCTCATTCTACTATTGTTTATAGTCTTCGAATTCCAGATCTAGGAGATCTGAAACGCATTTGAGTTCCTCTACTACGTCGCCTGGTATTAGGACGTGGTGGTTTGAGATCGCCTTCCTAACAAGCTTTTCAACGTCAAACTCTAATGCGAGGACTGCTTGAGTTCTACACATGTGGTTGTATAGGTGTCCGCTTTCAACAAGTCTTACTTTAACTGCTGCAAGCTTCTTTAAGTTGTGGCTTATAGCCGTCAAAGTATATGTTCCCCTAGGTAGTCTAGCTGCTATAGCGTAGGGTTTACCTGTTTCAAAGTGTTCGAAAAGTCTTCCTTCAACAGTCATTGATGGAACTATCGTGCAATGTGCCACTACGATTCTTCTATTACTACCACTGCAAATGTTCGCTATCCATCCCGGTTCGCCTGTGAGCTCTCTTGAAATAGTCATTAGTGCAAGGGATCTCAAGTCTGCTTCACATGCTGCTGTGATCCCGGACTGGGATAAGAGGGCTACTGTTATGCATGGTGTGTAGCCGTATCTCAATATGAAGGGAAAGCAATCTATGGCAATGGCATTAAGTTTTCTCTCTTCAACAATTCTCCTTAAAGCCTTAGTTAAACCCAGAATTCTACTCAACACCTTCAAGTCAGCACCATCCGTTACAACATATTCTTCGAGACTCTCCATCTCATCATCAACGTCTCGAATTCTTTCAGTGCGCGCTACCACGTAGTCGTGTGGTATTGGAACAATAATTGGATTGAATTTTTCCTCAAACAACGATGCTTCTCTATTTTTCTCCGGGAAGCCTATTAGTCCGACTCTGAGTCCTTTAACACTTAAGACTGCTCTAGCCACTCTAACAGCTTTACTGACAACTTCCCCGCACATACTGGGCTTGGTGCAGTGGAGTATTGGAAGCCTTATTCCCTTAAGCTTCAGCTTCTCCCTAGCTGATATTGCAGACGCGAGACTATTGTGTAGACCGTGCGCTATCCCAATGCCTCTACTAGCCTCCAAAGACTTCATTATGATCCTGCCAAACCTACTAGTACCACCCGTAAGAAACACTATTATCGGAATACTGCCTCCAATATTTGAGGCAACCTCGACCGCTCTATCAACGTTGTCAACGACGTCAACAACCTCCACTCCCTCCCTCTTAAACCAGTTCCCAAACAACTCCAGCATCTTATAGTAGAACTGCTCTTCATGAACTCTTGAAGCCAGTGGAACCGCTACAAGCTTAGTCATTTACTTCACCAGTTAACGGTTTACATGTTCTCGTACAATAATAATATTTCTCCTCCCATATGGGGAGATTTGCTCAAACAATTTTGACGTTTAAAATATTGATCTGAAAGCATTTCAACTCATACTTCAAACCACAGCGTTGAAACTCGGAATCCGCATATAGTGAATAGCTAAGTATATTAAAAACCCTTCTCACCATGTACATGGTAATTTGGGTTGAAGGGAGAGGCATCTCGCTGGCTTATGGAAGCAGAATGGGATAGGGAGACAGCTGAAATATTGCATAGGAATAAGAGGTATAACGCGGCATGCTTCTACGCGCATCAGGCGGCGGAGAAAGCTGTTAAAGCACTCTTGTACAGCATTAATGAGGCAGCATGGGGGCATAGTGTACGCGTGCTTCTTGAAAGATACTTTAAGGCATCGAGTAGAGAGCCCGTCAAGATCCTCCTATCCTCAGCCAGAGAACTAGACAGACACTACATACCATCAAGATATCCCAATGCTCATCCATCTGGTACGCCTCACGAAGCATACGATGAAGAAACGTCGCTGAGAGCTCTAGAAGCATCTAAGAGGATAATCAGGTTCGTGGAGGAGGAGGTTCGTGAAAGAGTTGGGGGAGGTTGTGGAGAAACTCGTTGAAAAGATGAGAATTTTCGCAATAATATTGTTTGGCTCAAGGGTTAGGGGGGACTGGGGGCCGTGGAGCGACTACGATATACTTGTTGTAGGAGAATTTGAGGAACCATACTTGGAGAGAATAGGTAGAATACTTGAAATATTAAGTGAAATCTCGCTCCCAATAGAACCCCATCCATATACGTTGGATGAGATTAAAGAAATGTTGTTGAAGGGAAACCCCCTAGTGGTTGATGCTTTAGAGGAGGGTAGACCGCTGTACGTTACTGAAAGGTTTAGGGAGGTAGAGGAATTGTTTTGGGAGCTTAAGAGAAAGGGTTTAAGGAGGTCGTCTACATCAATAATACTTCCCAAGCAAGAAGAATAGCTTGCTCTACAACTCTGCGAACACTAATCCCTGCTTAGGATCACCTAATTACTTTAATTCTGAGGAAGAAACATATATTAGGGTTATTAGGGTCGTTTAAGGAAGTCTATTGTCGGTTAGGGACAGATGAATAATCATAATGAAAGACTACTGAAACCCAGGGGGTTCTACAACATTATTGGTGTTAGTTACAGAACTTTTAAGCGATGGGTTGCCGAGGGGAAGATAAGTGTTGTAAGAACTCCTAGTGGTAGAATAAGGGTTCCATATTCTAAGGTTAAGCGAATTCTAGGTCTTAAACCAGAGACGAAAAGAGAAGTAAGAGCAGTCATATATGCTCGTGTTAGCTCCTCAGATCGGAAGAAAGACCTTGAGAGACAAATAGAGCATCTAGTTCAGTATTGTTCTGCTAAAGGATATGGGGTGGTTGATGTTCTTAGTGATGTTGCTAGTGGTCTTAAGGCTAATCGTAGAGAATTACTTAAGTTATTCAACTACGTAGTTAGTAGAGAGGTAGACGTGGTTGTTGTAACATATAAGGATAGGCTTACGAGATTTGGGTTTGGTTATCTTGAGTACTTCTTCAAATAGTATGGTGAAAGGATGGAGATCGTCTACGGTGAAGAACCAAGGATACATACCAGGAGCTAGTTGAGGATTTACTAGCTATCGTTACTAGCTTTGCTGGCAAGCTCTACGATGTGAGGAGCCATAAGAAGAAAAAGCTTGTTCAAGGCTTCAGGAAGCTCCTAAAAGAGGTTGAAGGGAATGGCTAGAGTAGCTAGGACTGTTATAGTGAAGAGCGTGAAGATGCCGAGAAAGCTGTTTAGAGTCTTTGTCGAACTTGAGGGAATGTATAGGAATATGCTCGAACAACTCGTGCTCTATGCCTCTAGGAACGTTATAAGGAGCTTCACCAAGCTGAAGGCACAGAAATATAGAGAATTGAGAAGCATGTACCCTCATCTACCGAGCCACTGTGCATACACGGTATGTCAAGATGTTGCTACTAGAGTTAGGAGCTTCTACAAGAGCAAAATATGTGAACTGGCTGAGGAGGTACTTGATGAACTACAGGACTATCTCGGATGCCGTATTAAAGAGCTGGGTAGAGAAGAGAGAAGCCACCTCTATAAAGTAGCATATAGAATTGCAAGACAGCAGGTTGAATACGAGATGAAAGATGGTGTTACCAAGCCGCGTGTTAGAAGGGTTAGTATTTGGCTCGACGACGATCTATGGAAGACTAATGGGCTAACTTCTATCATGGTAGCAACCCATAAGGGATGGATAACAGTAGAGTTCGAATCACACAAGCAGTACTGGAAATATGTTAATCGTGGATGGAAGCTAACTACTGAAGCTAAGGTAAAGCTCGATAAAAGGAGTAGACGCCTCATAATCTACTTAACTTTTGTTAAAGAGATTGAAGAGTACAAGCCCAAGGGCTACTTACCTGTTGATGTCAACGAGAATAATGTTGCTATGTTACTTGATGGTATCTCCTTCCTTTTCGAGACCAGTATGGAGAAACTCGTTTTCGGATACTGCTATCGCAGGAAGAGGGTTCAAGAGAAATACGATAAACTATATGGTGTGAAGTCAAGGGCTAAAAGGAAGGCTATTAGGAAGCTTAAGGAGAGGAAGAAGAAGCAGGATATTAGATGGAATATAGCCAACATAATCGTTAAAACTGCCTATGAGAGACAACATGTTATTATCCTTGAGAAGTTCGGTAAGAAGCCTGCCAATAACATGATCAGGAGGGTAAGGGATAAGCAGCTACGCCACATGATCTTCCAGGCTAGCTTCAAGGGGATTCAGAAGGCTATAGAGGAGAAGGCTAGCGAGTATGGTGCACCAGTAATCTACATTGACCCTAGGAATACATCTAGGCTGTGTCCAATTCATAGTGCTCCGATAAACTATGGTAATGGCTCTAGGGCTGGGAGATGCAGTAAAGGTGGAGAACTATGGCACCGTGACGTGGTTGCTTGCTGGAACCTCCTCTTTAAAGCCCTACGGGGTGATGGGAGCACTGCTCCAAGCCCCGTGGGGTCTAGCCCCGTAGATGGGAGGCTCGTCCCGTTAGCCTCGACCGCTACCCATGATCCCATAACCCTTTTGGTAGGGTTATGGGCGAGGTGGAAGTCCCCAGAGGCGACCCTAATCAACCCTAAAATACAAGGGATGATCCTCTAGGGACAAACGGAAGCATTATTAGAGTAGTGGAGTATAAGGGAGAGTTGAGTGTATGCTTTGAGCAAGATATTCATTATACCCACGTACATGTTCGTAGAATACGAGGCTCCTTCACCTAAGAACTTTGTAGACATGGCGTTCGGTAAAGCGATCGACACAGCAATTTCACAATACAACTATTACTCTCAGAAAACATCCCGCCCTCTTTTAAGAGAAGCGATGAAGTGTGCTATGGCAGTTTTCAGCTTGGAGTTGAAGTCCATGGAGGTTGAAATGGATTGGAGAGAATTTAGAGTATATGCTGGGAGACTCTGGAGAATGATTTGTTGCTGGGCTAAAAGCAGGTATGCTGAAATGCTTAGACCTAAAACCCACGTAATACTCTTGGAGAAAGAAGGCGTTATGAGAGGGGTTTTCGCTCAGCCCGACTTCAAATGCGATGAGGTATACTATGAAGTTAAAAGCTTCAGCATAGAGGAAGAGAAGCTTGGACACGTTGAAGTCCAAGCAAAAGTCTTCTCCCTACTAGGAGAGCTAAAACTAGTCTACTTCGTAGAGGAAAACGGCTACTATAATCTTAAGGAGACTGATGTGGAGAAGAGCGTGGAGATCCTAGAGGAACTCTGGGAGTACCTTGCTTTAGCAGAAGAAAAAATGTTGGGTAAACACTATCTACTAGAAGACCTACTATTCGAACACCCTACAGTAAAATACGTGTACAAAAACAATAGCTGGACTCAAGAACGCTAGTTTACATAGAGCTGGTAGTCTTCTGGTTATAATTTGTGTGACGGCGAAAAACTGTCAGTTAACTGAGAAAAGCTGTCTTCTAGAGGGAATGTGGATGCGTGCTTAGAAGCTATTCTCAGCAGGCATTTAATAAATTGTCAAGGAAGGAATATAAGTGTCGGAAATATGGAGATATTAGGGAGAAATGTTGCGGGAGGAAGGTGTTGAGGAGGAGTTCAGAATAACTTTAGACGAGGAAGTCTCAGCTGAAATGGAGCGGGGAATCGGGGAGAAGATTTGGCACTGGATTGAAAGAGGCGGAAACAAGTTGTTGAACATAAGTGTTTCAGGCCTCACGAGTATAGCTGAGAGTATGCGGGGACGACTTGAGGAAGAGTTAGGGGGGAAGTGGAGTATAAGTCAGATAACTGTAACAGTATCAAGCAAGCCCTCCATGACAATTGTCATTAAGAGGAGTTCATAGATTGTTCTAGCCTCCAGCTTAAAACACTCTTTAAACAGTGTTCAAGCTCCTCGTTTAAGAACTCTGTGCTCCTCTTCCAAAACCACGTAGCTAGGGTAAAGGGATCCTAGTTTACATTATTAAAACTTCAAGTTATTTCCGATAGAAGCCTTACAACACTGCTTAACGCATCTTCAATTTTATCGCATTCAACGATTAGTGCTGCAACGCTCCTCTTACCCCCAGCATTATAGCCTTCCTCAACAAGCATATCTATTAGACTTATTAAATTGTGGATCCAGGACCTAACGTAGATTTGACACAATTCCTCCACCTCGTTCTCGAAGACAACTACAACGACTTTATCTTCGTGGAGGAGTGAAAGCCTCCTAGTTACCATTGAAGCTAGATGATATTTTGATTTAAAATTGTAGACAAGAACGTTGCCAACTATCTTTGCTGGCTCACTCGATAAGAGCCTATCCAACTCTTCTTCAACAATCAATCTATACTTGTTCCACTCTTCGTCTCCTAAAACCATTTCAAGGCTGTCGTCGTATGATAATAGTTTTTCAACAGCTCTCACAACAGCTCTACGGCTTCCAATCTTGTAGTTCGAGTCGAGCAGTTCTGAGGCTTTAATAATAGTATTCCAGTCCAAATTTTTCTCGGCCAAGTAATTCTTTATGTCCTCCCACTGCGGGAGCCTCACAATTTTCTCCATACAGTCTCCTGCAGCCCCTATTATAATTGGTAGGTTTAGGGGTAGCTCTAGAAGCTCCTTAAGAACCCACGTGGTTGACGGATATCTTCTAGTAGGATCTATTGCCACTGGATTGAAGTAAGTGCTGCGCTCTCTAAGTCTGTTATGATGGTGATCCACAACTATTATGGGGATTCCCAGATTATCTTCAAGCTTATCCAGCACATGCTGTTTTAACGCGTAGTCCAGTATTATGAGAGCGTCGGCTTTAGAATGCTTGATTTCATCTATGGGCAAACCATCGTAACTATAATAGCCTATTCTAGGTACGTGAAGAGAGTATTCTAATCCATTAGACTTCAAGAAATCGACTATTATTGTAGCCGAGGAAATACCATCACTATCCCAATGATAGAGCACTGCAACTCTACCAGTTTCCTCGAGCAACTCTATGAGACTTCTTTTCGAACCCGGCATTTCAACCCAACTTGAACTTCCGGCCATGTGGCTTCTAATATCTCTTCAGTCTAAGCATAAATATATCGTATTGCTGAGCCTACTTCAACTCCAATTCCCTTAACGTATTTGCTGCTTCAACAATTTTATTCAAGACTTCTGTGATGTCGAATCTCGCTAAATCAACTTTCCAAGTATCACCCCTCTTAACCCACTTGTACAAGCGTATCCTGCCATCCCTAGTCAACAATAGTGCCATCCAGGACCTAGTGGACTTGTAAATGGTTATCCCACCAACAATCCTATCCTTCATGAAATCGCTAACTGGGAAATTTCTTTCAATATCCAAGTTCACCACCTCAACAATAGGTTTGAGTGCTTAAATTAAGCGTTTTAGACCTTATAAGTATAGATCTTTAGATATAATATGATTCCAGTAGACGCCTTTAGTAATTGGAGAGACCGTTGTTTTAATTCTCTCCTCATAACTCCTTTAAACTGATTACTTCAAAACATTAAGTCAATGGCTTGACCAATATGGAAGCAATTTTAAATGACAGGATTTAACGTTTCAACAATAAAATCATGTACTCTATTAAACCGAGGATGAACATTATGGAACAGAACATGTATATTTGAATTGTTAGATTTGGATTGTACAGTGGATTATATGTTAGGGGATAGAATGGCTTGATATCGCTGTATAGTGGGTAGTCTAGGATAACGTGGAATAATGTTCCAGTGGTTCCCGCGAGAACATAGTTTTTCAAACTCAAATCGCTGTACTCTAACCTCAAAACCCTGAAAAAATCGGTAAAATACTTCCTTAAAGAATACATTGTAAACGCGAGCAGAATCCCCAAGCTAAGTGCGCCAAGCAGTGAATGTAGAACCCAGTGTAGGGGTAGTCTGAGTTTAAGCAATAATATTATGAATGGTTCCACATCTACAATCAGGTTTGCTATAATAAACGTCGGTGCATGGAGACGTCTTCTCAACGCTAAGCCGAAGGCTAGCCCGGGGCCGAGATGGAAGGGTGTAAACGGCAACACCAAACCCGAAATCAAATAGCCGTGAAGCGGTATTTAAGTAATGTTATTAGGGGATGGATTACACTCCTCTAATACCAGTTGTAGCACGCCAGCCTCCTACACCACGAGCCTCTCCAAGAACTAGTAGTATTATTTGGATCCTCCAATTTAGGAAAGCCGTAGTGATCCACGGTCAAGCCTTATCAATTATTGTTTGAAGCATTATTGGAGGCATTGTTTAAACACACGTAAACGAGTGGAACATTAGCGATCGCCATATAGTATAAATGTGAGTATCCATTTTACAATAATGTTTCAGGTGTTTCAATGTATGAGAACGAGAAAGGCTACCTCATAGTAGATGTCCACGTACATCCCAAGAGAAGAGGAGTTCTCATAGTAGATGAAATACTCAACGTCATGGACGAGGATAACGTGAAGCTCTCCATCTTACTTGCTCGAGACACTGATCCGAATGATTTGAATAGACCCGACGTAAAGGATACCATGGTGGAGAAGTTGAGGAGAAGCGACTTCTTGGTGCATATGGGTATGGACGACTTCTTCCACGTTTTCGAGCTCTTCATGTTGATGCGTGAAAGACTGAGTAGAACCGTGTCTAACGTGGAGTTAGCGAACATTGTTAAGCAGCATCCTGGCAGGTTCTTAGGGTTGGGATCGATAAACTTGTGTAAGAGCGAGGAATATGTTAGGGATAAGCTTAGGGAGATCGACGAGCTCAGTCTTGCGGGAGCGAAGTTCTGGCCTCAACTACAATTCTTCAATCCAGCTGAAAGCGAGAACTATAGAATTGTATGCGAGCACTTCCAGAAGAAGGGGAAGATCATAATGATGCATACAGGCACATGTCCCGGTCCATGGGAGATCCCGGAGCTCTCGGAGGACGCTAACCCGAAGCTTCTGGAACCAGTGCTACGAGACTACGATGTCCAAGTAATAATAGCCCACTTCGGCTACTATAGTGCTACGTGCCCCGGGATATGGTTTAAGGAGGCCCTCGAACTTGGAAGAAAGTATGCTAATGTTTGGTTCGACATATCTGCTGTTGCTTACATATTGAGAGAGGAGAAGATTGTTGAAGCCATAAGGAATAATGTTGGCTTCGATAAAGTTCTCTTCGGCTCAGACTACATCGAATACGTTAAGCCTTCAATAGATATAATAATCAACAACCCCCATCTCAAAGAAAACGAGAAGGAGAGAATTCTGGGACTTAATGCTGTCGAGCTCTTCAAGCTCAAGATGTGAATCTCCTGTCCCCCTAGCAAACCATTCCATTAAAACACTACTCCATGAGTTCCATGGCTTTAAGTACTAAACCGACAGCTTACATTAACTTCTAAACATAATTCAGTCAACTTTAATACTCTGCAATACCCTACATGGAGGGGAGGTCCCGTGAAAACGTTCTCAAATGTTTTCGGAGGATATATGGGGAAAATAGCTTTCGTTGACTTGTCGAGAAGCGAGGCTAAGCTGAGAGACGTCTCCCCCAGCGATCTCCGCTTGTTTATTGGAGGCAGCGGGCTGGCCTCTAAAATAATATATGATAATGTTCCCCCAAACATTGATCCATTTGATCCGGACAATATTATAGCCATAATGACGGGGCCCATGACAGGCACTATTTTCCCGACTAGCGGTAGATTCGCAGTTTGCAGTAAATCACCTTTAACAGATGGCTGGGGTGAAGCTAGGGCAAGTGGTTTCTGGGGTCCCGAACTCAAGTTTTCAGGTCTAGACGGCATTGTTGTAACGGGGAGATCAGAGAAACCCGTTTACATATATGTCGAGGATTTAAACGTGAACATTGTTAAAGCGGATCATTTGTGGGGTAAGGGTGCTCTGGAAGTAGAGGAGATGATAAGGAGGGATCATGGAGATAGGAGGATAAAGGTTCTATCCATAGGCCCGGCGGGGGAGAATATCGTTAGATTTGCAGGTCTAATATGTGATGGTGGGAGAGCTGCTGCTAGATGCGGGCTTGGCGCTGTCATGGGAAGTAAGAGGCTTAAAGCCATAGCTGTTCGGGGAGAGAGGAGCATAGAGGTTGCAGATCCGGAGAGACTTCTAAGAGTTGCAAGAGAGGTTTCTGAAATAGTATCGAAGAGTCCCGGGGCACAGGGTTTGAGAAAGTATGGTACTGCGGGTCTAGTTGAAGTCGTTGAGGTATTAGGCGATCTACCTGTTAAGTACTGGAGTATGGGTTCATGGCCTGAGGGAGCTAGAAGGATTTCCGGTCAGACCATGGCGAAAACCATGCTTAAAGGTGTTAAAGCCTGCTTTACATGTCCAATTGCATGTAGCCGGCTCATAGAGGTGGGAGAGGGCCCATATGCACCGCTATATGGTAAGGGCCCCGAATACGAGACAATAGCAGCCTTAGGATCTCTATGCCTAATTGACTCGTTAGAGGCCATAGCTGAAGCGAATTATCTCTGCAACAATTATGGTCTAGACACTATATCAACGGGTAACGTGATTGCTTTCGCTATCGAAGCATTCGAGAGAGGATACATAACCGAGGAAGATACTGGCGGCTTAAAGCTTAGATGGGGTGATCCGGACACCATGCTGACTCTCATAGATATGATTGCGAGGAGAGAGGGGGTTGGAGACATACTTGCTGAGGGGGTTAAGAGGGCTGCGGAGAAAATTGGTGCAGAAGACTTGGCTGTACACGTTAGAGGCCTAGAGGTGCCAATGCATGATCCACGCGCATTTTCCTCCCTAGCTCTCCAATACGCGACAATGCCTAGGGGAGCATGTCACACGGCGTTTGCCTATGTTCTAGAAAGAAGTCTAAGAATACCTGAACTAGGCTTCACCGAGATCATGGACAGGTTCTCTATTGAGAATAAGGCGCACGCTGTTAAGGTTATGCAGGACTTCACGGAGCTATTCGACGCCCTTGCACTATGCAAATTCCTCCTACTAGCAGGTGTAAGTCCCTCGCTAATCGTGGAAGGACTCTCAGCTACAACAGGCTGGAACACTAGTCTAGAAGAGCTTCTCACAATAGGTGAGAGAATATTCAATCTTAAGAGAGCGTTTAATGTGAGATGTGGTACAGGCTCCAGTAAATTCGACACTCTACCCAGTAAACTCTTAGAACCGTTGCCAGATGGAGGGGCTAAGGGCTTTGTCCCAGACTTAAGAAAAATGCTACCAGAATACTACAAGCTGAGAGGATGGTCAGCGGACGGGATACCATTGCGTGAAAAACTCGTAGAGCTAGAATTACACGACGCAGCTAGGGATATCTGGGGTTAAGGGAGACTCGAAGTCTTAGAGCCTAAAGTGAAGGGCATTGTAGAAGTATTGAGAACGCAACGCTGCTAGAAGATGAAACTAGATATTATACCATGAACTAAGTTTACAGACGGAAATAATTATATAGTGTGCGCCTCAAAAATTTAATGAGTGGAAGTGATAGATCTGCCTTTAATTGAAATATATTTAGGTAAAGGAGTTCTCACTCCTGAAGAAAAGGCCGATCTATGCAGGAAAATCACCGACTTAATAGTCAAGGAGGCAAAGTAGCCTCAGCACTATACCTGGGTCGTAATCCACGAGATCCCCTTGGAAAACTGGGTTGTTGACCGCCTTCACTCTACCAGAGCTCAAAGCTAAGCTGGAAGCGGAGAAGAAGTAAGATGTTGACTGTAGAGGAGATGCGGGAGAAGGCTGCGAGATACTTCAGAGAGCGCCCCTCCAACTTCCCCGAAGGACGTCATACAACTGTTGTGAAAGCGTTCTTCTAACTCTAGCCGAATATCTTGGTATTAAGTCGGATCTCATACCGAGGATTGCCACAGGTATAGGTGCGGGATTCTCCTTAAATGGACTTACTTGAGGCGCCGTATCAGGGGCTGTAATAGCCTTAAGCATAAAGTATGGTAGGAATAGTAATGAGGAAAACCCTAAAGCCACGTGGTCCAGAGTGGACAAGTTCATAGAAGCCTTCAAGAACAGGTGGGGCGCTGTAACGTGTAGAGAGCTCACAGGTTTAGATGTGAAGACGGAGGAAGGTATGAGAGAGTATTTGAGAAGTGTCCACGACTACGCGTGTGCTGAGAGAGTGAAGTTTGCTGTCGAAAAAGCCATAGAATTACTACTTCAAGAATAGGGGCATTGTCTAGGATAGGGCTATCCTCCAACACCTTTTTATTTACTTCCAATTAGAATCTAGAGGGCCTATGTTCTTAGGGAAGCGTATTTTAAAATATTGAATCCGGTCATTCTATGATTAATGAGGCTGCTTTACGTGATTAGAGCAGTGTTTTTCGACCTGCATGGAACTATAGGATATGTTGTGAATCCCGTGACTCCTATAGAAGTGGCAGACTTTTTAGCGAGTAGGGGGTACGAGGTTTCACCGCAGGCCTGGAGCGCTGCAACACGCTATGTGGGCATGATCGACTATCCTAAGCTAAAATTCGATAACTATACTTCGTACTTGAGACAAGTGTGCCTTAGACTAAACATAGAGGTTGATGAAGACACGTTGATAGAGTTGGTTAAAGTTTTCGAGAGGAGAGATTTTTATGAAATGTATCCTGAAGCCATGGATGCGTTGAGGTTTGTCAAGGAGGAGTTAGAGTTGAAAACAGCCATAGTTACAACGATTCCGGAATTCAAGTTTAAATCTATAGTGGAGGCAGCCTCGAAATACGTGGGCTTCGTGATGACTGGTGCAGAAGCCGGGTGCGATAAGTCTAATCCGAAAATGTACTTAAAACTCTTGAAAATACTCAACTTGAATCCAAGTAACGTGGTTGTTTTAGGTGACGAAGAATACGTCGACGTAGTTTTACCAGAAGGTTTGAAATGAAAACAGTTCAATTAGTTAGGGGAGGTAATAGAAAGTGTGGTTTAGCCGATGCCCACGCAGATAATTTGATTAAGGCAGTAAGAATTGTAGAGAAATGGTTATGGAATCAGCCATACAATTCTCAATGAACACCTTGAGTCCGAGATATTCTGGAAATAAAGATTTATCTAATATGGGAGGCGTTATCAATAGAGCCATTTAAACCGACATTATTGTAACCGAGGAAATCCAACACGAAATCCTTCTAAGTTTGCTCATTACATAACATATTGCCCTCGGAACTCTGCTGACATTCTTGCCAATAAATCTCCAAGGTTTTATAGAAGTAGTGGTGCGGATGCTGTGTATTAGTAGCCAATGATTTTATTTTAACTGTCCAATGAGTTCTTTAAAATTATCAAGCCACATTATTATAGTGTCCACTTTAGGTATTCTCCCTAATACTTCGAGAATTAACCGCTTGAAAACATGTTCCTTACCCTTTACTGCATAGAGTTCTTCTATTTCAAGGCTGTCTGCATGTAGGTGGCATATTATGAAGCCTAAAAGCTTGCCGTCTTTCTCAGCTATTAGGCAAAATTCTGGAAAACCCTTTATATGCCACTCGGTGTGCTCTCTAATATCATCGATTTTTTCTCCAGGATATTTTTTAGCTAACAGTTTAACTATACGGTCCACATCCGATGAATTGATCTTCCTAATTCTCATAAAATTACCCAAGTAATATAATCAGACAACTATATTTTTACTTTAAGGTTTACATGAGATTTTAAAGGAATACATTTTGCCTTGAACCCCCAAATACTGGGGTGTTTACATTAATCCATTAAATATCGCTTCGCTGATCATAGGGCTTAAAATTTGGGTATGCAGGTTAAAACATTTATCTTGCGAAAAGCCTCATAAAAATTGTAATGCGATGTATTTTGTTGGAAAGTGGTATTATGGACGTTGAGCTACTGGAGTACTTGAATTATCCCCTATGTTACAGTGGGTTAAATTGTGATGTTATTGAGGTTTCAGGGGGAATTATTAGAAGCGCAATACTCACCTACAGGGTTTGTAGTAGAAGATATTCTGTTATTATGGAATACCGAGGTTTGCTGTAGGAGAATGTTTTGGCTACAGCAATACTGTTCAGAGAACACTATACAACCTCTACGCACCTCTCTACGATATAGTTGAGAGGATTTTGGAGAAAGATAAAGCCACTGTTAAACATTATACTCTCCATGCTGAACTATAGATGCTTGTTTGGGAATAAATTTTACATTGTGGAGCTAGTTAAGAAAGCATTAGTAGAATTAGAGTGGGAATCTTGGTTCAAGGATGTGGAAGTCTAGGATCTCTAAGCAACTTTACACGAGCACTCTTCGAGCTTGTAAATTTTAAGCTTCAAATAAATTCTTCTTTAAGATTGACGAGTTCAACGACACATTTCAACACTCTACTTGAAACTCTACTAGCATTACTATTGGAAGATCTTGGTATCCAGAGGCTTCTTGAAGGTGGTACCGCCTCTATCTTCAGGCGTTCCCATAGCTCTCAGGGACATAGGTATAATGGCTGATAAGGAGCCCGTTTACTATTGACGAATTGTTACAGGGGAGATATCATGTAGTTAAGGTATCGTATAGTGAATCCAGTGTTTTCAAAGCCGCTGCGAGATCTATGCGTCTAACTATGTGAAGATCAAAGTTAGTTATTGGAGAAATAGAGATATGCTGGATCTAAATGTTATAAACAATCATCAACCACATCTCTCAAACATGTTGGAATAATGGGTCAAATATATTGTTAACGCCTTTGAGGACCACAGCTAACTGAATACTCTCTAGTCCAGGGAGAGTAGATTGTGTTAGGCTAATAGCCAAATATCTTAGGGGAAAGGTGTTAACAGAGAAGGCGTTAAGAGAGCTACCGCGTTTTACAAGTAGGAGGATTCAAGAAGTGATGATGAAAATTCTTGGAGAATACTGTTTAAGACTAGGCTAAGTGTTTTGGAAGCATTTTTAATAATTTAATTCAACGTCATGCTTAAATATTTACTATAATAAGAGTTGTTCAAAGAGATCGTGGATTTATGACACTGTCAGGGGATGTTTGATGAATGAGCTTCCATACATATCAATGATTATCCCAGGCTTTATTTCAGGCTTATTTTTCATTGTTGGAGGTTTAATACTATTGTACATTCTTAGAAGGAATAATATTTCAATACTGGCCAGCATCTCCCTCCTAATATATGGTACATGGATTTGTATTCATAGTTTTCTAAACTATGTAATAATTTTAAACTATATGCAGACTGGACGTATTAGCGAGGCGTCTGCAATGATTTCCATGTTAACAGTGTTTGACTTTATAGTGGAATTAGCTTTCATAGTATTATTGATCATAGGGATAATTGATATAGCTGAAAGATCACGTGGAGTATAGTTTTACGGGAACGCTTATAATCTATTGAGTTAACATAGTTTTATATGAAGCCTTCTGAAACCCTTGTTTTAAGAATTCTTTAACTGTATTACTGCAGGCCGCTTCTCATGGTGGGAGTGTATGTGTGAATATTCAGTTATCGCAGATCCATAAATGGATTACTAACCCGAGGATCCCTACAATCATCGAAACTATTAACCCTCGATAAAATGCAGGGTTTTCTCAAATATTTACGAAAACGGGATTCCGTGGACATTAAATGTTGAAATCCTTTAATACAGTGTGGGAAATGTTCTTCCGCGTAGCCTGCTTACAATGTTCCGAGTTTATACTTGCTCTAAGGCGGATGTAGCGGACTGTTGATTATAGTAACACTGGTATTGACTGTAAGTAACACTTAAAAATACCCGTCGTTAAGTATTATAATTAGGTGTAACACTTTATGAAGTTCTCGATAATTAAGATTGCCGTAGGAATTTTGTCTGTCATTATTGTATTGCAGCTAGGCGCCACAACCCTATTCACCACTGCAACTAATGCTAGCACTTATAGCATTGCTTACGGCGATTATGGTACACCTATACCTTTTCACCATCATCGAGGACCCAGCTATGTCCTGACGTCATTTATTTGGGACACGCTTGTATGGAAGGATCATGATGGATACGTGCCTCTTCTAGCAGAGTCGTGGAGAGTGGAGGATGGTGGATTGAAGTGGATTTTCAAGCTTCGTGAAGGAGTTAAATGGCATGATGGCCACCCGTTTACAGCTGACGATGTTAGTTTTACATTCGAATACTTGAAGAACTATCCTTATCCCTGGGGCTCTGATGAGATCATTGAATACGTGGATAGAGTGGAGGTTGTAGATAATTACACTGTTGCCGTATACTTGAAGAAGCCTTACGCAGACTTTTTAGACCACCTCATAGTCCAACTGGAGATTATTCCCAGACACATATGGGAGAACGTTACTGACCCGTTGAAGTATACTGAGCCAGGGGCCTTCGTGGGTACAGGTCCCTTCAAATTCAAGGAGTACGAGAAAGGCGCCTACTACATTCTTGAAGCCAACGACGAGTATTTTCTGGGCAAACCCATAGTTGACGAACTCGTACTTAAATGTGTTAGCAATCCTGCAATAGCTCTCCAAACAGGAGACGTGGATGCCTCGTCTTTCTACGGTAAAGAAGTTGATGTTGTGAGGGAGCTCATTAACACTACGGGTTTAGAGGTCGTGGAGGGGCCTAGCTACTGGGTTCTTAAACTAATATTCAATACTAGGAGGTACCCGTTATCTGATAAGAATGTTAGAAGAGCTTTAGCCTGCGCTGTTAACAGGGAGGAGATAGTGGAGAACGTGCTTCACGGGGGAGGAATTCCTGCAAGCCTTGGAATAATACACCCTGACTCAAAATGGTATAATCCGAACCTACCAGTACTATCATATAATGTTTCTGAGGCAGAAAGTATTCTTGACAGTTTAGGCTTCATCGATAGGGATAGTGACGGTGTCAGGGAGGCTCCCAACGGCACCAAGCTAAGTTTTGAACTGCTCTGTGTGGAGCGCTACGAGAGGGAAGCTGAGCTCGTGGAGGCACAGCTTAGCGAGATAGGTGTTGACCTCTCGGTTAAAGTTGTTGACTGGAAGGTTGCAGACTCTCTTCTAGATCAAGGAGAATTCGACATAGCTATTAGCGGGCACGGAGGAATCCTTAGACCATGGACTCCCGTAGACTGGCCTGCACACACCTATGTCAACGAGCAACTCGACAACCTACTGGAATCGTTCTATTCGACACTGAATGAGAGTGAGAGACTGCAATACGTGTACGAGTTTCAGCAAATAATAGCTGAGGACTTGCCAATACTAACATTGTATCATCCGAAAACATACGTCGTCTACAGTTCCCAAAAACCTGTGGAATGGTTCTGGACGTGGAATGGTATAGGAGGAGGTGTTCCAATGTGGTGGAACAAGCTGGCTCTTATTGAAGTTGCTGAGACAACCCCAACAACTCCAGCCACAACTACCCCTACAACTCCGACCACGCCAGTTGCTGAGGCAACTTCTCCAACTTCCCCGACTACGCCGGCTGCCGGGGGATACGCGGCTCCAACTATGATGTATGTTGGCATAGCCATAATTGCTATAGTGGTAGTCGCAGCGGGAGCATTACTCATATACTTGAGGTCGAGGGGTAAGATTTGAAGAAGCTATTACACTTAGTTGTCCAATATTTAACACTCTTTTTTCATAGTGCTCACATTAAACTTTGTATTGGTAAGGATAATGCCAGGCAGCCCCTTAGACTATTTAAGTGAAAACCCTGAGGCTGTGGCACCGCTCATGAACGATGAGATTAAATCGCTACTATTATCGTACTATGGTTTAGATAAGCCCTTACACGTACAGTTCATCGACTACTTGGCTGGAGTCGTGCGCGGAGACCTAGGGCACTCAATATATTATGCTCAGCCTGTTACAGTAGTTATTCTCCCTTATTTGATGAGGTCTCTTATCCTAGTGTTCATGGGGTTCGCTATCACGCTTGCAATATCGCTTCCCCTGGGCGTGTTGTCTGCTTGGAAGAGATCTTCAAAACTCGACACTTTCCTAACATCTATCATGGTGACCGTGGAGTCCATGCCCCCGTTTTTCGTGGCCATGATGTTCCTACTACTATTCGTTTACAAGCTTAGAATGTTCCCGCTGACAGGCTATGCTTATAGGGAATCGCTTACTGGAATCCTCTACTGTGCTCTACTACCATCAATAGTCTTCGCGTTATGTGAGGTAGGTGGAATATACTATTTTGTTAGGAACGCTGTTTTAGAGGTTATAGGAGAAGAATTCGTATTGCTCGCGAAGGCCAAGGGGTTGAAGGATAGAATATTAATGTTCAGACACGTGTTTAGAGTGGCGCTTCCAGCGATTTCCGCGAGAATATCTATTTTCCTAGGCTTCTCCTTCGCGAGCTCCATGTTCGTCGAATACGTTTTCACCTATCCCGGTATAATGACTCTGCTCACCATAGCCTACGATAACTACGATTACCCGTTGCTCCATGCAATACTCTTGATACTAATGTCTGTTATAATATTTGCTAACATGTTAGCCGACCTGGTGATGGTAATTGCGGATCCTAGGACTAGAACTGAGTAAGAGAGGTGTGGTTGGGCTGGTAGTAGTATTAGTTTTTACTTTAATGGGTGTTCTCGCATCCCTAATAGTACCCTACGGGTTAGATTATTTGGGTAAGCCGTTTACTCCACCAAACAATGAATACATTCTTGGAACAGATGATGTAGGCCATGATGTTTTCACTCATTTAGTGTATGGTGTAAGAACTTCTCTTATCGTAGGCTTTCTAACAGCCTTGATCTCAACTTTCACCGGGCTAGCTGTAGCCCTATTATGCTACTACGATCGACTAGACCTCATCATCGTTAGAATCATAGACTTGTTCATGGTGGTACCCAGACTACCATTATTGATAGTCTTATCCACTATTGTCAAACCATCTATCTGGAATGTCGTGCTCATCTTATCATTCTTCGGCTGGTCTATTACAGCCAGGGTTTTGAGGCCTATGGTGAGGCAGTTGAAGTGTTCTAATTTCATCGGTATTCTGAAAGTTATTGGAGCTAGAGACCACTACATACTTTTGAGACACGTAGTACCACACTTGTATTCGTTGATAGCTGTTCAGTTTATTCTTGAAGCTAGACATGCTGTCCTAGCCGAGGCTGGAGTAGGGTTCTTGGGTTTCGAGGAGCCAACTACGGTTAGCTGGGGTATAATGTTGTACCACGCGTTTCGGAATAGTTATACTTTCATCTCAAACGTGTGGTTATGGACCACTCTACCCCCAGCATTAATGTTGGCACTCCTCACTCTGGCATTGACTCTTATTGCAATAGACTTGGAGGAAACATATAATCCCATGCTTAGGAGGGTTCGCATATGATATTAGATGAAATAGTTGAGAGAGCTCTAGCCTTCAATCTAGATGAATTAAAAATAATTGATATGTGCGTTGGATATCCATATACATACGTTATAGTGGGAGGCCGTGACGGGGTCGAGGCTATGGGAGTAGCTTTAACGCCGCTCGTGGAAGCCAGCGATTACGAAGCGTGGAATCCTCCCAGAGTCCTGGAATCTTCCATGAAAGAGATCATCCAATTATCGACGAGCATCCACATGTTTGAGAGAGTTCTCGGTGTTGCAACAATAAACGCCGTATCCCAATATGTTCTCAGATACAGGTTAGAGGACTTGAGCACTGGGATGAACACTATTGAAATATTGGAGGAAGAAGGAGCCTCCACGGTTGGAATAATAGGCTATATGAAGCCTCTGGTCGACGAGTTGAAGAAGAGAGGTTTCAAGGTTATGGTATTTGAGAGAAGCATTCTCTGGAGACACGGCGAGGCTCTATCTGACTGCCTAGAACCCAGGATTCTACCTGAAGCCGAAGCCCTAGTGATAACCGGGGCTGCTCTCCTAAACGATACCTTGGACATAGTGTTGGATTATGCCACGAATTCTCGAGTAAACATTCTTGCAGGACCCACTGCCCAGCAACACCCCTTCCTCTTAAAGGGTTTAAAGATAAACTATGTTCAAAGTAGTTTAATATTGGATGTAGAGCGTGCTAGGAGGCTGCTGAAGATTACAGCTTGGCATAAAGCATTATTTGGGGAGGAGACGAGCAAAACCTACACATTGAAGGTTGAAAGCTGAGGCAAGGGAGTGTTCTTGGGGGAATTCTTGAGAATCAGAAGGCTAAGAGTATACTTCAACACGCCTGAAGGACTAGTTAAAGCCGTCGATAACGTGGAGCTAGACGTCTACGAAGGTGAGGTTTTAGCTATTGTAGGTGAGAGCGGTAGTGGAAAGAGCGTATTGGGCTTAGCTATCTTAGGACTCTTACCCCCAAACACCATAGTTGAGGGGTCGATAATCTACGACGGCGTAAACCTGGTCGAACTCGGTGAAAACGTGTTTAGGGAGATCAGGGGCACCGGGATAGCCTGGATACCCCAAGATACCGATGCATCCCTAAACCCCGTACTCAAGGTTGGATTTCAAATAGCTGAAACACCTCTGGAACACGGCAAGTTAAGTAGGAAACTCATCTGGAGCTTCTCAGAGAAACTATTGGAGTCGCTGGGAGTTAAGCCTCCGCGTCTCAGAGCGAGAGAGTATCCTCATCAACTTAGCGGTGGCATGAAGCAAAGAGTACTGGTCGCGATAGGAGTTTCAGGTAATCCGAGGCTTCTAATAGTCGACGAGCCCACGAAAGGTGTTGACGTGGTAAGGAAGAGGCAACTACTTAATCTACTCAAGAACATCAAAAACAGTAATCCCAAACTAACAATACTACTAATAACCCACGACATACCGTTTATCGAAGAACTGGCTGATAGGATCGCCGTAATGTACTGTGGCCAAATAGCTGAGATCTCCACAAGAACCCGCTTCTTCACCAAACCTTTACATCCATACTCGAAAATGCTTCTCGAATCCCTCCCGAATAGAGGTTTTAAACCTATACCCGGCGAACTGCCAAGTATGATCAATCCTCCAAGGGGGTGCAGGTTTCACCCCAGATGCCCCCACATAATGGATACTTGCAGAAGACTGGAGCCTCCCTTAGTGGAAGTAGATGGTAACTATGTGAAGTGTTGGAAGTATGCAAGTGATCAACAATGATCTTAGTGAGAACAGTAAATCTAACTAAGTACTTCACTAGCGGCTTCATAAGGAAGAAAGTGGTGAAGGCAGTAGATAACGTGAACATCTACATTAGTGAAGGCGAGGTTTTAGGAGTTGTTGGAGAGAGCGGTGCAGGTAAGACAACTCTATGTAAACTACTGCTAGGTTTAATAAAGCCTACTAGTGGGAGCATAATATTTGAGAACATCGACATCACCCGCGCTAACAGGAAACTGCTTGACAGTATTAGACGTAAAATGGCGTACATACCTCAGCACCCCGAGACAGCTCTCGACCCTCGATGGAAACTTTACGATAGCTTGGCTGAACCACTTAGAATACACAAGCTTGTAAGAGGTAAAGTTGAGGAGAAGGAGAGAGTCCTAGAACTAGCAGACCTTGTAGGATTGAAGGAAGAACACTTATCCAGATATCCCTACGAGGTCAGCGGAGGCGAATTACAGAGAGCTATTATTGCACACGCACTATCCTTAAAACCCAAGTTCATCATATGCGATGAACCCACGTCAATGCTTGACCCCTCAACCCAAGCATTAATCCTAAACCTTCTTAAGAAGCTACAAGAGGAGCATTCCCTATCACTACTATTCGTAACACACGATCCAGACATAGCCACTATAATGAGCCATAGAGTAGCAGTAATGTATTCGGGAATGATCATAGAAACTGCAAGAACCAATGATATACTAGAAGAACCCCTACACCCCTACACACAACAATTCGTCTCAACAGTATTCAAGAGAACTAGGCTGGAGAGCGATGACCTACTCTCTCAGCCACCTATCGAGGGATCATCATATGCGTGTCCATTCTACGCTAAATGCCCTAGAAGAATGCCCATATGCAAGACAAAAACACCTCCACTTATTAGAGTAGCTGACGAGCACTACGTGACATGTCATTTATATAATGAGAGTAACCCGCATACGGGAAGAATTTAAGATCGAAATAATTGCAACAACTCTATACATAATAGATTATTGTAGCTAGCAGGTTCTAAGAGTACCTACACGGTTTCAGGTATACAGTCTAACATATAGTGGAATACTTTGATCCATTAATGAAAATGAATAAAATTATTGAGTATTTAACTACGTCTCGAAGTCTTCGAGTATGGTGTGAGTGTTGCTGGTATCATGAGTCTTTCTCACTATTTTTCTTCATCGATGGTTTTACGACTTCTTTACCAGCTTATATCTCTCATATATCAACTCCACTTTATCGTCTTTGACTCTGAACTCTACAGCATACTCTCTCCAATCGGAGATTGTGTAGAATATTGCAACATTGTCTTCTATTTTGTCCGGTACTAGTGGTGCTATGTGCTCGGTGTACCTGTCTTCTATCTTCAGGAACAGGAAGCTTCCCTTCTTCTCAACGCTAGCCTTCATCGTGCCCATGTATGTCTCGTATGTTCCCTCAAGTTTGCTCAGTATCCTATCGTTTTTAATGAAGGGGATTTTTCCTGGGTCTACTCCCATGAGCTGTGCTAGAGTATACATTCCAATATTTGACAAGGGGTACCCGCTTGCATTCGCTAATAATGCTACGCCAATCTTCCTCTCAGGACTGTAGCCTACGTATGCTGTGTGTACTAGCACCGAGCCTCCGTGGCCCACGAGCTTGCATCCGTAGAAGTTGGGGGTAATAGTCCACCCGTAGCCGTAGGATTCTCCCCCGAAAACCTGGTATGGTAGGCGTATGTGTGGTTTCTCCATCAACTCCAGCATTTCCTTACCTACAATACTTTCCCCGTCAAATACTCCCCTATTAATGTACATTTTTATGTAGTTTGCTAGGTCGATAACATTACTTATGAGTCCTCCATCGGATGTAACACCGTATGGGAAACTGCTTTCAACATGTTTTCCCTCCTTGTCAATAATGTATGGTGTTGCCCAATCAGAGTCTCTTTCAACATCTTCTTTCGAGAAGAAGGATCTGAGCATTCTGAGAGGTTCTAGAATCTTCTTCTTAACGTACTCCTCGTACTTCATCCCGCTGACCTTAGAGATTATGCAGCCTAGGAGAACGTAGCCCTCGTTTAAGTAGAAGAATCTCTCTCCAGGCTTAGAGACAGCCCACTCCACACCTTTCCTCATAAACGTGATAACGTCTTCCGGTGTGGATACTGGAAGCCAGTAGTGGTCTAAGCCTAGAACACTCCTAATGAATGCCTCGGCATATGCGAGTGCAGGTATGCCAGATGAATGTGTTAGGAGATGATGTATTTTAACAGTTTTATTGAAAGGCCTAAGCTTCAACGGCACATATTTCTCCACAGGGTCGTCTAAGCTAATCTTGCCCTCTTCAACAAGCTGCATGATAGCTAGTGCCGTGAAAGACTTCGTCACGGAGCCTATGCCATAGAGTGTTCTAGGAGTTGCCGGGAGACCTGAAGAAATGTCTCTAAAGCCGAAGCCCCTCGCGTAAACTATTTCGTCGCCTTTAACGATGGCAATGCTTAGACCAGGAATCCTAGTCTCGCTCATTTTCTCGAGAATGAAGCCCTCAAGCTCACGCAAATCCACACCCATTAAAATCACCCTAACTCAAAATACTTTGCGGGAATGAGTTAAAAATATTTTCAAAACAGCCTAGACCTAACATGCTCCGTAAAAACGCTTGCTCAATTAAAACTAGAATCCTCAATCCAGTCATATCAGGTGTCGGAAAACATTGGACACGGTACTTAAGGCTTAATGTAGAAAGAATTCTACGAGACGCGTCCACTCTCAACAACACTGTATGTGAGAATATTGAGAGCTAGGTAGGGTTATGTGGGAAAAAATTGAGAGGTTGGCTTATGGTTTACCAGTAGGAGTAGCTGCCTTTGGGTATCTGGTCTCCCACTTTACCCGCGATTTTTATGCTAGGCTTTATTGTCGGCTTGCCCGGCTCCCACTGGGCTGGCGTAACCTCGTCCGGGTGTTCACGCATGTACTGTAATGCTTTAATTTGTCTGATCAACTCGTCCATGCTTCTCCCCATACTCAAGTTGACAACTTCGTATGCCTGTAGGATGCCGTCGGGATCTATGATGAATCTCCCTCTGAAAGCTACTCCCTGCTCCTCGCTGTACACGCCGTAAGCTCTAGAAACCTTGCCCGTTGGATCAGCACCCATTAAGAACTTGACTCTACCCTTGAGAAGAGGCTCTTGCTCAACCCACCCCTTATGGTCGAACACAGTGTCAGTGCTTATTGTTATAACCTCCACGTTCATCTCCTTCAAAGTATCGGCTATAGTGCTCATTGCAGCAAGCTCCGTGGAGCAGACGAAAGTGAAATCTGCTGGGTAGAAGCAGAGTACTAGCTACTTCCCTTTGAAGTCGTCCAGCTTTACTTTAACTATTTCTCCGGTCGCAGCATCGTATGCTTCTATTTCGAAGTCAGGGGCCTTTTTCTCAGGCTGAAGCACCATATTTTAACCCCAAATATTCGGTAACCTAACTAACATATATTAATTTCTCTAACCAATCTAGTATAATTTTCTTAAATAACAGTATAGGATAATTATATCCTAAGAGACATATTTATAATCAAGCAGCCTCCTTAAAGCCGTAGTTGCAATGCCTATTATTTATTAGCGCTCTAAGATAGCATTTAGGAAAATGGTAAGCATTATCACAGTAATTGACCACTATCGAAAATCTTAAAGACCTGTACCGCTTGTTGAAGTCCTAGTCTAAACATTATATTAGTGGCTGATACAGTGCCAACATAAAATTGTACGTGGGTTAAGAAAAGTGTACTCTACAGGGTTTAACGAGGCCGTGCAAGCTATCTTAATGTTGTTCGTAGTCTTAGATGCTATTGGTAATGCCCCACTATTCCACTACTTCACTAGCCACATGGATTCTCTTAGGAGGAGGAAGACTATTAGGCTGAGTATTATTGTTGCATGCATGATTCTCCTAGTATTCATATTGTTTGGCGACGTCATACTATCGTATCTAGGCGTAACAGTGGATGATTTCCGTGTAGCAGGGGGCATAGTGCTGTTCATATATGCTGTACTAGGTATACTCGGCCACAGTGTTGCGGAGGAGATTAGAGTCGAGGATGTGGCCATAGTTCCCCTAGCAACTCCCCTCCTAGCCGGTCCCGGCGCGATAACCGTGGTAATATACCTCAAATACTCTCTAGGCCTCTACATAGTTTTGCTAAGCCTAGCAGTCAACACGGTTATTGCATGGATTCTTCTTGAAAGCGGGGAGAAACTACTGAGCCTGCTAGGGAGGAATGGTAGCATAGTGCTAGGCAAAATAATGGCAATCCTACTAGCAGCATACGCTATATCAATGATCCGTGAAGGCCTCACTAACATATTCTTCCAGTACTAGAAGCATTACATGTTTATATGAGACCTGAGTATGCTATGATTTCAGCAATTGTTCTCCCTTACAGTTCTGTCCATATCATGCTATATTACATTATTATATTAAGTTGAGCTCTGTTAGCATCATAATAGTCTAACAATATCCCATGAGATCTCATAGGCTCCCTGCGTTAGAGCACTCATGGGAGAAGCTATTATTAAGAGCGTTTCTAACCAGTCTCCTTACTTTCCCCAACCTCCTCTTCGCTCTTCTCATGTTTAGCTCTGCCTTCGTAAACTCTGGCTATAGCCCATGTACGTAGAAGTGTTATTCCACCACTAAGCGTCACAAAACCTATAAGTATAGATAGCAAGCTAGGGGCAACGTCTCTAAGCATCATAAGCCCTATACCAGTATAGAACATGTAGAGACTGAAACACACCAGTACAATACTTACAATTGGGGTCACATAGTCTTTAACCAACTTATCTACCCCATAACAACTCTATTAATGATTTAATCAATCCGGTCATCCAATCAAACTCCTCCACTAGACAACTTACATATTTATTAATGTATTCCATAATGGAATCTAATATATTAATATATGTCCTTTCAAAAATTTCTACGACACCATTTAGATACTGATCATAGTGTGGTTTTCCGAGACCAAGGGATCTAATGAATACATCACAGAGTAGACCTGCATCGTGCTTGTAGTAAATTAGTAGAGACACTACATATGCTACAAGTAGTGCAATAGCTGCGAGTAATGGAATACTAGAAGGCTTCTCTAGAGATAATCTAGGTAGTTCCAGAGAAGCTTTTTGTCTTAGCAAGCGAAGTATTCCCCTTCTTATACTAGTGTAGAGTATTGCAGAGATTACTATTGAAGTAGCAAATGACAATATATATAATTGTACTCCCAATAGGGCGGGAACTATATCTGCTATGATGAAGTATACGGGTAATACAAGTACCCATGTAAAGAATAGTATAAATGTGGTCATCGTTCTAGAAAGAAGTTTCTGATGCCAAGTATCACCTTTATTTAGGAGATCCCATGAACTCTTAATACTGGATCTTATATAGTATATTGCATAGACAGGATTTAGTGATAGTATATCGCTTATTACACCTGATACATATCGTGAGAGTACATGGAGTACGCTGAGGATAATCATTATTAGTAAGACGAGGTTCCCAAATCTAGTTGTTAGTATCTTACCAAATGTTATTTCAGACAATATGTTCCCTTTAACGACTCTATCAGAGAGATCAATAAATAGACCTGTTGTAACATACGCTACTGCCAAGTATAGTAGAAGTATTGTGAAGATTACTGATACAGTCATTAACGCACCTTTTAAGCTTGATCTAATTCTCCTATATCCTACTCCATAGACTAACATCTTAGATATGATATCGCCATGTAGTATGACTAAAGAGTATATAATGAATTCTTCAACTGAGGGCTCCTTAACCATACACACCTTGAATACGATGGCTGTTAGTACATAATACAATATTATTAGTTCTGAACTTGAATATACCATACCTAATATGATAAGGAGCGATGCAAATATGACGATTATGCTATAGATTAGAGGTAAATACATGATGCCAGTAGCTATCCTATAGAGAGGATATACTATTAATAAAGTATAGAGCACTAGGTAAGCCAACCTATATTTAAGCGGGATTCTATCTCTGGCTCCGAGAATCATATTACAGCCCTGTACCTCTCTATAAAACTTATAAGTCTGGGGAGTAGACTTGAAGGACCAACCTGTATCACATTAACACCTTTACTACGCAGCATTTTTGCATATTTTTGCGTAGCCTCTATACCTTTAAGGATTGTTGCAAGATATACACAAGCCTCGATACCACTCAGAAGCTCTAATTCATATAGTCCTGGTAGTGGGGAAACTATTACAACACTATGATTTAATGCTATAATCCTATTTATCATACTTGTTAACTCGTTAATCTCTCTATCAAGCAATCCCTCCTCGTAACCTGTTGGATCAAGTGACATGAATATTAGGAACAAGGCCTTAGTCCTCTTTGATAATGCTAGCAGACTCTTCTTAAGAAGTTCAGCCATCGTATAGCTAGGATATTCCCTAGACCATGTAATATCTGATAGCGTATTAAGTATTCTATAGTACTGTATGTAGCCTCTACCCTGGGAAAGTATTACTGGTTTCTCACCTCTAATAGCTAGTCCAACCCAGTCTCCACGAGACACTATGTGTCCTACAAGACCCGATATAACTCTGATAGTTTCTTCAAGCATTGTCTTACCGACTATACCATAAAGCATTGCAGGTGACGCATCAAGTACTATAACAAGGTTGAGACTGGCTTCTCTCTCAAAAACCTTTACATACAACCTTCTTAGCCTAGCGTAGGCTTTCCAATCTATAAAGCGGTAGTCGTCTCCATAGCTGTATTCACGTAACATCATAAACTCCGTACCTATACCTCTAAGCTTTGATTTTGTGAGTCCAAGACTTGTTGTCATCCATCTACGCATGATACGTGGTGGTATAGGGTATGGTTTTGGATAAACCCTGACAGTGCAGCTACTATCGGGCATGGTTGTCTTGTACGCAAATAATCCAAGGGGGTCTCGTATAACGATTTCTACGCCGCGGAATGAGTGTTTACCAGTACATGGTTTAAGAACATAGTTCATCTCAATAAATCCTTTAGAAGGTATTAGGCCAACTACTTTACTAAACCCTTTAACAAGTCTGAATAGGCTTGGATATAGATCGCTTGCCTCTACATAGATTAGGGGAATTATTGTTGGATTATATATTTTAACTTTAACCTGGAAGGGCTTATTCTCTACAAGCGGCTCCTCGTACTCCCTATAGACTCTCAGCTTATATGCTGTCCTAGAACCGGCCTCAACCATAAGCCTCATGAAGACAATGTACGCTATAGCGGTGGATACTATGTAAAATGTGTTAACAGGTATAACAGACTCGTATACAAGAGATACGGCTACAATTAATGATATGGCAAGGAGTAGAGCAAGCAGTCTGTGAGAAGTAGCTATCTTCCCGACCACATTACTAAGATCGGGCTTCAAGGTAACGATCTAACCCTCAACACCCGGTGTTGGTACGGGAACCTTGTTTAAAATCTCATCGATAACCTTATCAGTGGTGATACCTTCAAGCTCTGCTTCAGGTTTAAGTAGTATACGGTGCCGTAGGATAGGATGTGCTACAAACTTTACATCATCTGGTATAACAAAGTCTCTACCACTAATTAGTGCATTAGCTTTACTACATAGATATAATGCTATAGTTGCACGTGGTGAACCGCCTAGGCGCACCATTGGATGCCTATGTGTCTCCTCAACAATATTCACTATGTACTCGAGAACTTCTTCACTAACCTTTACGGCTGGAAGCATAGATCTTATAGTTAATATGTCTGTTGCCTCAGCAACAGGTTCTACACGGAACTCCTCAATACTATGTATTCTCTTAAGAATCTCCTTGCTCTCATTATGATCGGGGTGTTCTACAATTATCTTCAATAGAAACCTATCGAGTTGTGCTTCTGGTAGTGGAAAAGTACCCTCCATTTCGATAGGGTTCTGTGTTGCTATAACCATGAATGGCTCTGGAAGTTTAAATGTGATACCTTCTATAGTAACCTGTCTCTCCTGCATAGCCTCTAGTAGAGCTGATTGTGTACGTGGACTAGCACGATTAATCTCGTCAAATAACACAATGTTGGCAAATATAGGTCCTTTACGTGGCTTGAAGTCGCTTGTCTTAGGATCATAGATGAATGTTCCAACGATATCGCTTGGAAGCAGATCTGGTGTTGCCTGTATCCTAGAATATGTCATGTTGAACGTCCGCGCTATTGTCTTAGCTATTAATGTCTTAGCTACTCCAGGTACTCCCTCCAGTAAAACATGTCCTCCAGCATACAGCGCTATTATCACATACCTTAATACATCCTTTTTACCAACTATAATCTTTGATGCCTCCGATAATATGTTCCCTGTTATCTTAGCTATGTACTCCGGGTATATTTTAGTGGAGGATTGACTCAATTCCCCGATACCCTGCTTCCCTAGTTAGTGTGTATCCCATATGTTCCAGTATATATTCACTACTTGCTACGTACTTCCTTAAAGCTCTTTTCCATGACAGTATCAGCGGTAGCTTCTTCTTACCAATTGATTTTAAGTATACACTGTACAGCCATTGTATGATTTTCCCTAGCTTCTTCTCATCAACACCTATTGTTTTGGAAAGACTTGTTAAGAGGTTCTTGTTAGTCGCCGCATCCTCTATACTATAACCCAGCAATTTTACTGTAGAATAGTTTAATATCCTCCATATACCTTGGATAGTTTTTCTCGGATTAACAGATTTTCCCTCAATAACACTCCTTCTCACGACGGTTTCGCTAATAACTGTTACTTCATCAACTATACTTGATGTTACCTCACGATATTTTCCATAACTAGTTATATGTGCCAATAATATTGTTAACATGCTCACAAATCCTATGCTAAGTATGAGTGCAAAGAAGTTATTACTTTCAACAAGACTTGTTAATACATTATCTAAGATCTTCAGAAACCCTGCTAAAACATACAGCATTATTGATGGATGGTAAGGTATTCCTATTGACAGTGCCTTCAAATTATATAACCCATTAAACATAATAATTGTCCTATTCCTTACATTAATCGAGTCTATAAGATTAATAACGTATTCTTTATAGAGAGAGTTGTTTCCTTGAAGTGCTTGATTAGTAAATATAAAACTGTCACTCAATACTATCACCTTGCTAGAATTGTTAACTGTAGCCCATACACCAACGACTAGCTCTCTATATCTATCCAGCTCCATGGCGTCAAGTAGGCCATCGTCATTATAGTCTATAAATCCCCTAGTATAGCTGATTATATAGTAATCAATTCTTAGTGGTCCACTAACTATACTAGTAGTATTAAATGGTAATATAAAGTCGATATTTGATATCCAGTTTAGTCTAAGCACGTATGTTCCATTGGTCGAGCTTATAGGGTAATACCTCTTCAACTCTATATCGCCGTATGGAGAAGACAATGTATAATAGTTTTCTAGAGTATACACCACATCCTGTATGTCGGAATACAGTACTACTCTTGGAAAAGGAGATACTATCTCATCGCCAACTGGCGTTATACCTCTAACAAGCACTGCATGACCTGCTATATTGAGCCCGAACAGATTTATCAGATTATTCGACGTAATATTCTCATCTGCCACTAGAAGATCTATCGTGCCGCTCTCCACAAGCTTAAAGATCTCTCTAGAGACACTGTATGGTATAGGTTTATCTGGTGCAATAAATACTAGCAATCCGCCTTTCTTCAACAACTTGTAGAGTTCACTCCACTCATCTACCACAATAACCTTATAGCCGAGATCCTCTAGTAAACTCTTAAAAGTAGATGTACCCATCCAATCCAAATTACAGGGACTCGTAGTTCTAGCATATATTTTAGAAGCTATGCTCATTGACATGGTTGGTACATAGAAACAAGCAATTATACCAATTACTGCGAGGAGTACTAGAAACAATCCAAATCTCGGAGTATATTCTTCAACCATGTTTTCTCCCACTAATCATTTCATCGACAAGCTCCGCTAGGTGCTTAATCCTCTCCTCATCAATATCCTTATAGCCGTAAACTCTCTCTTCATAAGCAATTGTCAGCTTCTCGAGAACACTCCCATACTCTTCCTCCCTCAATTTTCCAAGAAACTCCCTAGGTGTCTCAGAACAACGTTTTCTATAACCGACTAGTGATAAGTATCTTAAAGTCTTTCCATAGAGAGCTATAACGGGGTCCTCTATACGCTCAATAATATCTGTTATCCCTACAATAGTTCTAGCAATAACCCTCCTAGCTTCTGGACCAATGTATCCTAGAATCTGTGGTTTATACCTTAATAATAGGTATAGGACTATAATTGATAATAGAGCTATAGACAAGATGTTAAGATCTACTGGTAATTCCAAAATTACCAGTAGTGGTGAAGAAGGTATTGGAACGACTGGTATATTAGCTTGTAGTACTACCGGTGGTTTGTCAAATACTGGTTTTGGCAGTGAAAATTTTGGCTTAAATCCGGTGATCTCCGAGAGTAAGTTCGCTTCAGGTTCTTCGATGAGTTCTCTAAGTGCTGTATTGTATGTTTCATTGCCAATAAGCTTGTTTATAGTTTTTAGCAGTAGCGAGTACTCGCCTGAATCTAGTTCTGACGGATTTTCCCTAAACTCTCTAATGATGCTCTCCAGCTCCTCATCATTAACTAGTTCGGCGTATTCCTCTAACAGCTCGTATACATTTATTTCAACTCCCTGACTGGTAATATTCTCTGTCGAAGATACTATTGCTAGAGCTCTTGTAATATTTTTATCAAATCTCTCATCGCTAGCTACGTATTCTTCATTGATGTATTCCCTTAACTGGTTTAAAGAAACATTAGCTGCATCATAATCGCCGGATTCGAGAGCACCCTCTATAGCAGAGACATAGGAATCTATAACTGGATCATTTAGTTCATTGTCAAGCTCTCTAAGAACTTCAAGAAGCTCCCCCTCATCAATAACTACGTTATCAGTAGTAGGCATTTCCGGATCTTGACGTTGTGGTATAGCATAAACAATGTTAGCTAACAGTACCATTACGGTGATCAGGAATGCTACTATGTACTTACTGATCCTTATAGTGTTCAGCCTTACCCTCATATTCTCTACTGAAATACTAGACCATCCAGATAATATGTATTGCTAATTAATATATTTGATTAAGCATGGAGCACTTAGGAGGCATTAAGCAATGTCTGAATATCTCGTCTGTTATGGTCATTCGTTCTTGAAGGAGTAGTAAGTGGTAAGTGAAGTACTTTAATATGCTCTATTAGCACTACAGTTTACTTTAG
Source organism: Thermoproteota archaeon (assembly GCA_029258925.1). Lineage (GTDB taxonomy): Archaea > Thermoproteota > Thermoprotei_A > EX4484-217-1 > JAPDJV01 > JAPDJV01. The sequence continues at coordinate 4,978 of JAPDJV010000046.1, read as the reverse complement.
AAAGCTCGGAGACTTATTTCACTATTAAATCGCATGTTGTTCCAGCAACTTGTTCTCCGACAGGCTTCCATGCTAACTATAGAAATAGAGGAACTTGAGGGTAAACGGTGTAATATTGAATTTGATGTTACTCATAGAGATTGGAGATACTCCTTTTAACTATCGACTAGTAGCTGTAGAGCGAGATCCATGCCACTGTTGGGAGAATTATTGTTGGCCATGAAGCAGTGTTTGTTAAAGCCAAGAAGATATTTGTAATTGTACATGTAGCCAGGTTAATGTAGTATGCCCTCCTCTCCCGACCATACTTTCTAATAACGTCTATTCTTGAAGTGCTAGCATGCTCCTTGTCTGTTAAAACATATTTCCCTTCACTATTAGTTGCAACGAGGTCTCCAAGCTTCTTGACGTGGAAGTCTAGCTTGCCACCACTTTTAGCATCAAGCTCTCTCTTCAACTGTAGAAACCCGCTGGTTTCACAGCTAAAATCATTCAAATATTTTTATCCTTAGGGATACAATGTTGCTTCAAACATTTCACTAGAACGCAAGTTGCACCAACTAGTAATACGCGGGAGAACCAATAATTCTAAGCTTGTTGGCAAGCCCGTCGAGAAGAGTATGCCGTTTTTCATGTAACTTACTCTCTCAATGTTAACATCAGATATTCATGTTATTGGGGAGTTTTTGGAGCATTGTGCTGTAACGGGTAAAATTACGTGTTTCCGATCGCTGTAGGTTTTCTTGAGTTACGTGAGAACTTCTGAGCTTTAAAGGTGTTTTTCATGCTTCTCTTAAGGCATATAAATGATTTCCAGATTCTGTTCCCTCAGTCTCTCTTCAAGTTTCTTGTCGAACGTGGCCACTCTATACCCCTTCTTTAAGGCTAGGGTAATGTATGCTGAATCGTACACTGTTATCCTGTACTTTAAAGCATTGTTTAGAGCATCCACTATTAAGTCCCTCGTAGCATATACTCTCCACACGCTATTGGACACTAGGCTCTCTACTGCCAGCTTCAGCTTCCTATATTTCTCTACAGGTATCCTTTTGTAGATGCACGCATGCTTCCACAAAGTGTTTGCTGTTTCAATTATTGCCAAGTCCAGTGTTACAAGCTCTGATCTTCTGGCTTCAACTAGAAAGTTCAATGCTCTATCGTAGAACTCGTCTTTGACAATGATACTTGAAAATATTGATGAGTCAACAACGTACAATTCACACTACCTTGACTCTCTGAACTCTCTAACAGTTAACCATGCTGGTTTCTCAGACTTCGGGATCTCCTTCAGAACATTATCTATTTCGCTCAGTATTTTCTTCAACTCCACCTCCTTGATTTTCTCCTCAATAAACTTCTCTATTTCTCTTCTCCAATCAATTTTTATCTTCTTCATCTTCTCTTTCAAATCCCTTCTAATCCTAATACTTAATGTTGTAGACATTTCTAATCCACATAATCTTGTGTACATAATCATGCATATAAATATTTATCCACAATAAGTTTAATTAATATCTATTAAACAATTTCTCCTGGTCGATAAAGCACTCTCTCCTACTTCACTAGTAGGGAATGTTTCGAGTAATTCCATTTCAATCACTTAAATTCCCTGTCCTTCATTTTCAATAAACTATCTATCCGAACTTAAAAGCTCATCTTACACTACTTTAAGAGCTAGCTGTCTCCTTATTTGATGGTTTCCGGTGTAGTAGGCAGCTGATCAATATAGCTAGGAACAATGCTACTGGTATGGAGAGGCTACTAGTAGGTTAGCGATTTCATGAGCCAGCACCTCGAATATTATTCTAAACATCTCCATTATGTATACTGCTACAATGAATATCTCGATCTTGTGGAATATTTCCTGCAAGTTGACTAGTCTAACCAGTTGCTCCTTCGAAGCCTTCTGCTCTTCAATACTGATCTTCTGCTCTTGGAGGCTCAGGTACGTCCTGATCTCCTCCATGACGATTCTCAAACGCGTTCTGAGTGCTTCACCTCTCATAATATAGTCTTCGAAGGGTCTAATCGCCTTATTGTACGTTCTAATTTCTATCTCAGAGTTCACTGAGCAGTCTTGAAAGTTCTTCTCGTTCAACTTCTTGAAGCATTCCTCCACTTCAGCAATAATAGACTTCGCCTTCATGTAGTTTCTCCGCATTGATGTAATCAGAGCTGATAGTATGGATTCCTTCTCCATAGTGTAGCCAAGCCAGTACCTCAGAGCCTCTAGCTTAACTGGCTCAGGCTCCAGGAGCTCCCAGAGGAAGGTCTCGGTTTGCTCATTTATCTCCATTCCCCCGGGTTCGAGTGTGAAGAAAACCTCTTACAGTTATCGTAGAGTTCTGAAAGCTCCGCTGTATAGACCACTAGATACTTGATTTCACCCAGAATTTCATCCAGCCTCTTCTCGATGGCATTGCTTGGAACGTTGAGGGGTGAGAGGAAATAGTATTTATTAAATAATTCTTCTCTGCCGGTCTTCGACTCGAAAATTGATAGCAGAAATCCTCTGACAATACCTACTCCTGTTTTAGGTTTCGATAATTGTTTGGAATATTGTTCAATTAAATCTGTTAGCAGCTGTTCTTTCCCGGCTAGAGGTATGAATATGGTGAATGTTGAGAGAGGAGTAGACGATAGAGATGATTGTATGGAACTGGACATATCGAAAAACTTTAGGTCATCATCTAGAACGCTTTCCAGATCGTGGCCGTGGTCATAGTTGATTGTTGGCGATAACATGAGGAATCCTTCAAGCTCCTCCAATATAAACTGACATAGATTTTTATCTGTGGAAACCTCTAATACGTTACCCTTCTCCACGACATTCCCATACTTTTCTTTAATGATTCGAACAATATTTATTGAAGAAAACATCTCTATCTTCTACATCATATTTGAAAGCCTGTAATCTAACCACTCTTAAAGTGGGGGTCTCCGGTTTCGACACGTACTTGACCTCACCCTATTTCAAATACGTGTATGCAGACAGGGTCTCCTCTACATCTCGCTGATTCAACTCTAAGCTTATTATCAGGTCTTATAACCGAGACTAATCCCTCGAGCCAAGGCCAAGCATAGTTCTTGTCCAGCCACTCCCATGGTATGTTGAGGGTTAGAGCAGCACGCATGATAACGCAGAAAGACCTATTGCACATGACCACCTTATTACCTTTAACCCTAGCAGTGGGATCCGACCGCACGTTCCTCATGGCAACGTTGAGGAGTTCGGCTACAGCCTCGAGATCTCCCCCTTGAATATTATGCTTCTCCTTCCTTTCCCGCTCCATTTCACGGCCCAGTTGAAAAGCTATTCTCCTAGCTGTTTCGGGTCATCCTTGAATTGTTGGTAAAATTTCCCGGGTTTCGTACGGTAACTCAATTTTACCAACGCTGCATGCAATTTTTAAATTATATTATGTAGTCTTTAATCAAATATATATGTTTCACGGTTAAACAAGAAACTAAGATTATTCTTAGCGGAAGCGCTAACCCCTCTACCCCGGCTCCTCTAAGTATGTTTCAAGAGGAATATTGTTGGGACGCGTGTAAATTGTGGTAACCTCATACTTCCTGAAACCAGCGGCCTGTTGGAGAGGTTGTGGACGTGTATGACTCTAGGATGCATTTTATGAATGTGGGATTGAATAGGAGTTGACGTTTATGGGCATTCGCTGCTATGACAAGTAATGTTTAAAGTTTCCCTTTCCACTAAAGCTCTCCAAGTGATTGAATATTGAAGAGCACTGGCTTCAGGAAACGTTTAAAGCTGTGGGCCGCAATGTTTATCATACTCTTCAGCATTTCCTCTGCTTCAATCCTAGTCTTATTGTCCGGGGCCAGTGCACCTGTCTGCGCTTTCTGGAGGTTGACAATATCATTCACCATACTTGCCGCAGCTTATTATGTGACTGGGAAAACGAGTTTCACACGTTTCATCTCAGGTGGAAACATGCTGCTCACAGCTTTCTCAGGCTTCCTCCTAGGAGTACACTTCCTACTATGGATGGAGTCCCTATTCCATGTGCCAGTATCTATCAGCACCACTGTCGTAGTCTCTTACCCCTTATTCAACCTAGTAGTAGATGTATTAGTTTTCCACGAGAGAATAGATGTAGTGCAAGCAGTGGGCTTGCTAACTGGTTTCACTTGCATCCTGCTCTTCATGCATCCCAGCGTATTGGGTAACTACAGTGTTTACGGTGTTCTCTTTTCACTGGGTGGGGCACTAGCTGCCTCAGGATACTTCTCCATAGGCAGATATTTGCGTAAGAGAATTGGTTTAATGGAGTACGTTCTTCCAACCTACGGTTTCGCATCACTCACCCTACTATCATATAGCTTACTTGTAGGCGTGGACCTGGTTTCCTATCCACCTAAAACCTACCTTTACCTAGTACTGCTAGCACTATTACCCATGATATGCGGCCACACTTTAATGAACTACCTCTTAAAATATATGAAGTCTAGTGTGGTGACTTCCATAGCTTTAGGGGAACCCGTTGGAGCATCCATACTAGCATACTTCATCCTAGGACAAGTAGTTGATGTATCGGAGGCCATCCTAATGGCCCTAGTACTATCATCAATCCTCCTAACAGTCTCGAGAGAAAAAGTCCCCTAACCATAGTGGAACAAGAACACTTATACTAGCATTAAAACTTGTTATCTCCATTCAAGACGCTAGTTTTTCAATAAGCCAGGACTCTGCTCTTTCCTAGACAAATACTCCACGGGCTTTCTCTCTTGGGGGATGGAGGTATTAGTGGGAGCAATTCACTAATCTTTCTCTCAATTCGATGGGTGGCTCGTGTTCTACGGGGATTTAGGCTTGTCTCCTCTCCCTCTCAGGCTTTCAACGTTGTGTACGTGGACGTAGTCCCCTATCTTTATGTCTTCCGTGGCTACACCTATGATTTCACCATACTTTATTACGTGCTCTCCCCTAGCTAAGTTTTTCAGGGCAAACTTGTGG
>JAPDJV010000017.1 GCA_029258925.1 Thermoproteota archaeon | reverse complement strand
CCGAGGTTTTGAGTAAGTGGGTTGGGGAGAGTGAGAGGGCTATTAGGGAAATATTTAGGAAAGCAAGACAAGCAGCACCATGCGTAGTATTCTTCGACGAAATAGACGCAATAGCACCAATAAGAGGTATAAGAAGCGATACTTCGGGGGTAACTGATAGAATAGTAAACCAGTTGCTAACTGAATTAGACGGCATTGTGCCTCTAACAAACGTGGTTGTCATAGCTGCGTCTAATAGACCCGATATTGTCGACCCTGCACTTCTCAGGCCAGGTAGATTCGACAGACTACTCTACGTGCCTCCACCAGATCTTGAGGCAAGATATGAAATATTCAAAGTGCACACTAGGAAAATGCCTTTAGCTAAGGATGTTGACTTGAAAAGATTAGCTGAACTAACTGAAGGCTACACTGGTGCGGACATAGAGGCTGTTTGCAGAGAGGCTGCCATGATAGCGTTGAGGGAGAAGTTTGAAGTACGTCCAGTAGAGATGAAACATTTCATAAAGGCTCTCGATTCCATTCCTCCAAGCCTCACAAAAGAGGAAATAGAGAGATATGAGAAGCTGGCAAAGGAGTTAAAGAGATTGGCGGTAACATAGAAAACTTTAACTCAACGCTACAGTCGCCATGGACTACTCCTATCATCTCTCATTTTAATATAACACGGCGATCTTCGATTGAGAGCTTCATTAATGGGAGGTACCAGACATGGAAGCAGAGAAGTCCATCATAGGAGAAATTGTGGAGAAATATGAGAATTACACGCGAGCATCGTTCATAAGGCTCTTAAGGAAGTTGAAGAAGTCTTTAGAGAATGCAGTAAGACTTAACCATAGGAGAGTGCTTGTAATTTCCGGAGACAATCCGGAGATCTCGGGGATTCTAACTGCTAGAAGCTTAGTAGAGTTTTCAAAAGTATTAAAGAAGCTTGGTACAAGTACTGAAAGTAACATTGAAGTATTGTATGTGTACCACAGTGATATGCCCCATGCTAGGTTAAGGAGGGGGATAGTTGAGGAACTCGTTAAAAGGAAAACTAAGAAGGTGAAAATAAAGTTCATTGACTACAGTCAATCTGAGGACTATCTCGGGACAACTTTCAACTCATTAGTAATGGATTTAAACGAGGATTTGAGGCCGAATGATTTGGGGAGGATGATAGGAGTAGTTAAAGGCGGAGGCTTAATAATTCTGCAGACTCCTTCATGGAATGAATGGGATAAAAAGCTAACATTGTTTCAGTTAAGCCTGGCCACACCCCAGCATCCGAGGGAGGAAGTTAGGAACATATTTAAAAAATGGTTTAAGATGAAGCTCAAAGAACACCATGGCATTTTCATATACGATGCGGATAACTTTAGAACTATCAAGTCATGTATCGATAAACGTATCGAAGTACTTCCAGCAAGTTCTCATAGGAGCATCGTAATACCTGAAAAAAGAGTTTTCCCAAGGGAAGTGTACTTGCAGGCATTGACACAAGACCAGGTCAACGTAATCCAGCTTCTCGAGAGATTCGTGGAGAAACCCAAGTATGGGAGGAAGAGAATCTTAATTCTCATAGCGGATAGGGGAAGAGGCAAGTCGTGCGCTTTAGGTATAGGCGCAGCTGCCCTCATAAACGAATTACTAAAGGTTAAGAATAGGGTTCGAATACTTGTAACTGCTCCCAAGCTTTCCAACGTCCAGTCTCTGATGGACCTGGCATTGAAGACTCTTGAAGCCCTAAAGTTGAATCCTAAGATTATAAGGAGAGGAAGGAGAATAATAGAGATAAAGGGCGAGAGATATAGCATCGAATACTGGGAGCCAATAAAAATCCCGTCTCTAAGAGGAGACATAGTCATAGTTGACGAAGCAGCTGGTCTCCACGTACCTATGCTACACGCTATAAGGAAGGTGCACAATAGGATATTGTATTCGAGTACAATACACGGCTATGAAGGCGCTGGCAGAGGTTTTTCTATAAGATTTCTTCAACTCGTAAAGGAGGATCCGAAATCGGATATAATAGAATATGAGATGAAGGAGCCCATAAGGTACGGTTTAGACGATCCGATAGAGAAATGGCAGTTCGACACGCTTCTTCTAGATGCTGAGCCAGCTGAACTAGATAGCAGAGACTTAGATGACATAGCGAACAATAGATTAAGCTACTTTGTCCCTAACCTAGAGCGATGGTTCTCTAAGGAGGGTGAAGAGGAGCTAAGACAGTTCTTTGGAATATACGTGTTGGCACATTATAGGAATGAGCCTGACGATCTGGGCATGATGGCCGATGCTCCCCATCATACTATTAGAGCTCTAAAGACATCATCTGGGAAAATAGTATGCTCTGTTCAACTGGCTGAAGAAGGCCCAATACCTCCAGACATGGTTGATGCTCTCCTCATGGGTGAACGCATTCCCGGCAACATTATTCCAGATAGGATTCTGAAGCATCTAAGGATAAGGGAGTTCGCGGAGACTAGGGGATGGAGGATAGTTAGAATCGCTACTCATCCACGCGTTCAAGGCAGGGGTATAGGTACTCTCATGCTCAAATACTTGATCTCTGAGGCTTCTCAAAGAGGCTATAACTGGATCGGCGCAGGATTTGGAGTGAATCCTCCTCTCCTAAAATTCTGGGTAAAAAATGATTTTCTACCCATACACATTTCCCCAGATAGGAATCCGGTGAGTGGAGAATATACTGTTATCGTATTGAATCCTTTAGATTATTTAGTAGCCGAGCTGATGAAGATTTTTGTTAAAGAGTTTAAATGCAAGTTGTTAATCAGTCTTCATGAAATATACAGAGATATGGAAGTAGACGTTGCTCACATGATGCTTACAATCCCCACTGGAACCATAAAACTCTTTGGAAAACTCTACTTAAGTAGAATTCAATGGGACAGGCTAAGAATATACTCTCTGGGCCCAATGACCTACGAGGCAGTATGCGACGTCATGAAGCTTCTTTCATTCTATTACTTCTCTAATTACGAAGAATGCAGGAAGAAACTAATGTTCTCTACTAGGGAGGAAGAGATCTTAATAATGAAGGTTCTTCAGGGGAGACCATGGGATGAAGTAGCACAGCGCTTAAATGAAAAGCAAATAAAGATAATGATGTCGCTTAAGGAAATAGCTAAGAAGTTCGTAAATGCTTATGTAGGCTACAATGAGAAGCCCGGAATAACCATTAAGAAATGAACGGCTATTTGTGGGCTTTAGAATTTAAGAGGAAACCAACTTTAATTTGAACAGATCTACGCAAAGAGTAGAGATCCATTACTGCATTTAGATGATTATTAGTACCTTAAAAACTTAAATAGATCTTTCCAGACACCCAGCGTAGAACTATACACATCAAGCGCAATGGGTGGTATTAGGAGATGAGTGGAATAGACAGAGCGTCAGCTCTCATATTGTGGTTTGAAGAGCTTAGAAAAGAAGATGTGCCACTTGTTGGAGGGAAAAATGCTAACCTAGGTGAACTAATATCAGCAGGAATTCCTGTGCCTCCAGGGTTCGCCGTAACAGCCTACGCTTACAAGAGATTCATAACTGAAACTGGAATAGCAGATAAGATAATTGAAATGTTGAAAGAGGTCGACGTCGATGATACTGAGCAGCTTCAGAGAGTTGCAGGCGAAATACAGAAATTAATAACTTCAACTCCGATGCCAAGGGATATAGAGACTACAATAAGATTAAATTATAGGAAGCTCTGCGAGAATCTCGGAATTGAAAATGTAAGAGTTGCTGTCAGAAGCTCTGCTACTGCCGAGGATTTACCGGATGCAAGCTTTGCAGGACAGCAGGAGACTTTTTTAAATGTTGAGGGAGAAGATGAAGTAGTCCGCAAGGTTAGGGAGTGTTGGGCAAGTCTTTTCACACCGAGAGCCATATTCTACAGAGAAAAGAAGGGCTTCGATCACAGAAAGGTCCTGATAAGTGTTGCAGTTCAAAAAATGGTTAACTCAAGGTCTGCTGGAGTAATGTTTACCATCCACCCTGTCACCGGTGAGGAAGATAAAATAGTCATAGAAAGCGCCTGGGGTTTAGGAGAGTTCGTGGTTCAAGGTAGGGTTACTCCTGACGAGTTCGTTGTTGATAAGAAAACTCTGGAGATCATTGAAAAGAGGATATCGACTAAGGAGATAGCACTAGTATATGATCCAACTCAAAGAAGAAATGTAACGGTGAATCTGGAACCGGAAAAAGCAAATGCCCCCAGTCTTAGCGATGAAGAGGTGAAAATATTAGCTAACTATGGTATTAAGATAGAAAACCACTATGGCAAAGCTATGGACATAGAATGGGCTGTCGACAGCGATCTACCCTATCCAGAGAACATATTCATAGTTCAGGCGCGTCCGGAGACCGTATGGAGTGTTAAGAAGGATAGGTCAGCTAAGCCTGCAAAGACGATTTCAGTACCAGCTGAGAGAAAAATACTTGTAAGAGGGCTACCTGCAAGTCCTGGTGTAGCAGTTGGAGTAGTAAAAGTACTATTCGATCCACATAAGAACTCCCATCTGATGGAAGAGGGAGACGTTCTTGTAACGAAAATGACGGATCCAGACTGGGTCCCCTTAATGAAAAAGGCGGCGGCAATAGTCACTGATGAAGGAGGAATGACTTGTCACGCCGCAATTGTATCGAGAGAGCTAGGAATACCATGTATTGTGGGAACCAAGAATGCTACTCAAGAATTAAGCACCGGAACCCTGGTGACGGTTGATGCCACTAGGGGAGTAGTTTATGAAGGAAAAGTCGAGCTTGAAGCAAAGGAGGAAATCAGGCCAGGTGTAGGTGCGACAATACCGAAGGAATACTTGCAGGAAATGTTCCCTGTTACAGCAACTAAAATCTACATGAACCTAGGAGAACCCAATATGATAGATAAATATATCGATCTACCATTCGACGGCATAGGCTTGATGAGAGTAGAGTTCATAATCTCCGATTGGGTAGGATATCACCCTCTGTACTTAATTAAAGTTAAAAAGGAGAAAGAATTCGTCGATAAATTGGCTGATGGAATAGCGAAGGTGGCTCAGGCAATATATCCTAGACCCATTGTAGTAAGGTTCAGTGACTTCAAGACAAATGAATATAAGGGCTTGAAAGGCGGAGAGGAATTCGAGCCGGACGAGCGAAACCCGATGATAGGGTGGAGAGGAGTTTCGAGATACATATCGCCTGAGTACGAGCCAGGTTTCAGGTTAGAACTAAAAGCTCTAAGGAAGGTTAGGGAGGAGTACGGATTAAAGAATGTTTGGGTAATGTTACCATTTGTTAGAACAACTTGGGAAGTAGAGAGCATACTTGAATTAATGGCTGAGGAGGGACTTAAGAGAACTAGAGACTTCAAGGTTTGGATAATGGCAGAGGTACCGTCAGTCATATTCTTAGCCGACGAGTTCAGTAAGCTTGTAGACGGTTTCAGCATAGGAAGCAACGACTTAACTCAGCTAATACTTGGAGCTGACAGAGACTCCGGGATATTAGGTAGAATGGGATACTTTGATGAGAGGGACCCAGCTGTAACTAGAGCCATTGCCCATTTGATAGAAGTCGCACATGAATACGGTAGAACAGTCTCAATATGTGGCCAAGCTCCAAGCGTCTATCCGGAATTCACGGAGTTCCTGGTTAGACATGGAATCGACAGTATTAGCGTTAACCCGGATGTCGTAATAAGAACAAGAAGGCTTGTAGCAAGTATAGAGAAGAAAGTGATGCTAGAAAAACTGCATAAAGCATTCTCCAAGGAGAAGGATGAATGGAGGCTTAGGTTCTAGCTAGTTCGAATTAGCTAAAGAAGAGCTCTAACTGTTTTTTCTTCTCGGATTCGATGATTTTCTTGACTACGTCTCTCGGTAGAGCAAGGTCTTCTCTCCTATACTTTGTTGGTCTCTTAATAATTAAACCTATATTGCTCAGTATATCTACTTCGTGCATTCTCAGATCGTGCTGGGTTTGACGCATTTTCTCAACCATGACAAATCTCTTGAGCTCTCCTCCTATAACAGCCCTTCTAAACCTTATTATTCCATCAGCTATGTGCTCTATGCCGAAACCAAATCCCAGAGACGTGGTTACGGCATATTGGGATACGGCTAGGATTGTGAAACCCCATCTTGATAACACTCTTTTAACAACATAAGAATACTTCCTAGCCATTGCCGGCTTGTCAAGCCAGAAAGCTGAGAGAGAGTCTATCACAAGTCTTGCTCTCCCATAGCCCAGAGTTTTCTTAGCTTCAATGATCTTATTTACTAAATCTTCTATGTCTAGTGAAGTAAGAGACCAGGGATCATCTGATAATCCCATTAATGCATCTATAATGATCAGTTTGCCATTGTTAATTGCATTGTCGAAATTCCATCCAAACTGCTTAGCCTGCTTTATAATACTTTCCCTAGACTCCTCCGTAGTAACATATACATTCAAGTCTCCTTCCAAAATCCCCTTATTGATAAATGACATGCAGAATATTGTTTTGCCGGTTCCGGGTTCCCCCACTACTGCAACCAGGAATCCTCGTGGAATACCTCCCTCCACTAGATTATCGAACTCTTTTATTCCAGTAGATAATCTCTCAATACTCACTTCGCTGGCCTCTTTAATTATTCGACCTATATTTATGAGAAATCATTATTAACTCTATCGGATCTAATAGTAGTGAGAATGATGATGCTCGAAAGGGCTTAGAACAGCTGATGCTGAGCCCGCGCAGGTCTGACGGGCATCTAATAAACTATTCCATGGTGACCCCGATGTCTGTGATTGATAGTAGTATAGCGAACAAGACTATTTCGATTAGAGTAGACTCAATAAACGATATAGCTAGATTCGCCGGATCTCTTGCGACACTAGGTCAACCAGTATATGTTTTAAGATTCAAGAAGGGTGATAAGACCATTTATGGTTTGCTAGCAGTATTCAGGGATTTCTACAAATACCACGGCTTACCGATATTCTATTACGTTGAGTTATCTGGAGAGCACGACGATAAAAACTACATCTTGTTAAGATCTGATGAGAGAGGAGAGAAATTAGAGTTCTCAAAGACCACTAGACCAGGGGTAGTAGCTATACCTATAATAACGTTGAAGGAAATACCTCCCTTCATTAGCGTATGATGTTCTACTAGTAGTATTAACCGTATTATTAATGGTTAGTGTTTATAAGTCATTCACGGCCTTCATCATATAACTGGTGTTCGAAATGAAGCTCGTAACAGTAAAAATGCCAGAGGCATACATTGAAGGTTTAGACGAGCTTGTCAGGAATGGGAGGTATTCTTCTAGGAGCGAAGCGATAAGAATAGCTATCAGGGATTTGCTGAGAAGAGAATTATGGCTCACAGCCGAAGACCGCTACGTGTTGGGCTATCACAGGAGTAGGGGAAGGGTTTTAACGTGAACCACCATCAAACGTCTCTCACTAATTAATATAATATTTAGTCAAGGTGTAGAAAGCTCAGTGTGCTACTTGCAATAGTGTAGAGTTATTTTGGCAATTAGGGTCTTTTGCGAATTCCTAATTATTTGTTAGTATTTCCTAGAAACTTTCTCAATTAACAGCTTTACCAGTGGTTCTCCTGGATATAATCTTCTGAAGCTTATTGGAGGCATAAAGCCTGGTATTATATTCCTTAGCTGATTCAATTTTACTTTGATGTTATATAATGTTGGATTGAGCACCTGTATGGCCATGGCTCTTCTGGCTCCTTCAATGTATTTCAAATCCTCTCTATCTATGCCTCTGCCGATATGTTTAGACAGCATTCTCCTTAGCGTATTGTAGTCTCCCTCAAAGACTTTTCCAGCCGTGAACTCTCCTACAATTGCCTTAACATGTCCACTCTCATAAACTATTATCTTAGATCCTTCAACGATAGTTGTTCCCGTAAATCTTCTCAGCTCGTACTTTTTGAGACCAGCAAAGATCTTCCTAGAGTACCTAGGTTTTATTGACATCAAGTACTTTAACTCCAATAATTCTCGCCTACGAAACTGTTTCAACTCTCATGAGTATTGACTACTTCTGTAGATTTTAGGAATTTTTAATGCTGGAATATGGTCGAACCTCTATATACTTATTAAGTTTTTGTCATCCAGTTTGATGAAGCATTGAGGACTATGGAGATGGGCGTGCTTGAAGTCTATGAACTATTCCTTAAAGAACTTGTAGCTGAGATTCGTAGTCTACAGACTTTCGCAGATATTTACTTTCCTAGTTTATCCATACCTTCATCTGGAAGGTTAGGACTAATACACTACTAATAACAGTCAAACTCACATAATGCTTAGATTACATGGATTTAATGGCGAACCCCTCCCAAGACCTAGGACAACATGGACTGGGAATAATATTCTTTTCAAGGAATTTTACACCAGTAAGTTTTTCTAAAATGAGACATATAGTAAGGTGTGTATGCTATGATGATGGCTGGTATTTCGGATTGATGAAGAACGACGCCAGAACTGAGCTTCCAACTTAAAGACAAGGGTTTGTTACTGGCTTCTGCTTTCTTCATCTTTATAGTCTCTGCGGGATCGTGTGTATTCCTTAAGTAAATCTTTAAGCTTTAACTAGTCTAAAGGCATATTTAGCTACTGAATGAAACCGTGTTCGCTGATATCTCTGCCTTCCAAACTGTGGAGTTGAAGACCGTAAGCGGACATGCCAAGGTGCTGTGATGGACGACTCCTACGGAGACCTATACAGACGTAGGCGAGAAACAGTATGTTAATATCTTCAAGTGTAAGTTTTTTATAGGCTTTTGTAGGCCTTTATCTTGGTGTTCCGATGATAAGAGTGCTCGGAGGATAGTCTAGTTGAGGGGCGCCTAGATGTGGGGTTGTGCTGTGGCTCTCCTGAAGGGCGTCTATGAACTCCACGTGGAACGGCTAGTGGCCGTGATGAAGCATGAGCGGAGGCATAACCCGTCCTAGAGAGACATACAATGACCTAGGGCGGGAGACGGTAATGTAGGAGATATGTATGGGAGAGGAGTTTAGAAAGTATATTGCTGGACACCCACAATCGTTCATGTACCTCAGCATTATGGAGACATTAACAGCTATACTTAAAAGACAGATTGAGATATCTGAAAAACTTAACAGAGTTGAGGATTGTTTGGAGAAGATTTTGAAGAAGTTAGATTCCTTATCTAAGGACTGTAGTTAGGGTGGTTTCTTGACTTCAAGAGAGGTTCTTGTAGAGGAGGGAAGTCTCTGCTTAATTTACTTTGACGAGAGGAGAAAGTACATTGTAAGAGCTTCTAGAGGCGCAGAGCTCCATACAGATAAGGGGGTTATCAGATTAGAGGATCTAATAGGAATACCTTACGGCTCTACTTGTAGGACTAGTATAGGGATAAGATATTTTGTATTAAAACCGCTACTTGTCGATATAGTGCTCTACGGATTTAAGAGGAGAACTCAAATAATATATCCAAAAGATCTAGCTTCAATAATACTTTTTTCAGGGATATCATCTGGATCAATAGTCGTTGAAGCCGGGACAGGTAGTGGAGTTTTGACGGCATTTCTAGCATACCTAGTGAGGCCAGAGGGTAAAGTATACTCCTACGATATCAGCGAGGTCAATATTAAAGTTGCTAAGAGAAACTTGGAGCTGGCAGGGTTACTACCATATGTGACGCTTAAAATTAAGGATATCAGGGAGGGGATTGATGAATGCGATGTTGATGCAGTTTTTCTAGACATGCCGGATCCATGGAATGCGTTGGAGGCATCATATAATTCTCTAAAATCTTCAGGGATACTTGTAGCATTCATGCCGACGATAGTTCAGGTGGGGAAGATCATTAAGGCGTTATACGAGCACGGAGGCTTCATAAAACCCACAATATTTGAGACTCTTCTAAGAGAGTATAAGCCGTCAGTAGACGAGCTTAGACCGAGGACAAGGATGATAGGACACACAGGATATATTCTCGTTACAAGGAAAATACTGGTTCAATAGTTTCGAGGACAGAAAAACAATTAATATGTGTACCTTTACTATTTACTGCTTGACTACACAATCTTAAACACTGCGAATGGTGTATCTAGATATGGCCGCTGAAGAGACTACCGAGTTAACTACAATAATAAATATTCTAAGAGAATTTGAAGCCGAAATAGACAAGCTGTTGGAGAAAGCTCACTCTATTTCAGAAAACATGAAGACCTTGTTTCTCGAGGAAATTACCTCCCTTCGAAACAAGGTCTTGGACGTTGTTGAAGAATACAAGCTGGATTTAAGGGAGAAGTATGCTAAGAAGACTAAGGAAGAAGAAGCTAAAATTGCCGAGATCATGAAAAAGGAGATGGAGAGAATAGTCGAGATTTCAAGAGCAAACTGGGAGAAGGCCAAACTAGAGGTCGTAAATAGATTTTTAGAGTTAACGGTTCGAGAGTGATGGTTTTGGCATCTAGATACGCATATCTGGCACCCAAGGTTTTTTTCCATAAAGGACTACTTCTAAGAAGAGAAGGTATTATGAAATTGCTGGGAGCTAGGGATCTAGACGACCTATTGTTTAAGCTAGGCGAGACTAGTTACTCTCCCTACCTTAAGGAAATGAGGCATCCTGTATCCTCTAGAGCCATTGAGTGCGCCATAAGGAAAAGCTTGGTCGATACAATTTACGATCTGAAAAATGTCACTCCTTCAGGTCCTCCCCGAGAGGTTATGGATTCTCTGCTGAAGAGACAAGCTGTAGACGCATTGAAGATAATATTAAGGGCTATAATTGATGGGACTATTAACGCTATTAAAGAATTCTATGACCCCAAAGCCTATGTTAAAACTGATTGGAGCTCTCTAATTGCTAGTATGTTAGAAGTCGAAGATCTTGTGAGGGCTATATCGACCATCTCTGAAATCGAGCCTAGACTCGGTAAATACGTTTCTCAAGCACTTAGAACGTATGAGGAACTAAGAGACCCCATTATATTCTCAATATTTCTAGACAAGTACGTTTACGATAATCTTTTAGGGCATTTAATAAAATTGAAGGGGAATGACAAAAGACACTGTAATAGACTTCTCGGAGTACTAATAGACATGTATAATATAATGACTGTTATAGGAGGTGTTTATAGGGGTCTGCCTCAAGAGGTGTTGGATAGAAGCATAGTGTCAGGCTATTACATGATTTCGAGAGACTTGCTGGAATCGATGGTTAAATCGAAGAGCGTGTTGGAAGCTATTGAAATATTCTCCCGTTCTAGACTCAGCTCAGAACTAGTTAGATTGGGGCTTAGATACATTGGACCCCAGGATATTCCAACTCAAATAATGAGGCTTCTGAGAGCTAGATCAGAGAGCATAATAACGTCTCTACCGTTTAGTGTAGGTGTAGCCGTGGCGACTTCCCTATTAAAGGAGTTTGAGGTTAGGGATATAGCCCTAATTGCATCAGCTATTGAAGCTAGAGTTAAGAGAGCAGTAATAGTTGAAAACCTAATATATATGTGATGATCGATTTCAACTATTTTTACCCACCGATTTTCACGGCAACCCTTATCCTAGACGCTTTGACCGGAGTGAACGTTACTCCGTCACCTAGGTAGAACTTGCTGAACCACTCGTAGAAGTGAAGCCTTGCTGTGTGGGCGAAGACTATTATGGACTCCAATCCTATCGTTATTATATTTCCTAGAGCGTAAACTATGCCAAACGCTATACCGCTTAGCATTAGTGGTAAAGGTTGAGCTACTAGGTTTCCTAGAACGTAGAATACGTACATTAAACCTATGTGAGCCATGAGGAGAGCAAGGATCCTCATATAGGAGGCGGTATTGCTCACTATTCTTAACAGGAAGTCGAATGCCTCAAACATTGAGAAGCCAAAACCTTCCTCTTCCTCAACTCTCAATAATTTGCACGCTAGGGGTTTTGCGAAGGCTAATATCACTAGTAGTCCGAGGACGGTGTTAACCCACATCATGTTGAGTCCGGGATAGTTTAGTAGAGGCAGTTTTACTGAAGCTCCCTCTACTATTGCTAGCAAGAAGGGTAATGTTCCAACAATGAAGACGAGTGTTTGCGGGATGGTCACTGTGAAGAGATCTAAGTACTCTTTCCTCATAGCCTCATTTATTATCGAAATTACGAAACCCAGTAGCATTTGAAGTATTCCAATTTTTATAGAGAGTATTAAGATCCACATTATTACAGGGGTTATATTTTCTCCTCCGAGCTCTATTTCAAGAGGTAGTAGTTCCGTTTCAGGTATTCCAAGAATTTTCTTAACAATGCTCTTATATGCTGGTCCTAAGGGTGGTGCTGGCCCGAAGAATTCGCCTGAGAAAAAGCCGGCTATTGCCGCAAATATTCCGAAGTATATGCTTATCATTCCCAGTATTCTCATGCCCTCCTGCTCCTTGAACTTATAGTATATGAGTAGACCAGCTAGTATTAGGAATATGCCGTGCCCGGTGTCAGCAAACATTAGCCCGAAGAATAGTGGAAATGTGAACGCTAAGAAAGGTACTGGAGAGATCTCCCTGTAATTCGGGGCTCCGTAGAGACAAGTTATCGTCATGAAAGGCTTTAGCCACCATGGATATTCTATATGGGTTGGAGCTTCCTCGGTTTCCTCTGTTAACACGAGCACTTTCCTTCCACATTCATTGTAGACTTCTTCTAAAGCCTTGCTTAGCCTGGATTTCGGAATAAAGCCGGCGGTTTGTGCAAAGTATTTTGAAACACGTGTCTCGTTCAAAACCGTTATAACATCGTTGCATACTTCTAACGCCTCCTGCAGATCTAAGAGTTCCTGCCTGTACTTCCTAATAGCGCCGCTCTCTCCTCTCTCCTGCGCCTCCGATAATGCTCTCTCTAACTCCCTTACTCTCTCCTCTATTCTATCTACGAGATCGTTCCAGTTAGCAGCTTCATATACTGTTGGCTTCCTAAGGGTTTTCTTTAAACTCTCTCCTACCCCCTCTACAGGCTCCTTATATTTCTCTAGTAGGGAATTGATTTTAGTCATTAACGTTGACACTTTTACTGATAGTTCTCTTCCCCTAGCTTCAGATAGAGTCGATAGGACTTTACTGGGTTTTGTTGGCTGAAAGCTCTTAGTTTTAAGTAGTGCATATGTTAACTTATCCTCGAGTTCTCTAGGATAAATAAATGTTACCCGAACCATTCTCTCAGGTCTAAACAAATGACATCCCCAGCATATGCTGATTCATGTTCGATTTTTGCAATGAACTTGTATCTAGTACTTCAAATGAATATGATATCCTACATAAACTTTTTTATTAATATCCTGTGAATAAAGGTTGAGGGGTAATGATTGGAGAAAGTGATGGTTGTAGGGAAGAGGGATTTAGTGGCTGCATTTAGACTCTTAGGTATTGAAGGAATTATTGTTGAAAAATCAGGAGATCTAATGAAAACGCTTAAAAACTTGATAAACACTCGTAAAGAAGTAGCATTAATACTAATCGACTCCAGCTTAGCCTCGGAGGTCAGAGGGCAAATATATGCATTAAAAATGAAAACACCTACCCCCGTAATAACTGAAATTCCCGCACCCCTCGAAGAGTGGAGGCCTATGGATCTAAGAATGCTTGTAAGAAAAGCTTTAGGTGTTGGGTAATGGTTGAAGTTAAAAATGATATTGGAACTGGTGTGGAGGGGATCGTGGAACCTATTGTTGAGAAATTTAAAAGGGAAATTGAAGGATTATTTGAAGAATTAAAGGAGTTCTTACTAAAAGAACTAGACAAAGAATACAAGGATGCTCTTAGGAGAATTGACATAGAATTTAGGCGTGCAAAACATGACGTGGAACTTGAAATAAGGAAAGCTGTTTCCATAAAGGAATTGGAGTATAAGAGGGAGCTCCAGAATACTAAAGCAAGACTCATTGAAGAGCTACTTGAGGAAGCTAAGAGGGAGCTACCGGACCTCATAGGCGAGAAATACGCTTTTCTCATAGAGAATCTATTGAGGAACTCTATAAGCCTTATAGCTGATAAGAAAGTAATAGTTGTTGCTGCTCCCGAGGATAAGAAGCTAATAGAAGGCATTGTAGAGAAGTTAAGGGGGAGCCTGGAGAAGGAGATACAATTATCTGAAGACGTTTTAGATGGAGATAAGAGAGGTTTTATTTTATACTCTTCCGATAGGAAAACCGTTATCAGAATGACATTAGACGATCTATTCCACTCTCTAAGAGGGGAGTTGAGAATGGTTGCATCAAAAATCTTGTTCGAGTAGGGGGATAACATGAGTCTTGGAGTAGGCGAAATAGTGTGGATAAGTGGACCAGTAGTAAAAGCCAACAATATGGGTAAAGCTAGCATGTATGAACTGGTTGAAGTCGGATCCGAGAGGCTCATAGGAGAAGTGATCAGAGTAGAGGGGGAAACAGCTACAATACAAGTCTATGAAAATACTAGTGGCTTAAGGCCAGGTGAACCAGTCTATAGAACTGGCATGCCCCTAACGGTGGAGCTGGGTCCCGGAATAATAGGGAACATCTATGATGGTATTCAGAGGCCGTTGGAGATAATAAAGAGCGTTTCAGGAATCTTCGTAACTAGAGGAATAAAGGTTCCCTCAATTCCGAGAGACAAGAAATGGTATTTTAAACCCTCCGTGAAACCGGGAGTAAAAGTTGGGCCTGGAGACATTATAGGTGTTGTCGAGGAAACACCACTTATAGAACATAAGATAATGGTTCCCCCAGGATATAGGGGTAAAATTAGCGAGATAGTTCCCGAAGGAGAGTATACTGTTGAGGAGGCAATAGCAACCTTAGAATCTAATGGTAAAAAACACGAGCTAAAAATGTATCATAAGTGGCCTGTTAGGAAGCCTAGGCCATATAAGGTAAAGCTCGAACCAACAGAGCCTTTAATTACCGGTACAAGGATAATTGACACATTCTTCCCTATGGCCAAGGGAGGAACAGGAGCTGTTCCAGGAGGTTTCGGAACAGGTAAGTGTGTGCTTCCACATACACCAGTACTACTCAGCGATGGCAGGCTGGTACCTATAAAAGAGTTGTTTATTGCTTGTAAAGGTGAAGAACCAAATCCATTGCTAGATGAGGAACTTGTTGAAGTAGAAAACCTCCATGTACTATCATTTGATGGTGTACAAATAGTGGAAATGCCCGTTGCCTACATCTATAAGGGTAAGACAGAGAGAATCATCAGAATCAAGACGGCTTCGGGCAGAGTAATTGAGGTGACTCCTTCACATAAGCTGATAACATTGGGTGAGAGAGGCTCGTTTGAAGAAAAACCTGCAGCACTGATAACTCTAGGCGACAGCATAATAGTACCAAAGAAAATAAGGCTTAACCTACAGTACCAGGAAATAAAGGCTGAATCAGAGCTTCTAGGAAACCTTTCAATCAACTCATCGACTAGTAATGTAGATGGTATGAAAGTGCCTAAAATCGTAGATGAGAAGTTTGCGGAGTTTCTAGGGCTTTTAATATCCAGTGGTGTTGTGGATTACAATAGTTTAAAACTTGTTAACGAGGACTCATCCATATTATCCAGGTTTTCAAGTCTAGTGAAAGAATTATTTGGCCTGACTTGCCAGAATGTTCCCGAAGGAGGGGTTGGAATCCAAAAGTCTCTCCTAATTAAGTTATTAGAGGAACTAGGAGTCTCTGTAGGGAGAGGGATTGACGTAGGTGTTCCCCAAATAATCTTGAAGTCTCCTGACAGAGTGGTTGCAGCATTCCTTAAAGGATACTATGTGGGATCCGGGAGATTCGCGGATGGAATGGTTGAGATAACTGTTCTATCTAAGAAAATGGCAGGAGGTTTGTCCTACATTTTAGCTAGACTCGGAGTTTTCCACGAAATAAAGAAGGAAGACAAATGCTACAAGATAATTATTAGAGGCCTCGGCAACTTACAGCTGTTTACGAATGTTTTAATGGAGTCCACAGACTTCGTGCATAGGAAAGTAGAGGCTATCAGAGAATACTATATGAGTAATCCTCTCAGCCCCCCCGGAAACCTGTTCGGTGAAAAAGGTGTTGCAATGGATGGCGGCATCGTTATAGAGGGATCTAGCAGGACGTTATGCTTCGAGGATTTAACAGCATCTGCAACATTACTAAACGCATTGGAATATGTAACGCTAGATAGAGTTGTTGAAGTTGAGGAAATAGCGGGAGAACAGGAGGTATACGATCTTGTGGTTCCCGGAACACAGAACTTCGTCGGGGGAATATTCCCAGCAATATTGCATAACACTGTATTGCTCCACGTATTAGCCTCCTGGTCTGACGCAAGGGTCGTGATATACATTGGTTGCGGGGAGAGAGGCAACGAGATGACAGAGGTTCTAGTAGAGTTCCCGAAGTTGAAGGATCCTTGGACGGGAAGACCATTGATGGAGAGAACAATTCTGATAGCCAACACCAGTAATATGCCTGTTGCTGCCAGAGAAGCTAGCATTTATACTGGAGTTACTATAGCCGAGTACTTCAGGGACATGGGATACGACGTATTACTCGTAGCAGACTCTACTAGTAGGTGGGCTGAAGCTTTACGAGAGATTTCAGGGAGACTTGAGGAGATGCCTGCTGAGGAAGGATACCCACCCTACCTCGCCTCAAGACTTGCTGAATTCTATGAGAGAGCTGGTAAAGTTATTGGAGTAGGCAATCCCGAAAGGTATGGTTCAGTAACGCTCATAGGAGCTGTCTCACCTCCAGGAGGAGACTTCTCCGAACCGGTCACATCACATACTAAGAGAATGATCAGAGTATTTTGGGCTCTAGACACCGCTCTAGCTTATAGCAGACATTACCCCGCAATAAACTGGTTGATGAGCTATTCAGCTTATACTGAAACCACGTTGATGTGGTGGGTGAAGCGTGTGGGTCCAGAGTGGAAGAGACTTAGAGAGACAGCAATGGAGATCTTACATAGGGAGGCGGAGCTCAGGGAAATAGTTAGACTTATAGGTCCAGAAGCTCTAAGCGAACACGACAAGCTGGTTTTAGAAGTAGCCAGAATGCTGAAAGACGGTTTTCTAAGGCAGAACGCATTCGATTTAATAGACGTTTTCAGCGTTCCGGAGAAACAGTACAAGCTTCTGAAAATCATAATTGACTTCTATAGCATGGCTAGAAAGGCTATCGAGAGAGGTGTTAAGACGTCTACATTAATGGAGTTGCCCATAGTGACTAAAATAGTGAGAGCTAGAATGACTATACCGAACGATAAATTAAATGAATTGGAGAAAATATATGAGGAAATGGTTAACGAGTTGAAGAAGTTCGCGGAGGTGACATTATAGAATGTCTACGTTAACGATTGAAAAACGCGGTGTTAGGGACGTAAAGGGTCCCCTATTATTCGTAGAAGGTGTCGATAGAGTTGCTTACGATGAGATAGTTGAAATAGAGTTACCAACAGGTGAGGTGAGGAGGGGCAGAGTACTTGAGACAGGTTTCGGCATAGCAGTTGTTCAAGTATTTGAGGGGACTACAGGGATATCTCCTGAGACGGTGACCGTCAGATTTAGAGGGAGAACGCTGGAAGCCCCTGTTACGGTGGATATGC
The DNA here is from genome assembly GCA_029258925.1 of Thermoproteota archaeon. Lineage (GTDB taxonomy): Archaea > Thermoproteota > Thermoprotei_A > EX4484-217-1 > JAPDJV01 > JAPDJV01. The sequence continues at coordinate 21,206 of JAPDJV010000017.1, read as the reverse complement.
TTGGGAGAGTGTTTAGTGGTTTAGGTGAGCCCATTGACGGTGGACTTGAACCAATCCCGGAGGATACACGCGACATAAACGGAGCTCCATTGAATCCTTCAGCTAGAGCTTACCCAGAGGACTTCATTCAAACAGGGGTTTCGGTTATTGATGGTATGAACACTTTGGTTAGAGGCCAGAAACTCCCAATATTTTCAGGCTCAGGACTTCCTCACAACGAACTGGCAGTCCAAATAGCTCGTCAAGCAACTGTTTTAGGAGAGGAAGAGGAGTTTGCAGTAGTGTTCGCCGCCTTAGGAGTCAAGTATGATGAGGCAACTTTCTTTAAGAAGGCGTTTGAGGAAACGGGTGCTTTAAGCAGGACCGTGATGTTCATAAACTTAGCCAATGAACCAGCAATGATAAGGCTCATAACGCCTAGAATGGCCCTAACAGTTGCAGAATATCTTGCCTTTGAATATGACATGCACGTACTTGTCATTCTAACGGATATCACAAACTACTGTGAAGCATTGAGAGAGATAAGTGCTGCCAGAGAAGAGGTGCCCAGTAGGAAGGGGTATCCCGGATATATGTACACAGATCTAGCCTCCATATACGAGAGAGCTGGTAGAGTTGAGGGACGTAAAGGGAGTATTACCCAGATGCCCATACTAACAATGCCAAACGACGACATTACTCATCCTATACCCGACTTGACGGGTTACATTACTGAGGGCCAAATAGTGTTAGATAGAGGACTATACATGAAAGGTATTTATCCGCCTGTAAACGTGCTAATGAGCCTCTCGAGGCTGATGAAACAGGGAATTGGGCCAGGTAAGACCAGAGAGGATCACGCGGGAGTGTCTAACCAACTCTATAGTGCATATGCTAGAGCCCAAGATTTGAGGTCTCTGGCTGCAATTGTAGGAGAGGAAAGCCTTTCAGACGTGGATAGGAAGTACTTAGCATTCGCCGACGCATTTGAAAGAAGGTTCTTGAATCAAGGATTCTACGAGAACAGAAGCATTGAGTACACACTCGACTTAGCATGGGAGGTTCTCTCAATACTTCCCGAAAGAGAACTCATCAACATTAAGGAGGAGCACATTAAGAAATACTATAGGGGTTAATAAATGTCCACTCAGCGACTGCTGCCAACCCGCTTAAATCTACTTAGATTGAAGAGGATGAAGAAGACTTCTGAGAAAATAAGGAAGATCTTGGACGAGAAACGTGAAATACTACTACTGCACCTAAAGCAGTCCATTCAAGAATATGATACGATAAGAATTGAAGCGGAGAAGAAAATTCTCGAAGCATACGACTGTTTATTCCTAGCTAAAATGAAGATAGGAGCCGAGGAGTTGGAGTCCATAGCGTTTTCAACGCCTACAACGACAAAGGTTGAGAGGGCAAGTAGGATAGTTTTCAACATCTTAATCCCTATCCTAAGATTAGATGAAGAAAGTGTACCAAAGATATATTTCAGTCCAGCACACACGAATCCTATAATAGTCGAAACATTTAACAAACTCCTCCAAGCACTCCAAGTAATACTTAAATTATCTGAAGCGGAAACTACAGTCCTAAGAGTTCTAGAAGAATTTAAGAAGACACAGAGACTGATAAACGCGTTGGATAACTTGATAATACCCTCCTATGAGGAGCAAATTAAATATATAGAAATGGTTCTGGAGGAAACGATGAGAGAAGAATTTAGTAGGCTTAAAATACTCAAAAGAATAATGTATAGGAGGAGGGGCATTGCCTGAAAACTCTATGGAAGAAGAATTGGAAATAAGAGTGTCGAGAATATATGAAGATTTAAGGAAAAGAATTTTAAAGAGGATCGAGGAGAACAAAACACTAATAATTGGAAAGCTTGAAGAGCTACAACGTAAAATTTTAAAAAACTGATTTGCATCATAAACTTGGAGCGAAGTGATTATCATGGCCTCGGGAAAAGTTAGTGCACGTTTAAAAACAAAGAGAGCTTTATTAGTCTTAGCAATCGTAGTAGTAGCGTTAACAGCTATAGCTGTTGTCACTATTGCTAGAGGTGAAGGCGAGGTAGCGCCTGAAGGTGGGGGAGACGTAAGTGGCATACCTATTGGAATGGGCTTGGCAATGGGTCTTGCAGGCCTTGGAGCAGGGTATGCTATAGCCGTTGCAGGTGCTGCAACCATGAGTGCTAGCACCGAGAGACCTGAGTTATTCTTCAGAGGATTCCTTATAGTGGCTTTAGGTGAGGCTGTCGCAATATATGGGCTAATTATAGCTATACTCTTGTGGGTTAAAATGTAGAAAGCTGCTATGTTGAGATCCGACAATACTACGGCTCTTCGTCTATGATCGTGTAGTGAGAGCGTGAACGTTAATTATTTCTAAATTTTATTTATTTATAGACTTTAAGGGGAAGAAAATGCCTACAAGAATAGGTGAAAAATTTAGTGAATGGTTTGAATGGGTTATTGAGGAAGCAGAAGTATATGATTATGGTAGATATCCTGTTAAGGGATGCGGGGTTTGGAGACCTTACGGTTTCAAGATTAGATGGAATGTTTTGAAAATCATCAGGAAACTTCTCGAGGAGACTGGTCACGAGGAAATTCTTCTCCCCCTCTTAATCCCCAGGAGCGTGCTGGAAAAGGAGAAGGAGCACATCCGTGGATTTGAGGAAGAAGTCTACTGGGTGACTCATGGCGGAAGCGATGAACTTGATGTGAAGTTGGCTTTAAGGCCAACTAGTGAAACGATACTTTCTCTATATGAAGCCTTATGGATAAAATCCTATAAGCAGTTACCCAAAAAGTACTTTCAAATATGTAGCATCTTTAGGTATGAGACCAAGGCCACGAAGCCTATGATTAGAGTTAGAGAGGTTACAACATTTAAGGAAGCCCATACGGCACATGCCAGTTTCGAGGATGCCGAGAGGCAGATCGCAGAGGCTGTTGAAATATATCGGAAGTTCTTTAATGAGCTAGGCATATCATTCATAATCTCTAAGAGACCTGACTGGGATAAGTTTGCTGGAGCACTATATACCATAGCCTTCGACACCCTTCTACCTGATAAAAGAGCTCTTCAAATAGGTACAGTTCACTTACTTGGACAGAGCTTTACTAAAGCCTTTGAGGTGAGAGTTCAGTTAAAGGATGAGACATTAGATTACGTCTGGCAAACTTCTTACGGGATATCTGAGAGAGTTATAGCTGCGCTCATATCTATTCACGGTGACGATAGAGGACTTATGTTACCACCAAACGTCGCTCCTATAGACATCGTAATAGTTCCAATATACAGTGTTGAAGTAAAGAGGAACGTAATGGAATATGTGGACAATATACACAAAATGCTCGTCGACCACGGATATAACATTGTAGTTGATGATAGAGAAGACTACTCACCTGGATACAAGTTCTTCTATTGGGAGATTAGAGGAGTTCCAATAAGGCTTGATATAGGGTTAAGAGAGGCCTCCTCTAATACTGTAACTATGGTTCGAAGAGATACTCGTGAGAAGTTAGAGATTCCCATAGACAAAATGGTATCGTCTATAGAAAACGCTAGGTCCTCAATTATGGAAAACCTGAGAGCCAGAGCGTGGAAGTGGATTAACGATAATATTCTATATGTTAAGGATATGGATGAAGCACTGAAAATGGTCAATAATGGTTGGAGAGGAATACTTCAGGTTCCCTGGTGTGGAAGAGCGAAGTGCGGTCTTGAAATGGAGGATAAGATTGGCTTTAGGACTCTTGGAAGCCCTATTGATGAAGACGAAGTGATAGGCAATCATAAATGTGTGCTCTGCGGGGGAGAGGGGAAGACAATAATGCGTCTGGCAAAGACATATTAGTGAGCTACATATTTCCACCAAATTCGGCAATTCAGTACAGCAATTTCCACAGCACTATAGTTTAAATCCTAGAAAAGAAATATAAGGGGATTCAAGAAACCTTGAAATGGTGTAAAGCAGATGCCTAAAAAGAGGAAGAGTAGGGGTAGGAGTAAGGGAGATAAAGGGAAGACGAGACTAGTTCAATGCGATAATTGTGGTAGATGGGTTCCAGAAGACAAGGCAGTTGTAAGAACTAGAATGTATAGTCCCGTAGACCCCCAACTAGCTGCAGAACTCGAGAAGAAGGGAGCCATAATTACCAGATACCCAGTAACCAAATATTACTGTGTGAGCTGTGCAATACATTACGGCTTTATAAGAATAAGATCTAGTGAGGAGAGGGAGAGAGCTTTAAAGAGAGGAAGGCCCAGGTAGCTAGGTTTGGTTCTTCATGTTTAGAAGCCCCTCTGTTAAGAGGATATTTTTATCTAAATCTTATACAGCAGTAACTAGACCAATATTTTCCCTATCCTCCTTAGCATCATCGTCGGGAAGATTGGACGTGATATGTAGATGTATAATTCAAGCCTTCAAGACGAGGAGTGGTTTAAGGAGGAACGTGGAATTCTATGCTGTATTGGCTGGTCCTCCGGGTCCCAATATGGTGGTTCATGTAACTAGGAATGTGAGCTTAAACGTGCTGTATTCGGAGCTCACAGTCGCAGACGCTATAGCTAAGTCTATGGTAAGCGGCTATTATGAGGGTGTGAGGACTTTCGAAGGCAACTTGATTGACGTATTGAAGATCATAGGTTCAAGAAGAGTTCTCCCTATACTTCTCCACGAAGAGGGGGCAGACATTCTGAGCGTTCGTGAGGAATATCACAAAAGGGCTGCTGAAACAATAACTATAGCTTTAGGGACTCAAGAAGATCTCTCGAGAAGAGATGTAGGCCTCCTAGAGGGGGCAGGATTCATGAAGTATTCTCTTGGACCTAAAAGCTATCTTGCTAGTCACGCGGTAATACTCGTAAACTATTACTTGGATAAGATGTTAGAACGTGTTGAACTCTAAAGTACTTCCATAAGCACTACTGTTATTAGGAAAAACGCTTACTCTAGTTGTCTCAATATGTGTATGCTTCTCTCTATACAAGTTTCCATGGATGCAACCATCAATATGAGTATAATTATCTCTGAGCAAAAAGTACCGTATAAGTAGTAGATTATTATTGCTAGTGCAATTATAATTATTCTATCTCCTCTTTCAGCTATCCCCACACCTTCAAGGTTAATGTTAAATGAGTCAGCCTTAGCTCTCAGATAGCTCACCATGAACGATGAAATCATAGTCAAGAATACTAGGTAACTGTTCAAGCCTAGTGCGAGTAGTCCAACCATGTACAATCCATCTTCAACCCTATCTAATGTAGAGTCTATAAGTGTCCCTCTTCGACTGGCCCGCCCTGTTTTTCTAGCGATTTCTCCATCTAATGCATCAAATAGCCCTGATAAAACCAGGAATAGTAATGTCAGTGGTATTATTTTACTCCAAGATGAGAATAAGTATGCTATCGAAAATATGAGCCCCATTACTGAAGCCATATTAGCTGTTACTCCGATTTTAATAAGATAATCTACTATCGGACTAATCAAGTGCTTTACCTTTTCTCTCAACCTGCTCAGCAATCCTAGATACCTCTTCCTCGTAGATCTTCTTCATCTTCAACGCATCCTTTTCGAGTATCGGGCTCTCCGATATGAATACTGCTTCCACACCAATGTTTAAAAGCGTTCTACAGATCATGGTGAAGTCTGGGCCGTAACCGCTTGCATCAAGGGTCTTGTGTTCTCTCTCTCCTCCCTTCCCATAGGCTATTTTAGAGTAGTGGCAGTGTAGGGGCTTTAATGGATCCTTTCCAAGCTCCCTCTCTATTTTCTCGATGACATCTATGACATCGCTTTCACTTACTATGAACGTTCCCTCACTCCTAGCGTAAAGATGTGCCCAGTCAACCACAGGCCTGCTGTGATCTACGCCTCTACATATCATGATTATTTCCTCAAGTGATCCAACCTGCTTTTTTCTTCCAGTGGTTTCAGGCCCTATGAAAACTCTTTTAAGAATATTTCTGTCGACCACGTCCACAACTTTATTTAAATTTGCAATAACTTTCTTCGCCGCCTCCACAGGACTCAGATTCCCGTAGTATCCTGGATGAAATACAACGACGTATGCTTCCATAGCATAAGCTGCTTTTAACGATTTAGTCAAGCGTTCAATGCTTTTCTCCACTACAGAACTCTTGTCAGATGAAAAGTTTATGAAATACGGGGCATGCAGTGATAGGAGGACGTCGTTGGCTATAGCGTTTTCCCCCAACCTAACAGCATCTTCATCCCTTATTTTAACTCCCCTAACAGCTTGGTACTCAAACGCATTCAAACCTATTTTCCTCAGAAAACTGGGGACGTCGACGGTGGATCCCTTATACGTGGTTGGTCTACCAGCAGGCCCGAACCTGAAGGCCATGAACTCCACCGTCTAGTATTAGCTAGACTAAATTATCATGGAATATATTTAAGAACATTTTTCCAAAATCCTAAATCAGCTTCTTTAAAGTTCTAAAATTTTATAATGAAAATGTTTAAAGAATACTTTACTTAAAATAGTTCTATGGGCGATGAAGCGGAATCCGGGACCAGAACATTAATGAAGAATCTGCGCGTCAGAGCCCCCAAAGATTATGTAAACAGCAACTTCAAAATAGAAGGAAATATAGTGTGATGTAAAATGTCGAGGAAAATCCGTTATCTAAGGAAAATGATGAGACACTTGAGAAGACATCCGAAAGACTCGGTAGCCCTCAAAATAGTCAATTCTCTAAAAGAAGGTAGATACAGGTGGGATGGCAGAAAACTTAAGATAATCACGGAGGAAACAGAGTAATCTTGTAGTATTTGCTCAAAGACATCTGAGGAAAAATATTAAAGCCTCCACAAGCCTCTGAACTTGTAACTTGTAGCTATAGAGGGTGGGATGATGGTGAAACCCAAGAAGATAATACTAGTATCAGCTAAATACCATCCAGTACATAATAAGCTATTAAAGATATGCGAGAAATTAGCTGAAGAGAGAGGTTTGGAATTCGAATTTAAAGACGAAGACTACGTTTTCTTAACAGATCACGGTGTGAAAGACGATTTCGGATTTGCTGGTATTCCCCAAGTTTTCATAGAATACGATAATGGAGAAGTTAAGCCTGTTCTATGGGAAATACCGTTTGATGAGAAGTTGAAACCGGATGAGAATAAGATGAGAGAACTAATAGTAGCGGGCCTGGAGATTTAATATTGCTGTTTCTACGCTTTAAGAATAATACTTTGGATTAAATAAAAATAGGTATAGTAGTGTGGAGAAACTTAGGGGTAGATGAAATTTGGCAATGGACACTGAGATACTAATATTAGACTCTGAGCATGGAAGCATTAAGGACACTAGAGTCGTGAAAGCAGATAATTTATGGAATGTTGTGAAAGATGAAGCTAAAAAGCTCATAGATTTATGGGAGCCGTCATTTTCTGATTTCGTTATTATAAAGGAGAACTACGAGATCTCCCTGAGCCTTCCATTAACTAAAGAACAGTTCGAGAAGTACTCTAAATTTAATATAAGGAGGTCACGTGAAGGCTATGCTCTCGTAAATATACCGGTCTACATAATATCCTATGATAATGAGTGGATTGAAGACGACTACTTGGATAAGAAAGTTAGAATAATTACGTATTATGTTGATGAAGAATACGTTGAAGAGATAAAGTCGTGGGCTGAGCAAATTACTAAAGGTATGCGGAGGGAATTTAGAATAGAGCTTACCGAAGAAGACCTAGAGCATTTGGAGGAGTGAACGGATCTAATCACATAATACGATTTATGTTGCATGGCTTGTGTCGTTAGAGTGCGTCCTAGAAGATAATGCTTTGGATTCTGTCATCATGCTTGCAACGTTTATGAGAGCCTTCTCAACCTAGATGAAGCGGAGAGCGGGAGTTGCTAAGGATTCTACGTGTCTCCCACAAAAGTACGGGTGCTCATGCGGGATGATCGCTCTAGGATAATTATTATATTAAGAGAAGAATGCCTCAAGTCTAATTGAGCCGAGGATCTCATCGAAATCTATGTCTAGAGCGTCTAGAATCTGTTCGAATGTTGTTTTAATGTGGCTAACGTATTTTTCAAAGTCTATTTCATTAAGTTTTGCTAGTTGTACAGGTTTTACAGCAGTACTACCCTTAACTTTTACGTAGCTTATAATATCACCCTTACCTATTTTAATCCCCTCTCTTCTTAAGAGGAGAGCAGCTTTAACGTGTTGAGGTGTATTCTTAGTGTACTCCGCTAACTCCTTGGTTAATCCTACTCTAAATGCGAGCTCTTCTAGAGTATATTCTCTATTCTTTAGTTTTGTATAGACTTCTTGAATTATCTTCTTTATATTCTCCTTCATCCTATTGAATTCCCTGATATCATGCACATTCTTCAACTCTTCAAGGACCTCGTTGAAGGCGTTCTTGAGGAATTCCGGCGTATTCCTCTTTTTCCCAACAAGCCCCTTTACGTCGACTCTCCCATCTATCAGAAGTCCCAGATAGTTCTTCTTCCTACTTGAAAAAGCCACATACACGTATTCCTTGTCTACTTCTAAGTCTAGGCCGAACTCCTCTCGAACCCATTTTTCAAGTAGCTCTATTTTCTCGCTTTCAGGCTTCTCTATGAAGAGGGAGTCCGTGTCTCCATATATTACGTTTAATCCCAGCTCGGTGGCTTTCTTGATGGCCGTTTTAATTGTATGTCTCCCTATGGCAGTAACGCTTTCAGCTGCTGGTGGACAATATAGTGGGAAAGAAGTCGATCCGAAGACTCCATATGATGCGTTGATGTAGACCTTGATAGCTCTTTGAACAACATCGTACCATGCTCTCTCTTCTTCAGGGAGTTTTTTGTCTTTAGCCTTTCTCTTATATATGAGGACTCTTAAGTCTCTCAGCATCCCAGTAATTAGAGATGTTAGGCCTTTTCTCTTCGTGCACACCCAATGGTTTGTTTCAGGTATTTTATTCGACATACATTCCTCATGGCTGCAGTTAACTGTTTCGTAGCTTAGGTTCCACGTCTTGATAATGCTGGGATACAGGCTTGCAAAGTCTAGCACTACAACGTTAAAGTAGATACCGGGCTTCGGCTCTAAGACTATTGCTCCGGCATACTTCTTCCCCTTTATAACGGCCTCGGTAACAGTATCTCCTTTAAGCTCTATTATTTCTTCAGCCAGTGGGATCAAGTAGCCTCTTCTCCTATGTTCCCAGTAAAACAGATTCTTTATCCACGCTGACACTCTTCTCCTAACAACATCTTCCATACCCATTCTAGATATTCTCATAATTAGCGTGATCAACCTCATTACTAAATCGTTATCGAACATTGTTAGTGCTAGAGTTATCTTGGAGTCCCTGAAGTTATACGCCGCTAACTCGCCTATGCTGAGCTCCGAGACTAGGGCTGTGAGCCTTATTTTATGGTATTTTAGGAATGCGGATGCTATGGCATCTAACGTGAACTCCTTATATTTACCAGCAAACGCGTAGACCTGTATGGCCTTATTCTCGAAGAATTTGTACAAGTCTATGTGAATCCCTCTATTAACTCTCATCCAGCCTGCTGCCCTGTTTAGCGGGATATCGCTCTCCCTGAACCCCAGCCTCTTAGCTCTATTATAGAGGTATTTAAGGTCGAAGTTGTCTCCGTTGAACGTTACTATCACTGGATAATCGCTTATTATTCTGAAGCACTCTCTTAACAACTCTTTTTCGCTGTCGAAAATTTCAAGTATAACATTTTCCTCCTCGATAGTGGAGTATCCCAGTTCTCTTGCCATCAAATCTTCTGTCAGTAATATGAGAACCTTCTTGAATCCATCGGAGCCAGCAAAAGCTATACTTATTATGGGCTCTCTCGCCTTCTCGGGATCCGGTATTCTATTCCTTACAGGCGTGTATACCTCTATGTCAAGAGCCACTCTCCTATACTTGGGGGGAGGGGTTTCAAATAAGGGTATCCACTTTTCGGCAAGCTCTCTCTCGTCATCGTTCTTGAAAGATTTTCGGATGAGTTCTCTAGCCTCTGCACTTATCTCTGTGGGAACAGGCTTAAGCAAGCCTCTTTCTATTTTATAGAGCATTCCTGGGATCAGTCCCAGATCATAAATGTAATTGTCGTGGTACTTTATCTTTGCCTCCCAAGCTTTGGGCACATAGTTTCTTGCTGTGGCAACTGCTTGAGGATCTTTCATTACTATTTTAGACATCACTCTCTTCTCGTCTCTGATTATATCGTATTTTACTATGTGCTCTACTCTCTCAAATGATGGATGAGACACTAGTTTTTCGATCTGTTTTATCTTGTCTGGAGGAATATCTGTTAGGAAATATGGTTTGTGCCCATATTTGTCGTACCACAAGTATATCTTGTGATTTTTAGGATCATACAATTTTAGTAGGGCTTTCTTCTTCTTACCATTATATGTGACTGATAGCAAGTAGCATGGGCTGGTGTTGTCGGGGCATTCCTCCTCCACGCTTTTAAATACATGACTAGGGCTTTCCCTAGCTTCACTGATTTTCTTGTGTTCCTCGGCCTTACCGCTATCTCCCTTAAAGAATGTATCAAGTTTTACTTGTCTCAATAATCCCACCGATTTGTGGCCAAGATATTTAAGGCCTCTGTGGTACTAGCTAGTTAAGATTTATGTTTCTCGCAGATAAAAAGTGTTTTAGCCTTAAGCGATTCTCGCTTCCTCAAGTTTTCATTTAACCACTTATCTTATTAATGAACTCCTTAATTTTATCAGCAGCTATCTTAAGTCTTTCCTCGTTTTCGGAAACAAATGATAGCCTTATGAACCCTCTGCCTACTTCGCCGAAACTTGAGCCTGGAACAACTGAGACCTTCATTTCGTGCAGTAGTCTTTCTGCAAAAAATCTGTCGTCGCTGCTCAACGCTTCAGTGGCGCTCCTTACATCCGCGAATATGAACATTCCAGCCGGAGGCTTAAATGCTCTTATTAAGCCCCCGCTTACTAAGTTATCGAAAAGTATGTCCCGCCTTCTCCTGTATATTGGAAGAACCTTTTTAAGATAGCGTTCTTTTATGCCCGATTCAAGGTAGTATTCTGCAATGTATTGGGGTAGTGTTGGAGGACAGAGCGTTATGTGCTGTCTTATCTTCTCTAACCTTCTTATAACCCTCTTGGGTCCGTAGACGTAGCCGAGTCTAAGACCTGGGATCGCCGCGTCTTTAGAAAAACTGTTAATCGATATAACTCTATCCGGGTCGAGTTTAGATAGCCATAAATGTTCGCCCTCGTAGACCATGTGCTTGTATGCCTCGTCAGCTATTATCCAAAAATCGTATTCTCTAGCTAAATCCACGATGAGTTTAGCTCTGCTTTCATCCAGTATCCTCCCTGTGGGATTGTCTGGAGTAGTTATGATTACAACGCTGGTTTTATTCGAAAGAGCTTCTCTAATAGCTTCTTCAGATGGCTGAAACTCGTTTTCTATGTGTTCCGGTATTCTTTTTATTTTGGCTCCAACGAACTCCAATGTGTCACGATATATGACGTATGTGGGGTCAAATATTACAGCTTCCCTTCTCTCCTTGACTAAGGCTAGAATAGCCACATATATTGCTTCCGAGGCTCCCGTGGTGACAAGTATGTTACTTGATGGAACATCTATTTTACCATACTTCTTCAAGTCTCTTGATATGGCCTCTAAAAGCGTTGGCAGCCCCCTTGACGGAGAATACCTGAATACTTTTCCCCGCCCACTTAACACAATTTTCATCATATACTCCACTAACTCCTCATCCGGGGGAATGCCCGGCTGCCCCGCAGACAGGAAGTACACGTCTTCTCCTCTAGCCCTCATCTTCTCGACTTCGGCGAAAAGTCTTCTAATTTGTGACTCCCTGAACTTTGAAGACTTCCTAGCAATGCTTGGCGTCAATGCTTCCCCACTCCTCGGCCACTGGGTTTTTCAATATACAACCTTTTATAGAAATTAAGTTTTTCCATTAACACTAAAGACTTGAGAATCCTTAAAATAATATATTACCTAATATGCTTAAATGTAGGCAGGATCTGGGGCCCGTGGCCTAGCCTGGATAGGGCGCCGGCCTGCGGAGCCGGAGGTCCGGGGTTCGAATCCCCGCGGGCCCGCCACGTTAACTACGATTTCTACCTCCTCCTAGGGAACAGACTTTTACTTCATTAACCTATTTCACAATACTTCGAATTCAGCGTAAGACCTCTAGAGAGACGAGAAGATGTAGAATGGGATTCGGTGGTTTTAGTTTGGGAACAATTAGGTAAACTCGAATAAGCCAATAAAATCATTCCAATAATCCCAATGAGAACAGTGAAACTTTTGCTTCGCATATTTAATCAAAAGTGACGAACTTTCTTTTTACCTAAACTAAGATAGTTAATGAATTCCAGAAATATCTCGGCTTAAATAATATTTAAAGCATTTTTTCTCAGCAGCTTTCATCCAGCTTAGAAAAATGTACAATTGCGTTCATCTTCAAGCCTTTGATCTCCGCTTTGGCGGAAATGGATGCTAATGAATCGCTTCATCACTTTTTTTCCAGCCATTTTCATTTTAAAATAGGATAAAAATTGATTATAAAATTAGTAATATTATTGTAGAAATTTTTTAATATATCTCCAGAAATAGGGAGTAGTATCTAGAAAAAGGAGAAGAACAGTGATGGATAATTTTAGCGTGATATATAAGCAGAACATACACAAAATTATGGTATTGACGATACTATTGGTCATGGCGTCAATGATAGCTATAGTGCCTCAAGCAACGATCTCATGCAATCATAAAGAGCGCAGTAACATGTGGGAGAAGGCATGGGAACAATACAATGCCACTGTAAAGAACATAGAGTTCGGCTTTCTAGATCCTTCAACGGATTTAAACGGTAATGGTATTCCAGACTTTGATGAAGCTAAGGCAATAATGGACTTATACCAGGTTAAGCCTGACGAACTGACTGATGAAGACTTTGAAAATCTCGAATACGCGAAAACACTATGCGACAACTTAAACAACTACTGTGGCTACACTATTGGTTTCTGGAAGAACCATATTATAATAGAGTGGCCTACTGGTGGAACACTAACAGCAGCATTTGAAGACTTACCCATAGGTACAGGAAACGATTTTGACTACAACGATTGGATTGTAGATATCAATACTGAAGCACTATACACTAAATGCAAATGTCACTCAAACTGTGATTGCCATCCAGGCTGCTGTAAATGCGGCCCAAAGCTGATGGCAATAAAGTTCGTATTTGTTCCTGAAGCGAGAGGAGCAGGCTATAATCATTTGTGGGGTTTCTCCATTCCAGCCAACACCTTCCCAGGTAACGGACACTACATTATTACATTCTACGATGAAAACGGAACCCCGACTGCTGTGGAGGACGGAGAATTCATTGCCAGCGTGGACAACAATTTCACCGTAATCGAATGGACAAAGGATGCGCTACCTCCCAATGAAGGCGAGATTTTCACAAATACGGTGCAAGAAGATTCTTATGTAAAGACTAAGATTATAGTGAAGCTAGTTATAATGTTTGATAATCCAGTGGAGTTCGACCTCAACGATTATGACCCATACAGTGCCGGTAATGTGCATGCAGAAGAGTTATTCTTCAACCCCTATCTACATGTTTGTTGCTTCTCAAATACGAAGCACTATACTGTGGATAAAGGAGACCTTAGAGTCATCACAGTTCCCGTGGACTGGTTGTGGCCTAGAGAGATTGTGCCAATATGGGATGCATATGACGATGTAACCTGTGTCGACGGACTTCCGGAATACGCTGAGAACTGGTGGGAAAACTATAATATTGATTTAGTATACATCAAACCTTAAGAACAATATGAAAAGAGCTATTTGATTCAAATATGAATCAAATAGCTCTTTAATTTTTCTATCAACGCGAGTCGTGCGATCTTCGGTTCAAACAATCTTTATTACTACATTTTCTCTGGGGCTTCTATTCCAAGCATGGACAGTATGTTCTTCAGTGCTACTTGGGTTCCTTTCACTAATACCAGCTTCATTTTCTTCTTGGACTCGCATTTCTCTGTTAGAACTGGGTCGGTGTCGTAGAATTTATTGAATGTTTCAGAGAGCTTGCCAGCGTAGTCCACTATTGTTTCCGGTGCCAGAGTGTCGGCAGCCTTCGAGATTACGTGGGGATATTTTAAGAGGTGTTTTACGAGTTTCCTCCTCTCCGCTTTCTCCTCCACGCTATCATAGTCTAGGTTAGTGTAATCTACGGGTTTACCGTACTTCTTTAGGATGTTCCTTGCTCTAGCGTAAGTGTACTGTATGTATGGTCCGCTGTTTTGTTCAAAACTTAAAACAGTGTTCCAGTCGAATAATAGGGGTTTCTCCGCACTAACTGATATGAGAGCATATCTTATTGCCCCTATGCCCACCATTTTAGCTATCTTAGAGGCTTCTTCCTCGCTCATATTTGGATTCCTTTTCTTCACTTCATAAAATGCTCTTACTATCGCATCATCTATAACACTGTCGAAAGACACGTACCTACCCCTTCTACCCGACATCTTGACTCCTGGAAGCTTTACGATTTCGTACGAGTAGTGGATTAGATTTAGTGCCTCTTTAATGTAGCCAAGCGCATATAGTGCGAGCTTTACTTGGAGTTGCTCCAATTTTTGCTCGGCCATTATGACGTTAATCACTTTATCCGCATTCCTGAACTTAACTATCGAATAGGCGACGTCTCTTATTGGATAAAGTGTTGTTCCATCGCTTCTCTTCACTATGAGTGGCGGTATTTTGAAGAACTGGGGTAAGCCCAGTTTTCTCCTCAAATCTTCGCTTCTTTGAATACTTGTGAGATCTATAGCGTACGCTCCCTTATACGTCACTAGTTTGCCTAGTTTCCTAGCTTTCTCCACAATTTCGTCTAAAATGCTGCTCCAAACTATGTTGCTCTCCCAATCCCAGTAGTCGAATTCCACGTGTACTTTTCTCAGGGTTTCCTTGAACCCTTCTATAACCATCTCGGAAACTTTCCTAAATACTTCAACTAACTGCTTGTCGCTTCTCTCCTCGTAGGCCTTCATGAGGAGTGATAGTTCTTTCTCGTGGTCTCTTCCCCTAAGTTTCTCAACGAGTGTATCGAATAGTTCAGGGCCTTTTCTTCTCAGTTCGTCTGCTACGGAAACCCATTCGTCCAATTCTTTTAGAAGTCTTTTAAGCCTCTTATCGTCATTGGATTTTTTCGCATCGTTTATCTCCGTCTTTAAGCGATCTATTTCAATAATAGTGTTCGTCATAGCATATATGATTCCCATGAAGTGGTCGGGTTTGTCTCTTACCTTGGGACACCCCAGTGCCCTATATCCGTAAATTAGGATAGCTACTTGTCTACCCATATCATTGACGTAGAATCTGCGTTCAACTCTGTGCCCTCTCCACGTTAGAAGTCTACTTAACGTGTCTCCTATAATCGAGTTTCTGGCATGGCCTATGTGTAGTGGATGTACGGGATTTGCACTAGTATGTTCAACCACTATTTTCAAAGGTTTCTCCACTTTAATCCTTCCATAATCTTCACCATACTTCTTCAAAGCCTCCGAGAGCATTTCGGCTAGAACACGTGTTTTTAAATAGAAGTTGACGTAACCTCCCACGTTAACTGCTTTCTCCACTATTGGATCAGGTGTTTCTCCAAGTTTCTCAACTAATGCCCTAGCTAGCTCTGCGGGGCTAGTCTTCACTTTTTTCGCTATTTGGAACACAGGCAGCGCTATATCACCCATGACCTCCTTCGGGGGCTCCTCTAGGAGTTGTATCACTTCAGACTCCTCTAAGTGGATGTCAAGCTCGCTCAATGCTTGTGAAGCCAGCTTGCCTAGTCTTTCGAGTACGTGCACGTAAGGATCTTGCAACTCCACGTCTAATCCCATCATTCCATTGCCCTCTTGTTTCATAGAGGATAGACAGGAATATATAGAATGCGCTACTAGTACCATTATGTGGCTTCCAAGTCGCCTACCTAGAAGGGTAGTGGGTGATGGTGTTTAAATACACTACTAAGATGAAAAGACTCGTCAGAATTGCTAAAGCCGAGGAGGTTAGTAGAAGGCTTTTCGTAACAAACTCCCTTGACGGTCTACTATCGATTCTGGGAATAGTCCTGGGAATACTTGCCATGAACATAAAAGATCCCACAGCATATGTTGGTGCAGGTCTAGGCGGTATCGTGACCATGGGTTTCTTCAGCGGTTTTATGGGAACATATATGTCGGAGAAGGCTGAGAGACTTAAAGAGTTGAAGCACATCGAGAGATCGGTGCTAGCTGACCTAGATAACAGTGTTTACGGCGAGGTTGCTAGAGTGATTCCACTATATGTCGCGTTCTGGTCTTTGCTGGGGGTAGTATTCTTCCCGGCAATATCATTGTTGCCATATGTGGCATGCATGCTTGGAGTGTTGAATATTATGAGCGCCACGTTGATGTCAATAATTATAATACACGCACTACTCTTCACCTTAGGAGCTTATCTAGGTAAAATAAGCGAGGAACCCTTGATCAAGTCGGGTTTAAAAATGGTTTTAATAGGATGCATAGCGACAATACTATTCTTAATGTTAAGGACGTACATCCTATATATTTCGTAGAGACCTTTCGGAGCCTCAAGGGTTCCCGTGGAGGAAGTGGTTAAAGTTAATTAAGGGATCAAGCCTCGGGTTTAAACGGGTGTGCAAATTGTTGAAGCTTAAATGTGATAAATGCTCTAGCACTGTTCTCCTAGATAGGTGGATGTGGCGCCACGAGTGTGGTGGAACACTCACCTATGAAGTAGACTTGAGCACAGTTAAGGTTTCATACGATGAATGGGCGAAGAGGAAGCCCAGCATAGCCAGGTATAGAGAGCTTCTTCCACCCATTCCCTTCGATAGTATTAGTGTCGGTGAGGGTTGTACTCCGATAGTTGAGGAATCTATAGGAGAATTCAACGTTTACTTCAAGCTCGAATACTTGTCGCCTACAGGCTCGTTTAAGGATAGGGGTAGCGTCTTAGCTGTTTCCTTGATTAAAACCCTCCACCCCAAAGGTATCTTAGTAGAGGACTCCTCAGGCAATGCTGGTATATCAGTTGCAACTTACTCTATGAGAGCAGGCCTAAGAGCAGTCATATTTGTTCCCTCGGATGCCCCGGAAGGGAAGAAAGCCTTATTGAAGAGTTTAGGTGCGACTCTAGTTGAAGTAGAGGGAGGTAGAGACGTTGTTAGGAGGAAAGCGATAGAGTTCTCGGAGAGTTCTGAGAATAGGCACTATGTTGGTCACAATTGGAATCCCTTCTTCATCGAGGGCATTAAAACTATTGCCTTCGAAATAGCGGAATACTTTAAGGGTAAAATACCGGACTACGTGGTTGCACTAGCCGGATCTGGAACCTTACTCCTAGGAATATATAAGGGGTTTAGAGAGCTGTTGGAACTAAATCTTATAGAAAAAATGCCCTCGATAATAGCGGTTCAGGCGTCGGGATACGACTATTTATGTAGGGTTATTGGGGGAAGGAGGAAAAATGTATCGTGTAGCGTTCTCGCAGATGGTATAAGAGTGCCTGAGCCTCCGAGACTGGGCCAGATGGCTGAAGCTGTTAGGGAGAGCGGAGGTTTCTGCGTGGTCGTGGAGGACAAGGAGATAATTAAAGCTCTTAAGTTTCTGGTACGCAGAGGATTCATTGTTGAACCCACTTCTGCTGCAGCCCTAGCAGGCTTATGGAAGGCTCGAGAGGAGGGGTTATTGCCTGGAGGAACAAGTGTTGTTGTACCCTTGACGGGCTCGGGCTTAAAAATGTCTTCTAAAATAGCAAGTATTGTTCAGACTTCATAGTACTTACTATACTCGCCTAATAACTCCCGCAGCTCGGCCACACTCCTGAATGGTCTTTTCAACGTGATTTTCCTGGCCACGCTCTTCGTAATACCTGGAGCACTCTTTAAGGCTCTAATGGGGGTCTCATTTATTTTTATGGGGTAGGGCAGTCCCATAACAGATCTATGTGAGTGCTCCGTGACTACAACATCTATGAATTTCCCAACATCCATAGTAAACGGTATGACTACCATTATCGGGTAAGATCCAATCTGTCTCGAATAAGTTCTGTCATCAATTATCTTCTCCGTATAAACCCTTCTCAGAACAGTGTACTTGGGAACAACTCTCCTCAGCATCGGCAAGTCTATCCTAGCTCTCACGAGCTTCAAGTACTTATCGTATACCCTCTTGTGTTTCCTAATGATTCTGTCACCTATTCTCCACATAGGTGTCCCGGGGAAAGCCATGACCTTCCTAATATTTATCCTCCTAACCATTAGACCCGAGTCCAGCACTCTCTTCATGAACTCGTAGTTTAACTTGTAGGTTTCCTTTGTTTCACCTATTAGGCCGTAGACGAAGTTTACTCCGGGAAGGAGGTGTGGGAGGCCATTCCACCCCCTTACAGATCCAACCTCATTTACTATTTTAATTGCTAAATATGATTCTTCTGGAGAAGCTTTCAGATTATTCTTTTTTATAACTACTGGGTCTGCTGACTCTACTCCCATGGCTGCAACATCGCCCGGAGTATGGTATTTAACTATTATTTTAGCGATTTCCCTGGATTCCTCCGGGTGATGAGCTATTGTCCCCGGATTAACGTTGTCTATGTGGAGAACTTCCAGTTCAGGCGCCGCGCTCACGACACTCTTAAACAATTTCTCTACTTCGATCGGCGAAGGCTTCGGGAACTCTTCTTCGCCAACACCCACAGCCTTATATGCGAATATGTCTGGTTGTCTTCCAAGTCTGAAGAATTTGACCCCGATTCTGTGTAGGGCTTCCACTTCTCTCGCAATATCCCGTTGATCTCTAAAAACTGGCTCCCCATATAGTGGCTCCGTGCAAAACGAGCATCCTCCCGTAATGAACCTAGGGCATCCGCGATACGTCTCTATTTCAGCAATCAAGTTCTTCCCGTGGTTAGGGTGCATTTCTACTATTCTAGCTCCCTTCACCGAGAACTCGTTTGTTAGAACATAGTCCTCCCTTTTCTCATCAGGCTCTATAAACTCCACGCTTCTCTCCTTGAATAACCTGTAGACCACTATTTCCGGATCTCCCTTGATTATGATGTCGAAGTTCTCCCTCATCTTCCAAGGCAGCTCCGCTACTTTGCCCCCTCTAATACCTATTCCGAATCTGGCTGCGGGCCCTGCGAGGATTTTCAAGGGTTTATCTATGATCTTAAACCAATTATTTAATTCAGCTATGGTGATGGGGTTTCCTCCAAGGTATTTTCCGGGCACGGTGACTCCTGCCACAATTATTATTACGTCCATGCTGTTTGCTAGCTTAAAGAATTTTTCCTCCATTTCTCTAGCACTATCAACTGTTACATAGGTGATGCTGGCATCCTTGTTGGCGCACCATATAGCCCCTGCAATGTATCTTGGGTAGACTCCTATGTATGGGGGTACTCCGAGCCCCGCAGGCTCATCTGTGTAGCCGTCTAGTATCATCACTTTCTCGAATTTCATGCAGTGTTATCCTCCAAAATACCTCCATCCCCTTGGACTAAGAGCTTTACCCCCATACAGTACTCCGCAACCCCTCTCATCCAACACTCTCCCTATCACAGCATCCTCTCCCAGAACCTCTACTACCTCACCTAGAACGTTCTCGTCAACTGTGAAGACCGTCTGAAACTCTTCCCCACCATAAAATACTAGTTCTTCGAGATCTGCGTTGAACTCTTCGGCATACTTCACTGCGTTGGGATGAGCTGGAAGCCTGCTAACCTCTATCTTGTAGCCGCTGCTCTTGGAGATCTCATGTAAGCTGAAGGCTAGACCGTCGCTGGAATCCATGCTCGCCGAAATATTCCCGTCAAGCCTAGCCACCAAGCTGAGGAATACTAGTGGAGCAACTGGTCTACTAGTTGCCTTAATTATACTCTCCCTAATGTCAGGTGGGAGCTCGTCCATAGATATCCCATTGGAGTATGCGTGGAAGCCTGCTCCAGTTAGACCAAACATTTCAGTAACGACAACAAGGTCTCCAGGCCTAGCCCCCCTTCTAGGCGGAGGCCTAGTTGACCCTACACCGATCCCGCAAACCGAGACCCATGGATCCTTCGACTCGTTTAAATCTCCTCCAATCAGCCATCCTCCATGGGCTCTCGCAGAACTGCTTGCACCCTCCAATAACCCCATTAGTTCGCTTAGAAAAGTGTGTTCATCCAACCCCACAGACACCATGAATCCCAGCGGCGTAGACCCCTTACATATCAGGTCGCTAGACACCATGGTAATAGCTTTCCAACCAACATCGAACATAGTGTTCCAAGGAAGCTTTTCCTGAGCAATCGAGAAGCCATCTATTTTCAAGAGCACTATCTTGTCCCCTAAAGCAAAGCCTGAAGCATCATCGCCATAATCCAGAACAGCGCTATCAGGATAATCTATAAAATTCTCAATTAATTCAACAATACCGGTCTCACCAATATCCACCAGTTTCTTCTCTTCACCGATCACATGCTACCACCAAGTATGTTAAGGATCAAACCCGCTAGTAAACCTTTATATCTAGAATACCAACTACTTATTAGCTTAGGCGGGGGTGCCCGAGCTAGGTCAAAGGGGTCGGGCTGAGGCCCCGATGGCGTAGGCCTGCGTGGGTTCGAATCCCACCCCCCGCACCAGAATTTAAATTCTAACCCGCTTGATTTCTATTTCCTTGTACATCATTATTACTCCTCCTTCTATTCATTTGTTTTAGTAATAGAGGGAAGAGCAGCTGCATCTTCTCATTATCAAATAAGATTTTACGAGCTGAATGCTGCACTATGTTATGTAGTTTTAGGAATACTTATATACATTAAACTGCATATCAGTGGTTGAGGTGTCATTAAAGTATTGGAAAGAAAGGAAATACCTCCTTGTCTCAAGATCTTAATGGAACGTGACCCCGTGTTTGCTAAGGCTTTCCAATCGGTATTTATGTACGAGACCTGGTGCTCTGGATCCTAAGACGAAGCTCCTCATAGCAATGGCTATTAACGCGAGTCGGGGGCAGAAATGTTAGATTATGTCTTTCTGTATCATAGTATGTCTTTCATGCCTTTGGAGAAGTTCGTAAGACCTATAAACTCTAAGCTCTAAGAGTTTATTGGTGACCGCTGGGTTCCCGAGGGGAGCTAA
>JAPDJV010000027.1 GCA_029258925.1 Thermoproteota archaeon | reverse complement strand
TGAGGGTTAGCGTCGACTACAAGGTGGCTTTCACCTTGACGGCTAGAAGCGGGGGGAGGGAGGTTAGGGCTTACATGAGGGGGGAGTTCGTCCCTGAGGAGCCACGCTACTACGTTGCGGAGGTTGAGGCGGTTAACCCTTGGGGTGTGGCGGTGGACGACGCGGCTCTGGAGTGCATGGTTCCAGGGTACTTTGAGGTGGTGGGAGTCGAGGGGGGGAGCAGCGAGGAGGAGGAGGTGGAGGGAGGGGTGAGGCTTACGGTTAGGCTTGGAGGGCTGGCTGAGGAGGGGATGGTTAAGGTTAGGGTTAGAGTGGCGAGGAGGATGGGGAGAACCATCGTCCTGGTGGGGGGTGGGGTTCTCAACGCTATCCAGGTGTTTCTGCCGGTGGTGCAGGGAGATGAGGGGCTGGTGGCCTCCTCCGATGTTAGGGTTCCATCCGGGAGGTGGACCCTGCTCCTAGAAGACGTTATTCCATTGGAGTACTCTATTGCCAGGATGTTCCCTGAAGCTGATAGGACTGTTGTGGAGGGGGATGACACCATTGTGAGGTGGAGGATTGGGGAGGTTGGGGAGGGGGAGAGGGTTAGGGTTGGCTACGTTCTGGAGGAGAGGCCTAGGGCTCTACTTTTCGAGAGGGAGGTTAGGCTTAGAGATGGCAGGCTTATAGCCAGGGTTCTTAAGGCTGTTGAGCCGGTTGGCGGGGGGAGGTACGTGGTTCAGGTTACGGTGAGGAACCTTTCAAGGGAGCCGTTGGAGAATGTTGAGGTGGTTGACTTGGTTCCACGGGGACACGAGGTAAACGTTCGGAACGCTGAAACCGTTGACACGGGGGAAGGGGTGATGGTCGTGTGGAGAACCCCCATAATACCAGGGGAGGGAGGGGTCTTCGAGGAGGCGTACTGGGCTAAAGGCGACGTGCTCCAGCACCATGAGCCGGCTAGGATGAAAGCTGAAGGGTTCGAAACTGTTAGGGTTGAAAGGACGGGCGTCGCAAGGTACAAGGGGAGGATTGAGGGGAGGAGGAAGGAGGAGGTGAAGAGGGAGGTGGAGGCTGCCTAGCGGCTGTTAACGCTCATCCCGGCAGCGTCACCCTTCAATCTGAAAATTGCTTTCAGCAGGCCTCCGCCTCCACCCTAGGGTGGACGGCGACTAGGGCGGAGCCGCGTTGACTCCGCCGTTTCCCCGCCCTGCCCGTGTTTAACCTTCCCCTCAGGTTTATTGGGGTTTTCGTGGCTGCGGCCGCTGCTGGCTCGTTGCCGCTTCCGGTTCTGGTAACTCTTAGGGGGATACGTGGTTACCTTCCCTCTTTTGCTTACCCAGCTTTCCTCATCGCCATAGGGCTTGTTAGGGCTGTTCACGGCTACACGTGAGGGGCGGTCGAGGGCGAACCACACCTCCCATCCGGGTAGGTTGACGCAGGCTACCACGCGTCTTGCGAAACTGTTAAATATTTGGTAGACATATATAGATATTGATGGACATGGGACGACTTTATAGTATGAGGGAAGCGTCGAAGCTACTAGGGGTGACTGTTAGAACTATCCAAAGATGGGACAAGGAAGGTAAGATAAGGTGTGTCAGAACTGTAGGAGGGAAGAGAAGAGTTCCAGAGTCCGAGATAAAGAGGATTTTGGGAATCCACGAAGAGAGGAAGATAGTAGGTTACGCAAGAGTTTCATCGCATACTCAAAAAGACGATTTGGAAGGACAAATAGAGCTAATCGAGAACTATGCTAAAGAGAGGGGCTGGGATGTAGAGATCTTGAAGGATATTGGTTCGGGGTTAAAGGAGGATAGAAGAAACTTCCAGAAACTGTTGAAGATTGTCATGAACAAAGAGGTTTCTAAGGTTATCGTAGCTTATTCAGATAGATTGACAGGATTTGGGTTTAAAACACTTGAGCAATTTTTCAAAAGTTATGGAACTGAAATCGTGGTGATAAATAGGGAAAAGAAGACTCCGCAAGAAGAGCTTGCGGAAGACCTCATTACGATAATTTCTCATTTTGCTGGTAGATTGTACGGGAGGAGGAGTCATAAATACAAGAAGGTGGTAGAGGGTGCAAAGAAGCTCATCCAGGATCCTTAGCTACAAGATAAAACATGATTACGATGTAAGCGAGTTTCTTAGCAGTTATAGATGTCTTCTACGAAGAGCGATAGATGTAATTTGGGAAAGCATAGAATGGCATAAAAGAGGAAGAAGGATAATTCCGATAATTCCAAAGTCGAGAGAATTTAAAAGAACTTTAAGAAATAAACTGCTAAAGGATTGGGGTTATGCTTCCCACTATGTGGATTCAGCGATAAAAACTGCCTACTCGATCTTAAACTCATGGAGAAGGAATTGTATCAAAGGTTGAAGGGGAAGGAACAAGCCCGTAGTAAAGAGAAAGTTTATCAGAGTAAAAGAAACTCTTTACAGGTTTCGGGATGGGAAAATCGTGATTACAATAGAGCCCCGTCAGCTTTATCTTGAATTCGACCTTTCAAAAGCTTGGTTCAAGAAAAGAGTTGATGATTGTGATTTAGGAGAATTAATTCTCAAGGAGGATGAGTTGATCATAACGTTCAGGAAGCAAGTAAATGAACCCAAGCCTGAAAGGAAAATCGCTTGGGATCTGAACCTGCTTAGCATGGATGGATTCTGCGATAGAGGATGGATTAGAGTTGGACTTGAAACGGCTCTACACCTTACACACAACCTACGAGAACCTGAGAAGGAAGATTCAGAGCTTGCGTAAAACCAAGCCAAAAACTGCCAGGAGACTCATGCAGAAGTATTCCCAACGATACAGAAACAGGGTTAAAGATTATCTGCACAAGTTAACAGCTAAGCTCGCTAAAGAGCTCAAAGATTACGAGCATGGATTTGAGAACCTGGAAAAGCAGGGAATGTTTGGGAAACGTAGGACACATAACAGGGTTGTCTCTAAGCAGAATTGGATGCAGATTATAGCTCTGATGGGCTATAAAGCTAACGTGAAATTATTAGATCCCCATAATTCGACTAAGACCTGCCCTAGATGTGGCGGGAGGATGGAACGCCGAAAGGGGCAGGTTCTAGAAATGTAGGAAGTGTAACCTGAGAATAAATAAGCAGCTAAACGCATCCATAGACCTATACCTAAGGATGAAGGGTTTCCCTCCTTCGATGAGGGTTTGGCTCGAATTAATCGAGCCTATCCTGAGGAGGAGCGGGGTTACCCCGATAGGGGACGAGACCAATGATTTGCTCCCGATGAACCCCGAGGGAGTCGAGGTTGATGTGTCCCAAGGCGGACACATGTCTATAAAAGACTATATCTGCTGAACCCCTATTCATCAGGCCATGATTTCCGCATTCCACCAGCCCGTTCGGGCATTTCACCAACTCAGACCCACATATCGGGCAGGTAGAAGAACCCCTACCATGCTTGCTTTCAACAATTACTAATTTATGATTTATCTCCCGAAGAGTTACCAAAACCCCGCTTCCAAAAACGTTTTAACCTCCGGGTTTTCACGTCTTCGTGGCGTGATCCTTACATGATTCTTCGGGTGTGTGTCCATGTACATGTTCGACCTGCACGTTCACACGTACTGTTCTAGGCACCCCATCTGGGGGAACGACGCTGTGGGCAGCCCCCGTGAGGTTGTCGAGGAGGCTGCAAGGAAGGGGCTTGACGGCTTAGCGATAACCGATCATAACACGACTAGGGGTGGCGTGGCCGGGCTCAGGGAGGCTGAGAGGAACGGCGTGGTCGTCATTCCGGGGGTTGAGATAAGCAGTAAGAGGGGTGACATACTGGTTCTAGGCGTGATGGAGAAGGTGGACTTTAATCCTGGAAGGATGGACGTGGGGGAGATTGTGGACTTCGCAAGGGACGTTGGGGGTGTGGTCGTAGTTCCACACCCCTACAGGCGCAGGAGGCCTCCAACGTTCGTCAGGGAGGTTAGGGTGGACGCGCTGGAAGGCTTTAACGCGAGGACCTCACGTCGGCTAAACGAGAAGGCTAAGAGGCTGGCTGAAAGGGAGGGGATACCGGTCGTAGCCGGCAGCGACGCCCACACCCTGGGCGAGATAGGCAACGGGGTAACGGGTGTAGCCGCTGATGAAAGGACGCTGGACGATGTGCTGGAAGCCATAAGGAAGGGGAAGGTCGCCATCCAGCGGGAAAACCCGTTCAAACTAACGGAAAGAATAGCGTACTACGGGGTGAAAGTACGGGACCTGCTGCTACACGGGAGAAGGTACATGTGCACCGAGGAAGGTTGACGCACACCAGACGGGAAACCTGTTGCGGAAACCGGTGAAATCAAGTTCTTGGGTGAGGATTCGACCTGTCTCCGCGCCCTTTAAATCTTTAACTTTAACCAAAAACCATTTAGCTTTCGACGTGGTTATAGAAAGTGACGAGTGTTGACGCATCGTGAAGAGTATGAGTATCTTGTTGAGAGGAGCAGGCGTTTTTACGAGACCGCTGCCCTACAGGTTGAAAGGGCTTCTACGACCTGGCAGCGTTCAGCCTTGAGCAGTCCCTTCAACTCCACCTTAAAGCGTTCCTGCTCAAACTTGGCGTCGACCACCTTAAGGTGCGTGGTGTGAGGAGGCTGCTGGAGCTCATACACGAGATCACGGGGCACGGCGGCGTCGAGGAGGTGATGGGCAGGTTCAGCGTGGAGCTCGGTGCTCTGGAGGACGCATACATAACCTCTAGGTACATCGCTAGGGAGTACAGGTTGGAGGATGTGGAAAGGTTTAAGAAGGTTGTGGATGAGGTGGTGAGGGTTGTTGAGGAAGCTACTGGTCGACGAGGCGAGGAGGAGGGCTGAGGTCTTCGGGAACCTTGAAAGGTACTTGAGGACGATAGCTGAGGTCGTCAAGCGCCTCGACGAAGAGGCAAGGGTTTACCTTTTCGGCAGCGTTGCGGAGGGGAGAAACCTCATGTCAAGCGACGTGGACGTGCTCGTCGTCACAAACCTCCCACCAAGCATAGTCCTCTCAGAGCTGTGGAGGAGAGGCATCAAGGACCCGTTCGAGGTCCACGTAGTCACGGAGAGAACGCTTAAACTCTATGGTAAAAGAGGGAAGCTTGTGGAAGTCGGGTAGGAAACGCTTCGCTTCAACGGGGAACGGTGAAACGCTTAAGTTGCACGCCTTACCGACGGTCTTAACGGATTCTTAGAGAAGCTACTGTGGGAGCGGGTTCAGCGGATATAGTCTTTTATAGACGTGTGTCCGCTTTGGGACGCATCACCCTTGAAGGTTTTTATCCTTCAGGGGCTCGTCCCCTTTCGGGTGACCCCGGGAGCCCCACATCCGAAGGTGCTTGCCCCGATGGGCAGCCAGGCTCCTGAGCAGACGGGGCTCCAATTAAGCATGCCTGGAAGGAGAGGTATAAACGTGTTGCGGCCGCAGAGCGTCCATCAATGCCTATGAAAAATGTTACTGCTTCGCAAGGCGTTCACGTTGAAAGGTGTTTCTACTCTGCTTCCTCCACTATGAGTGTTAGCCCCGTGACCTTTACGATTTTCACTCTTGATCCTTCAGGTATGGTTGTGTTGCCGGCTGAGCGGGCTGACCACACCTCGCCTTTAACCAGGACTTGACCTTTCGGGTTTAGTGTCGTTTTTGCGGTTCCCGTCTCCCCTATGAGGGTTTCGGGTTCAAGTTTGGATTTGAGCCTTTGGACTTTCCCTACCTTGTATATTATGAGAGCGAAGAAGGCGGCTAGCAGGCCTGAGATTGTGAGGAGGAGTGTTCTAAGGGATTCTACGAACGTTGAGGTGAAGAGCCATCCTGCCGGGACGACGATCAAGCTGCCCAAGACCAGACAGGTTATCCCCCCTACGGCCAGTACCGTGGTTCCGGTTTTAATCTCTAGCAGTAGGAGTGTGAAGCCGAGGGCGAAGAGGAGGAGGGCGGCGACGTTCAACCCTAAAACTCCCAGCCCCAGGAGGGAAAGGAGGAGGGATATGCTGCCTCCGACTTCAGCCCCGTAGCCCGGGGTTTTTATCCCGATTATCAAGCCGAAGAGCCCGAGCATGAGGAGAGAGTACGCAACGTAAGGGTTAACTAGAAAGTCCAGAACATAGTATTTGACAGGCTTCTGGTAGAATAGGGGGTATGCTCCACTTACACCTGAAAGGGGGATCTTCCTGACTGGGTTATATCTTTCAGCGTCGGCGTCGTCAACCAGCCTCCACGCCACCGTTCCAGTCTCATTGTTCACGTACTGGATCAGCGTTTTCCCCTCAAGCTTAGAGAGGAGTTCCGGGAGGCTGTTCGCTACCACCTCCACGACGCCGCTGTCCTTGGCCTGCTCGGGGAGCAGGTTTAAGTTCAAGTACACGAACTGGCCTGCAACCGTCTCGTTCCTCGAGTGGAGGCGGGCGTGGGCCATCATCAGCGCCGCCATGGCGTTAACGTACTTAGCGTCGTAAACCGGCTGACCGCCCACGACAGGCTGGCATGAACCTATAATCGTGCCGCTTGACATGGCTGCAATGTGGCTTGCCATGAGGAGGTATGTCCCCCCGCTCCACGCCGCCGACCCGAAGGGAGAGACGAAGACGCATACCGGCACCACGCTGAGCTCGAAAAGGTTCATTATCTCGTTCACAGCTCCGAGCTCGCCGCCCGGAGTGTTAACGTAGAAAACCACAAGCCTCGAGCCGGTTTGAAGGGCAACCGTTAAAACCTCCTGAACCATGTAGGCCGTAGACCGGGTTATCTCCCCCTTAATCTCAGCAACCATGACGGTGCCTTCCGGGGAGGGTGACGCGTCTACGCCGTAGCTGGAGCAAGCAGGGTGGAGTATGGCTGGGAGGAGGAGAACGATCAAGGTTAGGAGGATGGCTCCGCCGTTCACCCGCATTAGAGGCCCTCTCAAAGAGCTTCTAGGAATAATTTAAGGTTGAAGGTTGCTAAAAAACCTTCACTCCTTCACTTTAAACCCACACTCCTTTTCTGGTGGAGACGGGGCTCTCAGGACTTGGAGGGGGAGCATAATAGATAATAGATAAATCAGTTTTTTGGCATGTGTTCATTAGATGGGGGGTTCGACGGGTCTTTAGATGTACCATGTGACCGGTGGTGTTCAGGATGGATATGGTGGAGAAGGTGTTGAGGGTGCTTTCGGAGGGGCCTAAGACGACCGATGAGGTTGCTAGGCAGCTCGGCGTGTCTTGGGCTACCGCCAATGGGTTGCTGCTTCAGCTGGCTGGGAGAGGTAAGGTGAAGCATGTCAGGAAAGGACGTGTTAACGTGTTCCTCCTCAACCAGCTTGGAAGGCTAAGGTTTAATGTTCCATCGTGTGCTAAGCCGAGGGAGCTGAGGGAGCTGGCAGACGAGCTGGAGGAATACTTTGAGGATGTGCCTGCTTTCGAGATGGTTCGAAGGGAGAGAAGAGGTTGAAGGTTGCAGTCGACACCGGAGTGCTCATAGCGTCCCTGAAGAGGAAGGGGGGAGAAGTTTCATGAGGATTCCGTGAGGCTGGCGGAGGCTGTGAGAGGGGAGGGAGCTGTTGCCTCGGCGCTCGTGCTCGTCGAGTTCCCCCGGTGCGCCCGCTGCGTCAACCACCATGCCGATAGAGAAAATTTACGTTGCTGAGGCGACGGTGCAGAAAGGGTTCAACCTGCGGATAATGCCATTCCACCCTTACGTGGAGAGAGCTGTCAGCTTAATGTTCGAGCTGAGAGACCTAAAGAGGAGGTTTAGAGTGGAAGCAGCGGACTTCCACCACCTGGCAACCGCGATAGGGGAGGAGTGTGATGTCTTCGTCACAGTGGATGAACGCCACCTGCTCAGGCACGAGGTTAAGGAGGCTGTCAAGCACTACATAGAGGTTTGCAACCCCAGAGAAGCCCTAAGGGAAATGCAAATGTAGGAAGGGTTTATGGCTGTGGAGCCTTATGGGAGACGGGAATTTTAACGTTTAGTAAGGGCTTGCGACTCCTAGAAGGCTTCTTAGCCCTAATGCATGGAGGAATAATGACTTCAATCCTGATATGGGTGGTTACAATACTAACGCTCCTTGCAATAACCCCTGCTGATAAAAACAAGGAAAAAATAGAATCATTTAATGTGAAAATTAAGAAAGGACGATAAATCCTAAAAATTTTGAAATCTTTACCTGGGACCCTACCACTCTACCGAATAATCTATGGATGCTTCACAAACTAACTACTCCTAACCTACTTAGCTTAGAGGCCACCGTTAATCCTAAATTACCGAGGAAAGATATTAACAATAAATGCAAAAATGATGTGAAATATGAACTTAAGAAAACTTGGCATGAAGGAAAACAATACCGTTCCTATACTTCTCATGGGAAGCACATTTAACTAACCCTCTATCAGGTGCTGTCACAGAAACGCCATTTCCTCGCTTTTAACATTTAGCAGTGGGAGCCAACCTTTCCTCTATTTAGCCGTGTGAGGCTGTCTTTAAGCCAATAATAGTAAAAGAAAAGGGATTGGAATGACCGGGCTAACAGGTTTAACCCTCGTTAGAAAGCTGAGAGGATAAAGTAAACAGCCCTTAATCACCTTCCAGCTCGAATTATGAAATGCTCAAAATACAAAAAGACCAAATAAAGTTGGAATCTAAATCGATTTAATTTATATAATCGTATTGGAAATATGGTTTGAGAGGGTGACAGATTTAGTGTGTGGTTTCCATGCGTGTCTTTAGCGGTGAAGGGAAAGGTAGAGGATTTCTTCTTTTATTCGGTAGTCGGGCAGTAGGGGGGGAGAGGGAGGATAGTGATTATGATTTTTTGCATGTATACGATGGCGAGAAGTCGCTGGATGACATGTCACTTATAAAGAAATGCAAGGGGCATGCTTCAATAGATGAAATGCCCTTGGAGACGTTTATAGAGGGAATCAGGATAGGCGTCCCCGAAATCCTGATAATAAGCAAACAGGCAGCTGCCGTGTTCGGCAAACGAAGCTTTAAACAGGTAATGTACCAAAATCAGGGGGTCACGTCGCTTACCATTTCTTTGTGCCTCGAGAAAACAGAGAAAACCCTCAAGGTATCCCGAGAATACTTAAAAGAAGGATTCCTAAGGGAGGCAGCTCACAGACTGGCCATAGCAGCCTTCTGGATAGGGGCAGCATACTGTTTCCTACGCGGAGAAATACCAAGCAGCAAACGCGACACCTTCCATTTTCTACACGTTGAGCTAGGCATACCGATACGGTTAAGCGTCAAGTTCGACTCTTACAAGATCGCGGATTTAGAGGAGCCATGCAGGGATGACGTGCAAGCCTACTTCAAAAAAGTTACCCGTACCTTTAGGAGGTTCCGCAAGGTGGCCTTTAAAGATTACATGGAAAAAGCAAAAAAATACCTTGACAAGGCTAAAAGGCACCTTAACTCTGGAGACCCTGACTCCTCCATCCTAATGTCACACTCAGCAGTAGAACTAGCAGTTAAAGGATACCTGATCAAGGAAGCAGGAAAAGCACCACTATACCTTCTAGAAGCACTAAGCAACCCCCTCTTCCTATCCAAACTAAAAAAACCACTTAGCGAAGACACACTAAACAGCCTAATTGAACTAAACAAGATGAGAAACGCCGTCTACCACACCACATATACACCAACAAGCAACGACGCAGAAAACGCCCTCTCCACCGCAACAAAAATCCTAGCAAAACTCTCCAGAAGCACCCAAGAACCATGAAAAAATAATACAAAAAGGTTTCATCACTAAAACATGAGTTATAATTTGATCCGGGGTTGGTTTTGTATAAGGTTTTCAAGGATTGGTTCTTATTTTCTAAGGCTTATGTTAAAAGGTTTTTTAGTATAAAAACCACTTTTAGGTATGTGAATGCTTGTTTCAGCAACATTATTCTTAAGCCGACAGGGGCACAATTAACGAAAAACACGTTCCCAACGCTTAATAAACAAAATGAAAACATTTTTCAAAGGGCGGAGAAGCCTGAGGGTGATTTCACGTGTTTCACACGTCTGGTATCCAGTCTAGCTGCTTGTAGTATTGTATGGTTTTTTCTATTCCTTCGTCCAGTGTTGTTTTGGCTTTGAACCCTAGGATTTCCTCGGCCTTCGTTGGGTCCGCCTGCGTCCTGTAGACGTAGTTTTTTATTGGGTTTGGGACGTACTTTGGCTTGATGTTCTTCCCCAGCTTCCTGTTGAGGATCTCGACGACCTCGTTGAATGAGGTTTCCTTGCCGGTGCCGACGTTGAAGACGTCGCACTCCACGTCGGCCTCCATGGCCAGCATCGCAGCCTCGACGGCGTCCTCCACGTAAACGAAGTCGCGCGTCTGGGTTCCATCCCCGTAGATCACCGGCGGCTTATCCCTCATCATACACCAGAGGAACTGGGAGATGTTGTTGGCGTACCTCCCCTTATACTCCTCCCTTGGACCGTATATGCTGAAGTGCCTGAGGGTGACCACGCTTAGCCCGTAAAGCTTATGGTAGAGCACGGCCAGCCTCTCAACGGCGATCCTGGCCTCGGTGTAGAAGTCCGTCACCAGGGGGTGAGAGTCCTCCCTCCAGGGGGTTGGAAGCCCGTTGTAGAGGCTGGACGTGGAGCAAAGCACAACCCTGCACCCCCACCTCTGGGCGGACTCGAAAACCGCTATAGCATCCCTAACCACCTCCGCAACCAACCCCCTGTCATCCTTGTACATGGGCGACGACGAGTATATGCCATAGTGGAATACGACGTCCATTCTCGGGAGGCTGAGCGACGGTATCTCCCCGGCGCAGCACCTGAAAACCCTCACCGAGTCCAGTACGCCGTCCAGGTTCCTCTCGTTCCCGGTGTGAAAGTTGTCAACGATGAATGTTTCGAAGCCGCGCTTGACGAGCTCGAACACTATGTTAGAGCCGATGAAGCCGGCGCCGCCAGTGACCAAAACTTTCATGCCGCGTCCCTCATTAACGTTTATGCAAACCTAACACCACCTAGTATTTAAGTATTTAAAAGTTTACTTAGCGGGGAATGGTAGCAGGATTCTCAAGGGTCTTTTCTGGCGTTGACCCTTATCACCCGCGCTTCCGAGTACCTGCCAATTTAAGTGTCCAATTTAAGGTGCATGCAGGGATGGCGCTGAGACGCTTAAATGGGAAAGCTCCAAGTGTTCGATGCTTCCTGCAGAGGAGGAGCAGGTCAACTTAAGGCTGACGGGAAATATTATCCTGAATTCTGAAGTGGCTAGAGGCGTGTGGGCCGGGTAGTGGCGGCTCCACAGCCAAATCCACCAGCCTCCCTGCCGGGCTTCCAGCGTTTAAGCACTTGGATGTAAATTGCCGTTAGGGAGACGGCTTAGAGGTTTACCGGCTCAGCACTCCGTGGGCTGGAAGCTCCTCCGTGAGACGGCCACGCAGCCTCTTAAACGCTTCCTTTAGTTTTTCAGGTGAACCTTCCAATGAAGGGAGGAGAGGATCAAGTTAATAAAAAGCTTTTCGCTCCGGCTCTCTTAAGACGGGGGGCGATGCGTGGAGAAGACGTGCAGGGCTGGGGCACGAGCCAACCACCGGACGGAGGTCAGCCAGACGCCTTAAACGCCCACGTTAACCGCTGCTGATGCCTTTAACGCTTAAACGCCAGCATATCGTAGACCGGGTATAGTGGATTAAAGCTGGCCAATCAAGCCTTAGTAAATAATTTTTAAGGAGAGAATCGGTTAATAGATAAACCTTAGCCGTTAAGACTGTAGGTGAAGGTGGTTGAGGATCGCGATCATAGGCTGGCGGTGGGGCAGGGCAACAGGACTCGGGTTCCGGAAGCACGGTAGCAGTATTATACGACATAGACGAGGAGAAGCGTGAGGCTCTGAGGAAGGAGGGATGTAGCGTTACTGAAAGCGTTGAGGAGGCGGTCTCAGGCTCAGACGTCTCATGGTGTTTGCGGGAATTCGGCGGTGCTAGCTTGGGCATGGGCGGAATCGCCGGATGCTTATTTTAACGTCTTCAATTTCCGATATTGCCTGCGAGATTAACCTGTAGTGTAGGGGCTTATCGAGTATTACCGGAATACCTGACCTCAGAACCCTCAGCCTGAAGCTTGGGTTTAAGTCCTGTAGCTGAACGAGGTCCACGGGAACCCTAAGGGAAATTTCCAGCTCGGCTCCAACCGACAAGAGCCTCTCAAGGCTGAAGGGTGGAGTAGCGTAAACGGCAACGTCCACGTCACGAACCCTCCTCCTTCTTGTAATGCCACCGAAGAGATACGCTAGGCGCACCTTACCCTCAAGCAGCAACCTCAACCTTTCAATGAGCCGCCTCCTATCCTCTTCGCTGAAGGAATAGTACCTGATTTCATCGTATCCCATAACGGTCACCAATCCTTTCAAGAAACCCTCTCACGCAGCCAAAGTTCCTCTTTACGTGCTCATAAACTTTAGAGTCGTCTACGAGCCAGTATCTGTGAACGAGGAGGTTCCCTAATCTGGCTATGCTAACCAGATCCTTAGCACACGTTATTACTCCATGCTCCTCTAAAATGCTGAAGCACTCAGAGTAAGATGACGGCTCGAGGCCTAGGTCGTCCATCGCTATGTACAAGCAGATTGCTCCAAGAGCTTCTGCAAGCACAACCACCTGATACCTCATAGAATACTTTTCGTCCACACTCATCTCACCATAAGGCTTCGACGAAAGCCTGTCAAGCTCCCTAATAGCCTCCCACACCTCGCCCATGCGAAGCCTTAAATAATCCACGTCAACCACTATAAACCCCCAACTCCTGTTTCAGCAACGCCTCTTCTAAGCATTTCGGATCCAAAAGGGAAAAGAGGTTTAAGGCGGAACAGGCAACCTAAAGACCCCAAGAAGCAGGCGCCTATCATGGAAAGAACATTAACCCTCTTAGCCATATGGGTGAAAGTAAAAGCAAGTGAAAAGGAATACGAAACTAAAAGGCAAAATCTCCTTAAGAGAAAGGGCACGGTGGAGAAATTAGAGGGGACCTAGGCGATTCACATGTAAAACCGTCTCATCCAGTCAGTTCACCTAAACGAAAGTGTACGCTGAAAGTCCATTTTCGGGATGCCAAGTGAGTGGGTGTCACCGGCGCAACACCTGAAAACCCTCACCGAGCCCGACGCGTCCTCCAAGTCCTCCTCGCCGCCGGTGTGAAAGGCGTCCACAACGTACGTTTCGAAGCCGCGCTTGACGAGGTCGAACACTATGTTAGAGCCGGTAAAGCCGGCGCCGCCGGTGACCAAGACTTTCATGCCGCGTCCTCCGTCAATGCGATGTAAAGCCGATACTGTTAGCATTTAAAAGTTTACCAGCAGCGTGGATCGGCTTCAGAGGGTGGTTGACGCTTAAGCTTCCTTGCACCGTGATGTGGGGAGGACTCGTTCAGCCCAGCTGCAATGGGAAAACACGCAGCTAGGTTGGTGGGCGGGTGATCAGTTGGAGGGGGCTGCGTAAACGTAGTCTTCCAAGATGGCTACTTTGAAGTTTAAGCGTTTAAGAATGCTTGCCACTTCAGCCGTCTCCTCCGTGTAGTGGTATGTGGCTATGGCCAGGGCTGGCCTATGCTCTATTATAGTCTTCATAGCCCCCTTAAGGATCAGGGCTTCGGCTCCCTCAGCGTCTATCTTTATGAAGTCGACTTTTCCAACGTTTAGCTCCCTTAGCAGCTCGTCCAGCGTCGTTACAGGGACCGGGACGAAGTCGCCGGTGGGCTGCGCGACGATCGAGTGGCCTACGGAGTCGTCGCTCTTGAAGAGGCGGGCTACACCCCTCCTGTCCGCCAGCGCCACCCTGAGGGGGGTCACGTTCCCCAGCGAGTTAAGGGAGATATTAGTCAGGAGCATGCGATAGTTTTCGGGTTCAGGCTCCACTGACACGACTAAGCCGCTGGCCCCAACCGTCCTCGAAGCCTTCACCGTGAAGCACCCTATGTGGGCGCCCACGTCCACGACCACGTCGCCTCTCTTCAACTCGTAGAAAGCCTCGTAAACCTCGTCGAAGAATATCTCTTTGAGAACCATTATGTCGCCGCTGAAGGGTCTCACAAGGAACACCCCCTCCTCCTGGAGGGAGACGATAAGCTTAAGCCTACCCAGCGAAAACCTCCGCATGAAGCGGGCGACGCTATTGGAGAGCACCCTCACCCTTCCCTTTCCTCCCCCCATCACAGCGGCAAGCACCCCCACCAAGATCAAGAAGGGGGAAATCATCATGAGCGACACCAGGAAGCTGACATCGACCTTCACCGAGAAAAACCTCAAACCCCCACCCCCAGAAAAAGGGAGAAACCTAAAGCTGACAGGCAAGTGAGAGAGCCAGGAACAGTATGGAAGCTAAGGGACGCAGAAACAGGAGCACTGCAAAACCAGCAGGCGGCGAATGCCCTCAAGGGTAATGGAGAAGCGCCGTAAACGAATAAAAAGGTTTCGGTTCTAGGCGGCGTGAAGCGTCCTCCTGAGAGCATAAGGGAACATAAGGTCATCACGCGGGTTTAAAGGGGGGACAGCCGTGTTGGCGACGTTAACGCGTTGCCAGCGGCTTAGACGGTTTAGAGGCGGCAGGTGGAAGCACCCCTTCAACCATCACGGCAAAGAGGATAAAGGGGAAACGTAAGGAGCCCCCAGCAACAGTAGGGGAAAGTATACTAACGATGAATCGGTGGAGGAAAGTTAAAAATCGAGAGGCAACGCAGACTGGAGGGCTCCCAACCAGGGAAGACGCGGTGAGCGTAAACTAGCTTCACGCCAGCACCATGGAAACACCAACCGCCTTAAACGTTCTCAAAGCCTGGAGAGTAGAGAGGAAGGTGGAGGGCGGCTGCCATCATAGCCCTTAGCGGAGACGATTTTTCGATTGCTTAGATGTTAATCGTGCCGGTTTACCCGTGTTAAAGCTCGTCCTTTAAACGGTTTTAGCCGCCGTGGAGGCGGAAGGCTGGCGGGGGCGGCTGGTGGCGTTAAGTAAGATGTCCCTTCTCTTTCAGGTATTCCTTTAACGCGTCTCTCCACCCTCTAAGCTTAACCCCTTTTACGCTTGTCAGGGCTGAGAACCGGGGCCTCCTAGCCCTTGACGCGAAGTCGCTGCTACTTATCGGCTTTACGCTGGCTGACACGCCCAGAATCTCGAATATAGCCTTCGCGAACTCGAACCAGGAGCAGTAGCCGTCGTTCGTGGCGTGGTAGACGCCGTACTCCGCACCCGACTCCAGCAGGCTCCTTATGGCTGAGGCTGCATCCACCGTGTAGGTTGGGCTCATGACCACGTCGTCAACCACCCTTAACTCCTCACCCCTCCTAGCCTTCCCTATCACCGTCTCAACGAAGTTGCCCCCCTTACCGCTGGCCCCCGCCACTCCGAAGAGGCTTGCCAGCCGGACAACGTAGCTGTGCTCACAGTAGTTCCTCGTGAACAGCTCGCCGGCGAGCTTGCTCACCCCGTAAGCGTTGATCGGGTTAGGCACGTCCTCCTCGTCGTACGGAGCCCCCTTACAGCCGTCGAAAACGTAGTCGGTGCTGATGTAGACGCAGACCGCCCCGATCCTGCTGCACACCTCGGCCACGTTCTTCGCACCCACGGCGTTAACCAGAAAAGCCCTCTCAGGGTATAACTCGCAGTCCTCTGTTCGGTGAAAAGCGGCAGTATTTACGACAGCGTCAGGTTCATGTTCCTCAAGCACCCTACAGCTATCCGGGTTCTCAACCTCTATGTCCCTGTGCGTTAAAGCAATAACCTCGTGTCCACCCCTGAAAACCTTGACGAGGTCGGTTCCAAGCTGCCCCGTTGAACCTATAACGGCGACTTTCAAAGCAGCACCCCATCCAGCTCGATCTCCTTCAGGAACTCGCGCATCTCCAAAAGATGCTTATACCACTTAACCGTTATCGTCCGCGGGTCATCAGGGTCAAGGCGCCCGTCTTTTAAGGCGTCATACACCTCCCTCGCCCCCCTCCTAACATCGTACTCCGGCTTAAACCCCAGCGTGCCAGCAATCTTGTCAAAGCAAACCCGGTAGCTCCTATGGTCCGGGAACCCATACCACTCGTACTCGAAGGGCAAACCTATGGCGTCAGCGATGGTCTCAGCCAGCCTGAAAATCTGGTAGTTCTGCTCGTTCGACCCCACGTTGAAGACCTGCCCGTCAACGAGCTCCCTCTCAGCCTCAAGAACCTTTACGAAAGCCCTGCTAGTGTCCCTGACGTGGACGAAAGGCCTCCACTGGGTTCCATCCCTCAAAATGGGGACACGCCCGTTCTTGAAGAAGCCACGAACCATGCCGTTAACCGCAAGGTCAAACCTCATCCTGTAAGAGAAGCCGTAAACGGTAGCCTGCCTCAAAACGGTAACCGTGAACCTCCCGTCGGAGAGGGGGAGAACCTCCCTCTCAGCCAGCACGTTAGCCCTAGCATAGGTCGTCAGGGGGTTAACTTCCGAGTCCTCCCTCAGCAGCCCATCCTGGAAGCCGTAGACGCTACACGAGCTAGCCAAAACATACCTCTCAACCCCGTGCTTCCTGGCGAGGCGGGCAACCCTCACCCTCCCCCTATAGTTTATCTCCATCGTCTTCTCGGGGTCAAGCTCCCCGGTGGGATCGTTGGAAAGGGCCGCAAGGTCGAAGACGGCGTCAACCCCATCCATAACAGACCCGTCGACAAACCTCACGTCGCCCTTAACCACCTCGAAGTTAACGTCGTCCTCAACGTCCCTAACCGGGTCAAACCCGAAGAAAAACCTGTCAAGGCACCTGACCCTGTAACCCCGCTCCAGCAGGATCCTCACCAGAACGGAGCCAATGTACCCCGCACCCCCGGTCACGAGAACCCTCACCGCATCCACCTACCTGTGAGGCGGGTAAAACCAGTCCCAAGGCCTCCCACACCTGGGGTCGTCACGCCTACCATTAATTTCAACGGGGACGACGCCGGGGTCATCCCACGGACGCCTCTCCTCGTCAGGGTTACCGTAATCGTAAAGCCTAGTCACAAAGTAAACCGTGAGCGAAGGAGTGTCACTCACAGTCTTGGTTCCATGCCAGTACTTGCCGGGAACCCTCACCACGACAGGCTTCCTTCCGCTCGCAACAACCTCAACAAGCCTCCTAGACCCCTCATCGTAGGCGCAGATCTTCATGGCACCCTCCAAAACGAGAAAGTAGTCAACCTGCCCCCTAAGATGCCTGTGCCATGCCCTAACCACACCGGGATAACTGTAGCTCACGTTAACCTGCACAACCCACTCATCGACAAACTCACCCCAGTCACTCCTCAAAGCCTCAGCGAAGAACCCCCGCTCATCAGGGAGGACGCGAAGCTCCCACACCCGGACACCCTCAAGGGGAAGCTCACGCAGACGCCCACTCATACCTCCACCTCCGAGTAATCCCCAACGTGAAGCCTGACAACACCCCGACCCCCACGCCTCGCAACCCTAGCATTCCTGCCGATCAAACTCTCCTCAAGCCTCTCAACGTTCTCAACAACAGAACCCTCCATGATCACGCAGTACTCAACGCTGGAGTTAACAATCCTACTCCCATCACCAACACTAGTGTAAGGGCCAATAAAAGAGTTCTCAACAACACAGCCCCTACCAATGACGCATGGACCCCTAACAACACTGTCAACCACGCGGGCCCCCTCCTCGATGCGGGCGCGCCCCTCAACCCTACTACCAACAACCTCACCCCGAACATCACGGACAACATACTCGTCCAAGACAACAGCGTTAGCAGTCAAAACATCATCCTTCTTACCCGTATCAATCCACCACGAGTCAAGAACCTCAGCCCCAACACGGCAACCCATATTAATCATCTCCTGGATCGCATCAGTAATCTCAAGCTCACCCCTCCAGCTCGGCCTGATACGGTCAACAGCCTCATGCACACGCCTCGAAAAAACATAAACCCCCACAAGAGCCAAATTACTAGGAGGCTCACTAGGCTTCTCAACAAGACGGACAACACGCCCCTCCCCGTCAAGAACGGCAACACCAAACCTCCTAGGATCCTCAACCTCCTTCAACAGTATAAGCCCGTCAAGCCCCTCCCCCTCAAACCTATCAACAAAACCACGAATACTCGAACCCAAAAGGTTATCACCCAAACACATCAAGAAATCATCATCACCCAGAAACCTGCGGGCAACCTTAACAGCATGAGCCAAACCCAAAGGCTCCTGAACAATATACTCAACACGAAAACCCCACTCCCCCCCATCACCAACAAACTCACGAACAGCCCAACCAGTATCAGGAGCAACAACAACACCAACATCCCTAACCCCAACCTCAGCAACCCTATCCAAAACCCAACCAAGAATAGGACGATTAGCAACAGGAACAAGCTGCTTAGCCAAACTAAAAGTCAAAGGACGCAAACGAGTACCCCGACCACCACTCAAAACCAAACAACGCACACCAAACACCCCCTTTCCTCAATATAAATAATACCTTAACCAATATAAAAAAGGTAAATTTCGTTTCAAAATCACATCTATGACACAGCCAAAATACCCACCAAAACTGCGTGAATTAAATCCATCGGACAAAAAGCATTTAACCCAATGAATGCTACTTACTATCAGCATACACCCCTTTTTCTTCACCAAATAACCAACAGTAAAAATTATCTGGCAATACCCAAAAACATAGAGGACACATACCCCCTATCCACCCCCTGAACTCAACTTTTAACGATTTCCCAAAATTCTTCCTATATATCCTCAATAACATCAAAACCCCAAACACCAACACATATACACGCCTCCAACAACCTCTCCTACCCTCACTAACATAACCTGCGAAAACCTCTCTAGATCAAAAAACCAAGCATTAAATAATTTCAATAATTTCTTCACATTCATAGTCCAAGCCACATTAAAACCCTCTTTCTGAGTAGAAAGAGGAGTATTCGCAGCCCATCCTTAAACCAGTGAAGCTTCTTCACCCCACCCCGACGCCTACGATAAAAGACCGGAACCTCAGCAAACCGCTTAGTAGCACGCCAAGCCTCCAACTTAATCTCTGTGGAGAAATCCAT
The DNA here is from genome assembly GCA_029258925.1 of Thermoproteota archaeon. Taxonomy (GTDB): domain Archaea; phylum Thermoproteota; class Thermoprotei_A; order EX4484-217-1; family JAPDJV01; genus JAPDJV01. Next base: position 24,891 of record JAPDJV010000027.1, on the reverse strand, counting down.
ACCAGAACTAACAAAACGCATCTTCCTCAACAGCTCACGGCGGAAAAACCACATACCAGACTGAGAGTCACGAACACGCAAACCAAACAAAACACGAACAAGAAAAGACAAAACACGATTACCAAAAAAGTAAACAGGATGCCAAGCCCCCTCCTCAAACCTCTCAAACCTATTCACACTAACAAAATCCAAACCATACTCCTCCATAAACCCCAAAATCTTAGAAATAACATCAAAAGGATACGTACCATCCCCATCACCCGTAACAATAACATCCCCCCTAGCAACCCTAAAACCAGTCAAATACGCACGGCCATAACCCCTAACAGGCTCAAAAACAACACGAGCCCCCCACTCCCTAGCAACATCCACAGTACCATCATCAGAACCACCATCAACAACAATCACCTCAACATCATAACCCAACCCACGCAACCTCTCCACACAAATCGAATCAAGCGTCCTCTTAATACCATCCACCTCATTCAAAGTCGGAACAACAATAGAGACGCGCCTCATAGTTCCAAACTTCTCCTTTACGTTTTCCTTCCAGCCCAGATCTAATAATTTGGGAGACTGACTTCATTCTTAGTTTCTTTTTAACTTTTCTTTAAAGTGAGAAGTATCTTTCTCTTATAAAAATATATTAAAGTTAAATGTATTTTTCGCCATGAAAGGGCAACTTCTATCTACTCTCTTAGTATTAATCAGTTTCCAGAGATAAATCACTTTTTTATACATTGTTGTTCATTTCATAAAAAATACATTGGTTCAACGAATTAAAACCGAGAAATTTTTCTTAATTTCAATATGTGTGCCTAAGTATGGTAAATAGACGCTATAAATTAGCGAAAAAGAAAAACTAATAACTAAGCATAAAAGTTTTCCTGATTTAATATTAATGATGCTCTTTAAAAAGTGGGTGAATGAGGAGGTTGCATTTACTTTGACGAGTATGGTTTCAATAGTAATTCCAACAAAGAATAGCAGTAGTACATTGGAAAAGTGTTTATCTTCCATTAAGAACATTGATTACTCAAAAGATAAAATAGAGGTAATAATTGTTGATGGTTATTCAACAGATAACACAGTGGAAATAGCCAAAAGGTATGGGTGCAAAATTATTTTCGAAGATAAACAAGTGATAAGCTATGCAAGAGACATTGGGTTTAGACACGCTAAAGGTGATTTTATAGCCTTTACGGATGCAGACTGCGTGGTTGATAAAAAATGGATTAAAGAACTTATGAAACACTTTAATGAAAATGTTGCTGCAGTTGGTGGTCCCAATATAACACCAGAAGACGATACAGAGTTTGCAAAGAGAGTAGGAATAGTATTATCATTTTTAAGCAAAGCTGGAGCAAGGTATGGGTTAATCGGAGGAGAGGTTAGAGAAGTTCATCATAATCCAACATGTAACGTAATGTACAGAAAAAGAGTTTTAGAAGAAGTGGGTGGCTTTAATTGCAAGTTAATTACAGTTGACGATGAAGAGCTCGACTACAGAATAAGGAAAAAAGGGTATAAAATCATGTATACGCCTTATGCGATAGTTTATCACTACAGAAAGCCAACATGGAAAAAATTCATAAAAATGGCTTACACTTACGGACTTGGGAGAATGCAAGCAATAAAACTTCACAAGGATATGGGGAGATGGTTTCACTTTTTACCTTCACTTGTTATACTCATTATTTCCGTTTTACTTTTACTATCTTTCATCAATAATATCTTTCTCTGGTCTGCCATAGCAATGCTATCTGTCGGAAGTATTATTACTTTCATATCAAGCGTTTACCTTTGCGTTAAGTATAATAAGAAAAAAGATAGTGTTATTACATTCTTCCTCCTAATCATAGCATGGGTCCTTTTCTGGGGAATAGGTTTCATTAGGGGTGCTTTCAAATGAAAATTTATATGCTTAATCCACCATATCTTCCCCGCTTCGGAAGAGAAATGAGGTGGCAAGATACTGGAAGAGGTGGAACTCTCTATTATCCTATCTGGCTTTCCTACGCTACTGGCTTACTTGAACAAAAAGGGCATAACGTTAGGCTTGTTGACTGTCCAGCTTGGAATTGGAATATTAATAAAGTTTTAGAAGATTTAAAAAAGTTCAGCCCTGACATGGTAGTTGTTGAAACAAGTTTTACAAGTTTAAAAAATGATCTTACTATCTCAAAAAAGATAAAGGAAGAGCTTGATACTATAGTCGTAAATGTTGGACCTCCAACATCTCAGTTTCCCGAAAAAATTCTGGAAGTTGCTGATATTGTTGCAAGATATGAGTACGATTTTACATTAGCTGAACTCGCGGAGAAACTTGAAAAAGGCATCAGTATTCAGAACGTGTTAGGTATATCATTTAAACAGAATAACAGAATAGTTCACAATACGGATAGGCCTTGGTCAACATCGAAGCAACTCGACGAATTACCTTTCGTTTCCAAAGTTTACAAGAAGCATTTAAACATCTATGATTACTTCCTTAACTACTCCCTTTATCCAATGGTCCAAATATTCACAGGTCGAGGCTGTCCCTACCAATGCACCTTCTGCTCCTGGCCTCAAACGTTCATGGGAAGAAAATACAGAGTTAGAAGCATCGAGAACATCCTAAACGAGCTTGAATACATAAAAGAAAACCTGCCAAAAGTTAAAGAAGTCTTCTTTGAGGACGACACATTTACAGTAAACAAGAAAAGGGTTAAGGAGTTCTGCAAAGAATACCAGGAGAAAGGCCTAGACGTATTCTGGTCATGCAATGCAAGGGTCGACACACTAGACTTCGAAACCATGAAAGAGATGAAAAAAGCAAACTGCAGGTTTCTAATAGTTGGTTTTGAATCTGCCGACGATGAAATATTAAGGAATATCAAGAAAGGCTTCACGGTTGAACAGGCAAGAACGTTCGCGAAAAACGTCAAGAAAGCCGGTATTTTCCTGCACGCAGACTTCATAATCGGTTTGCCAGGTGAGACAAAGGAAACTATAGAAAAAACGAGAAAATTCATAAAAGAAATAAAACCAGAACAACTACAAGTTTCCGTCGTCTCCCCCTTTCCTGGCACGGAACTTTACAACTGGTACAAAAAGCAAGGATACCTACTAACAGATAACCCAGACGAATACCTCGATGAGCAAGGTCACCAGAAAAGTATTGTCTCTTATCCATGGCTTTCAAATGAAGAAATAATCAGAACCGTCGACTCCATACTAAAAGACTACTACCTCTATCCAGCATACATCCCTGTTGCTCTAAAACAACTTTTCCAAAAAAACTTTCTCGACGAAGGAAAAAGACTCTGGCGTTCTGCAATAGCATTCATACAATATATATTCACAAGATATGTTAGCAGGAGATCTTAAAATTTGGAAACCCAACGAAAGCCTTTCAACCTCACCAATAAATGGTTTTACTTCTTTCCTGTTACTTTTTCTAATAAGGTTGCTGCTTCCCACTTTCAGTGTCGCGCCCTCCAGAATCATCACCAAAAAATTTATTTTTTACCTTTTTCTCGCTGTTTGAGAGCTAGGCATAAAAAAGATACTTCTCCCCCTTTATGAGAAAAACGTATCAAAAAGAGGTGAAAGTAATAGAGATAAAGGGTTTTATCCCAACTGGTGGGGTCAACCTTAAGCATTTTATTCTGATACTATTATCACTTGATCTTTCTTACTTTTTTTTCTCTTTACTCAATGTTTCATCATATCTACGAGCAATTCTGTTTTTCCCCTCTGCACTCATCTCTCCAGGATTTATTCTTTTACTTGCTATAACAAGCAATAGAAACAAACAAGAATCTTTCCTAGAATTGCTCATAAAGAGTTTTTTTCTATCAACAATCATCTGTAGTTTATTAACTGGTGTTATATTGCTTTTTTCTCTTCCCCTTTCGCCCTTAACTTATTTATTTGGAATTTTTCTTTTCATTATGATTCCTACAATATTCCTTATTTACAGAAGAAAAAATAGTGAGTTCACTTTTTTTAAGATTAATAAAGTAGAAGCGCTTCTTGTTCCAAGCGTATTTCTATTTTACATTTTTGGGATCCTCTACTTTACTAACATACCCCGCCTCCTTAGCGTCGACGGGGCCGTTTACATTTCTATAATAAGGACAGGAATCTTGGAGAATACCATAAACCCTTATGGTATAGCTGTCCCACCAACTAGAGGAAACATCTATGGCCTTATAAATGGAAGATTTTTCTGGAGCTACCTCCTCACATCTTTTGTAGCATCCACAGGAATCCCTGCATTTAATTCCGGTCTGATCGGGATGCCCTTTTTAATTATGATTTCCTTTACCTCATACGAACTGTTTAATACGCTAACAAGAAGGAAAAATTTAGTGTTACCCTTATTTCTCGTTATGTTGATCCTTACTAACCCGCTTCTACTTCCATTCGCAACTATGTGTTTAAACGACTTAATAATTACTTTTTACACTCTCTTTTCCTTAACATTTCTAGTCAAATCTTTTTCTGAGCAGAATAAACAATTATCATTTAATACGTTTAATTTTCTACTTGCCATTATCGCATTAATAATTCTGTTATTAACAAAAGTTTTCTTGCTAATATCATTATCAATGTGGATTACTAGTATTTATTTTATGTTAAGATATAGAGCATACTGTAGCCTTAGGAAAAAAGAGCTCCTCTTTTTTATATTGTTTATAGTACTACCTATAATCTACGAAGTATTCATCGACTTGCCATTCACGCTAGAGGTGTTAAAGAGCCCTGAAGGAATAATGCTAGCACCTACATTCACAGATCAGAGTTTAATGTACTTCTCTGTCAAATTATTTATAAAGCCGGTATGGGAAATAGCCATTTCAAACCCTTCCTCCTTAAACAACATCATCTATATTGAACGTTTCTACGAAATATTCTCACCTGAATTAACAAATATTCTAGTTTCAGGTTTAGTGGTCACTTCTCCATTAATCGTGTTGCTAACAGACCTGAAGAATCATCTTAACATAAAAATATTTTCATTATTTCTGCTGGTATTAATTACCGTTTTCTTCCTGCAAAGCATTTTCTTTCTAGCAACTTATCAGATTAACAGATACTCTCTTTGGAGAATACCTTTGTTTTATATATTGTCTCTGATTGTTTTGAATCAATTGATTCATGAAAGCTATGGAAGAAAAAAACGGATAATAATAGGAGGAGCGGTATGTCTTTCTATGTTAATTTTTGTCTGGGTTAATATGTATTTATCATCGATAGGTGGTATTGCGATGAGTTATAGTGGCTCTGTTATTTATGTGGACACGTTTTATCCTATTCTTTCTCAGTTTTTATTGTTTTCACTTTTAGTGTTATTTTTGATCGTCCACCAAAAAACCCGTTACAGACACCTAACACATCGATATCGTAAAAGACTTACACTTAAAGGATGGGTTCCAAAAATTTTATTTTTCCTTATAATTCTCTCTGTTATCAGCAATATCTATTTTACATCAACATTTATGAATAAAGACACGCATTTTTTCAAAGAACACTATATTATGCATATGAGTAATATTTTATATCAATTAACAAATGATAAAAGTATCGTGGTTGCAAATAACCGGTTATATCTTACAGCCTTCGTCGATGACGGCCTTTTGAAAAACGGATTATTACTTAACTTTCCTTCGACAAAGGAAGAATTCCTGAGAAGTATCGAGTTACTGCCATCTAATACAATTCTCTTAATAACTACTGATGGAGCGTTGTCATGGTATGGTGATGCTAACCGTAACTATATAAAGAGCTATGCTGTAGCCGATATTATAACCCCCGCAACAAACATATCTAAACTTCCACTGTTTAACTGTACGGATGATGCAGTATTATGTATGACTTTCGATGATGCGAATATGACTTTAGTGCCAAATCATGGTCGAGGGCCAGATGGATTGAATGGTGGAGCGGAGGTGGTACAAGGTTATTATGGATTGTCGCTTTACTTTAAGAACAATAGTTACGTTGAAATCCTTGGAGGAAACTATACCTTTGGAAAATGTATAACTATTAGTCTTCTAACTTTCATAAAGGAAGAAAACATCAATGGATATCATCTACTTCTAAACTGCACTTCAGAAGATTGTTCGTTCGAGATCTTTAGTGTTTTTATTAATGACGGAAAACTTTACTTTAGAATTCACGGAACTAATTGTATTTTTGTCCCAATTAAAGAATATGTAGGAAAATGGCACCACTTCATTTTTTCATATAACGAAAATAGGCTTGAGATCTTTATTGATGGTGCATTAATTGCAGTAAAAGGTATAGAAAAAGGCGTTGAATACTGTTTCCATCCTCATCTATGGTTGGGTTCAAAGTCAAATTCCTTTATCGGTAAAATTGATGAACTAGAAGTCTCCAATAAGAAATTAAACCTTACAAGGCTTTTGGAGGCATATCATTTTAACCAATACGCACTAAAAGTATACGAGCTTCTAACACCGTATGGAAAAACCAGTTTTTTTAAGATATTGACTACTGGAAAAAATAACAATCCTGAAGAAAAGGTGTATTTTAAAATACTTACAAAGTTCATAAGCGGAAAAGACCTTTCGCCGGTAATATTAGCCATAGCTTACACGACAACCTCTAAGAACCTGTCGTTTTGCATCACCTCTGACTTTGCATCAAAAATATATTCTTTTTCTCTAGAAAAGGACATGTTATCTATCGTGAACTTTACCCTTCCACCTCCGGTTTTATTAGCTCGTTCTTGGAATGATCAGAAATACCTCTGGCGTTTTTTTACAAGTAGTAAAGTAGCCTTGTTTGACAACAATAACATACTCTTTAAAGAGAATATTTCAATGCTTAATTTGGATTTAGTCGCCCTAGCTATAGTCGGCATTCTCAGCATACTTTTATTTGTCGCCATAATATCTTGTAAAAAATGCATAGAATATAATTCTAAAAAAATCTTTACTAAAACATTTTTATCCATAACTTAATTAAGAAGTTTTAAACAAGGGAGGGAGCGCTCTCTTGAAAAGTGTTGAGAGCCACATCTGGTCTTAATTGCTACTTAAGAGGGCTGCCTTAAAACCTGTGGGCAACGTCCTGAAAGGTTGCGGCAATGAACCTTTAACTAAATGAAACATCCTTTCAACCTTTCAATAAGTTGAAAGCCTTAAGGTTTTAGACTTCTAACTTTTTAAGTTCAAACAACAAGGAAAAGCCATGAGAAGATCGATGAATTCTCTTGAAACTTCTTTTTTCTCACACAGTTATACAGGAAGCTAAAGGTTAAGTTAAACGTAGTTTCTCCTTGAAGGAATATGTTGATGCTTGGAAACGTTCAATTAAAAAATATATGTTAAGATTTAAAGTTATTGTCAACTTAAGGGTTTTTCACCTCTAGTACCCTTTGCAGTCTCTGGGTGCGGGTTTTCCCGGGGTTGAGGGTGGTGGATGGCTGTCGAGGGAGTGGTGGGATGTGGTTGTAGTAGAAGTCGTAGAGCCTGATGAAGGTGTGGGCTCCTCGAGCCCCTCGGGCTCCTGGGGAAGGCGCAGTTGAAGACCCTCACCCCGTCCTTCACTGTTCGGAGCCAGCGCTTCACCCGCTGACCCGCCCCTAAGCCGCACCCACCTAGCTCCCAAGCTCTCGGCGGCCAAGAGTATCACTCCCCCGTCAGCCACGAAGACCACGTCCCCGCCGTACTCCCCCACGAGCTTCTTCAGAAGCTGTGGGCGATGAGCCCGTTTCGAGCCTTCGAGAGGTACACTCGAGCACCACGCGCCCCCGGGGTCGAGGGCCACCCAGAGCCAGACCCGCCCTCCGCCCACCCGAACCCTAGACTCGCCGAGGACGATGCGGCTTACGCGCCTCAGCGCCTCTGAAAGCAGCGCCTCGCGGCGCGGTTGGCGCGTGCACCCACCGGCGAACCGCCTCGTGTCCGCGCTCGAAGCCCACCCGTCGAGGAGGTGCCCCCTCACGTCGCGGAGGCTCAGCCTGAACCCAAGATATAAATAATTGATGGAATACATGATGATCTCCGGAGGAGTTCTCCATCGTTCAAACGTTACGCATATCATAACATAAACCGGAGAACTCCTCAAAATAAACCTTAAGTTGATAATACCGATTTAAAAAGCAAAAACTTAAAATTAACTAAACAAAAACATAGGAGGCTGGATCCTGTGCTTAACAGATTTAAAAAGGTGTTTGAAAAATTGCCTGATCCATTGTTTGCTTTAGCGGTTACAATCTACTGGCATTTACATCCGAACCGTGAAAATCTAACCATACTCCCTTACGAAAATTACTGGTTAGTAAAATGTAAGGAGCAGAGATTTCTGACACCAGATCCTCACTACTTTAATTATATCAAACGAAGTATGATTGAGAAGTACACTTTCAAACCATTTGTTGATATAGAATTAGGTGATGTCGTTTTCGATATTGGAAGTTTTATTGGAGGATTCACTTTAGCAGTAGCATCAAAAGCCAGCAAAGTCGTCGCTATAGAGCCTAATCCAATTATTTTTAACCTTCTGTGCAAAAACGTCCGTGCTCTTAAAAATGTAGTTGTCATCCAGAAAGCTCTTTGGAACCGGACAACAAAGATGAAACTCAACATCTGTATTAACCCTACAGACTCGACGCTTCTAAGTAAAGGGAGCACTCCCCATATTTCCTCTATCGAAATATACTGTGTTCGCTTGGATGAATTAGTAGAAGAACTGGACATCAAAAAAATCGACTTCCTAAAATTGGATGCAGAAGGGGCTGAACCGGAAGTTTTAGAAGGGGCTGAGGGTGTTGCAGACAGAATAAGGAAAATGGCTATTGATTGTTCATCAGAAAGATTCGGATCAAAAACAGTATCACAAGTTACACGTATTCTACATCAGTATGGGTTCACTACATTACTTCACAATGATATTGTCTATGCACGAAAAAACTAAAAAAATACTACTAATCGGGACTGAAAGGAAAAAACATATAAAAACAATTTAGAGAAAATTTACCTATGGAACATCACTTTCGTTTACCTAATGTTATACTGATAACGCACCCGTTTAGTAGTGATAATGTAGCGGCAAGACAGAATGTAAGGAATTTTGTTCAGATATTCAAACAATCATCAAAGAAGTTATTTGTTATTACCGGGAATTTTCCAGAATATTCTAGCGAAAATGTAAAAATAATAACGTTAAAGAGTTGGAATGCTGAAAAAAGGAATTTATTGCTTAAAATTTTGCTATACATGATATTGGATATACAAATAAGTTTTAATTTGTTAAAACTGTCTAAAAGTGTTAACATAGTTGTTTTCCATATAGGTGCAAGAGTTTACCTGTTATCGGCCGTTCTCGCGAAGTTATTAAGGAAAAGAGTGCTTGTGTTTTCATTCAACACTTCCTCCAAACTTTCACAAATAATTTCACAAATAAAAGGAAAAAGTAACTCCTCTTACCTAGCGGTTATTCTCGAAAAAATTATTTTCTCTCTAGCTGATCAGATTGGTGTAGAATCTAAAAGTGTAATTGCCTTTTCAAATATAAGTGAGTATCGGAACAAAATAGCCATTTACGGACCTAAATACGTAGACATAAAAACATTTAGGATAATGAAAAACTTGAAAGACAGAAAGACTATCATAGGATATATCGGTCGTCTCTCTATAGAGAAAGGCATAGCAAATTTTGTGGATGCAATCCCACTAATATTAAATAAAAAAAGAAATGTGCATTTTTTGATAGGCGGTGATGGACCACTTTTTAAATTGTTAAAAACAAAGGTCGAAGAGTACGGGATTAGCGGTAATGTTAGATTCGTGGGGTGGATCCCAGATCACGAGCTTCCAGAATACTTAAATGAATTAAAAATACTTGTTTTGCCGTCATATACGGAGGGAGTTCCTGGTATAGTGCAGGAAGCTATGGCATGTGGGGCTGTTGTGCTTGCAACACCTGTTGGTGCCATTCCCGATTTAATAGAAGACGGAAAAACGGGATTTATTATGGAAAATAATTCACCCGAGTGCATTGCACAAAATGTTATAAGGGTCTTAGAACACCCATACTTAGAAGAAATAGTAAAAAATGCAAGGAGATTTATTGAAGAGAAGTTCACCTATAACAACATAGTTGATAAATACAGGAGGTTGCTAAATAAGCTATGGTTTTAAAGGTTAATAAATTTAGAGTTTTGAGAAAAATTACTTAGTGGTGACTTCCCATATAAACGTTTACGTTTTTAGATTTTCCTACTAATTAATTATTACTTACTACTCTCACTTATTACTCTCTTGAATATTCTTTCTACTTTCCTAGCTATGATTTCCCACGTAAATTTCTTTTCTACATTCTGCCTACCTCTTTCTCTCAATTCCTTAAGTAACCGCGCGTTTTCAAGTAAATCATTTATTTTATCTGCAAGCGCATTTATGTTCTTGTAAGGTACAAGAATTCCTCCTGAAGTCAACATTTGAACTTCTTTCATAGCCGGGATATCATATGCGATAAATGGCGTTTTACATGCTAAAGCTTCTATAGATACTAAGCCAAAGCTCTCATAGGAACTAGGAAAAATCATTAAAGTTGACTCTTTTAGTAGTCTTATTTTAGTTTCATCACTTGCCTTCTTATAATAGTCGATAAACCCATATTTTTCTCTCATTCTTAAAACTTCACTTTCAAGTTCACCGCCACCGCTGATAATTATAAGTCTTAGGTTTCTTTTACTTTTCTCTCTTGCTATTTTCACAGCCCTAATAGCATCTAATACATTCTTTCTTTTCTTTAATGCACCAATAAAGATCAATTGATTTTCGCTTTTCTCTCCTGCCTTGACATTGTCATAAGTTTCTAAATCAACTCCATTGTATATGATCTCTATTTTTTTCTTTTTGTTAGGATAGAATTTCCTTAACTCCATAGCTAAACTCTTAGAAACAGTCATTATGCAGTCATAGTCCATTTTCAAAACAAGAGTCTCTACTAGTTTTTGCGCTATTCCTCCAATGATTCCTCCATCATAATCCATCCAACCTCTCCAATCCCCGTACCTTGACGAAAGTAAATGTACAGTTAAAACTGTAGGTACTTTGCCTTTTGCGGCTAAGTATAGAGGTATGACAGGTCTGTAAAGAACGAAGTTAACTATGTCTACTTCTCCCTTTTTCACCATGTTTTTTACAGTCGTGTACATTTCATACAATGCTGGTAACGAGGAAAGAGTTGAACCAAATCTATAAGGCTTTTTTGCCCTAATGATATGTATCCCGTCTACAAATTCCTCATCCTTTAGAGTTGTTAGTCTTCTCATGGGATCATCAGGAAACTGGGATGATTTTCCAGATATTACTGTTACTTCATGGCCGAATTTTGCTAATTTCTTTGCTACATTAAAAGTGTGGATTTCTCCTCCTCCTTCTAGAATGGGGTAAAAAACATCTGTTCCAAAAACTATCTTCATACACCTATCTCCTCCATGACCTTTCTTATAAGCTCCGTTATTTTTGGAGTGTAGCTGAAAGGTATGAAAAAATTATAGATTTTTATATTAGAAAAAATTTTTTTAAATTGTTGAATGAAAAAGTCTTGAAATTTTGCAATTTTAGTGTCCGGATAGGCTGATGCATAAATGTTGAAGCATTCAAAAAGTGGGTGAATCATGAATCCAGCAGCATTTGACGCTTCAAAGTATTCCATTAATTGGTTAGAGAGCATTTTTTCTGCTGCAAGCCTCCAGTCTATGATATCTAACCTAGTTTCTTTCGAAGGATTCAAAAAAATGAGGCCACATAACCTGCTTTCATCGGCAATTTTCACGTTAGTGTTTGATGAGGTGGCTAGTAAGTAAAATGTCAGTAAAAGCTTTTTAGTAAGAGTCATCTTTTCAGTTTTTAAATTGCGAAGACAGAACTCAAAGATCTTAATGTGCGTCGGAAAGCTCAGCACTTTACCCGTTGTCACTAGCACTCTGTCATCACCCATATATTGATACCCGTAATCTCTCATCAAATTCATAACCATCGTGGTTTTAAATGAGCCCCCCCTCCCAGCTATGAGACAAGCATTGCCATCTTTACTGACGGCAGCTGAGTGAAGCAATAGGTAGCCTTTCTCGAGAGTTTTTATTTCCATTAGTGGGAGAGCTAAGTTGTGAACTGGGAAATTTGGGGCTAGAAAACCCCGAAGAGTCCTGCTCCTGATATTTATGTTAAATTTAGTTCTTTTTCCAGATATATCGGATATTTGAAACTCCCATGTAGACCGTAGATTACTCCCTTTGCAATAAATGAAATTCTCATGGATAAATATATTCCTTTCATATTTTCTACACTTTCCATCTAATGAGGGAGAAAATGCACCTACCTTTATGTCTAGATCTATATCGTCTTCTTCTAACCGTTTAACTTGAAAGTAGCTGAATTTTAAGTCCAGATCCTTTAGAAGTGCACAATATCGCGTCCAGCTAATTCGAAACTTTAACACGTTATGGATGTTGAAATTCTTTGTCACTAATCTCTCCACTTGAACCACCTAGATGCTAAAAATTCCGTAGGAGATCATTTAAAACTTCGAGTATATACTTTCCTCTTGGAATTCTCACCTTTAAAAAAAGATTACTTTTTGAGAGGTTTCGTGTGAATGTGGTTTTTAGCTTATGCAGGTAGCCACTTATGGAAAAGTGAGGGTTAACGTACGAATATCCAAGCAGATACTTATAAAAATATAAGCTATCCACTATCATGTTACGAAGTAGTGCTTCAAGGAGTTCATCTAAGTTGATGTATTCTACGAAAAGTTTTTTCTCTTTATCACCATACCTTTGTTCGAGTAATAAAATAGCCTTTAACCTTGCAGTCTGGACTAAACGGTCGGAAAAAGCCTGCATGATTGGAGCTTTAGTAACTGGGTAAAGATAACCTAGTGTAAGTTTGTGGATTAAACTTTTAACATTAACTTCAAATTTCCACGGTTTTATTCTGTCATCGTTTACCATATTGTATTTAAATAAGCTAATTGCTGTCGGAAACGCTAAAACCCTGCCTTTGTGAAGAATTACATGATCATCACCTAGAAAATACAGCCCATTTTTTATTGCCATAAGAGTATTCATAGTCTTGCCACTGCCTCCAAATCCGGTTAATAAAACCGCCTCGTGACCATCACTTATGCCTGCCGCATGGACTAAAGAGTATCCTTTCTTTAATAGTTGAAAGGAAATAGATGGTGTTAAAATGATCGGAGGAATAATCTCAGAGGAGAAAAAATTAGGTTCAACAATCAAGCTCATGCTATTTGACTCTAAACCTGAGATGTAAAGACACCACTTAGCTATTTTGTATGAGTCTGAACAATATAACCAATCGTGTCCAGCAATTATTTTGTTATCAACTTTTACGAAGTCGCCGCTTTTAAGAAGGCAATTAAAATAATTATTGTTTATTTTATCGATTATCAGGGAAATGTCATGTTCCTTTCTTATTAATGTTTCTTTACTTAAGAAAGAATCATATTCTAACATAATACGTCTAATTACCCGGTAAAATTTTCTATTTTTAGTTTTTACATTCAGGCTTAATACGTTATGTATCTCAAACACTACTTCCTTTTGCTTATTCAACTTTCATACACCCTATAATGTCTTATCCTCTGGCTTTTACTTATTTAGAATTTTTCTTTTCGAAGTTGTTGAGAATAGATAATTTATGGTTTTTCTTGAGATATTATTGCTTGACCGATTTGTTATTCTTATTTTTATATTTGCTGCACTTTTACTTGAGGTAAGGATTTACATGTCTGCTGTTTCTTGTTTGAGCTGTATTTGGTGAATGAGCCAAGCTCCGTTACACGCCTCTACGATTACTATCGCTAAGGGTTAACTTCCATTTCCGCTTTTTTATATATTATATTTCCGTTATTCATGGTGTTTTTTGGTAGGCTGATGTTCTATTGTCGGTGTTCCTGACGTTGCAGGGGAGATACTACGATGATTAATCATCCTTACGTTATTGTTACTCGAGTTTCACGGTGTTTGTGACTGCTTTCCATGCATTGTTGGGTGTCTGCTATTCATTTCGTTTGTTGCCTTTATGTTATTTCATTTCATTGATAAAATGTTATATCTTATATCTTTGTTGTTATGGTTTTGGTGGGGAAAATATTTTCCTTTTGCGGTAGGTCTATTAGTACCATAGGAGAAAAATGAAAAATTAAACGGTCGTGTTTTTTGTTTATTGTAACCCCCTGATGTATGTGTCTTTGATGTTGGTTTACTGTAAGGTTTTTGTTTTGTTTGGTTTTTCGTTGTTTTGTCTTTTGGTGTTGGGAGGGATGTTTTCGGGGGGGTGGCTGGATGCTGAGCGTTTTGCCGGTGGTGTTTCTTTTCTGAGCAGATTTGGGATTGTTAGGTTTTGCTTTTTGGGTGGCCATAAAGTCTATTATTTTTTACAGGAGTATGGGTTTTTAGGCTTTACTCTGCTTTATTTCTTGCTCAATCTACTTTTATTTTATTAGATTTTATTAGATTAGGTAACTATTACGTAATTTTAAAAATTAATTTTTAAGTTAAAGTTTATCTTACAATAGATTTGCTACGTATTCTATTGTTATGACTTCTTGTTTTGTTATAGTTTGGTCGTTTGTTAGTTGTATTTTTATTGTTGTTGTGTTTTTGTTTGGTATTATGATCCATGTTTGTGCTGTTGTTTGTTTGATTTGTTTTTGTTGGGTGAGCCATACTTCTGTGTAGGTTTTTACTGTTATTGTTGTTGAGGGGGTTCCATTCTGCTTTTATGTATATGTTTCCGTTTGTTGTGATGGTGTTTTGTGGTGGTTTGTATTCTATTGTTATCATTCTAGGGTTTGTTGTTGGAGGTATTGTTATGGTTAACTGGTTTTCTGTGATTGAGGCTTGTCCTTTCAGGGTGTTTGTGACTATTCTCCATGTGTTGTTGAATGTTTGGTCTATCCATGTTGCATGTTGTTTTATGAACTGGCTTATTCGTGTCAGGTTTTTCACTGTGACTATGAATATGGGGGTTTATTATCGTTAGTGTTGTGAAGAGTGCTATTAGGGGTGATTGTTAATGTAGCTGTTTGTGCTTGTTTTTTGTTTTCAGATCATTTTTTAGGATTGTTATTGCTATGTAAGTTGTGATTGTTGCAAGTGTTATCATGGTTGTCCATGGGTGTATTAAGGTAGGTGCTACTAGTATGATTGCTGTGGTTGCTGTGTTTCTTTTTGTTGGTTTTTCGTTTGCGTGGATGAGCATTGTTAGTGCTAGTAGCATTATTGAGGTGGCGAGGAAGTTTGCGAAGAGGTCTCTTGAGAGGCGTGTTGTGAAGTAGGAGGTTGTTGTTAGGAGCGTTGCGAGGGATGCGGTGAACTTGTTTTGTGTTCCTTTTAGCGTGAACGTTAAACTAAACAGAAACTTTTCAGACTTTATTTCATTGACTTTTGATTTTGGAGGGTGTTGTGGCTGATACATGAGTTATTTTTGGATGGAATGGTTACCGTAAGGTTTTTGTTTTGTTTGGTTTTTCGTTGTTTTGTGTTTTTGTGGTTGGGGGTTTGTTGGGTTGTTTGTGAGGTTGGGTGTGTTTCGTGGTTTGGTTTTTGTTTTTCTTGTGTGTGTTTTGTGTTTGGTTGTTGTTGGTTTTTTTAATTTTTTTAGGTGGTGTGGTTTTCCTTTTGTTTATGTTGGTTTGGGGGTTTGTGGTTCTTTTGATGGTTGGGGTGTTTCTTCGTTTAATGTTTCTGATTTGGGGTATGGGGTGTCCGATGTTTTTTTTGGTTTTCCTGGTGTTTTTGTGAGGGGGGGTTTTGGTTCTGGGGGTAGGGTTGTTTTGGCTTATAATTTTAGTGGTTCTGTGGATCTTTCGTGGTGTGATCGGCTTAGTTTTTGGCTGGCTCCTGTTTTTCCTTCTGAGAATTGTTTTTATTCTGTTCGTCTTGTTGATTCCTTTGGTTTTTACAAGACTTTGCATGTGGGTAGGGCGAGCTGGTTTGGCTGGAGGGAGATTTCGATCCCTCTTAGGGCTACGTGCGTTGAGGCTCACCCGCTTTGGGTCGATGAGATTTCCTTAAGGCATGTTTCGTCTGTGGAGTTTATCTTTGAGGTGCAGGGGGGATATGTTGGTGAGAGTGGTTTTTGTTTGAGTGGTATTAGTTTGCTTGCACCGGCTCCTGGGGTTTTCGGTTTGCCTAATGTTTTGGCGGGTGTTTTGTCGTTTTTGGTGCTTGTTGAGCTGTCTTGTGTTTTACTATATTTTGTTTTGTCTTTTGGTGTTGGGAGGGGTGTTTTCGGGGGGTGGCTGGATGCTGAGCGTTTTGCTGGTGGTGTTTCTTTTCCGGGTGGGTTGGGGTTGGTTGGGTTTTGCTTCTTGGGGGTGGCTGTGAAGTCTGTTATTGCTTATGTGACCCCGTTGAGTGATGATTTTAATAACATTGTTAGGGGTGTTTTGAGTGTTCTTCCGCTTCCTAATTGTGGGTTTCCCCCGTCTGAGGGGGGTTTCTGGAGTGTGGTTTATTACTTCTGTTACTGGTTGTGGCGTGTGTTTCCCGTTGACCACCCCTATGGCTCGGTTATTTTTCCTACTAGGAATTACTTTACTATGCATGTTCCTCCGGTTTTGACGCCTGGTACGCTTCTTCTATTTTTCTGCATGAAGCTTCCTAATGTTTTAATCGACATTATGTCTGGTTTTCTTGTTGGGTTGATTGTTTGGAGGCTTGCTGGTAGGAGGGAGCTGGCGGACGCTGCTCTTTTCCTCTGGATGGTTAATCCTTACGTTACCTTAATAGTTGAAATGTTTGCGAGTGTGGATGTTGTGATGCTCTTTTTCCTACTGATAGGCATATATTACTTTATTGGTAAGCGTTACATGCTTGGAGGCTTGTTTGTTGGGTTTGCTATTGGGGTACGCCTCTTTCCTATAGTCATGTTACCTCTTTTCATAATATTCTTGCTGGGAAAGGGCGTTTTTCGCCTGTCTTTTCATAGGTTGGGATTTCTTTTACCTGGGAGACTTGCTAATTGTAGCATGAAAATCCCGTTAAGCTGGTCTTTTGCTTTAATATCTCTTTCTTCTTTCTTTTTGGTTACTTTCCCCAGGCTGTTTCCTTTGCATGCTCACCGTGGGCTTGTTTACACGTTGGTTCCTGACATTGGTGGTTTGCAGGATTACGAGTTTTTCTTGGGGCCTACTTTGTCTCATTTCGGGCAGGAGGTCGGTGTCACGGTGGTTCTGTGTACTATTTACTTGTTTGTTGTGTATCGTGTGTGGAGGAGGGATGATGAGGGGGGGTTGCCTGCGGCTCTTCTCGGCTTCCTCATGGTGGTGTTTGCTTTCTCGTACTTCCACCCTCAGTTTCTCCTCTGGTGTATGCCTTTCCTGGTGGTGGATTACCTTGTTAATGGGAGGAGGAAGGCTTATCCTTTGATTTTCGTGGTTCTCGTGTTCCTTTACTGCGTCTTCTTCTTCAGCTTTTACTTTACTTCGTGGGGGAATAGCTTCTTCTTCGTCCCTAACTTTAACTCGATAGTTAAAACGTTGTCTTATGCTCTTCTCCTAGCTGCTTACAGTTCCTTCCTGAACCAGTTCTTCTTTTACGTTTTATTGAGGTCTGCGATTGCGGGTGTTTGCATAGCGTATGCTGTCGAGCTGTCCATGTCTTTTAGAAGGGGTGGGGCTTCAAGTGGATGACTTAGAGGGGGAAACCTTCTTTTTGGTGGGTGTTGGCTTGGGGGTGGCTTTCACTTTGCGAGGCGTGTGTTAGCGTGTGCTTTGCCTCCACGTGTGGGCGAGGGTTTATTGGCGTCTGAGGAAGCGGCTGTTCAGGGTTTCTGGCTTCCTTGTCTGTTTTACTTTTTGGCTGCTAGTAGTATGATGTTGCTTGAGATTTGGGGTGGCACCGTGATTGAGAAGTATCTTTTCAGGTGGACTGGTGCTGAGGGCAGGATTAAGAATGCTTTTTTCCCTAGGATGCTGAAGCCTGCCTTCGAAAACGCTTTGATCCATTCGGCTGGCGGCTTGATGGACACGTGCCTTTCTTCTCGTTCACGTGCCGCTATGTGGATGATCGTGTTGATTACCCTGTTTGCGTTTGGCGTGGTGGCTATGAGTAAACCGTTGTCCCTTAAAACCCTGTGGATTTCAGCCAGCGTGATGGCGGGGTCTGGCAGGTGTTCGAGCACCTCGAAGCATGTGACCAGGTTGAATGCGCCACTTTTAAATGGGAGGCGTGACGCATCCGATGCTAGTAGTTCTCCTTTACAGTATTCGTGTCCTTTTTTGACGGCGTAGGTTGAAACGTCTATTCCAACAGCGTCGTACTTCATTTCTGAGAGCAGGTCTGTAACGAACCCGTAGGCGCACCCGACGTCTAACGCTTTCATGCCCTTCCCGTCTGTGATGTTCCAGTCGACTTGCTTGTTTGCCCATAGGATCACGTTGAGGGCGTGCCGCCGTATGGCTTTCCTCTTCTTAGAGTACCTGTACTTTTCCTCGAAGTACCATTCATCATATAGCTCCTTTAAACTCTCTCTGACTGCCACCTGACAACCTCCCTTACGCTGCGATTCAACGCTTCAACCTCCCTATTAAAGCTTTTAACTAGTGTAGTGTAATAAAAATAGTTTTAAGCTGGGACGTCTTTTAACTTTCCAGTTTTCCGGGTGGAGGGTGTTGCCCTCGAAAAGCTATAAATTGAGTGGCGTGTAGCTTGAAAGGGGGATGTGGGTAGCCTTGCCGCGGGAGAGGGTTGCCTTGAATGCGAGGATGGATGGGGCATTCCTTGCGGCTACTTCTTTTACGTGCGTTTACTTGCTGGCTTTGGGTTACTCGTCTTTTACGAATCATTTTTCGTTTCATACGTTTGCGTGCGACCTAGGCTTGTTTAACCAGGACTTGTGGAGCAGCCTTTTCTTCGGGGTGCTTTTCTTTGACACGATCGGCCCTGGAACCCACTTCATCTTCCACTTTGACCCTATCCTTTTCCTGATGCTGCCTTTCTACTCTTTCTTTCCCTCCCCCCTTCTGCTACTCGCCGTGCAGACCCTTTTTATCGGTTTAGGGGCGATCCCCCTCTTCCTGCTTTCAAGGGAGGAGTTGGGTTCCGGTTTTGCGGCGTCTCTCATCGCCGCAGCCTACCTGTTGAACCCTTCCCTGCAGGGCGTTAACCTCTACGATTTCCACCCGGACTGCTTCTTCCCCTTCTTTTTCCTGTCGGCATTGTACTACATGAGGAAGGGGAGGATGTGCAAGTTTCTCTTTTTCACGGTTCTTACGTTGATGTGTAAGGAGATAGCGGCGTTCACCGTCATCGCCCTAGGACTGTACCTTATGTGGTTTAACAGGAGGCATATTGCGCGTAAATTGCTCAGTCCACGGCAGCTTCTGCGCGACAAACACTTTACTTTCCCGTGCGTGGTTATGGTGATGGCTGCCGTGTGGTTCTACTTCTCTCTTAAGGCGTCTCCTCCTTCCGCCTGGCTGAACCTTCGCAGCTTTCACTGGAGCTACTTGGGGTTTGACATGTTCAGCATACTTAGAACTTTAGTTACGAATCCTGTTTACAGCATTCAAGCCGGCCTTACACCGAACCCAGCCAAGTTCGCCATTTTAAAGGTTCTCTTCGGAAAGTACATTCCAGACAGCGTGCTTCTGCTATTTTCTTTGACCGAGAGCACGTGGAAGGCTGCATACGTTTTAAACCTCTTATTCCCCGTGGGGTTCATCCCGCTTCTTTCTCCCATGGCGCTTCTCCCGGCTTTCCCCTGGTTCTTCCTGACCATAATGTCTCCGATCCCGGTTCACTATCAGGCTGTCGGGACGCAGTACCCCGCACTCATACTTCCATTTCTTTTCTTTGCCACCGTGATGGGGTTAAAAAAGTGTTTAAGCATCGCTGAACGATTGAAGGCTAAACTATTCAGGGAGGGAAAGGGATGGAGCCGCAGGAGGACGCTTACGTTTTTAGTCCTTCTTTTGCTGGCGTGCAGCTCCACTGGCTTCTACCTTTTAACCCCTGTAAGATACGTTGAAGGCGTAAGCTACCGTGACAGCGTGGTCTCCCTGCTCGCATCGACTATTCCACCATACTCCACGGTGCTAACTCAAAGTGATATTTTCCCGCATTTAACTCCAACGTTAGGCGTGTATTTGGGACACTACACGTTCATGCCCGAGGACTACTATGACTATGTACTTGTAGATCGCTACTCCCCCATGTACTATTTGCCCGGCTGCTGTGAGCTCACCCTCTTCTACGAGCGCCTCCCTCCAAGTAAAATCGTCCCGAAGCTCATGTCCTCTGGAGAATACGTAACCTTATTCGACTTTAATGGAATACTTCTCCTTAAGAAAGCGTAGGAAGGCGCCCGTCGCGAACAGCCTTAAACATTCCCTAAACTTTCTTTTATGACGGACAGCCACTTCTTAGTTATTACCTTTACGTCGAACTCTAGGGCACGCCTCCTGCACTCCTTTCTCATTCTGGACGGGAAGCCGTTCTCCCATAACTCCTTAGCCCTTTCAACCATTTCATCCCGGCCTTCCACCAGCCACCCTGTTTTGTTGTGTATTACTGTTTCGCTTGGTCCTTGCTGGTTGTATGTTAGGACTGGGGTGCCGCAGGCCATGCTCTCAACGGGAACATAGCCGAAGGGCTCGTGGGTAAACGTGAAAAGTGTGAAGAGGGCGTTGGAGTAGAGCTCTATAAGGTGCCTGTCGCTAACCTTTCCTAGGTACTCTATGTTTTTATGTGTGAGTATCCTCTGCGGGATGAAGGGGCCTTTGGAGCCGAAGGCTTTTACTTTAACTCCTTCGTCTGCAACCTTCTTGAGCGTGGTGAAATCCGTTTCTTTGCCTATGTATGTTAGAGCATACTTTTCTTCTGGCTTTACAGTTGTGGGTTTGAAAACCTCGCATTCTAGGGGGGCGTATATCACTCCATTTACCTTTATCCCTCTTTTCTTGTAGAGTGATCCGCAGAAGGTGGAAATTGCGATGATGGCTCCCGAGATCGACGCCATGTACCTGATCAATTTCTCATCTAGCTGCAAGATTAATGGTGAAATTATCTTATAGATGATGTTGTAGTGTTTGGGAAGTTCTTCTTCCATGTCTTTTAAGGCGTCTGAAGGGGGGCCCAGCGTGTACCAGATAGTTGACGGGTAAGCGATAGTATTAGAAAAGTTTAGTATCACGTCGCTGTTAATGTTATTTTTAAGCTTCCTCGAGTTGAGCTTGAAGAGGGCTTCTCTAAGCCATGCTTCAAGCCACGAGTAAGCTAGGGCGAAGTTGGATGTTAAAAGTTTGACTTCGAGATTTACAGGGTTGATGTTGAACTTTTCCAGTTTAGCGCGGAGGGGGGATGGGATGCACACGGAGGCTAACTCAACGAGAAAACCCATGTTACTTAGTTCCCTTGCGATGAGGAAGCTTGGTCTGGCCGGCCCCATCATGCTCAGCATCGGATCGCATATAATGCAGATCCTTTCTGGTACATCATGCATGAAAGCCACCTTCACTAAATGAGAAAACCTACAGTTAGTGGTCAAAAGGGAAAAGTGAGATTCGCTTTATTTTAAGATTTCCCTGTTTAGGCTGTTCCTTAGGGAGACGGGGACGGGGTTAAAATTATTTCCTTAGGGGGACGGGGGCGGCGGCTGGGTTTTCCCGTTGTTCAGGGCGGGATCCCTTTCCTGTTGTTTGGGTTCAAGTAGTAGTTTATCTGTGCTTTTATGATGTCGTCTAACTTTCTGTTTACTTTAAACCCTAGTTTTTTGATTTTCCCCGTGTCGCTCATGAGTATTGGTACGTCTAGTGGCCTGAAGCGGTCGCCGTTGAACTTCACCTTCAAATCTCCTTTATCGGTTTTCACCGTTATTCCCTGATCCTCAAGCTTATAGCTGACTTCTTCTTTCAGCATTAATTCGTCGACCTTAGTTTTCTCAAACTTTACACCGAAGAATTCGTCCATGTTCCTCTCTGTTGGGTTCTTGATCTTCTTATCGCCTTTAAATGTTTCAATTTCGTGTATAGTGTATCCTAGCTGTTCAAGCGAGAGGAGTATGTACGTGAGTACACTATTGGTCCTCATGGAGCCTTGAACGTAGACGTTCCCCGGCTTCCCTTTATCTGCTAGGAGCAAGTACCCGTCTATTATGTCCTCAACGTGGCTCCAGTCTCTGAAGGCGTTAACGTTACCGATGTGGATTGCGTCTGTTTCCCCGTAGCGGAGCATTACGGCTTGCCTGACGATGGTTGACGTTACGAAGTTGTGTCCTCTCCCCGCCCCCTCGTGGTTGAACGCTCTTGAGATTATCGTTCTTAACCCGTAGGAGTAGTAATAGTTCTGCATGAGGTAGCTGACCGCGACCTTGCTCACAGCGTATGGGCTCATGGGCCTCAAGAAGTTTTCCTCGTTAATTGGAAGTTCCGGTATCCTTACTGGTTGAGGGTGGATGACCCCGTATTTTTCGATCATTCTCTGATAATGCTTATCGGATATTATCTGGAGCCCGTATTCCTCGCTTGAACATGCGGAAACAATGATGGGGTCTAAGTCTTTGAGTCTGATGGCTTCTAGGAGGTTTAGGGTTCCGTTAACGTTGGTTCTAATTGTTTCAAGGGGGTCTTTGAAGCTTCTGGGAACGAAGCTCTGGGCTGCTAGGTGGAAGATTACGTCCGGTTGACTCTGGTCTATGGCGAAAAATATGCTTGTAATGTCTGTTATGTCTCCTTCGATGAGGTTCACGCATTTGTCTATGCGCAGGTCTATAAGCCTTTTGGGGACCACCCCCTCATTTCTACGCCTGATGATGCCGTATACTTCAGCGCCAAGGTCAACCAGCTTTTTGGCCATGAGAGAGCCGACGAAGCCGCTTATCCCGGTAATCAGGACGCGCACTTCACCCCAGTTATACCTCATCGTTAACACCTCAAAGGAGAATACGGGGGAATGGGGTTTAGTAAATGTTTAAGATGTGGGGATTTAAATCTTAAGGTTCCCTCATCCTGGCAAGTTAAAACTTAATGGAATGCTGGTTAATAGAAAGATATAAGCATGTAGGGATGGTAGGTTGGGAAGTGAGGGTTAGCTGCTCGCCGTGAGGGGGCGTTGCTTGAGGGTGGTGATTTTCAGCGATGCAGTACATGGTTTCTATGGTGGTACGCGGCTTGTGTTTTTCCTTGGTAGAACATTTATGGAAAACGGGTTCGACGTGGCCTTGGTAACCCCGCAAATTATACCGCAGCTACAACTGTTTTTCGAAAAAAACGGGTTTACCGTGTTAAACCTGAATGTGGCGACGATTTCTAAGATGCAGTCCACGCTTGGATGGCTGGAGCTCTGGGCTGGCGAGGTCTTTTTCAGGAGGAACTCTAAGGCTTACAGAGCGGCGGATGGCTACGTCGCACTTAATTTTTCTCACACGTTGCCTTTGCC
This sequence comes from Thermoproteota archaeon, assembly GCA_029258925.1. Lineage (GTDB taxonomy): Archaea > Thermoproteota > Thermoprotei_A > EX4484-217-1 > JAPDJV01 > JAPDJV01. The sequence goes on along the minus strand of JAPDJV010000027.1, from coordinate 1,454 downwards.
ATCACTCGTATGGTATGCTCTCGGCCTTGTAAGTGATAGGTTGCATTATGCTGAAAGGGATTTCCCGTTAACCTATAGAGTCCTCTATAAGAGCGTTAAGCCTGTAATTCAATGCATGGACTCTTCACTGGTGAGAAGATTTGTCGGTTGCTCTAAAATGGTTGTCGCATGTTCTAATTTTTACGCTAACCTATGCCGTCAACGAGGAGTAATGGTACGAGACGTAATATATGCTCCTGTAGATTGTGAGGTGTTTAAGCCGTCAACCACGAGCCCTACAGGAGATTACGTACTGGCTTATGCGGGGGTGGAAACAAAAATTTCCCTGTTAAAGACGCTTGTTGATAGTGGTGTGAGGGTTAAAATTTTCGGGCCAAGAGCGGTTCATCTTCCAAGGTCACTAGTTAACCATGGGAATGTAGAAGTATTCGCCTACGTTCATGACAGTAAGCTCGTCGACTTATACTCTAATGCGCTTTACACGCTTTTTCCATTCAACTTTGAGCCCTTCGGCTATGTTCCCGTTGAGAGCATGGCCTGCGGCACCCCAGTCCTAACATACAACCAGCAAGGACCAAGCGAAACAGTAATACACAACAAAACAGGGTGGCTGGTGGAAGGCGACCATAAGCTCGTCTCTAAGGCTATGGAGGTTTGGAGGGAGGGCTATAGTGAGAGGGTGCGGAGAGAGAGCAGAAGGAGGGCGTTAGAGTTCGACATAGGGAGGATTTACAACAAGTGGTTAAGGCTGATAGAAAGACATGCTTAGACGTCCCTTACCGTACCGTTTAAGAATAGGGTGTTTTACGATTCCTCTCCACAGCAATAGCTCGTAGCTACTTTTAAACATGTGCTCCTGAACCTCGCTATCTGGAATAGTTCTACGTTTCTGTACTTCAGAACGTCTACGTAGGCTTCCTTTAAGGTTGGTGATGTTCCAGATCATCGCCTTAAGGAAGGCAAGCTTCTCTTCCCCATTACCTCGCAGTAAAAGCCACATTGACTTGAAAAACTTTATTCCAAAATATCTTGGAGCTATTTTTAAGAGAGACTTTAAAGAGTAGTTTTTAATCAGGTTGCACATCCAGTTTCGCTCCATGAAATATACTATAGGTAAGGATTCTGAGGAGCCATGCCACTTGTGGTATACGATGCTTGTGGGAACATACAGGATTTTGTAGCCACGCATGATAGCTCGCCAACACCAATCCAAGTCTTCAGCGTACATGAAGTAGCGTCCATCGAAGGGGCCGACGTCTTCCCAAGCAGACTTCTTGATTAATGTGGCGCCGCCCACACCGTAGAAAACCTCCTGAACCCTGTCGAACCGTCCGTCATCGGGCTTTCCATTCCCGCGCGACCAGCCGACACCATAAATGTCGCAGCAGCCACCAGCGGAATTCACTATTCTCTCATCGTCAAGGTACAGCATTTTTGAGGTTGTTGCGGCCACA